>JBEKWU010000022.1:0-54930 GCA_049512775.1 Bryobacteraceae bacterium
AGCACCCTCGCCGAGATCCCCTCCGACGCCAGGGCCGCCGCGGCCTCGAGAGCCTTGGACACCATGATCCCCGAGGCGAATATCGCCGCGTGGCTCCCGTCCCGGAGCATGGTCACCTTGCCTATGGAGTAAGGCTCTCCGGGCGGATACACGAAGGGGAGATCGTTCCTGTTTATCCTGAGGTACACGGGCCCCCTCCAATCCAGGAGGCAGTCCATCATCTTCTCAACCTCGATGGAATCCGCGGGGCAGAGCACGGTCATGTTCGGAAGGGCCCGCATGAGGGCGGCGTCCTCCACGCCCTGGTGGGTCTTTCCATCACCGAAGTCGGAAAGCCCGGCGCTGGACCCGCAGATCCGGACGGGGAGGTTCGGAATGCAGACGGAATTGCGGAGCTGATCGTAGATCCTCCCGGAGGCGAACACGGCAAAGGAGTGGATGAAGGGGATCATTCCGGCAAGGGCGAATCCCGCCGCGGTGGAGGCCATGTTCTGTTCCGCGATTCCCATTTGGAAGTACCGGTCCGGGAACTCCGCCTGGAACATGACGGACTGCGTGGATTTCCCGAGGTCCGCCTCCAGGGCCACGACGCGCCCGTCCTTTCTCCCCAGCCGGACAAGGCTGGCCCCATACGCGCTTCTCAGGTTCGGCGACGTCATTGCAGCCTCCTCCCGGATTCTTCGATTTCAAGGAGCGCCTTGTCGTATTGCTCCTGGGTCATGGCAGCGTTGTGGAAGGCCGCGGTATTCTCGGCGAAAGAGACCCCCTTCCCTTTGATCGTTTCCGCCACGATCACGGTGGGAGCCCCCTTTTTCGCGGCCGCCTCATCCAGGGCGTCGAGGACCGCGCCCACGTCGTGACCGTCCACGCTCAACGCGTTCCATCCGAACGCCCGCCATTTCTCCGGTATGTCGGGGATGTCGAAGATCTCCTTCGTCGGGCCCGTGGCCTGGATCCGGTTTCGATCCACGATGCCGGTAATGGAATCCAACCTGTAGCGCGAGGCGGCCATTGCCGCTTCCCAGAGCTGGCCTTCGGCAAGCTCGCCGTCCCCCATGACGACGTACACCCGGGAAGGGCTTTTCGCCAGCCGCAGGGCGAGCGCCATGCCCACGCCTATGGAAAGTCCCTGTCCGAGAGAGCCCGTGACCGCCTCCATCCCGGGGGTCATCATGTCGGGATGGCCTTGCAGTCTGCCCGCGAGGGTTTTCAACTTCCCCAACTCTTCCCTCGGGATGACGCCCAGCTCTACCAGGGCCGCGTATTGGATGAGGACGGAATGCCCCTTGCTGAGGAGAAAGCGGTCCCGACATGGATCCCCCAGCGCTTTGGGATCGAAGCGCATCTTCGCGAAGTACAGGGCCGCCACGATCTCGGCGACCGAGCACGAACCGCCGAGGTGTCCCGCCTTGCCGACACCGATCATCCTCACGACGTCGGCCCTGAGGTCCCATGCGATCCTTTCTATCCTTCGAATCTCGTCAGGCTTTGCCATCCGTTTTCCTCCCGGCGCAGGATTTCCGATCCCCGCCACGCTTGCGTTTCAACCTCCGGATCGTACGCTCGACGTGCTCCTCCATGAGGGACTCCGCCCGGGGTCCGTCCCGGGCCTTGATCGCATCCAGGATCCTCCGGTGATAGTACAGGCCGTCCCTGGTGCCGAGCGAGCCCACGATGCCGTACATCGAGACCTTCAGGACGTCCGTGATGACGGCGTTCACCTTCATGACGACAGGGTTTCCCGTCGCCTTTGCCAAAGCGAGATGGAAGGTCAGATCCGCTTGGGCGAAGGCGCGCGTGTCGTTCCTGTGTCCCTCCATGGCCCGGAAGGCGGATTCCAGCTCCTCTATCTCCGCTTTTCCCGCGCGCTTTACCACGAGGGACACGATTCCCTTCTCCACGATCTTCCGGTATTCGAGGACGTGGAGGATGTCCGGCGTGTCGAGGGCGAGCATGGGAAGAAGGGGATTGAGGAAGATCTCCCCGGAGTATTCGCGCACGTACGTGCCCCCGCCCTGCCTTGTCTCCGACAGCCCGAGGGACGCCAGCATCTGCAGGGCCTCCCTGATCGAGACGCGGCTCACTCCGAGCGCCACGGCAAGGGCGTTCTCCGAGGGGATCTTTGCGCCAGGCGGCCACGTCCGCTCCATGATCCCGTCCCGGAGCTGCTCGAAAACCTGATCCTTCACGCCGGCGCGCCGCACGCGGGTCAGGTGCACCCTGGTCATTAAAGTTGTATGATATCTTACAAGCTCGCTATCGTCAAGCCCGGTTTCGAACTTGTACACCGGCGCCGACAAAATCTTCACCGCCTCGTTCTCGATGCTCTCAGGGATCTTCCGGTTCGAGGGCCGGCCGCGCAGTCCGTGGATCACGGCCTTGTCGCCCTGGTTCTTCAGGGCGTATAGCAGCCGTTTCACGTGCCGAACGCCGACACCTAACTCTTCAGCACCCTCGCGCTGCGTGATCGGTCTCTTCTTGGCTTTCTTCAGCGTCAACAGCCGATCTCGGTCGGCTTGGCTCATCAGTAGCTGTCCTTCCTGCATCCTCAGAGCTTGAGGCACTGCTCATGGAACGCGAGGGCGTGGATCCCGCCGAGGTCATCATGGATCCGGATTCCGCGCGCCAGCGCGGCCTCACCTCGACCGCCCCATTTCCCAAGGGGAACCTACCGAAATGTGGGGACAGCCCGCGTGTTCACCTCCGAACCGGAAGCGATTGCCGCGATCAAGGACGGGCGCATCCGGCCCGGCGACGTGCTGGTGCTCATGGGGCGCGGCCCGATGGGCGCGGGGATGGAGGAGATTTACCAGATCACCGCGGCGCTCAAGTACCTGGAGTTCGGCAAGCACGTGGCCGTGCTCACGGACGCGCGGTTCAGCGGCGTTTCCACGGGCGCCTGCATCGGGCACATTTCCACGGAAGCCCTCGCCGGCGGGCCGCTGGGCAAACTCCAGGACGGCGACCTCATCGAAATCCTCATCGACCGCAACCGGCTCGAGGGCTCGGTGAACCTGGTGGGCGCGAACGGCGCGCTCTTCGGGGCCGAGGAAGGTGCGCGGGTGCTGGCCTCGCGCCCGACCCCGCGCTGCCCTCGGACACGCGTCTGTGGGCCGCGCTCCAGGAAGTCAGCGGCGGCCCCTGAGGCGGCTCGGTCTTCGACAACGAGGCGATCCTGCGCACGCTGGATGCCGGCACGAAGGCGCTGGCTGGCTGATCAGGCGGCGTTGCGGACTTGAACAATGAGGCGCATTCCGAGGGCGCGGAAGGCCGCCTCGATGTGCTCCATGCGGGTCGAGTTCTTGAAGCTGAGCAGCCTGTCGATTTGCGACTTGCGGCAACCGAGACGCCGGGCCAGTTCCGCCTTCCGCACGCCGCTCGTCCGCAGGGCCTCGTAGAGAGTGGCCTTTGCGTCTTGAAGCGCTGGAGGAGAGACGTGGCGGATGTTCTTGCCGCGCGGCTTGCTCGGCTTGGGGAAGTCCGCCCTCTTCTCCATGCAATCCATCATCAGGCAGGTCAGCAGATCGGACGCCATGTCCTCGGCTTCCGCGAGCGTTTTCCCCTGGGTGACACCGTAGCCGAAGTCCGGAAAGGTCACGGTGAAGCTGCCGTCCTTGGGGTCGGGATCGAAGATCGCTGGGTACTGGAACATGGGTGGTTTCTACTCCTTTGTCAGGCCAAGCTCCCGAGCGACCTTCTCAGCTCGCCGCTCCTCACGCCTGAACAATACACAGCCTTGTGTACCAGGTCGAGATGCGCGAAGCCGCGCAGGCGGCTGAGTCCTCGGTGTCCGCGCCACGTATAATGGTGTATTCCCGAAATGCAGCCGAACAGCGTCGAACTCAAGAAAACCGTCAACCTGCCGCGCACGGACTTCCCCATGAAGGCCAACCTGCCGCAGAACGAGCCGAAGATCCTGGCCCGCTGGGAGGAGGACCGGCTCTACCACCGCATTCGGGAACACCGCGCTGGCAGGCCGGTTTACGTCCTGCACGACGGGCCGCCCTTCGCCAACAATCGCATTCACTCCGGCACCGCGTTCAACAAGGTCCTCAAGGATTTCATCGTGAAATCCAAGAGCATGGCCGGCTTCGACGCTCCCTACGTGCCCGGCTGGGACTGCCACGGCTTGCCCATCGAGATCCGCGTGGACAACGAGCTGGGCGCGCGCAAGGCCCGCATGAGCGTTTCCGAAATCCGCGCCGAGTGCCGCAAATACGCGCTGAAGTGGGTCGATATCCAGCGCGACGATTTCCGCCGCCTGGGCGTTCTGGGCCGCTGGGAAGCGCCTTATCTGACCATGACCGCCGATTACGAGGCGGCCATCGCGCGCGCCTTCGTCGAGTTCCTGGACCGCGGTTACGTCTACAAGGGCCTCAAGCCGGTGAACTGGTGCATCCGGTGCCGCACCGCGCTGGCCGAGGCGGAGGTCGAATACGAGAACCACACCAGCCCGTCGGTTTGGGTGCGGTTCGAGCTGGTGTCCGACCCGGCCAAGCTGGACCCCGCGCTCGCCGGCCGCCGCGTCTGGGCTCTGATCTGGACCACTACCCCCTGGACCATCCCGGCCAACATGGCCATCGCCTTCCATCCCAACTTCGAGTACGTAGCGGCGGAAGCGGACGGCGCGGTATACCTCGTGGCGGCGGATCTGCTGAACCAAACGGCGCGCAAGTGCGGCTGGACGGCGCCGCAGGCGCTGGCGCGGATGCCCGGAACGAGGCTCGAAGGGGCGGTCTTCCGCCATCCGTTCGTCGAGCGCGATTCGGTGGGAGTGCTTGCGGACTACGTGACGCTGGATCAGGGCACCGGCGCCGTGCATACCGCTCCCGGCCATGGCCAGGAGGACCACCTCACCGGTCAGCGCTACGGCATCGCCACCTACTGCCCGGTGGACGCGGCGGGGCGCTTCTTCCACGCCGAAGGCGCCGCCGGGCGCCTGCCCGAGGGAATCATCGGGAAGACGGTGTGGGACGCCAACCCGGTGGTGGTCGAGATTCTGCGGGCCAACGGAGCGCTGGCTGCCCAGGAGTCCCTCGAGCATAGTTACCCGCACTGCTGGCGCTGCCACCACCCCACCATCTTCCGCGCCACCGAGCAGTGGTTCATCGGCATGGACCGCAACGAGCTGCGGCGGCGCGCGCTCGAAGCCATCAAGGAAGTGAAGTGGCTGCCGGCCTGGGGCCAGGAGCGCATCTCCAACATGATCGCCAACCGGCCCGACTGGTGCATCTCGCGCCAGCGCGCCTGGGGCGTCCCCATCATCGTGTTCTATTGCGAGAAGTGCGGCGAGCCGCTCACCGACCGCAAGATTCTGGACCGCGTGGTGGAGCTGTTCGAGCGGGAAACCGCCGACGTGTGGTACGATCGCACCGCCGCCGAGCTGGCCGGCCCCGACGCTCGGTGCGGGCGCTGCGGGGCCGCGGAATTCCGCAAGGAGAGCGACATTATCGACGTGTGGTTCGAATCCGGTTCGAGCCACCTGGCGGTGCTCACCGAAGCCAACGCCCTGCCCTGGCCGGCCGACCTGTACGTCGAGGGCGGCGACCAGTACCGGGGCTGGTTCCACAGCTCCCTGCTGGTCGGGGTAGGCATCAAGGGCCGGGCCCCGTACCGCCAGTGCGCCACCCACGGCTTCACCCTCGACGAGCAGGGCCGCGCGCTCTCCAAGTCGCTGGGCAATTTCATCGAGCCGCAGGAACTCATCCGGCAATTCGGCGCCGACGTCGTGCGCCTGTGGGTGGCTTCGGTCGAGTTCACCGACGATATCGTGATCTCGCCCTCCATCCTGACCCGGCTTTCGGAGGCCTATCGCAAGCTGCGCAACACGTTTCGCTACGCGCTGGGCAATCTGTGGGATTTCGACCCAGCCCAGGACGCCGTCCCCACCGCCGAGCTCCCCGAGCTGGATCGGTGGATCCTGCTCCAAGCCGAGCAACTGGTTCGGGACTGCCGGCGCTGGTACGAGGAACTGGCCTTCCACCGCATCTACCACGCCATTTACGATTTCGCCACGACCGAGCTCAGCGCGGTTTACTTCGACGTGCTGAAGGACCGCCTGTACACCACCGCGCCGCGGTCCCGCGCCCGGCGCAGCGCGCAAACCGCGCTCTACCGCATCAACTACGCCCTGGTCCGCCTGGCCGCCCCGCTGCTGAGCTACACTGCCGAAGAGGTGTGGCAACACATGCGGAAGCCCGCCGGAGCGCCCTCGAGCGTCCACCTCGCGCTGTTCCCGGAGCCCGAGGAGCTGACCGCCGGCCTCGGGGAAGCCGCGCGCAATCGCAGCCGGAACTGGGAGCGTCTCATGACCGTACGCGAAAGCGTGCTGAAGAGTTTGGAGACCGCCCGCCAGGAGAAGTTCATCGGAGCGCCGCTGGAAGCCCGGGTTTGCCTGCGCGCGGCCCCGGACCTCTACCCCCTGCTCGAGGAGTACGCCGCGGAGCTGCCGGCATTGTTCATCGTGTCCCAGGTGGCCGTCGAAAGGCAGCCCGAGGGGGCGTTATCGGTGGAGATCGGCCGCGCCGCGGGCGTCAAGTGCGAGCGCTGCTGGAAGTATTCGACCGATGTGGGCACGAATCCGGCCTGGCCGACGATCTGCCCGCCCTGCGTGGCAGCCGTCGAGGAGATTCTGAAAACCTAAATGGACCGTCCCCGTTCCGCCGCGGCTTCGAGGGCTCTCGCCTACGGCCTCGCGGGCCTGGTGTTCCTTCTGGATCGCCTCACCAAGTACCTGATCCAGCAGCAGGTTCTGGCGGGGGACAGCTACACCGTGATTCCCGGGTTCTTCAGCATCGTCCACAACGAGAACCCGGGCGCGGCCTTCAGCCTGTTCTCGGCCGCGCAATCCGAGTGGCGCAGCTTTTTCCTGGTGGGGCTCACGGCCGGGGCCGCGATTCTGATTGCCGTGCTGCTGTGGCACCCGGGCGGGCGCGTGGGCGAGAGCCGCTCCTCGATGCGCCTCGGCCTCTCGCTGATCCTGGGCGGGGCACTGGGCAACGTCTTCGACCGCATTGCCAGCGGCACGGTGACGGATTTCCTGGACTTCTATTTGGGCGGGCTCCACTGGCCTGCCTTTAACCTGGCCGACTGCGCCATTACCGTCGGGGCCGCGCTGGTGATCCTGGACCTGATCCGGTCGCGGCGCCCCGCCCCCAAGACCTGAATGCTTCCGAACCTCTTCCAAATCGGGAGTTTCTTCCTGCCCACCTACGGGTTGCTGGTGACCCTGGGATTCCTTGCGGGCCTGTGGATGGCCGTCCGCCTGGGCCGCCGGGCCGGGCTCGACGCAGAGGCCGTGTTCAACCTTGGGATCTACGCCGGGCTGGCCGCCCTGATCGGGGCCAAACTGCTGCTGATTGCCCTCGACTTCGAGTACTACTTGCGGTACCCCTCTGAGCTTTTCTCCCTGTCGACGCTTCGTGCCGGCGGCATTTTCTATGGCGGTCTGGTGCTCGCGCTGGTGACGGCGTTCCTCTACATGCGCCGCGAGAAACTGCCCGGCCTGGTGACGGCCGACGCCTTTGCGCCCGGCCTGGCGCTGGGGCACGCCATCGGCCGGCTGGGCTGTTTCGCCGCCGGCTGCTGCTGGGGCGCGCCGACCCATCTGCCCTGGGCGGTGACTTTCACCAACCCGATATCCCACGAGCGGGTAGGAGTGCCCCTGGGTGTGCCGCTGCACCCGACCCAGCTCTACGAGTCCCTGGCCGAGGCGCTGATCTTCCTGATCCTCTACTGGCGCATCGCCCGGCCGCACCGCAGCGGCGCCATCATCGGCCTCTACCTGGCGCTGTACTCGAGCGCCCGCTTTCTGGTGGAGTTCGTGCGCGCCCACGACCAGACCAACGCCTACTACGGCCCGCTAGTCACCGAGCAGTGGATCGCACTGGCGCTGGTGGCGCTGGGTGTGTGGCTGATGGCCCGGCGTTAATATGGGGACAGCCCGCGTGTTTCCGGGTTTCGTCCAACGCCGGAGCGGGATCCTCCCCGGGAATCCGGAAACATGGTGGCTGTCCCCAGGTTTCGGAGGGATGTGATGAAATTCCTATTCGAAGACACCAAAGAGCGCTACAAAGGCACACTGAGTAAGATGAGTCCGCAGAAGGTACAGCAGGCCGGAACCGGTTGGGATAAGGCGCTGCTCGGGTTCTATTTCCCGGACGATGTAACGCGCGCGCAATTCTCGGTTCGCGACACCTTGATCCCCATGCTGAAAGAAGACCACCGCGAGCAGGATCCACACAGTATCGATCTGCTTCTGCGGTCGATCACTCTCGACGCATCGGCCGAAGATACCGCCGGGCAGATCCATGCTGCCTACACTGGGTCGCAACCGAAGGGATGACCCGATGAAGACCTGGATGTGGATGGGCGCGGCGATGCTGGCAGGCGCGATCTGTGCGCCGGCCGCGGACCCAATCGGAGCAACGGTCACTTCTTCGCCGAATGAGTGCAGCCAGCGGGACGCGTGGAATCAGGTAGGGGTGGGATTCCTGGTCAAGAGCCGCCAGGCCTTCGAGACGGAATCAGTGCAACAAAGGCTCATCCAACTGTGGCGATGGTTCGACGCTGTCAACCAGCAGGGCTCCGCGCAACAGTCCCTGCTGCTGACCATCACGCCCGCTGTTGGAAAGAAGCGCGATATCAAGGTTGGACGCATCGAGATTCTGGGCGGAGGAACAGCCGACTGGACACCCGATCCGCGCCATCCGAAAAGCTTCCAGCCACCAGACCAGCTTCGGTTCTGTGCCGTGCTGCTCGAACGCCTGCCTGGCGGCAGCCTCGATGCGGAGATGAAGTTCCCGACACCTTCGCCATTGCCCGGAGGATTCGAGGCAAAACCAGCCGATCTCAACGACCCAGCCAAAGGGGCCATCAGCGGCCCGGCCGCGCCCGCCAAGCCCCCCGATCCGCGAAAGCCGGAGAACGCGGCGAAAACCTTCGATCGCGAACTCGATTTCGCCGGAGTATTGCTTTCCTCGGTCCAGGACATTACGCAGGGCCAGAGCACTGTGCGCACGCGGACGACCAAGGCGACCGCCGACCTCTTCCTGTCCCCACTTCTTCGTCTGACTGCTCTGAGCTTCGCGCCCGGCAAATACTGGGTCACGTTCTTCACGCCATTCTCCGTCGAAGCCCATGTTTCGAATCAGAAGATCACCAAGGATACCCTTTCGCAGAACCGCATTTCCATGGGGCCGGAATACGAGTTCCGCCGGTACCTGAAGAACAGCCAAGGGGTGGCCAGCGACAACATCCTGCGCTTTATCTTCAAGGCGAGCAGCGCTTCCGACCGCGATTTCAAGCTGATCGAACCGAAGTTTGTGGCGGAGTTCCGCCCGGTGTGGGGCGTCGCAAATCGAAATGTTCTCGATGATAAATATCTCAAGGGACTAAAGGGATTTCAGAAGACTACCGGCGACAAACTGGGCCGCAAACTGGCGCCCTTTTTCGGATTCGAAAAGGGACACAGTTACGTGCGCGGCATACCGGCGCAGGCGCTGTCTGCGATCGGGCCATTTACCAGAGGCTACTTCGGGATCGATACGGGCCTCAATTGGAACAATCGGATTTCGCTCGCGACTACCCAGCAGATCTATGTGCGGGGCGAGCGCGGCAACGATGCGGTGCACTACATGAAGAACACCTTGGAGTGGACCTTCCTGGCGAGCCGTCCAGCGTTCGCCAGCTCTTTGTTCGTGACGTATGAAAAAGGGAGTGTTCCGCCGTTTCGCTCCGCGGTAAACTCGGTCAGCGTAGGAATTAGGGTGCAATCCTCGCGCTGGTTCTCGTCGAGTTGGCGTTAGAAGAAACTCGCTGTGAGATCGGGCAGCGGCCTTCCGCCGTGCAGATCTCGAAGAGACGCGCATCGCCGATTCCGCTCAGCCTCTGCTGCCGCAACTCGGCAAGTCCGGTCTTCTTGGGCGGGGCTGTTGTTGACTTGCAGATCGGCCGGGAGGATGATGAATTCTCTTCCTGGTGCCGGCGCTAGGGGCCAAGGGTTGACGGCCGGGGAGAGCCGTTTTGCAGGAGATGAGGCGCAATTGGATTCCACGGGTCCTAGCCATCGTGATGCTTCTCTGGGCGCTGAACCCGAATACGGCCCGCTGGTCGCCGAGTGGATCGCACTGGCGTGTTGATCGCCCCCCTGTGGTACAAGCGTGCTCGAGAAGTTCTGGGGTGGGCCTTGCCGCCGCTGTTCTTGGCCGGTTTGTACTGGCTCGGCTTGAAAGCCTGGTTCCAGTTGGACGATTTCCCCTGGATCGGGCTGGCGCGCGAAGTCCATAGCGGCCCGGGGCTGATCCAGGCGCTGTTCCAGCCCATGGCCCAGGGCACCATCCGCCCGCTGAGCGAGCGCGCGTTCTTCCTGGTGTTCTACAACGCCTTCGGCCTCGACGCCCTGCCCTACCGCATCTTGGTGTTCCTCACCCAGTTCGCCAATCTGGTGCTGTTGGGCTGGGTGGCCCGCCGCCTGACCCGCTCCTCCTGGGCGGGGTTCCTGACTCCGCTCCTTTGGGCAGCCAACAGCGCGCTGGTCGCGCCGATGTGCTGGACTTCTGCCTACAACCAGGTGTTATGCGGCTTCTTTCTCCTGCTGGCGTTCCACTGCCATCTGAAATACATCGAGACGACGCGGCGGCGCTACCTGCTGGCCGAGTGGTTCGCCTTCCTGCTGGGCTTTGGGGCGCTGGAATTGATGCTGGTCTACCCGGCTTTGCGGGCCGCTCACGCGCTGTGCGGGAACCGCAAGCAGTTGCGCGGAACCATCCCCATGGCCCTCGTATCGACGGCCTATCTGGCGGTTCACTGGTGGATTTCTCCCGTGCCACCGGCCGGGTCGCCGTACGCCTTCCACATCGGGCCATCGATCTTCGGAACGCTGTGGCGTTATTGGGAGTGGTCGCTGGGTCCGAGCCGCCTGGCGCAATTCATCCCGGCGCCGGAGTGGGCCGGCGCGGCCGGCACGGCAGTCCTGACGCTGGCGCTGGCCGGGTTCGTGGTGGCGCGGATTCGCTCGCGACAGTGGCTGGTCCTGTTTCCGGCCGCGTGGTTCCTCGTGCTGCTCGCTCCGGTACTGCCTTTGCGCGATCATATGAGCGACCACTACCTGACGTTGCCGGCCATGGGCCTAGCGCTGGCCGGCGCCTGGGGGCTGGTGTGGGGGTGGAGCCGCTGCGCTGGCCAGACCCGCGCCGCCCGCATCGTCTGGCGCGGCGCGGCCCTGGCGCTCCTGGCGTTGTACCTGTTTCCCAACCTGGTCGAGGTGCGGCTCGCCGTGCGGGAGACCGTGCGCCGGAGCTGGGGTATCCGCACGCTGGTGCTGGGCGTGGCGCGAATCCGCCAACTGCATCCGGACAAGACCATCGTACTGGCCCATTTGCCCAGCGACGTGTTCTGGACCGGGGTATTCTTCTTACCTTTCCGCGCGCTCGGGATCTCGGGCGTGTACCTGGCGCCCGAGGCGGAAAGGGAGATTGGGCGGCACCCGGAGTTCGGGAGGGTCGCCGATTTCGTGATTCCCGCCGACGTGCTGACGACCGCTTTGCTGCGCGGGCAGGCATACATCTACCAGTTGGACGGCAACCGGATGCGCGCGGTGACGCGCTCCTACATGGCCGCGCGGGGTTCCTGGAAGGCCCAGGAGCCGCGCCTGGTCGACGTGGGCGACGAAGCCTTCGCGGCCCAGCTCGGGCCAGCCTGGTACGCGATCGAGAACGGTCATCGCTGGATGCCGGGGCGGGCCACCGTGTGGCTGGGGGGCCCCACGGCCAAGGATCAGAGGCTGTACCTGTCCGGGTGGTGCCCGGCGGCGCAAGTAGTTCAAGGCCCGCTCGCAGTCCGGATCGCAGTGGAGGGCCAGACGCTTGCTACGATGTCGATTCCCCAGGGCGGCGATTCGATGATCGACTGGAAGCTGCCGCTGCCCGAGACCGCCTTGGGAAAACTCCGGATCGAGGTCGCGATTGAGGTCGAGCGAACCTTCACCCCGCCGCCCGATACCCGGAAACTCGGGCTGGTCTTCGGCCGATTCGAAATACGCTGATTATCCGTCGAGGGTGAACCGCGGGCCAAGCCCGAGAAGGCGCCCCAGGGCTACCCACCGCGAGGAGTTGGCCGCCCGGAGCTGCTTCAGCAGGCCCACCAACGCGAAGGCCTGCTGGGAGACCTGGAGATCGAGGCCCCGCGCCCACTGGTTCTGCTGCTCCACTTCCTCCTGCAACTCACTGATCCGCCGCTTGGCCGCGACGATTTCGCCGTCCAGGCGCTGCGCCCATTCCGTGCGCTCCTTGGCGATGCGCTCCGCTGCTTCAACCCGCTTGCGGAATTGCCGGAGCGAATCGATCTGCCGGATCATCTCCGCCGCCCATGTCCGCGTGTGGGAGACCGGCCCCTTCCGTGCCACCACCGGCAATCCCCACTGCTCACGGAACACTACCCCGTAAGACGGATGGCTGCGCGAGCAGATCTCCACCTCGCGAAAACCGGCGGCAAGCAGCATTTCCTTCAGCGACGCATCGTTGAAGACGCGCATCTCCAGCATCGAGCCGGGCCCGCCGTGGAAAACCAGATGCTCGAACACCTCCAGCTTGCCCTCCCGCGTGCGGTTCACCAGGACGGGCGAGCCGTTCAGCTCCGCCAGGGCGTATTGGTGCAGCTCGGGAAAGTGCTCGCGCGTGGTCGCCTCCAGCGAATAGGGCACCGTCAGGATCAGCACCCCATGGGGCTTGAGTAACTGGCAGGCCTCGCGGAAGACGCGCTCCACGGGTGGCTCGACATGCTCGAATACCTCCGCCGAAATGATGAAATCGTACTCGCCGTAGTGCGACGGGCTGGGCATGCGGATGTCGAATCGCGGCTCCTGGTTCAGAAACGTGTTGGTGTAATCGAACTTCTCCGCCAGCACGTCGGCGTAGCCCTCCCAATCGCTGAGGCCCAGCCCCCGGATGGATTTCAGGCGGGGAAACTGCTCCAGCGTGAGGTCCAGGCCGAACAGCTCGACCGAAAGCAGATGCATCAGGACGCGGAAGCGCACCGTAGAGCCGCAGCCCGAGCAGGTCGCGCGCTCGCGCGCGAACGACTCCTCGGGGCACTCATCGGACTGGCTGCACACATTGCACGTGAAACGGATCATGCCGGCTCGATGTCTGTAGATCAATGTAGCGGATCGGCATTCATGCGGCAACCGCGAGCGCGACCGCCCGCGGTCGAGGTATTCTTGGGGATCGATGCGGCTCGCGACCCGGTTCGGCTGGCCCACGGGCAGAGCGATCGGCGCCTTCGTGACGTTGGTTGTTCTGTCGCAGGCGGGGTGCCGGCGAGCGCTGCCGGCGATCGAGATCGACGAGGAAGAGAACGCGGGGGTGGCCAGTTCCATCGATGGCGGCGATGAGCGTGCGGCGAGCCAGTTCGTCAGCGGTTTCCACGACGTGGAAGCGAGCAGTTACCGCTGGACCATGGGTAAATTCTCGGTGGTGCTACAGCCCCCGCCGTCCCCCGGCGGCGCGAAACTCGTGCTGCGGTTCTACCTGCCCGAGCCCGTGATCGCACGGCGCAAGGCGGTAACGCTCTCGGCCTCCGTGGAAGGCCTGGGCCTTCCGCCGGAGCGCTATACCGCAGCCGGCGATTACACCTACGCTCGGGATATCCCCGCCTCAAGCCTTCCCGACCGGCCGGTGAAGATCGATTTCTCGCTGGACCGTTACCTGGCCGCCGGCGAGATCGAGCTGCGTGAACTCGGCATCACGGTGATGCGGGTAGCATTGGCCGCGAAGTAGCATTGCCCCGATGGCTGTGCTCAACTGTGAAGGGGAGGCGGCATGTTTGGTCGGATGAGCGTACCGATCGCGTTAGTCGCGCTGGCCTGGGTTGCATTCGGGCAGGACTCAGCCGCGGTAGTCAGGACGCCCGAAGGGAAGCAGCTACGCTCTGCCGATCCCTTCGTTGCCAAGATCCCGCCCTACATCAAGTTGATCCCCTTACGGTTGCGGGAGCACAGGGACCTACACCCCACCAGCCTATCTGCGCTTCCGCCAATCCGCATCGTTCTTTGCGATCTTTTCCCCGACAACCCGGTCCTGGTAATGCAGGGCACGTCGATCGGACTTGAGCATCATGCTTCGGCCCAACCCGCTGGAGACCTCGCCGTACAGAAGGACGGGCGAGTCGAATAGGCATTGGTTTTCCATACGCAGCGAAGGAATTGAATGCGCCCCCGCTCCCTCACGGTCGCGGCTCGGCTGGTAACATGGGGACAGCCCGCGTGTTTCCAGGTTTCGTGCGAGGCAAGAGCGGAATCCTCTCCCGAAAATCCGGAAACATGGTGGCTGTCCCCTAAACCCTGTGCTCTTTCCGCACAATCTTCCTGGCTCCGGCGTGCCAGGCGGGGCGCCAGTCCTTGGGCGGAACGATGGCCTCCAGGTGGTCGAGCTGGTTGATGTTCTTGAGGCGGGTGAAGATGAGCTGCCAGGCGCAGGGGCGGCCGTCGTCCACTTCGCATTGCTTCTCGGTGGAGCCGCCGCAGGGGCCGTTCAGCAGGCGCTTGGCGCAACGCGTTACGGGGCAGATGCCGCCGAACTGCGCTAACATGCAGTCCCCGCAGCCCAGGCACTTCTCGGTCCAGACGGCCTGCTCCTCCAAAATGCCCAGGAACTGCGTGTTGAGCCCGGCATAGACCGGCTTGTTCGGGAACCGCTCGGCGATCGCCTGCACACCCGCGCCGCAGCCGAACGAGACGATGGCGTCGGCTTTGGCCGCCGGCTCCGCCAGGTCCTTGATGAACTCGTTCTCACACTGGCGCTCGATAGTGACCTGGGTGAGCTCCAACGGTTTGCCCTCGATCTTGCGGGCCATGCGCATGGCGTAGGAGGCGATGCCCACCTCGCGTTCGCCGCCGGCCAGGCACACCGTGACGCAGGTGCCGCAGCCCACGAACAGCACCTTGCCGTGGCGCGCGATCAGGTTCTTCACCTCGGTAACAGGTTTGGGGGTAGCAACAATCATGCCTTTACACCTTCTCTGAGCGGATTCGGCCCTAGGGCCCGGACCGTCTCGACGATCTCCTTCACTCGCGCGACAAACGTCGGGGCCTCCGCGGCCGAGAGGTTGACCATCTTGAGCCGCTCGCCGCCCACGCCGATCTCGTCGAGCATCTCGCGGATGCGGTCGGTGCGCTTGCGGGCCCGCAGATTGCCCTCGAGAAAATGGCAGCCGCCTTCCAGGCACCCGGCCACCAGGACCCCGTCGATGCCCTTCTCGAAGGCCTCCAGTATGTGCTCCATTTCAATCTTGCCGGTGCAGGGCGTATGGATGATGCGCACGTTGACGGGATACTGCATGCGCTTGGAGCCCGCCAGATCCGCCGCCGCGTAGGCACAGTAGTTGCAGCAGAAGGCGATGATCTCGGGTTCCCACTGGTTGGACTGAATCATGCCGTAACTCCGCCGGCGAGCAGCTCGTCCAGCATGGCCGTGAGCGCCTCGTCTTCCTGGTGCTGGAGGGTGATGGTCCTGGAGGGACAGGCGGCCACGCAGCTTCCGCACCCCATGCACTTGGCGCCCTGGATCTCCGCTTTCTTGAGGTCGTTGATCATGGGGGCGCCGTAAGGGCAGACCTTCACGCACGTGGCGCAGGCCACGCAGTTCTCGGGGTTGACTTTGGCGACCTGGCCGGGGATTTCCAGGTGGGTCTTCGAGAGGACCGTCGTGGCCCGCCCGACCGTGGCCTGGGCCTGGGCAATCGTCTCGTCGATGAACCGTGGCGAGTGGGCCAGCCCGCACAGGAACTCGCCCTCGTTGGCCAAATCCACCGGGCGGAGCTTGGGATGCGCTTCCAGGAAGAAGCCGTCGGCCGTCAGGGCGCTGCGCAGCAGGCCCGAGAGCGCCGGGTTGTCCGCAGCGGGAGCGATTCCAGTGGAAAGCACGAGCAAATCCGGGCGCAGGAGGAGGTCGCGGTTGCTCGAAGCGTCGTGAACGGTGACCTTGAGCCGGCCGCCCTCCTCGACCACCAACGGGTCGCACTGGTCCGGATGGCGCACGAACAGCACCCCCTCTTCACGAGCCTTCTGGAAGAACAGCTCCCGGAATCCGTAAGTGCGGATGTCGCGGCCCAGGACCACGACCCGGGCCTGCGGCAGGCGCCGCTTGATCTCGAGCGCGTTCTTGACCGCCTCGGAGCAGCAGACCCGGCTACAGTAAGTGTTCCGGTCATTGCGGCTCTCGACGCACTGGATCATGACCACGGTGGGATCTTTCTTCCCGGCCAGCTCGGGCGGCAGATTGCCGCCGGCCAGGGCCGCCTCCAGCTTGCTCTGCGTCGTCACGTGCGGGTTCTTGCCGTGGAGGTACAGCTCGGTGGATCGCTCCTGGCCGCCGGTGGCCACGATCACCACGCCATGGCTGATCGCCTTTTCGCGCCCCGCCACGTTCAGGACGCTCTTGAAGTTACCCACGTGGCCGCTGACACTTACCGGCCTGGAGTTCAAGTAAACGTTGATCTTGGGGTGGGACTGGACCTTGGCCACCTGTCGGCGCAGCCAGGCCTGGACGTCGGCCCGCTCCAGGGTGCCGTGGATGTTGCGCAGGTTGCCGCCCAGGGCCGGCTCCTTCTCGACCAGGTGCACTTCGAACCCCTGGTCCGCGACGCCCAGAGCCGCAGTCATGCCCGCGAGGCCGCCGCCCACGATCAGGGCCGACGCGGTCACCGGCAGTTGTCCGGTCTCCAGGGGCTTCAAGTGCCGCGCCCGGGCGACGGCCATGGCCATCAGGTCCACCGCCTTGGAGGTGGCGGCGACGGGGTCGTCCTTGTGGACCCAGGAGCACTGGTCGCGGATGTTGGTCATGGCGAACAGGTACTGGTTCAGGCCGCTCTCGCGGAGCGTCTCCTGGAACAGGACCTCGTGAGTTCGCGGCGAGCAGGAGGCCACCACCAGGCGGTTTAGCCGGTGCTTCTTGACCGCGTCCTTGATGTGCTGCTGGTTGGTGTCCGAGCAGGTGTACAGGCTGGCTTCCGCGTGGCACACGTTGGGCATCCTGGCCGCCCGCTGGGCGACCTGCTCGACGTCGATGACCGAAGCGATGTTGTGGCCGCAGTGGCAGATGAACACGCCTACGCGCGGGGCCTCGTCGGTGATGTCGCGCTCCCAGGGGTATTCGTGGCGCTGGATCAGGGCGCCGCGGACGGGAGAAAGCTGTTCCATCGCGCACGCGGCGGCCCCCGAGGCCTGGGCTATCGATTCGGGAATGTCCTTAGGCTCCTGGAACGCCCCGGCCACGTAGATGCCGGGCCTGGAGGTTGCCAGCGGGGCAAGCCGCTCGGTCTGGGCGAAGCCGAACTGGTTCAGCGCGAGCCCCAGCTTCGCCGCCATTTCCCTCAGGCTGGTGGGGACCCGCAGCCCCACGCTGAGCACCACCAGGTCGAATTCCTGCTGTTGCTCGGCGCCCACCTGGTCGAAGTAGCGGACGCGCGGGTTCTTGGTGCCGGGCATCTCAACGACGCGCGAGGGGATGGCCCGGATGTACTTCACGCCGTGCTCATCGCGGGCGCGGTTGACGTAGTTGTCGAACTCCTTGCCGAACGCCCGCACGTCCATGCAGAAGATGGAGGCGTCGAGCTGCCGCTCCTGAGCGTGTTCGAGAGCGACCATCGCCTCCTTGGTGGCGCTCATGCAGCAGATGGACGAGCAGTAGCCATTGCCGCGGGCGGCGTCGCGGCTGCCTACGCACTGGATGAAGGCGATCCGGTTCACCTCGCCGCCATCCGAGGGCCGCTGGACGTGGCCGCCGGTCGGACCCGCGGCCGAGAGCATCCGCTCGAATTGCACGCTGGAGAGCACGTTGGCATATCGCCCGTGGCCGAACTCGCCTCGAAGCGAGGCCTGGAACTCCTCGAAGCCGGGCGTGAGGATCACGCTGCCGGCGTCGATCTCGAATTCGGTGGGCTGTTGGTCGTGGCAGATCGCTCCAGCCGAGCAAGCCTTGACGCACTGCATGCATTCGCTGCACAGACCGCAGGCCAGGCAGCGCTTGGCCTCGGCGATGGCCTGCTCCGGGCTGTAGCCCAGGTCGATCTCGGTGAAATCGTGTACCCGCCTGGCCGCGTCGGCTTGCGGCATCTTGACCCGCTCCTGCCGCGGGGCGTCGGGCTGGGGGTTGGGGGCCAGTTCCGTTGACGCGGAAACCGGCGCCAGCCTAGCGCCGCGGAGGAAGGCGTCAACCGCCTCGGCGGCCCTGTGGCCCTGTGCCATCGCGTCCACCATAGAGGCCGGACCGAGCACCGCGTCGCCGCCGGCGAACACGCCCGGGACGTTGGTGGCGAGCGTATCCTTGTCGGCAACGATCCGGCCGCCCGCGCCGGTAGCGACGCCCAACCGGGCCGCGTCGATTCCCTGCCCGATGGTCACGATGACCGTGTCCGCCGCCAGCGCGCTGGTCTTCGAATCGTCGAACTGAGGGTTGAACCGCTTGTTCTCGTCGAATACCCTGGTGCACGCGCGAAACAAGACGCCAGCGGTCTCGATCCTGGTCGGGCCAATACTATTGTGGAAGACGATGCCTTCCTCGAGGGCCTCGGCCGCCTCCCAGGAGTGGGCGGGCATTTCCGCGCGGCTTTCCAGACAAGCCACGTGCACCGATGTCACACCCGACATCCGCCGGGCGCAGCGCGCGGCATCCATGGCCACGTCGCCGCCGCCGATGACTACCACGCTGGGGCCGATCGCCGGCCGCTTCCCGCTGTTGACCTGGTAAAGGAAATCCAGACCCTCCCAGACGCCCGGGGCATCCTCGCCGGCGATCCCCAGCTTGCGGCTGATCCAGGCGCCAGGGGCGACGAAAACGGCCTTGAACCCGGAGTCCAGGAGGTTCTTCGGGTCGGCGACCGGCGTGCCGGTCTTGGCCTCCACGCCCAGGTCCAGGATGTATTGGATCTCCTTGTCCAGGACCTCCCTGGGCAGGCGGTAACTCGGAATGCCGTAGCGCAACATGCCACCGAGGTGCGGCTGCGCCTCGAACAGGGTCACGCCGTAACCCAGGAGCGCCAGGTCGGAGGCCGCGGTCAAGCCGGCCGGACCACCGCCCACAATGGCCACCTTGGCATCCAGCCTCGCGGCCGGCGGAGTTGCGGGCGGATATTGGTCGGGGTTGAAGTAGATGTAGTCGGCGACGAAGCGCTTCAAGTCGCGGACGGAGACGGCTTCGTCGATTTCGCCCCGGATGCAGTCGTCCTGGCAGGGATGCTGGCACACCCGTCCGCAGGCGGAGGGCAGCGGGCAGCGCTGGCGGATGAGTTCGTAGGCCTCCTTGAACTTGCCCGCGGCGATAAGAGCGACGTAGCCCTGAGCGTTCACGCCCGCGGGACAGGCGGCCTTGCACGGGGCGCGCCCGGCGGCCTTCGAGATTCCGAAGACGTTCGGGATGGCCTGCGGGTAGGGGCGGAAGATCGCCTTGCGCGTGCCCAGGCGGCGGTCGAACTCGCTGGGGAGATCCACCGGGCAGGCCTCGGTGCAGTCGCCGCAGGCGTTGCACTTGTCCAGGTCCACGTAGCGCGGGTTTTGGCGAATCTTGACCTTGAAGTTGCCCGGCTCGCCCGAGATCCTCTGCACATCCGCCAGCGTGATGATCTCGATGTTCTTGTTCCGCGCGCACTCCACCAGCTTGGGCGAGAGGATGCACATGGCGCAGTCCCCGGTGGGGAAGGTCTTGTCCAACTGCGCCATTCGCCCGCCGATGGCCGGCGAGGAGTCCAGCAGGTAGACCTTGAAACCGCTCTCGGCCAGGTCCAGAGAGGCCTGGATGCCGGTGATGCCGGCCCCGCACACCAGCACGGCGCCGACCGCCTCGCGCGCGTTATGTCCATTGCCGCCGGCTGCGATCATAGACGTGCCTCGGCGCCCCCAATTCCCTTGGATTCCAGCACCGCTCGCGGCTCGACCACCAGGCTCCCCAAGCTCACCTCGCCCGCCGTGCAGCCCATGGCCAGGCCCAGCAGTTGCGTGAAGTAGAACACCGGCAGGTTGTAGCGGCGGCCAAAGCGGGCCTCGATGTCCTTCTGCCGCAGGTCCAGGTTGAGCTGGCACAGCGGGCAGGCGGTCGCGATGCAGTCGGCCCCGGCGACCTTGGCCATCGACAGGATTTCGCTGCTCAGTTTGAGGACAATGCTCACATCGGTGATCGAGTACCCCGCCCCGCAGCACTCGGTCTTGTGCGGCCAGTCGATCGCGGTGGCACCGGCGGTCTCCAGGAGCTGGTCCATCAGCGTAGGATTCTCGGCGTCGTCGAAGTTGGTGACCTCGGGCGGGCGCGCGAGCAGGCAGCCGTAATAGCAGGCGACCTTCAGCCCAGTGAGCGGGCGGCGGATGGCCGCGGCGATCCGCGAGCGCCCGATATCGCGGCACAGGATCTCGAGCAGGTGCCGGACCGGCGTCCGTCCGTCGTAGTCGCTTCCGACAACCTGGGCCACCTTGGCGCGCACGGCGGAGTCGCCCGAGATATGGTGGTTGGCCATCTTCAGACGGCTGTAACAGGCCGCGCAGGCCACCGCGACCGTGTGGCCGTCGGCGGCGGAGAGATTCTTGGCCGGGAGCGCGAAGGCCAGCAGCGGATCGGTGCTATGGGCGGCCGTCGAGCCGCAGCAAGTCCAGTCCGCCAACTCGGGCAGGTCCAGGCCCAGCTTCGCCGCCACCGCCAGCGTCGAGCGGTGGAAGTCCCGGGCTGTGCCATCCAGCGAGCAGCCTGGGAAGAACACGTAACTCACTGGTCACCTCCCTGGGCGGCCCGGCGGAACATCGCTTTCCGCTCGGCCTGCCCGCAGACTCGCGGCCCGAACAGGGGCAGCTTGCCTTTCAAGACCATTAGCGGGGCCTTGCCGACATCCTCGAGCAGCCGCATGGTGCGCAGCTTGAAGGCGGCCATCAGGCCCATCTCGTATACCCGCCCGCGCTTGCGGATGCCTTTGAGGAAGATCTCATTGAATACCGGCACGGCGGTGCCGGGAGCAACCCTTCCCGCGCTCAGGCTCATGGCCCGCAGGGCGTCGTTCATCGCGGCCAGGTCCACCTTCTGGGGGCAGCGGGTGGTGCAGGTCTGGCAGGACGTGCATTCCCAGATGAAGCGGCAGGCCAGGACCGCCTCGCGCTGGTCCATTTGCACCATGCGCACCACTTCGTGCGGCTTCAGGTCGGCCCGTGAGGCGACGGGGCAGCCGCTGGAACATTTCGCGCACTGGTAGCAGCTCATGGGCGAGGCCCCGCTGCGGGCCTTCACCTCGCTCGCCAGGGCGCCGCCGATGTTTTCGATTTCGATGGTTGCCACGGTCATTTCTTCTTCTCCGAGCCGGCCAGCACCGACAGCTTGACCGCACTGACCTTGCGGTAAACCTCTTGCGGGGTCTTGCGCTGGCCATCCACGCTCAGCAGCTCCTCGACCCGGATGCCGAACAGCCGCTCGTTCTCCTCGAGGTACGGGCGGATCAGCCGCCAGTCCTTGTCGTCCAGGGGGGAGAACACTCCGCCGTTGAGCTGGCGCTCGATCACCTTGTGCTGCGGGTCGCGGATGTAGATTGCCCCGCCGCTGGCCAGCGAGAACAGGTTGGCGCCCGGGTACGGCGACGGCTGGGGGACCGTGCGGCCGCGCCCGTCGAACTCGATGCCGTTGAGGATGACGAAGCCGCCGCCGGCCAACGGATCGCCGGCCATGAACGACTCCGCCAGAAAATCCAGGCAGGTGCCGTTGATGACCACCCGCGGACGTCCCACGGCGTTGATCAGGGGCCGGCCCGCGGCGTTGCCCAAGACGTACACCTCGCTGCCCTTGGCGCCGTACATAAACGTCTGTCCCACGTCGCCGTAGATGACGAGCTTGCCGCGCTTGGCGATCTGAGCGACCTGGTCCTGGGCGTTGCCATGGATGTGGATCTCGAGGCCGTCCATGCCGCTGGCCGCGTAGTCGCCATTCGAGCCATACAGATCGATGCGCACGCCGTCGGTCGCCGGGCCCAGGCCCACTCCCTGGAAGCGCTGCCCGCGGAGGCGATAGACGATGAACCGCTTCCAACCCGCCTGATAGGCTGTGCGGAGCAGCACGGCGTCGCACTCGTCGCCCTCGGGCGGGAAGCCCTGGGCGTCGATGCACAACAGCTCCTCGCCGGGTTGCGGGGCCCCCAGGCGATGGCGCGTGGCCCAGGTGACCCGCCGCCAGAAGCGCGTCGCCGGCTCGCCAAACAGCGGCGCGGAATCGAAAAGCTGCTCGAGAGTCTCTTCGATCACCTGGATGACCGTGGCGCGGCGCTTGTCGCCCACGTTGAACCGCCGGTCGTGAAGCCTGGTCAGCAGCTCGATGGCCGCGGCGCGGGACTTGGCGTTGTCGGCGCCATGAAGCACCCCCTGGCAGAACCGCCGTAATTGACCGGCCGGCCAGGAGGGCAGGTCCTGCACGTCAGTGAATAGCGCCTCGACGTCGCCTCTCGCCAGCTTCTCCTGGGCGCCGTTCGAGGACTGCCGCACGTGGATCTCCGCGCTCGCCAGGTCGCAGCGAACCGCGCCGGCGTCGAGCTTCACCGCCCGGCCGAATTTGTCGGTGCAGGAGAGTCGCTTGTGGCCGTTCCCACCCGGCGCCACGGTGAAAATGAACGCGCCGCCATCGGTGCTCGAGCCGCCGCGAGCGTTCCAATACTTGTCCGCCACCGGGCAGAATCGCGGGTCCTCCTTGGCCAGGCTCCGCAGGGTGGCGTCGATGGCTTGCTTTTCCGAGCAGATCAGGCCGATCCCGACCTCGCCGCTGTCGGAAAGGGCAAAGACCTGCGGCCGGAGCATCGCGGTATCCGTGATGCCGAGCAACTGAAATTCCTTCCCGTGGCTGCGGGCAATAATGAAAAACCACGGACCATCCGGCGAAGCATGAATGTGGGTCGCCTGAATTTGCCGGTAAATGGGCTGCTTTTCGGCCGGCAATTGGTCGAAATCCAGCTCGGTGGTGGGCGCCAGGGCCTCGATAATGTACTCCAGCGGGTAGTGGTAGACGCGGTCCCACAAGTCGAAAAGCTGGACGGACACCTCCGTGTCGGTCAGGAACTGCTGGCGGATATTCCGCTGCCGCAGGTACTCGCACACCGAGTGGTAGTTGGCGAAGTCGCCGTTATGCACCAGGGCTTCGTTCAGGCCGACGAACGGGTGCGCGCCGCCGGGATGCCACACCCGGCCCTTGGTGGGATAGCGCTGGTGGGCGATCCATACGTGCGCCTTCAACTCCTGGAGCTGGTAATACTGCACGTTCTGCTCGGCGTATCCCACCAGCTTGAAGACCAGCAGGTTCCTGCCGTGCGAGAGAACGAACGCCCGCTTCTCGCCCAGGGAGGCGTAGAACGCGTCGTTGAGCTGGTAGGAGTTTCTCCAGACAAACTCGTCTTCCAATTCGCGAGGCGCGAGCTCCTCCAACCCGGCCTCCCGGGCGAAGGTCTCAAGCGCGCCGGCCTTCGCGCGGACCACGTAGCGGTGGACATCCGGCGGGCGGACCTCCAGGCCCGGGATGTCGCGATAGTCGTCGATGTGGGCCTGCCGCGTCGAGAGCGCGATGTCGAAGTTCGGGAGGATGAACTGCCGTTCCATCTCGGCGTGGCAGGAGGGATCGAGCAGAGCGATCTGGAGCAGGTAATGGCTGTCGAGCATCTCGTGGGAGATGCCCAGATGCTGGGGCATCAGGCCGACGGCCGCAATGCCGCCGCCCTTGCCGTTGCCGCGGTTCTGCATCTGGATCGAAGGCTCGTAGATGGTTCGCCCGGACACGGGCACGGTACAGGCAAATCCCGTGACACCGCAGCCGCCTTCCGCGGCACGCTCGGAGAGAATGGACTCCTCCGGCCCCGAGTAGACCTGCGACCGCGCGGCCAGCAACCGTTCGGCGAAGTCGCTCACTGGGACACCTCCCCGGCGGAATCCGGTTCCTCGCTGAGGTAGCACAGCACGTCGCTGCGCCCGCGCAGCTGGCGGATGGATGTCATCCCCAGCCGCGCGAGCACGTCGATCATCTGCTCGCGCCAGGCGTTCTGGAGGTTGATCAGCCGTTGGGTGGCCCACTCCAGGCTCATCTGCATCATCAATTCGGGGTCGGTGGAGGCGATGCCGCGCGGGCAGCCCCGGCCGCTTTCGCAGCAGGCGCATCGCACGCAGCCCAGGGCGACCAGCTCGGCCGTGCCGATCACCGCGCCGTCGGCGCCCAACGCGATGGCTTTCAGTACGTCATAGGCCGTGCGGATACCGCCCGAGGCGATCAGCGTGATCTGATCCCGAATGCCTTCGGCGCAGAGGAACTTATGCACCTTGGGAATGGCGTACTCGATGGGCATCGCGATGTTCTTCTTGGCGATGTCCGGGGCGGCGCCGGTGCCCCCGTAGCTGCCGTCCAGGTGGATGATGTGGGCTCCCGCGTAGTAGCTGCCCACGGCCACCATGTCCACGTCGGTGGGAGTCGAAACCTTCACGCTCACCAGACAGGTGGGGTTCACTTCCTTGATCCAGTCGACGTGCTTCTTGTGGTCCTCGACGCTGTAGACGCTGTGGAAGGGGAACGGGCTGAACAGCGCATTTCCGGCCACAGCCTCGCGCATGCGCGCCACCGCCGGAGTATTCTTGTCGCCCAGCAGGTGCCCGCCCAGGCCCGGCTTGGCGCCCTGGGCGTATTTGAATTCCACGATCCGCACGCGCTGGATGGTATCCTCGCGCACGCCGAACAGGCCCGTGGCCACTTGCGTGATCACGTGGTCGTCGTAAGGCTTCAGCCGTTCGGGATACCCGCCCTCCCCGGTGCAGGTGAAGCTGTTCCACGCCACCGCCGCGCGGGCTTTGCCCAGAATCGTGTGGATGCTGACCGACCCGAAGCTCATCCCACCGCCGTAAACCGGGATGTCGATATGGACCTGCGGCCGGCCGTCGTCACGGTGATTCAAATCCAAGCCCGTGTCAGCCTCCGCGATCGCGACGCCGGCTGGCTCCGCCAGCCCAGGGATCTCGAACTTGAAGCGAAGCTTGTCGAAGCCGCCGCCCGAGGCGCCGTGCCGGTATTCCAAATGCGGTGGCGGAGTGTGCCCGGTGGCAGCCTGGTGCCAGGTGGATAAGATCAAGTCGCTGGACCAGCGTGGATCGCCCATGCAGTCGGCGTTGGGGTTCCGCCGCAGGGTCAGCGCCTTCTGCGGGCACTGGGCCACGCAGTAGTGGTCGGTCTCCGCACATTCCGGGCCGATGCACAGGTGGTCCTGAGGCCGCAGGGTGAAGGTATACCCGTCGGGCTTGACGTGTACGCCGTAGGGACAAGTCTCGACGCAGTGGCCGCAGGAGAGGCACGAAGCCAGGCGGTCGATCTTGTACTTGCCCAGGGCGTTGCGGTAGCGGTCGGGCGCGGGGCGAACTTCGCGAGCGATGCTTTCCTGGGGCCAGTCGCTGCGGCCCAAAGACACGGTGGCTTCGGTGGCTGTCATACGCCCACCTTCATCTGGGGCACGCGGGCCATGTCGCCGAATGCCTCCTTCTCGATGTCTTCCAGAAACATGGCTCGTCCCACCTCGCCGCGGAGCCGGCGGACCTCGCGAATGCCCATGGCTCCCAGCACCTCGATCAACTGGCTGTGCCAGGCGCCCATGAGGTTGATCATGCGCTGGGCCGCGTAAGCGCTCTCGACCGAATCGATCTCGATCGGGCAGGGGCCCCACACCGGGCTGGTGTGCGCGTCCCGGCAGACGCGGCAGCCCACAGCCACCAGCAGCGCCGTGTCCACCCCCACCAGGTCGGCTCCGCAGATGATCGCCTTGGCCATGTGCTCGGCCAGAGCGATCCCGCCGGAAACGATCAGCGTGACCTCGTCCCGCACCCCTTCCTTCACCAGCCGCCCATGCACCTGGCGCAGGACGTCTTTGATGTGCCGGCCAGGCTTCCCGTTATCCAACTCCTCGCGGCCGTGGAGATCGGCGCACAGGTGGAAGACCTTCAGGCCCGCGCGCACCAGCTCGATGACACGGCGGGCCGTCGTCGGGCGAAGCGTCATCCGGACGGAGACAATCAACCCTGCGTTGATGGCCTGCACCTTGCCGGCCAGGTCCAGCACCTCCGGGCAGTCCCGCACTTGAGCCATTCTTGCGGCTTGGAGAACCTCCCGGCTCTTCTCAATGTCGTCTTCGCCCAGCACGGGCACGACGAACGGCAGTTGTTCGGGAGGAGCCTCGCGGGCCTGGGAGGCGGCCATCACGGCCAGGGAATTGAGCTCCTTGGCGGCCGCGGCGCGGGCCTTTACCAGGTTGTCGCCTTCCACCATCCACTCCGGCATGTCCAGGATCGCCGGAAGCTGGATCTCCAGCAGTCGCGAGGGCTCGCTGAGCATCTTGCCGTCCGGCGCAAACCTCAGGCGCAGCGGCTTCGAGCCGATGTCCACGCTGGCCGAGATGTACTCGCGCCCGTGGATGCCGTCGCGGGTGGGGCGGACGATTTCCGACATGTCCGTCCAGATCGAGTCGAAGCCGGGTCCGTGGAATCGTCCGCGGTAGCCCGCCCCGGAGACCGGGATCTTGCCGGTGTCCGACTGGTTCCAGGTGGTCATGAGGATATCGGGCTTCCAGTACTCGTCGCCCAGGTCCAGGAACTCCGGGTTGACCGAGATGTTCAGCAGCCCCTTGGTGCAGCCCTGAACGCAGGACAGGCAGGCCTTGCATTCGTTGAGGGTCTCGACCGGCGCCAGCGGGTCGCGATTGTAGGCCGACTCGTGCTTGTACACGTCGTAGCAGCAGCGCAGCTTGACGCAATTGGTGCAGCGGGAGCAGTCCTCGCGCCAGTCCACACTGCCGAACTTGCCTACCCGGCGGAAGCGCGCCGGCGTCGGAACGGTGTGGATGTGGTAACGATCGGGCATGTCAACTCTCGTCTTGCACCAATCCGGCTTCCTGGATCACCGTGGCGGCCAGTGATTCGCACCCTCCGCTGAGGATGTGAATGCCGCGGACGCCGGGGACGGCCTTGAGTTGGGCTGCCGTCGCCGCCGCGATGGCGACGCCCTCCTTGACTGCGTCGGCAGCCTGACTCAGCCGCGCAATGACGTCTTCGCCCACCGGTCCGTAGGTCTGCCGCTTATCGAGGGTCCTGGCCTTCTCGACGCTGGCGAGCGGCAGCACGCTGGCGATGATGGCCACTTGCGTGTCCAGCCCGGCCGCCCGAACCGCATCCATCCACTGTGTGAAACCGGCCAGGTCGAATACCGCCTGCGTCAGCAGGAAGTCCGCCCCGGCCGCGATCTTCTTCCTGAGACGAAGCAGGTTCAGCTCCATCGGCCGCTGGTAAGGGTGGGCGACCGCCCCGACCAGCAGCTCCGGCAGGCCCAGACCCTTGAGGGCCTGGGTCAATTGGATGGAGTCGATGTCGTAGACGCCGGCCGCCTGGGGGCATATGCCCAGGGATTGGTGGTCGCCGCTGAGGCACAGGATCGCGCCGATGCCCAGCGCGGCGGCGCCTAAGGCATCGCTCTCCAGGGCGATGCGGTTGCGGTCCCGGGTCACCATGGTCAGCACGCTTTCGCGGCCTTCGTCGGCCAGGATGGCGGCACACGCCAGGCCCGAAGCGTGGATCTCGTCGGGGTTATCCGCCACCACCACCGCGTCGAGGCTCGAGGGCAGCGCGGCTGCGAGCTTCTTCACGGCGCCGGCATCCGGACTGCGTGGCGGCAGGCACTCGGCCGTGATCGCCAGCCGGCCCGAGGCCAGCGCCCGGGCAAGCTTACTCTTCGTTGTCGTCATCGCTGATTTCCACTTCCTGGTAAGAGTCTACGGCCGCTCCGGCCACGGGAACGTTGCGCAAGGGGTTCGGCGGCAGGCCCTCGAGGGCCTGCGTCACCCGGTCCCGGATGGCGGCGACCCGGGCGTCCAGACCGTCGGACGTCCCTGCCGACGCGGTTCTTCCGGCCGCGAGCGCCATGTCCTCGACCGCCGTGCCCGGCAGGTGGAAGAGCATCAATCGCTCACCGCCCAGCCCGATCTCTTCGAGGATGGAACGGAGGTAGTCCACCCGGCGGGCGCAGCGCTTGCTGCCTTCCAGATAATGACAGTTGTCCTCCTGGCAGGCGACCGCGCAGACCACGTCGGCGCCGGACTCGAACGCCTTCAGCACGTGCTCCGGCTGAAGCCGCCCCGTGCAGGGTACCAGGACTTCCCGCACCGGGAAAGGCCAGCGGAAGTCCGGGACGGACGGCCGCGGCCGGCCGGCGGAGTTGGGCGCCTGGCCCGGGCGGGCGCAATTGGCGCACACGAAGGCTGTGACGGCCGCGGGGGCCTGCCTGCTCGAGCCCTCAGGTCTGGCAACGGATAGGGGTTCCCCCATCGATTTCACCGCAAGGGATAGAATATGCAGGATACCAAATTGCCAGTATTAGTCAATCCTAAATTTGATTCGCTAAAGATAAGAGGCTCTTATTATAAGCTGGGCTAATTCCGCCCCGCCGCCGCGGGCGGTTCTGGGACTCCGGGCGGACGCCAGGTTCGACTCCCCGGGGTGCAGATCAGCGCCAGGGCTTCGTGGCCTTCGACGATCTCGGTGGAAGCTCGGTTCGGGGGATCTCTGCGTTTCCACGACCAGTCGGGTAGCGGAAGCCGTGGAACAGGCCTGGTCTGGCGCCCCCCGGAGCATCCGAGGCCGCAATTCGGGGCGGAACTCTCCACAAAGGGTAGTTCAGGAGGTGGCCCCCCCGCTTTCGTTCGGGTCGCGGGCGGCTCCCGGGAAGATGAAGCAATGTTAACAACTGAGGAGGTCTTAAGCTCTTGTAAACGGCTTATGATTTGAGCGCCTGGTATTGCGACAGGAGAATTGCAAGCAACGAGGACCATCGTTGTGCTCAATCTCAAGTCGTTTCCAATCGTGCTATTGTTCATCGCCGCAGTTGCGATGCCTCTGTCCGCAGGTTCGGTCGACAGTGTCACTCTGGAGAGCGTGAGTGTGAGCGCAGGACTGACCTCCGCGTTCGGCACCACATTCGCGCAACTGCCGATTGACCCGGAGCATCCGGGGCCCTTTCCTCTGAATCCTCCGCCTTTCCCTCCCGAAGCACTGCTGTACTCGGCAACGATCTGCCGAGACGGGGATCCGGATTGCCCGGGCCGTGGCGGGGGAGGTGCAGGAGTAGAGCTCTTGAAGGTCCGCTACACAAACATCGACATCTCCTGTGACGTGGTGGGTGGCTGCGACAGTTTCGGCACGGGTTTCACTTTCGGCGGCCATCTTACTGGCACCGCCGTGTTCACTTTCGTGCTGAGCGACGTCGTGCTTACGTTGGGATCGGGGGAATACATCACCGGCAACATCTCGCTGGAGCTGAATGTGGGCGGGACCTATACGAACAGCTTCCTTTCGTTCGATTCCCGGGACGGCAACACGTTCGGCCCGACGATTCCCATTCTCATCAGTGGCACCGACGTCCCGTACACCGCCTACGGGATCTTTATGGTCACCTCCATGCCCGCAGGCAGCAGGTTCCAGATCAGCAACAGCGGTGAGTTCGATTTCGACTCGCCGACCCCGGAACCGGCGCTCGCTTGGCCCGTCGCCGCGGCACTGGCCGGCCTCGTCCTGTACCGCCGGCGCAGGGCAGCGCTCTGACCCGGACTCCCCGGCGGGCGGTGGGCTTTGCGGCTTGGCGCGACGAGCCTCGACTAACACACCAGCGCGACCCAATCCTCTTTCTCCAGGATCGCGGTGTGGGCGGGGAAGGCGGCGCGGACGCGGTCGAGGTGGCGGCGGGGGAAGCCGGAGAGGATGGCTCGGCCGGCGGGTTTCCGGATGCGGGCGATTTCGGGGGCTAGGTCGAGGAGGGTCTCGGCGTTGATGTTGGAGACCACCACGTCGATCGAGGCGGAACGCACCGAGCGCGCGGAACCCACGAACAGGCCGGCCGCGACGCCTTCCTGTCGCAGGCGGCCGCACGCGACCAAGGCCGCATCGGGGTCGATGTCGCAGGCATAAATGGGGCCGGCCCCGAGAAGGGCGGCGGCCACGGTCAGAATGCCCGAGCCGGTGCCCAGATCCAGCACGGCCGCGCCGGGGAACACATGCCGCTCCATGGCCTCGAGACAGAGCTGCGTCGCGGGATGCCAGCCACTGCCGCAGGCTTGGCCGGGGTCCATGACCAGGCGGAAGCGACCGGGCGGGGCGGGGTCTCGACTCCAGGCGGGGACAAGATACAAGCGTTCACCAACCAGCAGCGGCGACCATTGGGATTGGGAGGCCTGGACCCAATCGCGGTCCTCGACGGGCTCCCAGCACGGCTGCCAGGCCGCCAGATCCGCGACGTTGATGGGTTCCTCAAAGAAGGCCGCGAGGCATGAGCGGGCGCCGGGAGCATCCTCCTCGGTGATGCCGGCGGTGCCGCGCTCCCAGAGCTCGGCGATGAGACGGTCCTTTTCCTGAGCGCTGCATTCGAGGCGGAGAACGTGCATGCGTGTCTATCGAGGGGGCAGATTCATCCTTTCCAGAAGAGCCCCGAAGCGGGGATCGGCGCGGAGCGGATCGTAGAGGTGCTTGGCGGGCAGGTGCAGCATCTGCGGCTCGCGTTCGTCAATGGCTTTGTTGAGCCACTCGAAGACCGCGTCGATGTCCCCCAAGCCGAAATGGAGCCACGCGATTCCCAGCGGTGAGATGTAGGCCCCCTGCGCCGGCTCCATCATTCCATCCAGCAGCCGCCGCGCGTCCGAAGTGCGCCCCACCATAGCGTACACAGCGCCCAGCGCCCCGCCAACCACGGAGCTGCGCCCAATTGGCTGCCACGCCCTCTCACACTCCGCCACGGCCTGGTCCAACATCCCCATGAACGCATGCACCGCTCCCAGGCACCAGTGCGCCATCCAGAAGTTCGGGTCCAGCTCGAGGGCCTGGCGGAACTGCTGCTCGGCCTGGGGGAATCTCCTCCGGAACATCAACATCTGCGCCAGAGCGGTGTGAGCGAGCGGTGACAATGGGTCGACCTCGAGGACCCACTCCAACTCCGCCAGCGCCTCCTCCAGCTTGCCGATCGGCTCCAGGAAGAACCAGGCATAGCGGCTGTGGACGGCGGGGGATGCCGGACCCAGTTCCAGGGCCCGATGGAACTCGCGCTCCGCCGCCGCCCAATCGTACTCGAACGCTCCCCGGAACACCCCCAGCGTTGCATGCGCGGTTGCCAGCGAGTCATCCAGTTCCAGCGCCCTCAGGACCAGCGGCATCGAGACGCGCGCCGCCTCGCGGGGGGCGACGAGACCCCAGAACGCGCAGTCCCAGTACTGCTCCGCCAGCCCGAGGTAGGCCAACGCATAATCCGGGTCGAGCGCAATGGCCTCCTCGAAGCACTTCCTGCTTTCCGCGAGGGCTTCCTCGGTCCCGCGATTGCCAAAGTACTGCGCCTTGAGATACAGGTTGTAGGCGACGAGGTTCCCGGTACGCCGCCGCACCGGGGGCGCCCCGCCCACCAGGCGCGGCCGCATGGCCTCGACAATGGCCGCGGAGACCTGGTCCTGGATGGCGAACACATCCGTGAGTTGGCGGTCGTACCGCTCGCTCCACAGGTGACCTCCATCCGCGGTGCTCACCAGTTGAGCCGCGACGCGGATCCGGTCGCCCGACTTGCGGACGCTTCCTTCCAGCAGGGCGCCGACGTTCAGGTTGGCCCCGATCTCGCGCACATCCTGGTCCTTGCCCCGGAGCGCAAACGAGGAGGTGCGGGCGATGACCCGCAGACCCGGAACCCGCGTCAGCTCGGTGAGGATCTCGTCGGCCAACCCGTCGCTGAAGTATTCGTTCTCTTTGTCTCCGCTCAGGTTGGCAAACGGAAGCACCGCAATCGAGGGCGCGTCCCGGGCCACCGGGGGGAGCCGCACTTCTTCCTCCAGGCCGTGGATGGTGCGACTGCGCAGCCAGGCGTCCAGCTCGGATTTCAAGGCATAGACCGCCGGCTTGTCGCCGCCCGGCAGCCGGTGGATGGGGAGATCCTTGCTGCGCTCCCAGCGCTGGAGCGTGCGGATGTCGCGGTTGAGGTAGTTGGCAATCTCCTTCCAGGAGTCGAGCAGCTCGCCGGGTGCGATTGCCGCGCCAGTGGAGGTTGGGAGCTGCAAGGGCCCGTCGCTCATCTCGGATTCTCCGCCGGAGATCTGTCTGAGCTTATCAGAGGCGGCAGCACGCGGCAAGATGCGTCAGGTGGGCGGCCGACGCATGTCGCCGCTTGTCGGAATGCGGCGGCGCGCTTAGGCTGATTAGCGAAAGGAGCTTACAATGTCGGTTCGAGGTTTCTGTCGGATCGCGGCGCTCATAGCGGCGTCCGCAAGCGGTCTGCTGCACGCGCAGGGGCAGTGCGGCAACTACACCATTCGAGGCACCTACGTGTTCACTTACGAGGGAACCGTGCTCACCTCCGTGTCCGGGACCACGCAGCCCGTCCCCATCGCCCTTCTGGGCGTCGCCTGGACGGACTACCAAGGCAATTGGACCGGCGGGTTCACCATGAGTTTCGGCGGCGAAATCATGGAACTCGAATTCGCCGAAATGAACACTCAGGTCAACCCCGACTGCACGGGAACGGTCACCTGGACGGCAAAAGTGAAGGGCACGAACATGGTGATTCCGGGGCAAGGGGTGGAGAAACTCTTCACCACACCCGACGGCAGCGAGGTCCGCTCCATCGTGGTCCAGGGCCTCCTGGGGAAGCCGGTGTCGGTGGGCACCTGGAAGCGCGTCGCTGTCATCCCGCCCATCGCCTGGTAAGCCTCAGTCGAGGATGAGGCGGGCGCGCTGGAAGCGGGCCATGGCGGCCGAGATCAGCAGCAGATCGAGCGTCAGCAGGGCGGCGCCGCCGACGAGCGCGGTGGTGATGAGGTTGGCTCCCGCGAAGGTCCGGAGCAGCCACGCCTTCCAGGCCGGCGGGAGCGCCTGGAGGCCGAAGATGCAGCCGAACATGAGCCCCATCAGGGAGAGGCTCAGAGTCTGCTGAGCCTGCCGCACCGTGGCGGCGCGCAGCGAGATGAGGACGCCCGCGGAGGCAGCCAGCGCGGAGGCCAGCAGGCTGATCGTAGAAACCACGAAGATGCTTTGCGCGGGCAACAGGATCAGGCGGCCTTGGCCGTGCACGACGTTGACGGTGACCAGGCCCAGCAACATGCTGCTCATGGCCAGCCCCCACCCGTAACCGATCGCGGCGGCGATCTTGCCGAACAGAATCGTACGGTCGGCCAGGCGGCTGGCGAGCAGGGTCTCCAGGGTCTTGCGCTCGCGCTCCCCGGCGAAGGATTCGCAAATCATGGTGGCCACCAGAAAAACGGGGAGCCACACCCACAGGACGGGCGCGATGGTGGACTGGGCCCAGCGGCGGCCCTCCTGCCAGGGAATGAAGATCCCGAGCAGCGCCAAGGGAATGACGATCGCCGAAAACACCCCGCCCCGGAAGGTGCCGCGCTGGAGAAAGATCTCCCGCCACTCTTTCCAGACCATGGTCCAGATGTCGCCAATCACGTGGCCTCCTCCTCCATCAGTTTCAGGAAAACGTCTTCGAGGCTGGCCTTGCCTTTGTGCACTTCTTCAACCTCGACGCCCAAACTCACCAGCAGGGTCACCACGGGGGCCAGATCCGCTTCGCCACGGAACGAAATCGACAGCCGGCCATTCTGCATTTCGGCCGAGGCCACCAGCGGGAGAGAGCGCAGGGCGGCGAGCACCGCCTGGGTGAATCCGCGGCCTATGATCTCGGCTTTCGGCCCGCCACGCTGGGAGCGCAGCTCGTCCGGATGGCCCACGGCCAGCAGCTTGCCTTCGCGGATGACGGCCACGCGGCGGCAAAGCTTCTCGGCTTCCGCCAGGTGGTGAGTGGTGAGAAAGACCGTGGCGCCGTCGGCGGCGGCCAGGGACTCGAGATCGGCGCGCAGGGCGGCGGCGGCCACCGGGTCGAGGCCGGCGGTAGGCTCGTCGAGGAAGATGAGCGAGGGGCGGTGAATCAGGGCGCGGGCCACCGCCAGCTTCTGCTTCATGCCACGGCTCCACTTGACCACGGTCTCCTTGCGGCGCTCCCACAATCCAAGGTGCTGGAGCAGTTGGCGGATGCGAGCGCGCCGCTCTCTGGCGCCGAGCCTCCAGATGCGAGCATAGAATTCCAGGTTGTCTTCCGCGGAGAAGCGCTCGTAGATCCCCGGATTCTCGAGCAGGGCGCCGGACCGGGCCCGGATCTGGCCGGACTGGGTCCGGGTGTCGAAGCCCAGGACCTCGGCCCGGCCGGCGCTGGGCTCGAGCAGCCCTAGCAGCATGCGAATGGTGGTCGTCTTACCCGATCCGTTCGGCCCCAGGAAACCGAACACGGTACCGGCTTCGACCTCGAGGCTGAGGCCGTCGACGGCGCGCACGCTGGCGAAGTCGCGGGTCAGTTCCTCGGTGCGGACGGCGATTTCAGGCATGAACGGCTACTTGGCCATTGTAGCGGAGGGTCCTCAGACGTTACTGGACGCGGGCGCGGACCTTCTCGGTCGAGACCAGTTCCTCGAAGATGGCGAGCACTTGCTTGCGGTAGCGATAGAGGCGCTGGAGGGACTCTCGGAAGGAGGGCTCGTAAATCCGGGATCTCATCCATTTTTCCAGCAGCGGCTTGGGGACGTCGATATCGCGGCGCAGCGACTCGGGCGGATGGCCCCGCAGGAACAGGCCGTAGAATATCGCCGCCTCCTTCTGGGGAGCGGCGGGATCGAAATCACTCCTCACCGGCATGGCAGAAATAGCAGTATAAGCATGGTCGGAGGGGCCAATCAACCCCCCCAAAAAAGCCGGGGATACGAACTGGTTCAGTGGAGGGTGAGGGTGACGCCGGGCTGGCTCGAGGCGCGGCCCGCAGTGAGGACCACGGGCTGCTCGCCGAGGGGGCAGCCTTCAGGGATCTTCGCGTGGATTTCCAGTACGCCTCCGGCGCTTCGCGCGGAAACGATGACTGCGGGCTGTCCGGCGATGGCCAGTGAGAGTGGGAGGGACTTCCCTTCCCCGGTGGCGTAGAGAGTGACAACGCTTCCGGCCAGCGCCGGCTGCGAGGGGGAGTTGAGGCTGCCATTTTCGTTGACGGCAACCCGGAACAGCCCGGGGTTGGCTTCGGCTGCGGGAACGATCAGCCGCACCGCATGGGCCGGGGTGCGCACCTCGATTTCGACGGTGGGGCCTCCGGTGATCGAATCGGGGGCCTGGAGGTTGATCTGGCTGGGGTCGACATAGAGCAGGGCGGCGGGTTGGGCGTCGAAGAGGACCTGGGTGGCGCCAGGCTGGAAGGCGGCGCCGAACAGAGTCACGAGTTCGCCGGGCGCGATGGCGCCGGGCAACATGCTGGCGGCGTTGACGATGCTGGCGACATCCAGGGTGGCAGGCTGGCCCACGGGCGCGGGCGGCAGGGGGCTGGGAGTGAGCTTGCGGACCACTCCGTTCCCGCGGTCGGCAATGAAGACGTTGCCGGAGGAGTCCACGGCGACGTCGGCGGGCTCATCCAGCTCGGCGGAGAGGGCCGGGCCGCCGTCGCCGGAATAGCCCGGAGAGCCGGTGCCTGCGATGGTGGCGATGACCCCCACCGGCGTGAGCTTCAGTACCCGGTGGTGGGAAGTATCGGCAATGTAGAGGTTGTTCTCGGCGTCGAGCGCGACACGGGTGGGCGTTCCGGCGCCGCTGGCGGCGACGGTGGACAGGACGCCGCTGGGGGTGACCTTGAGGATGGCGGGAGCGCCGCTGTCGGCGATGTAGAGATTGCCCGCCGAATCCAGGCTGACGCCGGTGGGCTGATCCAGGGAGACGTCCAGCACGGAAAAGCTGCCGCCGGCGCCGACCTTGCGGACGACGCGGTTCAGGGTGTCGGCGACATAGCCGACCCCGGCGGCATCGATCGCGATGCCCGAGGGAGAGCGGAGCAGGTCCGCGGAGATGGTGTCGATGAAGCCCAGGGCGGTGATTCGGCGTAGGCGGTTGCCGGCGGACTCGCTGATCCAGATGTCGCCCGAGGGGTGAAGAGCGATGCCTTCGGGCTGATCGAGCTGGGCGCAGATTGCGAAGCCGCCATCGCCGCCGGAGCCGGGGAATCCGATGCCGGCAAGGGTCACGATGACGCTGGCGGAGACCCTCCGCACGCGGTGGTCGTCGCGGTCGGCGACATAGAGGTTGCTGGCGGCGTCCAGAGCCAGGGCGGAAGGGGCATCCAGGTGGGCGGAGGTGGGCGGCCCCCCATCGCCCGGCGCGCGGAAAGTGGCGCCCGCGGCAAAGGTGGAGATCATGCCCAGCACGGAGACGCGCCGGACCACCCCGATGGAGTACTTGAGGCCGGCGCGAGCGTCGGCGACGTAGAGATTGCCGGCGGCGTCGAAGACGATGTCGCGCGGCCCGGTGAGGTTGGCGAGGACGGCGGGACCGCCATCGCCCGAGTAGCCAGGGTACCCGTTTCCGGCGACTCGCGCCAGCACCGGAGCCAGCTTCAGGACCAGGCTCGAGCCTTTGGCGGCCACGTAGAGGCCACCGGCGGCGTCGAGGGCGAGACCGGTTGGCGTATAGAGCAGGCCCGAGGGGACCGGGACCGTGGTCATCCATCCGTTGAGGACTTTGCGGACCTTGTGGTTGCCGCTGTCGGCGATATAGACAGCGCCGGAGACGTCGACGGCAAGACCGGCGGGAGATCGCAGCGGCGCCAGGCTGGCCTGGACCGACGCGCCGTCGTCTATCGAGCCAACCGAGCCGGTGCCGGCGACGGGAGAGACGAATCCGGCGGGCGAGAGCCGGAAGACCCGGTGGCCGCCGAAATCGGAGATATAAAGGTTGCCGGCGGCATCCAGGGCCAGGTTGCGGGGCTGGCTCAGGGTGAGACCCGCCACGCCGCCTCCCGCGATGGTCTGGATGACTCCGTCGGAGGAGACCTTGCGGATACGGTCGTTTCCCAGGTCGGCGATGTACAGACTGCCGGCGGCATCGACGGCGAGGCCGTAAGGAGCATTCAGTTGGGCCTCCCGGGCTGGGCCGCCGTCCCCGCGAAATCCCGGATAGCCGTTGCCCGCGACGGTGGTGATGATACCAGCGGAGGAAACCCGGCGGACGCGGTGATCGACGGCGTCGGCGATGTAGAGGTTTCCGGCCTGGTCGACAGCCAGCCCTTCCGGAGAACCGAGCTGGGCCAGCGCGGCCGCGCCGCCGTCGCCGCACTCGGTGCCGCCGGCGATGGTGCTGATGGTGTAGGTGACCGCGGGGGAGGCGAGCGCCATGGGTGGCAGGAGGACTAGGAGAATCACCTTAAACGGCATAGGGCGGATGGGGAGCCGCGGAGTGCTCACATAAGACAGGGTGCGGCGCGAGTGGGGAAGTTCTCAGGGGGGCGACTAAGGCTGTTTTGGGTCAAAACCGGCTCCCGCGAAGCGATAAGCAAAGTGTGGCAACCCATTGTATTAAAATCACTTCCCTCTCTCTATTAGCCTGCGGCCTGGGTCTCGCCCAGCCTCCGCTTTACCTCAAGACGAACCTCGGGACGAAACGGTTCTCGGAGGTGCGGCTGGGGGTAGACGACGGGGTGAGGGGCCCGATGCGGCTACAGTACAACCGGTCTCACCTGCTGGTGCAATTCCGCACGGCGCCCCAACCGGAGGCTTTGGAAGAACTGGCCCGGCGTGGCGCGAGCGTTCTCGAGTACGTGCCGGATTACGGCTTCATGATCTCGATAGATGACAGCGCCACGCTGGAAGACCTGGACTTGGTGCTGGCCGAGCGGCTGGGGCCGAAGGCCAAACTGAGCCCCCTGTTGACCGAAAGCGCCGCGCCAGGCACATTCCTGGTGGAGTTCCACCGCGATGTGGAAAACTACGAGGCGCGGGAAGTGGTGCGCCAGAACGGATTGGCGACGCGCGAACATCCCGACCTGCTGCCCAACCACTTGCTGGTGGATGGAACCCTGGGCGACGTGGCGCGGCTGGCGGGGTGGGATGAGGTCGAGTACGTGTTTCCGGCCTCCGAGGAGTTGAAGGCAGGTGAGCGGGTATATGTGTGCGCCGGGGCGGCCACGGTGTACGGGCAGACGGGCCAGATCACGGCGCTCTACGGTTACGGCTGGGATGGGCCGGGACAAGGCTCGGCGCAGCTCGGGTACTATCTCGGGCCGCTGGCGAGCGTGCTCCCGCGGGCCACGGTGCAGACGGAGATTCTGCGGGCGTGGGCGGAGTGGAGCAAGTACGTGGCAGTGACGTTTTCGCCTGTGAGCGACGCCAGCCAGGCGCGGGCCATTGCGCTCCTGTTCGCGAAATGGGCCCATGGCGACGGGTACCCCTTCGACGGGCCCGGCGGCGTGCTGGCGCACACCTTCTACCCCGCGCCGCCGAATCCCGAGCCGATCGCCGGCGACATGCACTTCGACGATTCGGAGAACTGGGGGATCGGCCAGGGCGTGGACGTGTTCTCGGTAACGCTGCACGAAACCGGGCATGCGCTGGGCTTGGGGCATTCCGATCTGCCCACGTCGGTGATGTACCCGTACTATAAGCTCTGGACGGGACTGACCGCGGACGACATTGCGGCGATTCGCATGCTCTACGCGCCGGCGACGACGCCCCCGGCGACTCCGCCTCCCACTCCGCCGACGACACCGCCCGCGACGCCGACCTCGCCCACACTGGCGATCACGTCGCCCACGACGGCATCCAGTTACACCTCGACCACGGCGTCGGTGACCCTGGCTGGGATAGCGCAACATGCCGACGGGATCAGGCAGGTAACCTGGGTGAACTCGCGCGGCGGCAGCGGCTTGGCGTCGGGCACGCTGAGCTGGGTCGCGGGGCCGGTGGCGTTGCTGTCCGGGCAGAACCAGATCACGGTGACGGCCACGGCGGTCAGCGGGGGCACGGCTTCGCAATCGCTCACCGTGACCTACTCGGCCCCCAGCACGACGAACGACACGGTGGCTCCCTCGCTGACCATCCTGTCGCCGGCGAGCACCAGCGTGGGCACGTCGGCGAGCTCGGTCACGGTGAGCGGCAAGGCCAGCGACAACGTGGGCGTGGTCCAGGTGGCCTGGGTGGACTCGATCGGGAACGGCGGCGTGGCGCTGGGCACCACCCAGTGGTCCGCCGGGCCGATTGCGCTGCGAGTGGGCACCAACACCATCACCATCCGGGCCAGCGACGCGGCCGGGAACGTAGGCTGGCGCAGCGTGGTCTTCACCCGGCGCTAGGGGCATCCTCAAAGCAACCGGAAGTTCACCTCGACGAGGGCGGCGGCAACGGTGGGTTTCCCGTTGCGGTATGCGGGGCGGAAGCGCCATTTCCCAACCGCTTCGACGGCCCGCTCGTCCAGACCCAGCCCGAGAGAACGAACCACCGTCAGGTTGCGGGGCATGCCGCTCTCGTCCACCTCCAGGCGCACAATGACTACGCCTTGCAGTTGGGCTTTCCGCGCGTCGTCGGAGTAGTCGGGTTCGACTTTGTAGAGCACCACCAACCCCGACAGCGCCCCGGCGGGACGCGGGGGAGGACCCTGCACGCCGCCGCCCTTCCCGGGGCCGAGCCCCGGCCCATCCCCAGAACCCACGCCGTGACCACGACCGTCGCCGATCCCCCCGCAACAACCGGGGCCGCTCGACGGGGGCCCCGGCTTCGCGAACGGATCGCCGAACTGCGGTAGGTTGACCTCCGACAGCTTGAGTTCGGGTGGAACGATCAGCGTCGGCTCCATCGGCAGAATGGGTCTGGGATTGTTCGGCGCCGCCGCGGGCGGGGTGAATTGCCTCCGGGCGAACCGGGGCAGGCGTCCCGGGCTCGCCGGCCGGGGCGACCTGTCTCCCCCGCCCCCGCCACCCTTCAGCCCGGAGGCCATGTGGGGCAGGTACGGCGCGAGGTCCAATGCGCTTGCCAGCCGTACGCTATCCCTGGGAATCCGGCGGCCGGCATTGCTCGAAGCGAGCGTGAACATCAAGGTCACGGCCACGGCATGAAGAAGAACGGAGCACATCCCGGCACGTGCCTGGGGAGGCACTCCGGGCCAGGTGCAACGCGGGGCGCGCAGGTGAATCATGAATTCCTCCAGCAAGTTCACTCTGCGCTGTCGGTGGGACGGCGGCGCGGGGGATCGGGTTTCGACGCTTTTGCGGCTGGTCTCCGGGAACCAGCCGGCCCGGGACGGGCGGCGAAAGGCGCTCCGGTGTATGGTGGTACGGGTGCCGGAACTACAGGAGCGAATTCTATGAGCAGACCACTGGCAGTGGCCCTTTTCGTGCTCGGTCTTTTCCTTTACGTGCCGTTGTTTGGCGCGCTCTATGCCAACTGGCGGCTGTCCCAGATCCAGGTGCGGGAGTTTCTGTGGATCGGGAACGTGAACGGACAGCTCAGGTATGGTTTCCTGAAGCCGCCCGAGATCTTGCGGGAAGTCGAGGCCAATCCGGACAGTCCTCTGGCCAAGCTGGCGCCGAAGGCCCGCGAGGTCGAGCTTCAGGTCCGAGGCGAAGGGTACACCTATGGCTTCATTTCCTACATGCTCATCGGGGGGCTGATCCGGCTGTGGGTCAGATGGCGACGCAGGCGCAACGACAGCGAGCCGGAGCAACCACCGCCCGGCCCGGGAATGCTTGGTCTCTCCGACTACCCACCGGCCTGATCGCCAGGTCGCGGATTTTTGCGTCCCCTCGCCGCCCGCCTGGCGTAGTTATCCTATGAAAGGTGATGCGGCTGGCCACGGAAATGGCGGAAGCGGCGGCGGTCGAGGTCGCGGATTTCGCCGGGATCGTGCGCCAGCACCAGGCGATGGTGTTCAGCATCGCGTACCACTTTCTGCACGACCGCTCGCTGGCCGAGGAAGTGGCGCAGGAGGTGTTCCTGCAACTTCACCAGCGCCTGGCGGAGTTCCAGTCGATGGCGCATATTACCTTTTGGCTGCGGCGGGTGGCCAGCCACCGGTCGATCGATAGCGCGCGGCGGCGGAAACTGCGGCCGCAAGTGAGCCTGGAGGACGTGCCGGAGCCGGTGACGATGCCGGCGGCCCGTGACCCGATGCTGTCGCGGACGCTCCAGCGGCTGGTGGCATCGCTTCCGGAGAAGCCGCGGATGGCGATGATCCTGCGGTACCAGGAAGACCTGGATCCGAGCGAAATCGCCGCGGCGCTGGACATGCCGGTGCGGACAGTGAAGAGCCACTTGCAGCGGTCGCTGGCGCTGCTGCGCGAGAAACTGCGCCGCTCGGTGGGAGAAGAGAACCTATGAGCCGCTTGGATGACGCTCTGAGAGAAGCGCTGCGCAGGGAAGATCCGGGGCCGGATTTCACGCGGGCAGTGCTGGCGCGAGCCGCGGCGGCGCGGCCCAGGCAAAGCTGGTGGCGCACGCTGACGTCGGGGTTCCGCCCGCCGCTGATGCGCTGGGCGGCGGCCGGGGTTCTGGCGTGCGCTTTGCTGGCGGCCGGCCTCGAGTACCGGCGCGAGCAGCATCTGCGGGCCGAGGGAGAGGCGGCGAAACAGCAGCTCGTACTGGCGCTGCGCATCGCGGGCGCCAAGTTGCACGTAGCGCAAGAGAAGGTGTTCGAGAGAAGCGACTAAGCTGACAGCTTACAGCTATCGGCTATCGGCAAGATCCTGGGGTATCGCGTGTCGGAAATCAACGAGGAGAAAGTATGCGGATTCGAGCAATTCTATTGATGGCCGCCCTGCCGGTGTTCGCGCAGGAGATCAGAATGCCGGCGAGCGTGGAAAAGCTGGCTTCGAAAGCGGTCGAGAGCGTCGATGTGATGCTGGACGGCGCGCTGCTGCAACTGGCCGGGCGATTCCTTTCCGGCCACAAGCCCGACGAGGCCAAGGTGAAGAACATGTTGGACGGCCTGAAGGGAATCTACGTCCGGAGCTTCGAGTTCAGCCAGGAAGGGGAATACTCGGCGGAGGACGTCGAGGCGATCCGGAGCCAGCTCCGCGTGCCGGGCTGGTCGAAGATTGTGGGCGTGGTCAGCAAGAAGGACAAGGAGCACACCGAGATCTATCTCAAGACCGAGGGCAGCCGCGTCGGGGGCCTGGTGATTCTGGCGGCCGAACCGAAGGAGCTGACACTGGTCCACATCAACGGATCGATCGACCTGGACAAGCTGAGCGAGCTGGGCGGCCATTTCGGCATCCCGAAGATCGACGTCGAGAAGAAGCCAACCAAGGACTGATTCGGGGACGCAGGCGAAACCGCCTGCGCCACGGCAGGGTTACACTGGGGTCTCATGCCCAACCTCAGGTGGCTGGACCTCCTGGTCATGCTGGCGTACTTGAGCGCCATGGTGGCCGTGGGGATTCATTTCTCCCGGCGGCAGACCAACACCGAAACCTACTTCGTCGCCAGGCGCTCGATCCCATCCTGGGCCATGGGCCTTTCGCTGCTGGCGACCCTGATCACCAGCGTGACCTTCATCGCCTACCCTGGAGCGGCCTACGGGGAGAACTGGTCGCTGCTGGTGCCCGGGCTCATGGTGATCGTCGTCCTGGCGCTGGTGGGCACGGTGGTCGTGCCGTTCTATCGCCGCGAGGTGGGGATGAGCGCGTACGAGTATTTCGGGAAGCGGTTTGGGCGGCCTACCCGGATGTACGCCTCGCTGGCCTTCTCGCTGACCCATTTCTCGAAGATGGGTTTCGTGTTCTACCTGCTGGCCCTGACCATCCACAGCATGACCGGCTGGAACACCGACCTGGTCATCCTGGTGGCGGGCGCGGCGACGCTGGTCTACACCTTGATCGGCGGCCTGGAAGCCGTGATCTGGACCGACGTGGTGCAGGGGTTCGTGCTGTGGGCCGGCATCGTGGTCTCGCTCGCGTTCCTGCTGTTCCTGCCTCCGGGGGGACCCGGCGCCGTAATCTCGCTGGCGTGGGAGAATCACAAGTTCTCTCTGGGCTCGCTGCGGCCGGACTTTTCGCGAGCCACCGTTCCGGTTCTGGCGATTTACGGGTTCTTCTGGTACTTGCAGCGCTACACCGCCGACCAGACCGTGGTGCAGCGGTACCTGGTGGCGAAGTCGGACCGCGGCGCGCTCAAAGGAGTGGCCTTGGGTGCGCTGCTTTGCGTCCCGGTCTGGACCCTGTTCATGCTGATCGGGAGCTGCACCTGGTCGTTCTATCGCCTCACGGGCGAGAGGCTGCCGGCTTTCATCACCAAGCCGGACCAGGTTTTCCCTTACTTCTTGAGCACGCACCTGCCCGCGGGCGTGGCGGGGCTGTTCATGGCGCCGCTGATGGGAGCGGCGATGGCGGCGCTGGCCTCCGACTTGAACTGCCTGGGAGTGGTCGGCGTCGAGGATTTCTATCGCGCGTTCCGCCCCCAGTCCTCGGATCGCACGCGCCTGCGGGTGGGCAAAGCGATCATTGCGGTCTGCGGAATCCTGTGCATGTGCCTGGCGGTGGTGCTGGCGCACTCGCGCGGCGGCGCGCTCTCGATGTGGTTCTCCGCCTCGGCCATCGTGGCCGGGGGGCTGGCCGGGCTGTTCCTGCTGGCGTTCCTGAGCAAGAGGGCGAACCGGCAGGGCATCTACGCCGGAATCGCCGCGTGCATCCTGTTCACGGGCTGGGCCACGCTGACGGTGGGCCAGAAGAAGATCGTCGATCTGGGCCGCTTCAACTTCCCCTGGAGCGATCTCATGATCGGGGCAGTGGGCCACGTGATGCTGGTGGTGGTCGGGTACTCCGCGAGCCTGCTGTTCTCACGGAGACAGCCGGGCGAAGCCGGATAGGTCAGCGCGGCGGCCAGGCGGAACGCAGGGATGCCACCGATTCCCTGGCGCGCTCCAGCAGCAGCGTGTGCTCGTTGCCGGCCCCGACAAAGCGCAAGCCGCGCTCGACCCAGACGCGGGCCTGCGCCGTGTTCCGGCAGTGGATCCCGGTGACGATGCCGCGAGGCTCGCAGGCTTCCTTGAGCTGGAGGACCGCTTCGACCAGGGTAGGGTGATCCAACTGGCCGGGACAGCCCAGCGAAATCGACAGGTCGGCGGGGCCGACCATGGCCACGTCGATGCCCGGGACGTCCAGCAATTCCTCGCAGCACTCGATGGCTTTGCGGCTCTCGAATTGCACCACCACCAGCGTATGGGCGTTCAGGTGTTCGGTGATCTCCGGGAAAGAGCGCGGCTCGTAGTCGAGGAGCGGCGTCATGACGCCGAACCCGCGGCAGCCCAGGGGAGGATAGCGCATCCAGCGGAGGGCCTCGGCCAGCAGGCGAGGGTCTTCCATCCGGGGAAGGATGATCCCCTGCGCTCCCACGTCCAGGGCGCGCGCCACCAGAGAATACAGCAGCTCCGCAACGCGCACGATGGGCGTGATGCCCGCCTGCACGGAAGCGGCCACCAGGTCCTGGATGGTCTCCAAGTCGAAGCCCGTGTGTTCGCCGTCAATGAAGACGTAGTCGTAGCCCGCGGCGGCGAGAGTGCGTGGGACCTCCGTCGAGCGCAGTTGCTGAAGCGCGCAGCCGAAAACGGCGGCACCGGATCGGAGCTTCTCCTGGGTGTGATTGGGGCGCATGAGCGCCTCCAGTCTACCAGAGTGAAAACCAGGGCGAAGCGTTGACAGTGATGCGCACGGGTGCCAGAATCTGCACTATGAGCCAGGGCCACCAGTCGTTTCTGGCCTTTGCCGACGACCTGACGGGAGCGCTCGAGGTGGGCGCCAAGTTCGCGGCGCATGGCATCCAGGCGCGGGTGACGATCGGATGGGAGCCGGCGCCGGCCGCGGATTCGCCGCCGGTGCGCATCGTCGACCTCGAGACGCGGCACGTCAGCGCAGCCGAGGCGGCCCGCCGCGTCGATCGACTGGTTCGTTCCGCCGCCGATGCGGAGCTGCTGTACGCCAAGACCGACTCGACGCTGCGCGGCAACATCGGGAGCCAGCTCGGCGCAATGCTCGAAGCCGCTGCCCTCCCTCTGCTCTACGTTCCCGCCTACCCGGCCATGGGCCGCACGGTGGTCGATGGCCGCCTCCTGGTTTTAGGAACGCCGCTGGAGCAGACCGTGTTTGCGCGGGATGCGTTGAATCCAACCACCGAGAGCCGCATCGTCGAGGTGCTCCGGAGACAGACCAGCGCTCCGGTCTGGCTGGCGGATGCCGGATCGCTGCGCGCCGACGCCCCCGCGGGGATCTACATCTCGAATGGGACCAGCGATGAGGACGTCGCAGCCGCGGCGAGATTCTGGTGCGCATCCGGATGGCGTTGCGGCGCCGGCCCGGCGGCGTTCGCCGAAGCCATCGCCGAGAGGATTGACTTGCCGCGCTCCAGCACCGCGCCCAGTTTCCAGGCGGATTCCGCGCTGGTAGTAAATGGCAGCCTTCACGAGGTGTCGCTCCGGCAGATCGAGCAGGGGCTGCCAGATCCGCATTCCGGCTGGACCATCCTGGAGCACTCGGGTTTGCGCGGCGAGGAGCTTGGACGCGAAGTTCGCGAACTGGTGGGCCGGTCGGCGATCAAGGCATTGATCGTATTCGGCGGAGATACGGCGTTCGCCATACTGGAAGCGTTCGGCAAACCTCCGCTGGAGCCGCTGGGAGAACTCCTGCCCGGAATTCCGATTTCGCGCCTGCGCGACCGGACCTCGCAGCGCGATCTGTTGCTCATTACGAAGGCTGGCGGCTTCGGCCCGCCCGACGTCCTGGCGCGACTGCGGGACCGGCTCACAGGAAGGCAACCATGATGGAACGGATCTACGGCATCACCATGGGCGACTCGAGCGGAGTTGGCCCGGAGATCGTGTTGAAGGCCTGGCGCGATGGCCAGATTCGCCACCGCGTGGCGGTCTACGGCGACTGGAGCGCGCTCGACTACTACAACCGCCGGCTCGGCCTGGGCGTCGAGTTGTTTAAGGCGCAGTCGGTCCGGGAGTCTCAAGACGGCGCGCTGAACGTGATCGATTTCGGGCTGATGCGCGCCGGGGAGGTGACGCCGGGGCAGCTCAACCGGCAGTCCGGCCTCGCCGCCCGGGAGTACGTGATCGCAGCCGCCCGCGCGGCCCTGAAGGGCGAGATCGCCGCCATGGTCACCCTGCCGATGAACAAGGAAGCGACGCAGTTGTCCGACAGCGGCTTTGTCGGGCACACCGAGCTGATCGCCGCGGTGTGCGGGGTGAGCGATGTGACCATCATGCTGGTGAGCGAGCAGTTGATCGTCACCCACGTGAGCACGCACGTCTCGTTGAGGACCGCCGTCGAGCGGGTGAAGAAGGAGCGCATCTGCACCGTCCTCGGTTTGACCGTGGATGCGGTTCGGAAGCTGCGGCCGAACCCGCGGATTGCGGTCGCCGGGTTGAACCCGCATGCCGGCGAAAACGGCCTGTTCGGCGACGAGGAAATCCGCGAGATCCGTCCCGCCATCGAGTGGGCGCGGAGTCAGGGGATGCCGGTGGAGGGCCCGGTTCCACCCGACACGGTCTTTTACCTGGCCGTTCGCAGGAAGAAGTACGATGCCATCGTTTGCATGTACCACGACCAGGGGCACGCCCCGCTGAAGCTGCTGGACTTCGAAGGCAGCGTGAATGTCGCTCTGGGACTGCCGATCATCCGCACCTCGGTGGATCATGGCACTGCGTTCGACATCGCGGGCCAGGGGGTGGCCTCGACGGCCAGCTTCGTGAGCGCGCTCGATCTGGCCGCCAGAATGGCCGCCGCCAACGGGTAAACAAGCCGCAGGCCGGTGCGATGCGGCTACACTGTAGTTTGATGCGCACGCTCCTGCTCATGTCCGTTCTGGTCCTGCCTGGCATCGCGCAGACTGTGTGCCAGCCGACGCCCACCTATTCGCCGTGCGAGATCGTGTTCGAGCTTTCGAGCGAAGAGGCCTCGGCCCATCCGAACCCCTACCTGACGGTGCAACTGGAGGCGGAGTTCCGATCACCGCGGTACCGGACCTTCCGCATGCCGGGGTTTTGGGACGGGGGCCGCCGGCTGGTGATCCGCTTCGCGCCCACAGACCCGGGCGAGTGGGTGTTCCGGGTGACCAGCAACATCCCCCGGTTCGAGGGCAAAGAGGGCGTGTTCTCGGCGACCGAATCGAATTTCCCCGGCTTTCTGAATCCCGCCAACGTGCATCATTGGGCCCGGGTTGACGAGCAGGTGAAAAAGCCGCACCTGTGGATGGGCGACACGCTGCTGGCGCTGCCGTACATCCAACGGGAGGTGTTCGACCAATTGGCGGCCGCGCGGGCCCAACAGAAGTTCACGCACCTGCGCGGGGTCGTGCTGGCGCCCCCCGGCAAGCCCGGGGGAGCGTTCCGCTCGGCCGACCAGCCGGACCCGGCGGTGTTCCAGGAACTGGACCAGCGCATCCTGGCGCTGAACCGCAAAGGCATCGCCGTGGACCTGATGCCGGCCTACGACCAGCAGCAGCTCACCAGCCTGTTTCCCGACTGGGCCGAGCGGGAGCGCTACATTCGTTACCTCGTGGCGCGCTACGCGGCCATGGATATCACCTGGCAGGGATTCCAGAGCTTCGAGCGGGCACTGGACGGGCGCGCGGCGCTCAAGGAGATCGGGTTGGCGCTGAAGAAAATCGATCCGTACCAGCATCCGCGATCCACGGGGGCGGAGGCCAGCGCCTCGCCGCTGGCCGGCGACGAGTGGATGAACTATCTCGGCTCGCAATCGGCTGCCGACGACCTGGCGGCCATCGAGCACCAGTTGTACGCCATGCCGCAGGTCGGTTTCGGGCCGGCGGGAGCGGACGCGGACACGGTGCGCCGGTGGCTGTGGAATGCCACGATGGACGGCCAGTACCCCACGCTCGGCAACGCGGATCCAAGCCAGCCTGATTCGCCCGCCGCGCGGCAGATGGCGGTGTGGTTCGATTTCTTCTCCAGCACCCGCCACTGGGAGCTCGAGCCCTATTTCGACGTGGATGGCGGGCGCGCCGTGGCGCTGGAGGGGGTCGAGTATATCGTGTACTTGGAGAAGCCCGGGCCGGTCGAGGTGGTGCTCGAGAAGCACGGTTACGACGTGGCCTGGTTCAACCCGATCACCGGCGAATCCCTGAAGGAGAAGAAAGGCTACAAGGGAGACCGCTTCACCGGCGCGCCGCCGGACAATACGCACGACTGGGTGCTCCACATCTCGCGGGAGGGCCACAAGGAGGGGATGCTGAAGTCCTACAAGTTCGAGTCGCGGCCCATCGCGATGCAGGAGATCGAGCAGACGCCGCAGAAGGCGCCGTTCGAGATCGTCGGGCCGGCGGCGGACACCATTTCGCTTGGCAGCCCGGCCAAGTACGCGATCCGCATCACGCGGGAGACCCGCGCGACCCGCTCGATGATGTGGCTGTGGACCGGCGAGGTCGCGGCCGACCAGCAGGGTTTCCGGGTCATCGGAACGGGCGCGCAAGGGACCCTCGCCATCCCGCCGAGCATCGGCGGCTCCTATCCGGCGGACCTGGCGATGCGGCTATACGGGATGAACGCGAACGGAAAAGTCTACTCTCTCTTCAAGGTCTACAAGCTGACCCAGTGAACCGCATCCTGGCCCTGGACACCACCACCGAGTTCGGCAGCCTGGCCCTGGCGGATGGCGGCCAGGTCGTCGTCGAAGTGCTCCTGCATTCCAATGAAGGCTTTAGCCGCATCCTGTTCGACCACCTGCGTGGGCTGCTCGAGCGGACCGGCTGGGAATTGGAGGATATCGGCTGTTTCGCGGCGGCGGCGGGACCCGGATCGTTCACCGGGGTGCGGGTGGGCTTGGCCGCGGTGAAAGGGCTGGCCGAAGCGCTGGGCAAGCGGGTGGTGGCGGTGTCGAACCTGGAAGCCGTAGCTTGGTTCGGTGGGGCGGCGCTGCGGGCGGCGGTCGTGGACGCCCGGCGCGGCCAGATCTACGGGGCGGTGTACAACGCCGGGCTCAAGATCGTGAGTCCCGAGGTGGTCATGCCCCTTCCCGCGTGGCTGGCCACGCTTCCGGAGGGCGATCTGGAGTTCGTGTGCCAGGACAGCGCCTGGTTCTGCCCGGCGCTCGTGGGAACGCGGTTCGAGCACGCGGCGGTGTGCGAGGCGCCGCGCGCGCTGGCGGGCGCCATCGCGAGAATCGCCGCGGCGCGCCTGGACGCCGGCCTCAGCCAGAACCCCGCCGAGATCGACGCCAACTACGTGCGGCGGTCCGACGCGGAGTTGTTTTGGAGGCAGTAGCCGCGCCGGGCCTCCTGCCACGTCACGCCGCCCAACAGCAAATAGACCCCGCCGACCGCGAGGTTCGAGATCTTTCAGCTTGGGCCTCCGCAGGGAATGACGGCTGACAGAACCCCGCCCAACTGGGTCACACCCGCGAGCAGGAAGGCCCCCGCGGCTCCCCAAGCGGCAGCGCGTCGCAGGCTTCGCGAAAACAGTGTCAACAGGCCGGAGATGACGAGTGCGGCGCCGGCAATGAGGAACACAACGAGAACCAGTTGCAGCGCCGGGCCGAACTGGTCCCAATTCCGGAAGACGGGACGGATGCCCCGGAGAAGGAACAGGCCCATCCCCAGCATCAGCGCCGCGTACAGCCAATGCCGCTGTGGTCTCATGGCGTATCCACCTTTACCACGAAGTAGGTGAACTGCTTTCCGGGCTGGAGCAGCAACTGGTGCGGGACCTTGGCCGGGATGTGGACAATGTCGCCGGCGGCCAGCTTCATCTCGCGGCCGCCTTCAATGGACGGCCCGCGCACCTCGCCGGGCGCGGTGGTCCTGGCGCCGGTCACCTTCCCGCCGATCACCAGGTTCGCTTCGCCGCTCTGAACCACGAAAACGTCGGCCTGGGTCTCGTGCATCTCAGCCTCTCCGCTGGCCTCCCGGTGGGCCAGCGCAAATGAGTGGTTGGGGAACTTGCCCAACGGCTCGGAGGCCACTTTCAGTTTCGTATCGAGCTTCCCCGCGAGCTTCTGTTCGAGCCCTTTCAGATCGGAAGCCCGCCAGCGGACGAACCCCGGCGGGTCGGCCGCCAGCAGCAGCGCCGCGCCCATGCCGGCCAGAACCGCAATCCGTGATTTCATGGCGTCTCCTATTGTGACTCAGCCCGGCTTGACCCGGGGGATGCGCTCGGCCGCCGGCGGCAGGGGCGGGAAATCGGTGTAAGGCTCGGACTGGTACCAGTAGCCCACCGAGAAGAAGTTATCGCCGCGGTCGTTGGCGTGGCCGTGCTCCATGGTGTGTTTCAGGTAGCGCGTGAAGGTCACCGGGTTGTCGCCGTGCCAGCGGTAGCAGCAATAGCGGCCGCCGGTGCGCTCGGGCATGACGATCAGCGGAGCCCCGTAGTAGTGATGCGCGAAGGGAGTGGCGCCGTCGCGCCCGCCGAAGCTCCAGCTCCCCAGGAAGTAATCCTCCGAGCCGGTGCCGATGATGGCGGGTTTGGCCTCGTCGTCGATGAAGATCATGTCGTCGCCCTCGCCCATCCAGCCGTCGGCGTTGAGCAGGACGCCCAGCGTGACCCCCATCAGGTGGCCCCGCCCCCGCGTTTCCAGGTACACGTAGTTCCTGGCGCCGGTGGGGTTGAGTGTCTCGCCCACGCTGGCCACGCAGGGTGACGCCTGCCGGTACTGGGCGTGGAAATACAGCGCGTCGTCGGGCAGGGAGGGCGCAAGCAGATAGTCGATGTTGGAGTAGAAGGCCCCGACCTGGCCCGCGCTCTCGTTGGTGACAGTCAGGCGCGCCGACTTGCGGAACGGCATGGCGAAGTAGCAGTTCAGCGAGCGGCCGGGAGAGCAGGCGAGATAGGCCGACTCGTAGATCTGGTACTGGCCCAGGTTGAGGCCGAAGAAGTCGCCGATAGGGGCCGCAACGCTGGGTTTGGAGTTGCCGTCCCAGTACGCCCGCAGCACCAGTTCCTTGAGGTGGTTTGGGCTCTGAGCCGAGATGGTGAACCAAATGTGCGAGATGACCCCCGGCCCCGGGGAGTTGAACAACTCCAGCGTGCCGCCGGGCGGAATCCGCCAGAAGTCGGCGTTGCCCCCGGTCGGGTCGTGGCTGGATTGCTTGAGCGACCGGCAGTTCTTGGCCCGGGCGTACCCGGGCAGTTGGAGCTCCGCGCCGCTTGGCTGGGCCAGGCCCGCCGAGGGCAGTACGGCTGAAACACCCGCCAACGCCAAGCCCCGATGCAGGAAGCCGCGGCGGCCGGGTTGATCCGGTTGCGACATACATCCTCCTCCTGAGATGCGCTCAGAGGCGGATTATACCGGATTCGGCCGCGTGCCGCCTGTCGTGAAAGTCCCGTTTAAGGCGCGGACGCAGGCGGAACCGCCTGCACCACGAGGAGAATCAACGACTTGGGCCAGTGCGTGGCAGGCGGTTTCGCCTGCCACGGACTTTCACCACAGGCTGTTAGTCCCCAGGATGGTGCCGGGCTCCCAACGCCAGCAGATGGCGGTAGACCCGTGCGATGGGGAGGCCGACGACGTTGAAATAGCAGCCCTCGACGCGGTCGATGAATCGCGAGGCCAGCCCCTGGATGGCATAGGCGCCGGCCTTGTCCATCGGCTCGCCGCTCGAGACGTACTCGGCGATATCGCGGGGTGAAAGCGGGACGAAGCGCACGCGGGTGGCTTCCAGGTCCTCGATCAGGCCGGAGGAGGCACGCAGGCAGATGCCCGTCAGGACGATGTGCTCACGCCCGGAAAGGCGGCCTAACATGCTCGCGGCATCGGCGGCGTCGACGGGCTTGCCGAGGATCTCCTCATCCACGACGACCACCGTGTCGGCCCCCAGGACGACGTCCTCCGGCGCGGCCTCGACGGCCTCGGCCTTTTGGCGGGCCAGGCGCCTCACGCAGGCGCGCGCGTCCTCGCCCGGCTGGAGCGCCTCGTCGACCTGGACCGGCCGGACCACGAAGGGGATGCCCGCTCGCACCAGGATCTCCTGACGCCGCGGGGAGCGGGAGGCCAAAACCAACATAGCTCAATGGTATTATTTCTGGATATGCGCTACCTGATGGTGTTCCTTCTCGCGATTTCGGTGATCTGCCTGCTCAGCGTGTCCGCCCAGCAGCCCCAGGCGCCCTCCAAGCTCGTCTTCGAGACCAAGATGGGGAAGGTGACCTACGATCACACGGCCCACCTCAAGCGTGCCAAGGGCGACTGCAAGGTTTGCCACGACAAGCTGTTCCAGCAGTCGGCCAAGGCCCCGCTGAACTTCAAGCCCGGGATGCACAAGCCCGCCCAAGCCAACCAGACCTCCTGCGGGTTCTGCCATCGCCCGGGTGGCATGGCCTTCCAGACCGCGGGCAACTGCGCCAAATGCCACGTGAAGGCGGCGGCGACGCCGGGGTCCTGAGAGAATCGGACGGACGCCTACCGTACAGCCAGGGTGACGCCCGGAGAGCTGGTCGCCTCTCCCACCTTGATGAGCACAGGGACCGCGTCGCCGGACCTCACGCCCGGGGGCAGCCTCACGTTTACCTGCATGACGCCGGCCACCAGCGTGGGGGCTGCGCCCGCATATAGAACCTCGGCGTCGATCCCGTCGATCTGAACCGCCACGGGCAACCGGGGCTTGGGGAGCGATCCCGCGGCCAGCTTCCCGTCGATGCCTGGAGGCTCGGTCTGGCCCTCACCGGTGACGTAAAGCACGACGATGGAGCCGGAGGGCGCCGGATTTGCGGCGCCATTCAGGCTCAGATCCTGGTTCAAGATGGCGCCCTGACCCTGGCCCGAGGCATCCAGGGAGAAGATGCCGGGAGCCGCCGCCGCGGCCGGGACCTGGAGGGGCGGGGTCCTTGTCCCCCGGTATTCCACTTCCACACTGACCGACCGATTGCCTGCCACGCCATAGGGCACGACCGCGCTCACCTGCCCGCTCCAGGCGTAGATCATGGGCCCGGGCACGCCATCGAAGAGCACCCGCGTGTCTCCCACGAACGTATCCACGAGGCCGGCCTGGTTGAGCGCGAGCGGGGCTAACTGCGGGGGGCCGAAGCCTTCCCCGTAAATGACCAGGAGTTCGCCGGCGGACACCGCGCCACCACTGTAACTGGCGGCGTTCAGCACGCCGTTGGGAGCGATGTAAGGACCCGAGGGTGACACGGACGTGCCGTCCCAACCCGCGAGCCGCGCCATCATCCACCAGAACGCGCGAGCCTTCAGCTTGCAGTTAAATGGATGCGAGTGGGCGCAGTCGTCGGGCAGGTTCTGGCAATCGCCCGGATGAGTCGCGCACCAATCCTCGCACCAGGGGCAACTGTCGTCGGTATTCGGGTAGTGATTCCCAGCCGGGTCGTAGCTCTCGATGTCGGCGAAGTCGAACAGCACTTTCGCGTTCTGCCGGCCGTAGTCGCGGACTAGCCCGTTGTTGCGCGCGAGGGTGGCGCTGCCCCCGTCGGTGTGGCCGGTCATGAGGATGAACCGCATGGCCGGATAGTCCGTCTCGAACTGATTCAGAGTGTCGAGATACTGCTGCACCCGAGCGGCGGAGTTGGAGGACTGCTCGCCGCACCAGGACCACATCGAGAAGTTGAACAGGCCGGTGCCCGCGACGGCGCGGGTGATCCGGATGCCGTCCGCTTCGCTCCAGTAGAGCTCGGGCGTGACGTAGGTCTCATCGGGCTGACCATCGTAGATGCGCAAAGCCCCCTGCGCGGCGGGCAGGCTCTGCGGCTGGCCGGAGTACACCGTGTAGTCGAACTTGGGATTCTCGCGCCGGAGCGCTTCCAGGCCCGAGACGATCTGGGAGCCGTGCGAAGTGTGCGCGTAGTGAATGGTCAGCGCCTTGGCGCGCTCGATCCACTGATCCGGGATTCTCGAGAGGTCCGTGGAGTTGTGGTCGATGATAATCGACTGCCGGGTCTGCGCTCCAGCCAGTGCAGCCAGCAGGCTCCAGAGAAGAAGCCGCTTGCTCGACTTCATGCGCTTGCCTCAGTTGTTACAACAGTAACATGTTCGCAGGGCCCCGAGGCCCGACTGCCATGTATCCGCAAGGAACAGTTCGGCCAGGGGGGAGAACGCCAGCATAGGGGTTCGCCCCATAAGCGCTAACCTAACTCGCGGTGGAGAGCTGGCAGATTTCCCGGGATGGGGACCTCTGGCCCGCTTGGCAGACTTTGCCGTCGTCACGCCAGAGCCAGCGCAACTTCCGGATAGGCCGTCACGCGACGCCGATCAATGGGCGAGCGCCAGAATGCTCCGGGCAAATCCTCCAGTTCTCACCGGCCTTCGGAACGAGGCAGCGAGCCCGATTTGTGGCGTCGCCGACGAGCAATAAGGCCCTCCTAATGGTTAGCGCGTTCCCAAGCCAGACACCCGAATTTGGACTCTACTGCCCCCTTTGTCCAAAGCACCTCACCCTTTGTCGTCAGGTCGAAGTTCTCGATTAGCAACACTTCGAGTCTCTGCTCGAGCAGCACAACTAACTTTGCGAAGTCTCCTAGCATCTCAGCCAGTTGAGGCCCGGCAATATGCATTGAAGTAGCTGTGAATGGTAATTCATCTGACATTGCCATTTGGTGCTTTCGCGATAGGTGTAACGATCTAGATCCGACATGCGTCACTTCCGACGCTGACGCGTAGAGGTCCGCGAATTCCGGGTGCCTACCACAGAAGTCAGTCTTTATGCGTCCTATCCCTGGTGCGGCACCTTCGAAATATGCTTCGAAGCGTTGTGAGTCTTGACCTATCCATTCGACAACGAAGAGCGTCTCAAGTAACGATCTGTAAGAACAATTCCAGCCCGCGAAGTTCTGCAGGAGCTGGTTGACCAGGCACGAGATGCCCAACTGGAAGGTTCTCGCCAGCAGTCCTAATGCCACCGCCTGTCTCTTGGTTGTTGACTCCGCAACCTTCTCGGCAAATTGGGATTCGATCTCGCGGAGTTTTGAGAAGCTTCCTACTAATTGTGAAAGCAAATCGAGATCACTCTTGTCCAAGACAACTTTAGCCCGAAGTTCCTGAGCCTGCCGTAGCATTACTCCCGTCGTTGGAGCAAGTTGGCCTGCAATTCGAGTTCCATGTGTAGCCACTAAAATGGTCTCGCCAGACCTTGCAATCTGAATGCGCATCG
>JBEKWU010000023.1:0-53667 GCA_049512775.1 Bryobacteraceae bacterium
ACCCGCTACCTGGCGGAGGTGGCCTTGGTCCGCGACGAGAATTCCGGCGCCTCCGAGAAGCCCATCCAGATGGCCCAGAAGAACTTCCGACTGCTGGTGGAGGGCGAGAGCAGGCAGGGCGTCACGGCCCTGCGGCTCGCCCGGGTGAACCGCACCCCGGCGGGAACCCTGCAACTGGATCAGCGGTTTGTGCCCCCCTTGCTGGACATCGGGGCCAGCGAGTACCTGGTGTCCATCTGCCGGCGGCTGGTGGAGATCCTCTCGGCCAAGAGCAGCTTACTGGCCGGCTTGCGGCGGCAGAAGAACCAGAGCCTGGCCGACTTCACGGCTTCCGACATCGCCAACTTCTGGCTGCTGTACACGGTCAACACGCACTTCCCCCTGTTCCGCCACATCTTCGAGACCTGCAAGGGGCATCCCGAGCAGCTTTTCGCGGTGATGCTGTCGATCGCCGGCGCCCTCACGACGTTTTCCCTCAAGATCCACCCGCGCGACCTGCCGACCTACGATCACGAGGAGCTCCAGACCTGCTTCACCGACCTGGACGAGAAGCTTCGTTTCCTGCTGGACACGGTGGTGCCGAGCAACTTCGTTTCCCTGCCCCTCAAGCTGGTGCAGCCCTCGATCTACGCCACTGCGATCTCCGACGACAAGTATCTGCGCAACACCCGGATGTACCTGGCCATCAGCGCGGAGATGAACGAGGGCGAGCTGATCAGCAAGACCCCTACCCTCATCAAGGTCTGCTCGGCCACCCACATCGAGCACCTGGTGCGCCAGGCCCTGCCCGGCATGCCGCTGACGCACGTGGCGCGGCCGCCCAGCTCCATCCCGGTCAAGCTCAACTATCAGTACTTCAGCCTGAACCAGTCCGGCGTGGCCTGGGATGCCGTGGTGCGCTCCCGCAACCTGGCCGCCTACGTCCCCGGGGACTTTCCCAATCCGCAGTTGGAACTGGTGATCCTGCTGCCGCAGTAGCGCTAACCGCGCGGCAGGCCGCCTCCGGCGGACAGGCGCGCCATAACATTGCGAGTCTCTCAGCGCCGCCGGCCGGCCAGGCGGCGAAAGGCGGAGCGGACCAGGTGGCGCCCGAGCGCCCAGGCGCGGTCCAGTTCGAAGGCATGCTCGAGGTAGCGCACGAACCCCGCCAAATTGAGGATCGGGGAGGCCCCGCCCAGCGAACGGCGCCAGCGCGCGTAGAACGAGAGCAGGTCCTGCCAAGCCGTGCGGACCGCGAAGGGGTCCGAATCGCGGGCGAACTCGGCGGCGGCGGCGGCGCTGACCGCGGCGCCCTCCAGGCGGCTCAGAACCTCCGCCGGGATGGGCGCGCCGAGATTCGAGCGCAGAAATGCCAGGGCGCGATGCAGGTAAGGGACGATGTCCAGGCTGGAAGCGGCTCGGACCAGCCGGTCCCAGTCCAGGCCGGGGAAACGGCGCAACAGCAACACCGCATCCGCGATCCAACGGACCGGCGGCGTCTCGCTCCAGACGATCCCGTGCGCGCACAGGTTGAGCAGGTGCGCGGCCGGACCGCAGGTTTGAAGGGGAAGCCCCTGAAACTCGAGCGGCAGGGGGTCTTGCCAAAACATTTCATCGGCCCTGGAGTGACAGCACAGACTCAGCGCGTGCCAGTGCAGGTCGATGCGGCCTCCCTCGGGAGCTTCGAAATCCATCGCGTGGCGGAAGCGGAAGAAGCTCTCCCCGAGCGACCGGGGCCGCCAGTAGAGCGCCCGCCAGCCCGCCGACTCCAGCTTTTCCCAGAGCTCGCGGGCGCGAGAGGCAGGGACCAGAACATCGACATCCCGCATGGGGCGGCAGCCCGCGTCGGGATAGACCTGGAAGGCCAGCGCCGCGCCTTTCAACAGCAGGATCGGCGTGCCGGCGGCGTGAATCTCCTCCAGGAGCGGACGGACCTGGTGAAACAGCACCTGGTTCCTGGACCAGGCCTGACGGTGCACGCCTTTCAGCGTGCTGGACTGCGCGCCCTGGTAACCCTGGGCGGAAAGATTGCCGTAGACCAGCGGGAGCAGACGGAAAGACCCCCCGTCGGGATGGTCGAGGCCAACTTCACGCTCCCATTGCTCCCAGGCCGCGACGGCCTCCGGCCCTTCGCTTAGCGCGGCTCTCAGCAGCAGCTTCTGCGCGGGCGTGGGCAGGCAGCCCGCGGCCTGGTTGGCGCTCACCTGCCGCACTCCCTGCGCCGTTCCAGCGCGTCGCGGACCACCCTGGCGTAATCGGGGCGCGCGTCGCGTTCGCGCACCCCCGTGTTCTCCCCGTGAATGCGTCGCCGCAGCACGGGTTCCGGCAGGATCGCGGTCCGCAAGCCCAGTTCCCGGGCACGCGCGCACCAATCGATGAACTCCCCGACCCGCAAGTCGGTGCGGAACCCTCCGACCCGGTCGAACAGACTCCGGCGCATCAGCGCGGCGCCGGGCAGCAGGCCGGTCACTGCCGGGCTTTCGGCCACTTGACCGTCGGTGGCGCGGCGGAACTCGATGACCTGGCCGAAAACCAGGTCCAGCGATGGGTCGCCCGCCAGCACGTCCGCCAAGCGCAACAGCCCGTGCGGCGTCCAGAGGTCGTCCGCATCGAGGAAGGCGAGCAACTCGCCCTGCGCGGCGGCCACACCGGTATTCCGGGCGGCGCCAGCCCCGGCATGTTGTTGAGCCAGGACCCGGACCGGCGGCCCAAACGATCGCGCCACCTCGGTTGTATTGTCGGCCGAGCCATCGTCGACTACGATCGCCTCCAGCGGCCGACAGTCCTGCGCGAGAACGCTGCGCAGCGCCTCCTCGAGGTACGCCCCGGCGTTGTATGCCGGAATCACGACGCTGATAAGCGGCGCGGAATCCTCACTCATCGGTCCGCCGCTTCTCATCGTAACTCGACCAGGAGGGAAGTTCCCCGGCGACGCCGTTTTTCCGGCGCCGGCGCTGGAGAGACTTGTGGATGACCAGGGTCTGGATCAAGTTGCGCTGGGGCACGTGGCGGGTCATGTTGGAGTCGTGCATCCGGTAGAGCAGGGTCACCTCGGCCAACACCAGCATCTTCAAACCCGCTTCCCGCGCGCGCAGGAACCAGTCGTGGTCTTCGCTGTAGCGCAGCGTCTCGTCGAACCACCCTGCCACGTCGAAGGCCCGGCGGCGGTAGACCGCGGCGCCGATGTGGATGGCTGGCAAGGTTCGGTCGGGTCCCTCAAACCGCAGGTCGGGAATCTGGCCTCCCGGGAGCTCGACGTAGCGAACGCGGCCACTCACCACATCCAGCGCGGGATCCTCGAGCAGCCGGCCCACCTGCAAGTCCAACTTACCCTCCGGCCATTGGTCGTCGGCGTCGAGGAAGGCGATGAGTTCCCCGCGCGCCTCGCGGAGTCCCAGATTCCGCGCCGAGGACGGACCCCGATTCTCCTGGCGCAGGTACCGCACCTCCGGCCCCAAGCCCGGCGCGATTTCGGGCGTGGCGTCGGTCGACCCGTCGTCCACCACGAAGATCTCCCGCGGCTCATAGCGCTGAGCCCGGACGGTGGCGACCGCCTGGGGCAGGAAGCGAGCGGCGTTGTAGCAGGGAATGATGACGCTCAGCAGGGGACGGCTCATTGCATCTCCCGGCGTCCCAGCAGCTCCAGAATCCTCGCCGGGATCTGGGACAGGTCGGTGCCGACTTCCAGCACATAGGACGGGAGCTGGCGCACCAGCGCGCCAATCTTCGCGAACGCCTGCCGCTCGGCGCCCGGCAGGTGATACAGGGTGGTCGGCGCCAAAGCCCGGACCGCTTCCGCCGCCTTGGCCCGGTGCAGGACGGTGTCCCGGCGGCCCGTTACGCGCGGCGTTACCAGCGCCCGGATGGGGAAGCCGCTGGTCAGCTTGCCGGGCAGCCAGGAGCGGAGGAAGACCAGCGCCTTCTCCCGATCCAGGCGGTCCGGGTTGTCCAGGAAGCGCCGCATGCCGGGGATGCGCTCGAGGTTGTCCGCCTCGAGCTTGGCGGTGCCGTACAAGCAGTAAACGTGTGGGGAGGGAGCGTGCCGCACCAGGACGTAGTCGTCTCCAGCGTAAAGCAGCTCCGAATCCAGACAGGCCAGCGCCGTGGTGGATTTTCCGCAGCCACCCGGGCCGGCAATCAGAACACCCCCCTCGGCAAGCCCCACCGCGGCCGCGTGGACGGGTTGAAACGGCAGATCCTCAAACCACCAGTGAAACACCGTGCGCAACGGGAAACTGCGCTCCCAATACGGGACCTGGTCCGCATCGGACACCCAGTAGACCGCTTGACGCCGTTCCCGGTCCAGCATCAGCAGGACGTCGGCGCCCTGCTGAAAAGCGGTACGGAAGCGCTTGGTGTTGAAGCCGGCAATTTCACCGCGCGGCGTGTAGGCACTCGCGTCCCAGGCCGCCCGCAAGGCAACCCCGGTGGTCGCGGTATCGAACAGGCAGACGGTCAGGTCCCGGCCCACCTCCTCGCACGTCGCCAGATGCTCGAGCGCCGGGGTCAGCCGCTCCTCCAGAGCGCGCCCCGCGAAGCGCAGCCGCACGATCCGGTCCACGACGCGGAACCGCCGTTCCCACATGCCGGCACCAGCCGTCGCGGCCTCGAAGCGCGCCAGCGCCTCCGCGAAGAACTGGCCCGGCTTGGAGTTCAAGGCGTTTCCACGGGCCGGCTCGGCCACCCTGCCTCGTCCACGTCGTGTATGGGATCCAGCAGGAACAGATCCTGCATGTCGGTGTACACGGCGATGGAGGGCGGCGCCCAACGGCAAACGACCTCTGCCGGAACGGCCTGCGGTTCTCCCCCATCCTGGGCCGGAGAGATCAGGCCTTCCGCAACCAACTTTCCCCAGAACTCCAGAACCTGCTTCCGGGCTTCCGGAGGAGCCCCGCACTGGAGAACACGCTCGACGGCCTCGGCGGGCGTCGTGCCGACCTCGACCAGCCGCCAGATCATGGCGCCGGCGCGATCCAGGCTGTAGTACGTTCCCGATTCCAGATTGATGACGACCAGCTCGTCGTCAAAGCACTGCCAGACTATTTTCGAACTTGCAGCGCAGAACCTTACCGTGGTGGCAACCTTCATCGAATCCAAAACACGCTCTCCTCAAAAAAACTGCGCTCATAGTCCCACGTGTCTGAGTCGCAACGCATTGGAAATCACGGAAACCGAACTGAAGGTCATCGCCGCGCTGGCCAGGATGGGGCTTAGCAGCAACCCGAGGGCCGGGTAGAGAACGCCGGCGGCAACAACCACTCCAAGCATATTGTAAACCAACGCGAAAAACAAGTTCTGCCGGATGTTGCGCAGGGTGGCCCGGCTGAGCCTGCGCGCCCGGACAATTCCCCGCAAGTCGCCTTTTACCAGAGTGATGCCCGCGCTCTCCATGGCCACGTCGGCGCCCGTTCCCATGGCGATTCCGACCTGCGCCTGGGCCAGAGCGGGAGCATCGTTGATCCCATCGCCCGCCATGGCCACGGTGCGCCCCTCGGCCTGGAGCCGCTTGACGATTTCCCACTTCCGCTGGGGAAGCACCTCGGCATGTACCTCGTCGATGCCCAACTCGCGCGCCACCGCCTCGGCCGTGGTGCGGCTGTCGCCGCTCAGCATCACCAGCCGCAAGCCGTCGCGGTGCAACTGGCGGATGGCCTCTCGCGCGGAGTCTTTGATCGGATCGGCCACCCCCAGGACGCCCGCCGGCTGACCATCAACCGTGACAAACACTACGGTTTGGCCTTCGCGGCGGAGGACTTCGGCTGAGCTGGCCAACGGGCCAGGGTCGATCAGCGCCTGGTTGCCGAGGGCCACCCGCTTTCCGTCCACCGTTCCCGCGACGCCCTTTCCGGTGAACGATTGAAAATCCCCGGCCGGCGCCAGTTCGATGCCCCGCTGTGCCGCTCCGGCGATGATGGCGGCCGCCAGCGGATGCTCACTGGCCCGCTCCAGGCTGGCCGCAAGGCGGAGCAGTCCCCGCTCCTCCCAGCCAGCCGCCGGAGCCACGGAAACCAGACGCGGGCGGCCCTCGGTGAGCGTCCCGGTCTTGTCGACAACCAGCGTGTCCACCTTTTCCAGGCCTTCCAGCGCCTCTGCGTCCTTGATCAGCACTCCGGCGGTGGCGCCCCGGCCGACGCCGACCATCACCGCCATCGGCGTGGCCAGCCCCAGCGCGCAGGGGCAGGCGACGATCAGCACCGCCACGGCATTCACCAATGCATAAGCCATGCGGGGCTGGGGACCGATCGCCGCCCAGACCACGAAGGTCACCACGGCCACCAGCACCACGGCGGGCACGAAATAAGAAGAAACGACATCGGCCAGGCGCTGGATCGGGGCGCGGCTGCGCTGCGCCTGGCTCACCATGAGCACGATCCGCGCCAGCAGCGTGTCGGCCCCCACCCGCTCGGCCTGCATGATGAAACCGCCTGTACCGTTCACCGTGCCGCCGCTCACACGGCTGCCGGGCGCCTTCTCCACGGGAATGGGCTCGCCGGTGACCATGGACTCATCCACGGAACTCGATCCCTCGACCACCACCCCGTCCACCGGGACCTTTTCCCCCGGACGCACTCGCAAGCGGTCCCCGGGCCGAACCTGATCCAGCGGCACGTCCTCTTCCCTGCCCTCGCGAAGCAGGCGGGCCACCGGAGGAGCAAGCCCCAGCAGCGCCCGGATGGCGCTCGAGGTCCGGCTTCGCGCCCGCAGTTCCAGCACCTGCCCCAGCAGTACCAGGGTCACGATGACCGCCGCCGCTTCGAAATACACCGTCGGCTGCCCGTGGCTCCCGCGGAAGGAAGCCGGAAGAGCGCCGGGGAACAGGGCCGCAACCAAGCTGTAACCGTAAGCCGTACCGGTGCCGATCCCAATCAGCGTGAACATGTTGGGGCTGCGATTCAGGAGCGACGCCCAGAGCCGCACGAAGAAGGGCCACCCTCCCCACAACACCACCGGCGTCGCCAGGATCAACTGAATCCAGGTGACCGTGCGCGGCGCCAGGAAGCCGCCCGGCCGGAACATTTCTGCCATCGCCATGACCAAGATCGGGAGGGAAAGCGCGGCGCTGACCCAGAACCGCCGGCTCATGTCCACAAGTTCGGGATTCGGCGCCTCGACGCCCATCGCCATGAGCGGCTCCAGCGCCATGCCGCACTTCGGGCAGGCGCCGGGACCGACTTGGCGCACCTCGGGATGCATCGGGCAGGTGTAAACCGCGCCCGCTGCAACCGGCGCCGGGGCCTTCGCCCCACCCAGGTACTTCTGGGGATGGGCCTGGAACTTAGCCCGGCAGTGGGGACAGCAGAAGTAGTAAATACTATTTTTGTAGCTATACTTTGCGGCGGCGGTGCTCGGGTCCACCTTCATCCCGCAAACCGGGTCTGTCACGCTCCGGCGCGGCACCGGCGACCCTCCGAGCTGCACCAGATTGCCCATGACTTGATGATACAGAAGTGGGGCGGACGATGGGGTTGCGTCGTCTGCCCCGCCGGCTAGGCCGCGTTCGCCGGGTCGTCCGGGGATTGTTCCAGCGTAGTTCTCACAGCCTCGAGCACGATGCCCATCCGCAAAGGTTTCAGCAGGGTGGTGCAGACCCCCATGAATCTCGCCATCTTCAGGTAGTGGTCCCCGGCCACGCCGGAGATGGCGATAATCCTCAGGTCGGGATACTTCCGGCGGAGGGCGTGGATCGTTTCCATGCCCTCCTGCTCGGGCATGAAGATGTCGGTAATCAGCAGGTCAGCGGGCCGGCGGCTGAATTCCAGCATCGCCACTTTCCCGTTCGGCGCCTCGCGAACTTCGTACCCGACACTCTCGAGCATCCGCCGGAGGACGCGCCGCACGGTGTCATCGTCGTCCACCACGAGGATCGAGACACCGCCATTCTTCTCCTGAGGCATCACCTTGATTAGTGCGTTGGGACGCCGGTTTGTTTCGGGAGAAATCGCCCTACTACCGCCGGGATACCTCCGACTCGATGGCCTCCAGCTCCTTGCCCGCCTCGGCCCAGCGGCCCTGGCCGGCCAGGTCCCGGTAGCGCCGCAGGTGCTGGCGTATGGATTCAAGCCTCATATCCGCGCCCGCGGCACCCGGCGGCGCGACCGCGGCCGCCGCCAGCGCGACCCCCGGCGCCGCCCCCGGAGCGGCGATTCCCTGCATGAACGAACTCAGTTGGGCCAGCGCCAGCTCGTAGGTGTCCGTGTAGATCACGCGGTTGCCCATCACCATGGCCACCTTCTTCAACTGCGGCTGGGGCGCCTCGGCGGCCTGGATGTAGATCGGCTCGATGTACAGGAAGGTATCGCCGATCGGCAGCACCAGCATCTGGCCGCGCAGCACCGTGGATCCCTGCTGATTCCACAGCGTCAGATCCTTAGAGATGTTCTGGTCCTGGTTGATGTTGGCCTCCACTTGCATGGGCCCCGAGATCAATTGCTGCTTGGAGAGCTGCAAGACCACCACCTCGCCCAGGTGCTGGCCGTCGCAGCGCGCCATCAGGAGACCGCTCAGGTTGGTTTTGTTGCGCGGAGTGAAGGGCAGCATGAGGAGAAACTCGGCGTGATCCTCGCCGGGGAGGCTTGCCACTACATATGTAGGATCCATAGGCTCGGGCTTGCCACTGGGCGCACGCACGGTCTGCGCAACGTCCCACACATCTTCGCGGTTGTAAAACGCCTGAGGATCCTGCATATGGAAGGTGCGGTAGATTTCAGCCTGCGCTCGTAAGAAGGTCTCGGGATAGCGGGCGTGCGCGCGCAGATCCGCGGGCATCTCGGAGAACGGCTGGAACAGGTTGGGGAACAGGTGCTGGTAGGCGCGGATGATGGGGTCGGCGCCGTCGAAGATGTAGATGTGCACCTCGCCATCGTAGGCGTCCAGGGTGGCCTTGACGGCGTTACGCATGTAGTTCACGTCGCCGACGTCGGCCAAGCCGATGCTGCGCGCGTAAGGGTGGGCGTCGGAGGTTGTATACCCATCCACGACCCACACCAGGCGCCCGGCATCGGTCAGCACCAGGAAGGGGTCGGTGTCCCAACTCAAGAAGCCGGCCAGCTCGGCCAGTCGCTCCCGGACATCCCGATGGATCATCATCCGGCTGGAAGGTGTCAGGTACCCGGTCAGCAGAATGTTCGGATCGGACTCAGCCAGCGCGGCGGCCAGCCGCATGGGAAACGAAGACACCGGAAAGCCGCCCTTGCCAGCATAGCGGGAAAAGACGTTGTCATCCCCGGAGGGATAGTCGAACTCGCGCTGCTCGGTGTGGACGAAGATCGGTTCGTTGGTGATCTCGCTGTAGTAGAGCTCCGGACGAGTGAACTTCAGGGTGGGAGTCTTCACCACCGGCGGCATGTCCTGGATGAAGAACACCGGCAAGCCGTCCGTAGTGATGCGGTTGGCCTCGGCCAGCACCAGACCATAACCGTGGGTGTAAATGAAATGGCGGTTGGGCCAACTGCTGCGAGCCGCCTCGGGCAACTCCCGGATATCCAGTTCGCGCGGAGAAACCAGCACCTGGCGGAGCTGGCCATCGATGATGTAGCGGTCGACGTCCGTGTCGCTAAACCTGTAGTAGGTCCGCAGGGCCTGCCTCTGGGTCACGGTGTCGTGGAAGGCCCGCCAGTCCCACAGCCGCACGTTGCTCAGGATGGCCTGGTTCTTCTGGGGGTCGAACTTAGACTCCAGTTGGGCCTTGAACTCCGTCTGCCTCACCCGCTGGTCCAGTCCGAACGCGGCGCGGGTGGCCCGAATATGGGTCTGGATGTAGGGCCGCTCGATGGAAATCTCGTTGGGCCGGACATACAAGCCCCCGATCGCGGCGGGGAGGGCCGCCTTGAGAATCAGGGCGGCGGGAAAGACCAGCACCCAGCGCCAGCGCGCCAGCCCGGCGAAGACCGCCGAGAGCAGGCAGGCCGCGACGACCACCCATTGCAGCGGCAGCGTCCAGGTCTGATCCACGTAGTCCATGCCCACCATGAAGTTGTGGTCGTTGTATAGCATCTGGTAGCGGCCCAGGTAGAACCGGACCGCCAGCGCGACCAGCAGCAGGGCGGCCGCGCCGCGCAGGAACACGGATTGGAGCGCGCCCTGCAAGCCCAGCATCCGCAAGTCGAACTCACCGCTCTGCTGCAACTCGGCGAAGCGCTCGCGCAGTTGCCAGAGCCGGGCCACGATCCAATAGACCAGCATCGCCGTGATCGAAAGCCCCAGCACGTAGCCCAGCAGCAGGCGATAGAAAGGCAGATCGAACAGGTAGAACTTGAGCGGCTCGCCAAAGACCGCATCCCGCCACGCGGTGGCCTCGGCCGGCAGGTGCCGCCCGCCGAAGTAGCGCACCACCGTCCAGGTGTCGATGGTGGAGGAGGAAATCACCAGCGCGAGCAGAAGGGCGGCCAGGCTGGTGATCCAGGCGTAGACACGGTAGCGGCCCAGCGTGACCCCGGCGAAGCTCAGCGCGCTCCGGTGCGCCAAAAACAGCACCACGAACGCCAGCAGTGTCGCGACGCAGACCGGCGCCAACTGATAGAGCAGCAGGCTCAGCCAGGTGCTCACCTGCCCCATCTCACGCCACCACTGGTATTCAATGGCGTACTTGGAGATAGTGCGGCCGAACAGCAGCAGCAGAAGCATTATCCCGATCAGGACAGGCAGAAGATGCCGGCGGCGGCGGCCGCCAGCGGGGATTTCGTAAGGCACGAGAACTCCTTTCGATTGATGATTAACGATTTCATCATTGACGATTGGCTCGGCCGATCACCGACTCAAACCAATCGTCAATGAGTCCATCGTCACTCGTCAATCATCTTGCGCCAGGCCACCACACCGTTGACCACGGTGGCAACCGGCGCGCCGCGGAAGGTCCTTCCGTCAAAAGGCGAGTTTCTGCTCTTGGAGAAGGACCGGTTTACATCGTACGTCCAGCGCAGCTCCGGATCGAAGATCGTCACGTCGCCGGGCGCTCCCACCGCCAGGCGGCCCCGGTTCAATCCCAGGATCCGCGCCGGCCCGGTGGTAAACAGCTCGATCATTCGCATCAGCGGGATGCGTCCGCTATGGACCAGCGTCTGGAGCGCCACCGCCAGCGCGGTCTCCAGCCCGATGATGCCGAACGGGCACTTCTCGAATTCCTGCATCTTCTCGCTGCCGGGGTGGGGCGCGTGGTCGGTGGCGATCGCGTCCACCACGCCGGAGACAATCCCCTCGACCAGCGCCGCCTGGTCCGAGGCCGAGCGCAACGGCGGCCTCATCTTGTAGTTGCTGTCGTAGGCGGGCAGATCGGCGTCGGTGAGGGCCAGGTGGTGCGGGGAAACCTCGCAGGTCACCGGCAGGCGCCGCGCTTTGGCCTGCGCCACCATCTCCAGCGAGCGGCTGGTCGAGAGGTGCGCCACATGGAACCGCGCCCCCGTGGCTTCGGCCAGCAGGAGGTCGCGCGCCACCATGACGTCCTCGGAGCTGGAAGGTATGCCGCGAAGCCCCAGGCGCACCGAGGGGAAGCCCTCGTGCATGTCGCCGTCCGCGCTGAGGTTGAGGTCTTCGCAGTGATCGATCACCGGGATGTCGAAGGCCCGGGCGTATTCCATCGCCCGCCGCATCACCCGCGAGTTCATCACCGGCCGCCCGTCGTCGGAGATGGCCACCGCGCCCGCGGCTTTCATCGAGCCGATCGAGGCCAGCTTCTCGCCCGCGCTGTCCTCGGTGATGGCGCCGATGGGGAAGACGTTGGCGACGGCGACGTTGCGCGCCCGCTCCAGAATGTAGCGGGTCACCGTGGCGTCGTCGTTGACCGGCGAAGTGTTGGGCATGCAGCAGACCGAGGTAAACCCCCCGGCCACGGCCGCCCGCGAGCCGGTCTCGATGGTCTCCGCGTGCTCGAAGCCCGGCTCCCGCAGGTGCACGTGCATGTCGATGAAGCCCGGCGCCACCACCATCCCCGCGGCGTCGAATCCGATCACCCCCGTGGCGTGCAGGTTCACCCCCATCCGCACGATCAGCCCGCCCTTGATCAGGATGTCGCCGATCTCGTCGCGCCCCGAGGCCGGATCGATGATGCGACCGTTCCTAATGAGCAGTTTCGGCATGGGAAGTTAATATGCGCTCCAGCACCGCCATCCGCACGGCGACGCCGTTTTCCACCTGGTTGAGGATCACCGAGCGCTGCGAGTCGGCCACTTCGGAAGAGATCTCGCGGCCCCGGTTGATCGGCCCGGGGTGCATCACCAGGGCGTCCGGCTTGAGCAGGTCCAAGTGCTCCAGGCGCAGGCCGTAGAATTGGAAATACTCGCCGCCCGGGAAGGCCGCCTCGTGCTGGCGCTCGAGCTGCACGCGCAGCATCATGACCACGTCGGCGTCGCGGATGGCCTCGCGGATGTCGTAGGTGAGGTGGACGCCGGGGGCGATCTGGGACAGCTCGGCGGGCAGCAGCGAGGCCGGCCCGCACAGCACGATGGCGGCGCCGAACTTCGAGAGCAGATGGATGTTGGAACGCGCCACGCGACTGTGCGCGATGTCCCCGATGATGGCCACCCGCAACCCCTCCAGCGTGGGCTTTCGGTCCAGGATCGTGCGCGCGTCCAGCAGCGCCTGGGTGGGGTGCTCGTGGGTTCCGTCCCCCGCGTTGATGATGGGCGTGCGCGGCAGGTGGCGCGCCAGGAAGTGCGGCGCTCCCGAGGCCGCGTGGCGCATCACGATGGCGTCCGGCCGCATCGCCGCCAGCGTGTTGAGGGTGTCCACCAGCGATTCTCCCTTGGAGACGCTGGAGCCGGCCGCGGTGATCGAGATGGCGTCGGCCCCCAGCCGCTTGGCGGCGATCTCGAAGCTGGTGCGGGTGCGGGTGGAGGCCTCGAAGAACAGGTTCACGATCATTTTCCCGCGCAGCAGGTCCAGGCGCTTGAAGGACTGGTTCTGAAGCGGCTGGAAATCCCTGGCGCGGTCCAGAATTGCCTGGATCTCGGAACGTTCCAGCCCCTCGATTCCCAACAATCCTCCGGGCATCATGGATCAGGACACTTTTTCGACCAGCAGGACTTTCTCCATCTGGTCGACTTCGCTGAACTTCACTTCGACGATTTCGTTGTCGGTGGTTTGCAGGGTCCGGCCGATGAAGCGCGCCTCGATGGGCAGCTCGCGGTGGCCCCGGTCGATCAGCACCAAAAGCTGCACGCGGGCGGGGCGCCCGTGATCGAACAACGCATCCAGGGCCGCCCGGATGGTACGGCCGGTGTACAGAACGTCGTCCATCAGGATGATGTCCTTGCCGGTCACCGGAAAGGCGATCTCGGTGGCGTTGAGCACCGGCTGGGTGGCGATGGTGGAGAGGTCGTCGCGGTACAGGCTGATGTCCAGGAAGCCGACCGGAATGGTGAGGTTTTCCAGGGCCTTGATCTTGGCCGCCAGCCGCTGGGCCATCGGGACGCCCCGGCGGCGGATGCCGATGAAAGCCAGGCGGTCGAGGTCCTCGCACTTCTCGAGGACTTCATGGGCCAGGCGGACCAGCGTTCGGTCGATCTCCGAAGCGCTCATCAACTGCGCCTTTTCGCGGGTTTGGATCATGGTGGTTTTTATTCGCTCCAGGTTACCACAAAGGAGGCCAGTGGCCTGTGGCTTGTGGCCTGTGGATTCCGCAACCGCGCCGCGCCGCCGGAGGCAACCCACAATCCGCCCGCCGGCATTTCTCGCGTAACGATTGCGCCGCCGTGAATCTGCCGCTGCCTTGACATGCGCTTCCGTGCCGAGGTTTAATCGAGGTCGCTCGTGCCAGGGACAACTCGACTGCACGGAGTCGAGCTCCGCTGGAGGACGCCGAATGGCACTGAGCACTGGCGGGATCCCATGAACTGCAACGAGTACCGCGAGAAGCACGCCTTGTACTGGAACTCCGGGCCGGTGGCCGGCGGCTATCCTGCCGAGCAGCGGGAGTGGTTCGGGCACCAGCAGAGCTGCCCCGCATGCCAGGAGTGGGCCCGGGCGGAGTACTGTCGCTACGCCGGGGTGAATCCCGCGCACCACTGCTGCCTGTGGATAGCCTACTACCTCGCCCGTCCGATCGAGACGCTGCATCAAGGACCCAACCGCGTGATCGACTGGGTAAGCCATTGGGACGAGTACTTCATCCCCATCGCTTACGATGGCTATAAGGCCACTCGGATCTTCTTTTGCCCCTGGTGCGGCCTGAAGCTTCGCGAGTCCAAGCGCGAGCTTTGGTTCCAGAAGCTTTATGCCCTGGGCTACGATGACCCGAGCGAGCGGGATTGGCACGACCTACCCGCCGAATACCACTCGGACAAGTGGTGGCGAGAGGGCGGCGCCTGACTTTGTCGGCGCTTTTCCGCACTCTGTCCGGTTTATGCCGCGTTGGTCGGGAACCGCGAGCGTTTCCGGAGGTCTGGCCGCATACTGGGTTCCGAAACAGCCACAAAGGAGACTGATATGCGAACCATTGCGATTACCGGCTTGCTCGCGCTCGCGAGCGCTTTCGGCCAAACCGCGCCTCCGGCGGGGCGCGACTGGACGCTGCCTTCCTCTCTCGCCGTGAAGCAGGACGGGCCGCAGACCTGGCGCTTCACGTGCGATTACTACCATCTCGATACCAAAGGCCATCTGGCGAGCCGCGTACGGTACTCCGCGCTCTACACGCGCGGCCTTCCCGGCGACGCCGTGCGCTGGAGCGACGTCACGGTGGCGAGCAACACCGACGGATCCGACAAGTTCCCCGCGGCGGAGAAACGGGAGTTCATGGAGGGTTTCAGTTATCCCCACACCAGCGACAAGGACATGCTCAAGCCCGGCTTCTTCCGCGGCTTTCCCCCGATGGCGATGCAGGAGCGCAACCTGGTTTGGGATACCGAGATGATCGAGGCCTTCGGGCAAACACAGTTCGAGAATCTGAAGCTGAATACTCCCTACCATGTCCCGGACACCGCGGACGTCGAGCTTGCGGGCATGGGTTCGTTTCACCACAAGGACCTGCAACTGATCTGGACCGGCATCTCGAAGCGCAACGGCCAGGAGTGCGCCCTGATCGATTACCGCGCGTTCTTCAACCAGCTCGACATCTCGAACCCGGCCCTGACCCTGACGGGGCTAAGCCACTACTGGGGCCAGATTTGGGTGTCGCTCACCACGAAGCGCATCGAGTACGCCACGCTGTATGAGGATGTGCTTGGTGAGATGAAACTCCAGAGCCAGGAGAAGCCGATGACGATCAGCGTCTTTCGCATCGGCACGTTCGAGCCCTCGGGGAAGTAGGATGTGATATCCTCGGTTCCGCCGAAGCTCACTTTGACGTATGAGGAAACTGCGATCCAGCGCGGCGCGCGGTTTGCGGAGGAGCCTGCCGGCGATCTTGCTCGCGCCCGCCGTGGCCGCGCTGTTTGCGGTCGCCCTGTTCACCGCCAATTGGCGTGAGCTCACGGCTCTCCGGACCTTCGTAGTGGCGCTGGCCTACGCGTACTCGATCGGAGTGCCGGCCCGCCTGGTGTTGCCGGCCGTCGTACGACGCGTGGGCAGGCGCCCCGCCAGGCTGGCCCTGGCCACGGCCGCTGTCATGCTCCCACTGATCGGGATCGGTTGCCTGGCCGGGGGCGCCGTACTGGTCGCCACCGGCCTCAGCCCCGCAAGCCAATTCTGGTCCGTGTACGGGTACACGGTCCGCATCGCGGCGACGCTGGGGATAGTGATCGCCGCGGCGCTCTACTTCTACGAATCGCTGGCGGCGCAGTTGCAGGAGACGCGGCTCCGGTTGCAGCAGCGGGAGCTGGAGCAGGAGCGCGAGCGCAAGCTGGCGCTGGAGGCGAGGCTGGCGTCGCTCGAATCGCGCATCCACCCGCATTTTCTCTTCAACACGCTGAATTCGATCAGCGCGCTCATTCCCGTCGATGCGGAGCGCGCCGAGGAGATGCTGGGCCGGCTGGCCGCCCTGTTGCGAAGCTCGCTCGACTCCACGCGGAAACCGTTCATCCCGCTCTCGGCGGAATTGGGCCTGGTCAAGAGCTACCTGGACATCGAAACGGCACGGTTCGGCGACCGGCTGCGGTTCCGCTTCACCGCGCCTTCGGAAACCCAGGAGCTGCTCGTGCCGCCGCTCGCGGTGCAGTGCCTGGTGGAGAATGCCGTCAAGCACGGAATCGCGAAGCAGGTGAGCGGGGGTGAAATCGAAGTGGTGGCGCGGCTGGAACCGGCCGGGCTGCGCATCGAGGTGCGCGACAGCGGGCCGGGCTTCGACCTGGCTGGCGTGAGTCCCGGGCATGGCCTCGATAACCTGGTCGCCCGGCTCGAGACCCTGTTCGGTTCCGCGGCGCGGCTGGAGGTGGCGCGCCGCGATGACCGGTGCGTGGTGGCGTTGCTAGTGCCGGCAACCCGGGCGGAGGCGGCGTCGTGAAGCTGCGTGCCTACATCGTCGACGACGAGCCGCTGGCGATCGACCGCCTCACCCGGTTGCTCGCCAAGACCAATCGCGTCGAGATTGCCGGCGCCACCACCAATCCGCTCGCTGCTCTGGAATGCCTGCGAAACCAACCGGTCGATGTGCTGTTCCTGGACATCCAGATGCCCGGATTGAGCGGGTTCGAGCTGCTGGCCCGCCTGCCCTCGCAGCCCCTGGTGATCTTCACCACGGCCTACGATCGGTACGCGCTCAAAGCCTTCGAGGTGAACTCGGTCGATTACCTGCTAAAACCGATCGACCCGGAGCATCTCGAGCGCGCGCTGAACAAAGCCGAGCGGCTGGGCGCAGGCCTCCCCGCCGCCACCGATTTCCGCGCGGCGTTCGAACGGCTCGAGGCCGCCCTGCGGCAGCGGGCGCCGGACTACCCGGAGCGGATCGCGGCGCGCATCGGCGAGCGCGTATGTTTCATCGATCTGGCGCGCGTCACCCATTTCTACGCCGAAGACAAGCTCACTTACGCCGTAGCCGACGGGAAGGCGTACTCGGTGGACCACAGCATCTCAGGTCTCGAAGAGCGCCTCGATCCGAAGCGCTTCCTCCGCATCCACCGCGCGACGCTGGTCAATGCGGACTGGGTGAAAGAGATCGCTCCCACCTTCGCGGGCGGCCTCGTGGTGCGGCTCAAGGACCAGAAGCAGACCGACCTCATCGTGGCCCGCAATCGCGCGCGCGAGGTGAAAGCCCGGCTGGGTTTTTGACTCGCCATTGTGCGTTTACTACACTCTGAAGCATCATGCGACGCCGGACGTTCCTATCCTCCGCAATCGCGCTCGCTGGTGCGGGCCGCGCCGTGCCATCGCCGTTGCCGCTGCCGAAGAGCCTCGGCCGCCACATCCGGAGCGGGCCCCTGGCGATCACCATGTGGGATTTCTCCTGGCTGGAGCGGCGATGGCCGGGGGCCGGTTACGAGGACTGGGATCTGGCCTTGGATGAGCTGCGGGAGCGCGGCTACAACGCTGTGCGCATCGACGCCTATCCGCACTTGATCGCGGGGGGCGCCGATCGCGTGTGGACTCTTCTTCCGGAGTGGAACCAGCAGGACTGGGGCGCCCCAGCCAAGTGCCGTGTCCGCGTGCAGCCGGAGTTGAATCGGTTCATCGGCAAGTGCGCCGAGCGGGGGATCGTGGTGGCGCTCTCGACCTGGTTCCGCGAGGACGCCGGCAACCAGCGCCTCAAGATGGCCAGTCCCCGCGACCTCGGCCTGGTCTGGAAAGCCACGCTGGACAGCATCCAGGCAGCGGGCCTGCTGGGCAGCATCCTATACGTGGATCTGTGCAACGAGTTCCCCTTGCAGGTCTGGGCGCCTTTTACGCCGAAGGGCCTGCTGCGCGCTTCGCCGGAGGGTGTCCGGTGGATGGCGGAGCCGGTTGGGCTGCTGCGCGAGGCTTATCCGGAGCTCGCTTACACGTTCTCGTTCACGACCGAGTGCGAGACCTGGCGGAAGCAAGACGTATCGATGCTCGATTTTCTGGAATTGCACCTATGGATGACGCACTTCTCGGACTTCTACCAACAGGTTGGATATAACTACGAGAGGTTCGAGTCGAAGGGCTACGAGAACCTGGCGGAGAAGGCCGAGACGCTTTACCGGTCGAAACCGGACTACTGGAAGAAGCGCCTCGAGGACGGCATCCGAACGCTGGCGGCGGAGTGGTCCGTTGCCAGCGGCAAGCCGCTGATCACGACCGAATGCTGGAGCCTGGTGGACTACAAGGACTGGCCGCTGCTGAACTGGGAATGGATCAAAGAGCTGTGCGAGACGGGCGTCCGCGCGGCCGCGGAAACCGGACGGTGGGCGGCCATGGCGACCAGCAATTTCTGCGGTCCGCAGTTCCGCGGCATGTGGCGCGACGTCGCCTGGCATCGCAAGATGACCAGTGTCATTCGGTCGGCAAGCCTGGGGTGAGAGCGCCATACGAATCGGTGGCCCAGCAGGAGGTTCGCCACCGAAGTGGCCGGCACCATCGGCCAAGAGGCCACCAGGCCCCCTCCGGAATCTTGGGCCAATGTGTACGTTTACCGGTACAAGCAGTACATGGCCAAGGGCATCAGGCCGTCCGTTTACTGCGACGAGAAAGAGGTGGCGCGCATCCAGAGCGGGCGGTCTTTCGTCATGGCGCTCGCGCCGGGCAAACACAGTTTTCGGTCCAACGACAAACAGTCCCAGGTCGAAGTGGACCTCAAGCCGGGGCAGGACTACTACATTCGCGTTGAAATCGCGACCGGCTCAAGGTAGTGGGCCTCAGCGGATGAACACGAACCGGTGGCTCACCAGGAAGTTCGCCACCGAGCAGGCCGCAATCGTGATCAAGTTCGCTACGACGTATTGGAGGTGGAACCGTCCCACGAGCAAGCGCATGATGACGAGGTTCCCCAGGATCGACAGGCCGCCGTTGGTGAGGTTGAAGCGCAGCAGACGACCGAGCGTCTGGCGTGTCGAGACGCTGGCGCGGTCGGCCCAGGTGAAGCGCTGGTGCCAGAAGAAATTGTGCAGCACCGCGGCTTCGACCGCCAGCGCGGTGGCCACCAGGTAGTTCACACCCAGCCCGCTTTTCAGCAGGACCAGCACCGCGAGCTGCACCAGAATGCCGGCCGCGCCGACCGCGTTGAACTTCAGCCAGCGCAGGCCCAGCCCGCCCCAGGTTTCCCCCGACTTCATGGCAGCCGCTCGGCCTGGTACAGCGCGCGAGTGTTCCGGATCGAGGACACGACGAGCATCAACGTCATCCCAACGATCCCGATGACGCCGCCCACATCGAAGAGCCGGTATTGGCTGCCGAACAGAGGCACCACCGGGCGGAACAGCAGCGCGATGTTGCCGGCCGCCAGGAGCAACCGCAACTCGGTCGGGCTGAGTTTCCAGAAGGAGAGCTGGAACGTACCTAGCGCGTACGTGGCCAGGTAGGACTGGATGGAAAGCAGCAGGTAGACGATCAGCAGGCCCACGCCGACCCATTCGGTCATATAGCCCGAGAACGCCATCCCCAGCAGCAGGAACAACGTGCCGAAGGCGTCCGTGACGTGGTCGACGTAGAAGCCGTAACGCGGCCGCTGCCGGTTGCGCACGCGCGCCAGCGTGCCGTCCAGGCTGTCTCCGAACCAGTTCACGCCCAGCCAGAAGATCACCGCCACCAGCGCCAGCCGGTTCCACCGCGCCAGCCAGTAGCACAACCCGGCCAGCGCCATCGCCACGAACCCGACGAGCGTCAGGTGGTCGGAATTGACCCACGCCGGCATGCGGTGCGCCAGCCAGACGAGCACCCGCTTCTCGATCGGGGCGAGCAGACTGGATTGGTCCCGCGCGGCGTCCTTGAATTCCTTCGTAGCGCCCATACGGGCAAAGCTTACCACGCCGCGTTCTGTCAAAATGGAGGACTATGAATCCAGGCATCGAGAACATTCGCAAGCGCGGCAGCCGCATCGTGGCCGAAGGCAGTCACATGCTGCCGGCGGCGTCGCTGATGCTCGCCGAGGGCGTCATCCGTTCGCTCGACGACCTCAAGCGGCCCTTCGTCACCATCGTCAATTCCTACACCAACCAGATTCCCGGGCACGCGCACCTGGACCAGATCGGCGCCGTGCTGCGCGAGGAGTTGAAGGCTCTGGGCTTCAACGTGTGGTACGTGAACGTCGGCGGGGCGATCTGCGACGGCATCGCCATGGGCCACTTCGGCATGAAGTACTCGCTGGCCTCGCGCGAGCTGATCGCCGACCAGATCGAAACCATCATCGGAGCGCACCCCTGCGACGCCTGGATCGGCATCGCCAACTGCGACAAGATCGTTCCAGCCATGTACAACGCCATGGTGCGGATCAACATCCCGGCGGTGTACGTAAGCGGCGGCCCGATGCTGGCCGGGCGCGGCAACACCGATCTCATCACCGTGTTCGAAGCGGTCGGCAAGCACAGCGTGGGGAAGATGAGCGACGCCGAGCTGCGCGCGCTGGCCGAGCGGGCCTGCCCCGGTTGCGGCAGTTGCGCGGGAATGTTCACCGCCAACTCGATGAACTGCCTGGGCGAGGTGATCGGCCTGGCGCTGCCCGGCAACGGCACCACTCCAGCCGAGCGCTGGGCGGACAAGGAGAGAAGCGTCACCGAGCCCAACCCCGACCGCATCGCGCTGATCAGACATTCCGCGCACGCCCTGAAGCGCTGCCTGGACCGGAACATCCGGCCGCTGGATATCGTGAACGAGCAGGCGCTGGTGAATGCTTTCGTGCTCGACATGGCCATGGGCGGCTCCACCAACACGATTCTGCACGCGCTGGCGCTGGCACATTCGGCTGGCATCCCCTTCGACCTGGCGCGCCTGAACGAGATCTCGGCGACAACGCCCAACATCTGCAAGGTGTCGCCCAGCCGCCCCGAGGTGCACGTCGAGGACGTCCATCGCGCCGGCGGAATCCCCGCCATTCTCAAGGAAGTGAACCACCGCTCGGGCACCGGGTTGAATCTCGATGTACCGACTGTCGCGGGCACGCTGCGCGACGCGGTGGCCAGCGCGCCCGATGCCGACGGCGACATCATTCGGACAGTCCGCAAGCCGTTTTCCGAAACCGGCGGCCTGGCGGTTCTGTTCGGCAACCTGGCGCCGAAAGGTGCGGTGGTGAAGGTCGCCGGCGTCGATCCGGGCATGATGGAGTACGAGGGCGCGGCGCGGATCTACGAATCGCAGGAGGACGCCCTCAGCGGCATCCTGGCCGGCCAGGTGAAGGACGGAGAGGTCGTCGTGATCCGTTACGAAGGCCCGCGCGGCGGCCCCGGGATGCAAGAGATGCTTTCGCCGACCGCGGCCCTGGTGGGTGCGGGCGTGCGTGCGGCGCTCATCACCGACGGCCGCTTCTCCGGCGGCACGCGCGGCCTGTGCATCGGCCACGTCGCGCCGGAAGCCGCGGCCGGCGGCCCCATCGCCGCCATTCGGGAAGGCGATACCATCTACATCAACGCCAAGACCTGCCGCCTCGAGCTTAAGGTCGGCGACGAGGAGATCCAGCAGCGCCTGGCCGCCCTGCCCCCCTTCGAGGCCAAAGTCAAGCGCGGCTGGCTGGCCCGCTACCTGCTGCACGTCACCAGCGCGGATACGGGGGCGGTGTTCGATATCTGAGCTTTCGCGCACGACCAGTCAGGCCGATTTGGTGTAAAAACAGTCTGGCAGGCTTTTGTTTGTGCATAACTTCGGTTGCGAGCGGCGGAGGGCTTTGTCTTGAGGCACTTCCGGCCAACGGAGGAGGAAGAGGAAGGGTTGTCCATAGCTTCCCCCACAGGCTAAGCCGCACAAAGCACGGCACGAAGATTTTTGTTGTCACACAGGCGCGAGACCGCGTAGGCTGGAGTTGAATGGCTCAGCCATTGAAAAGGTCGAATCGAGAGCCGCGGCCCCTGAAGCGTAGGCTTCGAGACACTCGGGATTACGTGATTGCGGTGGGCGAGGTTCTCCTCTTCGCGCTGATCTTCCTGCGCATGGCCGTGGACCACGTCAAAGCTATTCTCGGGAAGTAATCGTCAAGTGCGCTGTTACTCGAGTACCTTCGCATTCCGGATCGCAGTACCGAACCACGAGCTTCCTCTAGTGGGCCGCTCCCGACCAGTCGCGGTTCGGTGCTCTCAGATAGATGCATTTCAGCGACACTGCACCACGCGGACGACGCGCAGCGCTCTGTCGAAGTTGATATCTGCGGCGTAACTGCCCGGGCCAATCGCGGTTGGCGGAGCTCACTTGCCCGAAGAGTACAGATCGATCACCCGCTCGATGGCGCGGCGGCAGACGGCGCAGAAGCCGACCGGGTCGCGGCTGAACATGATGCAGTCGGATTGCGGGCGGTAGTAGCCGCGCGCCTCGTACATCGCCCCTTCGAACGCACCCACCTTGCCGGCGTTGGGTCCGGAGCTTAGCAACTTGGTCTCCAGCTCCATTTCCCGAAGGAACAGGGCTTCCATCTCCTGCTCGGGACGATGCGCGGCGCGGATGGCGCGGCGCTGCGCCTGGTACTGTTTCTGCGCGTTCTCGAAGGCCTCTTTGGGCCAGGGCGTTGGCAGCGGAGTGCCCGGCGCGATCAGGCCCGCCCACCGCGGGGCTTTGGGATCGGCCGTCACGTTCGGCTCCCAGGGCTCCAGGCGCTCAGCGGAAGGGCCGTAGGCCACGTCGGAAGTGTAGTACTCGTCGGCCAGGCCGGCGAAGTGGTGCGCAAACTCGTGCACGAAGAGATACGCCGCGAATTGGTTGTCCGCGGCCACCGTGGCGTACTGGTTGAAGATGCCCCCGCCGCCATAGGTGCGCCCGTTCACCACAATCTCAATGAATTCGTAAGGCGCCGCGGCCGCGATCTGGCGCAACCGCTTGTTGTCGAACGTCAGGACGTAGCGCTCGGAGCCGAAGGCGTCGTACGCCGCTCCCAGCGGCGAGCGCCGGTAGACACCGTCGGAGGACCGGGAGACGCCGCTCTCGTCGGCCGGCGTGTCGATGGCCCACACGTTGAAGGCACTCCGCCTTTCCTTGAATGGGGAGGCGGCGAAGAGCAACTCGGTCAGCCGCCGGGCGTCGTTGTGCCACTTGTCCATCTCGGCGGCCGTGTATCCATCGCCGAGCAGCAGCAAGTCAACCTTCTCGCGCGGCTCCCCGTTCTTCATGACCGCCCAAACCTTGAATGCGGGTGGCGCGCTGCGATCCACCGCCGGCGAGGCCGGATCCACCACCACCGACCAGGCTTCCCGGAACGCGTTCTGACGATCCCGCTTTTTGATCACCACCTGCACGGGTCCGGCGGGCGCCGGGAAGCGCACGGATTCGCTGAATGCGCCCCATTGCACTTTCGCCTCCGGCGTGGTTTCCCATTCCCCGTAGACGCTCGCAAAGCCCCGCGAGTACAGCAGCCGGTTGGTCTTCCGGTCAATGACCTCGAACAGATACTTCCCCAGGTTGGTGTCGTCGATGGCCCGGTCGAGCCGCCCGGGCCATTCGCCCTCCAGCGCCACTCCGTCGGGAGCGAAGTGCTCCTCGGTGGCGTTCCCTGTGTGAATGTAGTCGAGCCGCATGGTGCGCGGCGCGGCGGCCAGCGCCGCCGCCAGCATGAGCGCGTGAGCTAGCAAGGGAACCTCCCGCTACATTTTCTCGAATTTCAGGGCGGCCGAGTTGAGGCAGTAGCGCACGCCGGTGGGCCGCGGGCCGTCCTCGAAAACGTGCCCCAGGTGCGCGTCGCACTTGCTGCACAGCACCTCGGTGCGCCGCATGCCGTGGCTGGTGTCGGTCTCGGTCCGGACGCTCTCCTGGGCCGCGGGCGCCCAGAAGCTGGGCCAGCCGATCCCCGAATCGAACTTCGCTTCCGAGGAGAACAGCGGCGTGCCGCAGCACACGCAGCGGTACATGCCCGTCTCGTGCCGGTCCCAGTGTTCGCCCGTGAACGCCCGCTCGGTGCCCTTGCGCCGCGCGATTTCGTACTGCTCCGGCGTCAGCCGTCGCCGCCATTCGTCTTCCGTGAGTTCCAGTTTGTCGCCCATGAGTGCTTCGGCTACAGCAGCTTCTCGAGCCGGGAGCCGGGCATAATGATGGTCTCGGAGCGTTCGGGGCCGGTGGAGATCGCGCCGATTTCGACGCCGGTGCGGTCCTCGAGGAACTTCAGGTAGATTTTCGCGCGCTCGGGCAGCAGCTCGTAGCGCGTGATGCCGGCGGTAGGCGCGCACCATCCGGGCAACCTCTCGTAGATCGGTTCGACGGCGGCCATGGCCTCGGTGGTCGCGGGCATTTCGGCGGTTTCCTTCCCGCCGAGGCGATAGCCGGTCGACACCGGGATTTCGGGAAAACTATCCAGCACGTCGAGCTTGGTAATGATGAGGCTGTCGAACCCGTTGATCATGGCGGTGTAGCGCAGCAGCGGGGCGTCGAACCAGCCGCAGCGCCGCGGCCGCCCGGTGACCGCGCCGAATTCGTTGCCGATCTGGCGCAGCTTGTCGCCGCTGGAGTCGCGGGCCTCGGTGGGAAACGGACCGCCGCCGACCCGGGTGATATAGGCCTTCGAAACGCCCAGCACGCCGTCGATCCGGGTTGGCGGCACGCCGGTGCCGGTCGCTACGCCGCCCGCGCCGGCGCTGGAAGAGGTGACGAATGGGTAGGTGCCGTGATCCAGGTCCAGCATGGTGCCCTGGGCGCCCTCGAATAGCACGCGCTTGCCGGCCTGGATGGCGTGGTTCAGCAGCACGGCGGTGTCGCAAACCATGGGGGCGATGCGCGCGCCGAATTCTTCGTACTGCCGCAGCGTTCCGGCGACGTCGATGGGTTCGCCAAGCTGGAAGGCGGCGCGCAGCACCTCCTTGTCCTCGGCGTGAGCCTGATAGAGTGTTCGGAAGGTCTCCGGCTCGATGAGGTCGGCGATGCGGATGCCGCGGCGGCCGGCCTTGTCTTCGTAGCACGGCCCGATCCCGCGCGAGGTCGTGCCGAGGGCGCGCCCCGGCCGCGCTTCCGAGAGCCGCTCCATCACCCGATGAAACGGCAGGATGATGTGGGCGCGGTTGCTGACGAACAGTCGTCCCCGGACCGGAATCCCCCCGGCCTCCAGGCCATCGATTTCCGCGAGCAGCGCCTCCGGATCGATGACCACGCCGTTGCCGATGACCGCCTGCTTGCCTGCGCGTAGAATCCCCGACGGAACCAGCTTCAGAATGATCTTGCGATCGCCGATCCACACCGTATGGCCCGCGTTGTGGCCGCCCTGGTAACGGGCCACGATGTCAAAACGTTCCGACAGCAGATCGACGACCTTGCCCTTGCCTTCGTCGCCCCACTGCGCGCCAAGCACAACAAGATTGCTCATGTTCTCAAACCGGAAGAACCATTGTAGCGAAGTGCACTCCTCTGCAACTTGGAGTTTGCGCAGGGTATCCCACAGCGAGACCCCGAGCGGCTCGCCCGAAGGTTCGATTCCATGCCCCCCGGGCCCCTTGGGCTATACGTGGCGTCACAAATCCTTGCGCATCAGACCAGCCGCTTGCTCACGCGCGCGGCTCAGCACCTTGGCCGAGCCGCGACCGTGAGGGAGCGGTGGCGCATTCAATTCCTTCGCTGCGTATAGCAGCACGGCTCGCCTGCGATCGACTATCATAAGCGAGTTGGGAGGGTTGCCATGTTCTCGCTCGGAGCGCCCGAGATCATAGTGGTTGCCGCAGTGTTGCTGGTGCCGTTCTGGAAGATCTTCTCCAAGGCGGGCTTCCATGGAGCCCTGAGCTTGCTGATGATCGTTCCTGGCGTCAATCTCGTCATGCTCTACGTTCTGGCATTCTCGCGATGGCCCGCCCTACGGGGCGTGGAGAAGGTTTGATCCAGGCCTGGATAGCTTCCATCTCGTCTTCGAGCGGCTGCTACTGGCGCAGGCCGGCTTGGTTCGGGCTTGGTTCCGGGGCCGCCTTCGAACCTGGGTCGTGCTAGAATCACCCGGTCGACATCCGGATGTCCGGCAGGAGAAAGGAGCTGATCGTGACCAGCCGTGAACGCGTCATCGCCATGCTGGAAGGCAGGCCCGTCGATCACCTCCCCTGCATGCCGATCACGATGATGTTTGCCGCCGATTGCCTCGGGGTTAAGTACGGGGAGTACGCCCGGGATCACCGGATTCTGGCGGAGGGTCAGATCAAGACGGCGGAGCAGTTCGGATTCGACTATGTATCGGCGATCTCCGACCCCGCCCGAGAGGCCGCGGACTACGGCGCGAAGATCGAGTGGTACGAGGACCAGCCGCCGGCCATCGTCGAGAGCGAGGCGCTGCTGACTGACAAATCCGTGCTGACGCGGTTGAAGCCGCCGGATCCGATGAGCGGCGGGCGCATGGAGGATCGCGTTCACGCCATCGAGTGGTTGCAGCGGCGAGCCGGCTCCGGCAAGTTCGTCGAGGGCTGGATCGAGGGCCCCTGCGCCGAGGGCGCCGACCTGCGCGGGATCAGCCGCCTCATGCTCGATTTCACCGAGGACCCCGAGTTCGTGCGCGACCTGTTCGAGTTCGTCCTGGACACCGGGATTCGCTTCGCGCGCGCGCAGATCGAAGCGGGCGCCGACATCATCGGAGTCGGCGATGCCGCGGCTTCACTGGTTGGCCCGAGGATCTACCAGGAGTTTGTGTGGCCCTTCGAGAAGCGGCTGGTGGACGCCATTCATGCGATGGGCGGCCGGGTGCGCCTGCATATCTGCGGGAACACGCGGAAGATCCTGGACGGGGTCGGGAAGCTCGGCTGCGAGCTGGTGGACATCGACTTCCCGGTGCGCCTCGAAGAGGCCCGGGCGCAGGTGGGACCCCGCCAGGTGCTGGCCGGCAATCTCAATCCGGTCAGAGACGTCTGCTACGGCACGCCGGAAACGATCCGGCAATCCCTCGCGGAATGCTACCGCCAGGCGGGACCAAACTACATCGTCGCGGCTGGGTGCGAGATCGTGCGGGATACGCCGCACGCCAACGTCCGGGCGTTGAGAGAATTCGCGGAAATGCAGGGGTGAGTGTGGCGCAGGCGGTTTCGCCCGCGTTCCTATGCTACGCTGGCGTTGATGCAGGTATCCCAGGTTTTTGTCTCGCTGGGCGAGGACGTTTTCGCGCAGCTCCTCCGGCAGATTTCCATCGGAAAACTCAAGACGTACCAGCTTTACGAGACGCTGAAGGCTCGCGCCCACGTCGCCAGGCTCAACACCGAGAGCCTGCGCAAAGGCACGCCGCGCTTCTGGGCGCGGCTGAACGGCGGCGACGAGGACTTCGCCAAGGACCTGGCTCAGGCCGTGCTCATCGCCCACTTGGACATGATCCACGCCGTGCTCGATTTCCTCGGCATCCCCAACCGGGACGGCTTCTTCGAGAAGAACCTGGACGCGCAGCCGTACCTCACCGAGGGCTGGCAACAGCGCGTCTATGAGAAGTTCCACGGCGTCTATCCCGAACCGGTCCTGCGGCTGTACATCAACCACCTGGCCTGGGAACTGGCGAAAGAGCCGCAGATGTTCGTGCCGGCCGCGCCGTAGCACCGGCGCGATTTCGGCTAGAATGAGAGATCCGCAACTCATGCCGGAACCTACTCTATCGCTCGAAGCCACGCTGAACGATCTGGAAACCCGTGCGCGCGGCCGCATCGAAGCCGCCGGCGGGCCGGAGGAGCTCGAGCCGGTTCGCGTCGAAGTGCTGGGCCGCAAAGGCGCGCTGGCGCAGATCAGCAAGCAGATGGGCCAGCTCGCGCCTGGGGAGCGCGCGCGTATCGGCAAGCTGCTCAACGCGGTCAAGGAGGGCCTGGAAGCGGCCCTGGAAGCACGGAAAACGCGGTTCGACGAGCAGGCGCTGGCGGTGCGGCTGGATGCCGAATGGGTGGACCTGACGCTGCCCGCGCCGGGCCCGCGGAGCGGCAGCCTGCACCCCATCACGCAAATCCAGACCGAGATCGAGGACCTGTTCACCTCGATGGGCTTCGCCGTTCTGGGCGGCCCGGAAGTCGAGACCGAGTACCACAACTTCGACGCGCTCAACATCCCGGCCGACCATCCCGCGCGCGACATGCAGGACACCTTCTGGCTCACCGACGGCAACCTGCTGCGCACCCACACCTCGCCGGTGCAGGTGCGCGGAATGCAGCGCCTGGGCCCGCCGCTGCGGATGATCGCACCGGGCCGCGTGTTCCGCAACGAGGAAGTGGACGCGTCGCACGAGCACACGTTCTACCAGGTCGAAGGCATGATGGTGGACCGCGACGTCTCGGTGGCGCACCTGATCTATTTCATGAAGACGCTACTGAGCCACATTTTCCGCCGGGAGGTGACCGTGCGGCTGCGGCCGGGCTATTTTCCATTTGTCGAGCCGGGCTTCGAGCTGGACATCCATTGCCTGATCTGCGGCGGGGCGGGCTGCCCGGTCTGCAAGCAGGGCGGCTGGGTCGAGCTGCTACCCTGCGGCCTGGTGCATCCGAACGTGCTGCGGATGAGCGGCATCGATCCGGAAGAGTGGAACGGCTTCGCATTCGGCCTGGGGCTGACGCGCCTGGCGATGATGCGCTACGTGATCGACGACGTCCGGTTGCTCCAGAGCGGGGATTTGCGGTTCCTGAAACAGTTCTAAGATGAGAGCTGCCATGGGAGACTTCCTATGCTCGGCGATAAGAGGCTGATCCGAACGATCCGATTGCGGAATTTCCTCTCCTTCGGCCCGGAGAGCGAGGAGATCGAACTCCTGGGGCTGAACGTCCTGATCGGTCCGAACGCTTCCGGGAAGTCCAACTTGATTGAGGCGATCGATGTGCTCCGGGCCTGCCCCAGGGACTTGACGAAACCCATCCTGGTCGGCGGAGGCGTGACGGAGTGGCTTTGGAAGGGAAGCCCTGCGTCTCCGGCTGCCGAGATCGACGCCACGATCTACTACCCATCAGACCATATGCCGTTGCGGCACCGCTTGAGCTTCACAGTTGTGGGACAGCGATTCACACTGGTGGATGAAGCGGTCGAAAATGACCGCCGGAGTCGTCTGGGCGCGCCGGACGTGTACTTCTACTACCGCTATCAGCATGGCAACCCCGTGGTGAACGTCTCATCAGGCGATGGCGGCGATGAGACGACTCGCAGACAGCGCGCTCTGCGGCGCGAGGACATCGCTGCCGATCAGTCCGTGCTCTCGCAGCGCAAGGACCCCGACGTCTATCCGGAAATCACCTATCTGGGAAATGAGTACGCAAAGATTCTGCTGTACCGCGAGTGGGATACCGGCCGACAGACGACGCCCCGGATGCCCCAGAAGACGGATATGCCAGGGGACTTCCTCGCCGAAGACGCCAGCAATCTGGTCTTGGTTTTGAACGATCTGCAGTCGCACCCGGGGGTGCGGGACATCCTCATCGAGAACCTGCGGGAGTTCCACGAGCCGATCAACGAAATCTACACCAAGGTTCACGGCGGCACGGTTCAGCTCTTCCTCCACGAGCGCGGACTCAATCAGCCGATCCCCGCCACGCGGTTGTCAGACGGAACGTTGCGCTTTTTGTGCCTGCTTGCGATCCTGTGCCACCCTTCTCCGCCGCCGCTGGTCTGCATCGAGGAGCCTGAAATTGGGCTGCATCCCGACATTTTCCCGGCGGTCGCCAAGCTACTGGTCGAAGCTTCTCAGCGCATGCAGTTGATCGTCACCACGCATTCCGAGGCCCTGGTGGACGCTCTGACGGACACCCCTGAAGCGGTCCTCGTCTGCGAGAAGCACGAAGGCTCTACGACGACGCACCGACTGGACAAGGCCGCCCTCGAAGACTGGCTCGAAAGCTACAGCCTCGGCCAGTTGTGGCGGAAAGGCGAGTTGGGGGGGAATCGTTGGTAAGGGCAAGGGTCTACGTCGAGGGCGGCGGCGGCCGACAGCGAGAGTTTCGGCGAGGATTGAGGACGCTTTTCGAGAGGGCGGGGCTGCGCGAGCGCATCGCGAATATCGACCCTTGCGGCTCGCGCGCCGAGGCGTTCAAGAGTTTTTGCATAGCTCTGCGCAACGCCGCGCCCGGCGAGTTTGTGTGCCTTCTCGTCGACAGTGAAGACCCCGTGAAGCCCAACACCTCCCCGTGGGCATTCCTAGGAACGCACCAGACCGACCAGTGGAAGCGCCCTCAGGGGGCCCACGACGACAACGCCCATCTGATGGTGCAGTGCATGGAGGCATGGTTCCTGGCCGACAGCGGCACCCTCGAACGCTTCTTCGGGCAGGGTTTTCGCCCAAACGCGCTGCCCAATCGCACCGACGTGGAGAACATCCCGAAGCGGGACATCTTCGCCGCGCTCGAAGGCGCTACGAGCGCCTGCGTCCCTAAGGGCCAATACCGGAAGGGGGCTCACTCCTTTGAGGTCTTGGCCACGCTGGACCCCGAGAAAGTGGCCAGTGCCTCGCCCTATGCCCGCAGATTGTTCGACACGTTGAAGCAGAAAACACAAGGAACATAGCGTTGAACTTCTCTTACAACTGGCTTTGCGAACTGGTCGATGGCGTAAAGGCCACCCCGGCGGAGGTGGGTCGCCTGATCACCATGAAGACCGCCGAGTGCGAGGGCGTCCACGAGGTGGGGGCGCACCTGGCGCGGGTGGTGGCGGCGCGCGTCGTGAGCGTCGAGCCGATCGCGGGCGGCCACAACGTCGTGGCGGTGGTTGATGCCGGGCGGTACGGCACGAAGACGGTAGTCTGCGGCGCGCCGAACTGCCGCCCCGGCATCACGAGCGCATACGTGCCCGCGGGAACCCGCCTCGGCGGCCGCGAGATCGGGCGCATCGCGATCGACGGCGTCGAGAGCGACGGGATGCTGGCCAGCGGCGCCGAGCTTGGAATCAACCGCGACGCGGCCGGAATCCTGGAGTTCGACGCAGCCCCCGGCGCGCCGATCCCCGGCTGCGCGCCCGACAGCATCATCGAGATCGACAACAAGTCGCTCACGCACCGCCCGGACCTGTGGGGCCATCACGGCCTGGCACGCGAGGTGGCGGCGATCCTGCGGCGGGCGCTGGGCGACCCGGTCAAGGCCGGACTGGTGCCCACCGATCCCGCGCCGGTGAAGATCGCCATCGAGAACCTCGACCTGTGCCCGCGATACAGCGCGCTGGTGTTCGAAAACGTGACGGTGCGGCCTTCCCCGCCCTGGCTCCAGTACCGGCTCGAGGCCATCGGCCTCAACCCCATCAACAACATCGTCGACGTGACCAACTACATCCTGGCCGAGCTGACGCAGCCCATGCACGCGTTCGATCGGGACCTGCTGCACGGCGACACGATCTACATCCGGCCGGCGCCGGACGGCGCGCTCTACGTGGCGCTGAACGAGGAGACCTACACGCTGGACCACACCAACCTGGTGATCGCGGATGCGCGCGGCCCCATCGCGCTGGCTGGGGTGATCGGCGGGCTGGACAGCGCCATCAACGAGCGCACCAGGGGCATCGTGCTCGAGAGCGCCTGCTTCTCGGCCTCGAGCATCCGCAAGACCTCCTCGAAGCTCAAGCTGCGCACGGACGCCTCGATACGCTTCGAGAAGGCCCAGGACCCCGCCAACACGGTTCGCGGCCTGGCGCGGGCGGTCGAGCTGCTCGCCGAGGTCTCACCTGGCATCCGGCTGGTGGGCGGCCTCGCGGACCAGAAGAAGGACATCGCCCCGCCGCCGCCGATCGCGCTGCCCCTGGACTGGCTCGCCAAGAAGCTCGGCCGGCAAGTGGCCCCGGAAACGGTGCGCGACATCCTGGAGCGGCTGGAATTCCGGGTTTCCGAGACCGCGCCGAGGATGTTCTCGGTCACGGTTCCGAGCTGGCGCGCCACCAAGGACATCTCCCTCAAAGATGACCTGGTCGAGGAGGTCGGGCGGATGGTCGGGTACGATTCCATCACGCCGCAGGCCCCGGTGATGGCCGTGACGCCGCCGCCCGACGACGAGGAGCGCGGGTTCCATCGCGCCGTTCGCTCGATGGTGGCCGCGCAGGGGTTCACCGAGGTCCACAACTACTCGTTCCTGAGCGAGGAGCAGGCCAGCGCGCTGGGGTTCGACCCCGCCGCGCACGTGCGGGTGGCGAATCCCATCGCGGCGGATCAGAGCCTGATGCGGCTGAGCCTGCTGCCCGGCATCTACCGCAACATTGTGGACAACGCGCGCCACTTCGATTCGTTCCGCCTGTTCGAAATCGGGCGCGAGATCCACAAACAGGAAGCGGGCCTGCCCGACGAAGTCCCGCACCTGGCCGTGGCGCTGTACCGGCGCGAAGACGGAGAGACGGGCCTCCGCGAGCTGAAGCGGGTGGCCGAGTGCCTGATGCCTGAGGCCGACGTGCGGCCCGGAGCGGCGCGGCCCTTCGAGCACCCGGCGCGGGCGGCGGAAGTCGTCTGGCGGGAGCAGGTGGTGGGGCGCCTGTTCGAGTTCCACCCGTCGATGCTGACCGGGCGGGCCGCGGTGCTGGATCTGGACCTGCGGCTCGTCCAGGGCCTTGTACCCCGCGAGAAGCGCTACCAGCCCATCCGGCGTTTTCCCTCCAGCGCCTTCGACCTTTCGGTGGTCGCCGGGATGCGCGAGCTGGTGGGCGACATCCGGAAGCTGCTGATCGCGGCCGCCGGGCCGCTGCTTGAATCCATCGAATTCCAGCGTCAATACTCGGGACCGCCGATCCCCGAGGGGCGCCAAAGCGTCTCCTTCCGCCTGACGGTGGCCGCGCCCGATCACACTCTCTCGCTGGAGGAAGCCGGCGCGATCCGCACGAGCATCATCGAGGAGATGAAGCGGCACGGCTACGAGTTGCGGGTGTAGTAGTTACTGACACCGCAGGAGTTGAAATGAAATCGCGATTCCTCATTGCAGTCATTTGCCTTGGCATCTGCGTTTCCCGCGGAATTGCCATGGCCCAGCCTTCCGTTCGGGTTACGGGCAAGTTCTACATCGTCGGAATGGGAACCGCCCCGGACTTAATCACGGTTCGGGCCCAGAAAGCGATTGCGCGGGCGGATGTGGTTCTCGCCGAGGAGGGTTCGGACGCCGATTGGGCCGGGCTCATGCAGGGAAAGGAAATCTGGCGCTGGCCTCACGCGTTCAGGAGATACTACGGAGCGGACCCAAAGCTGTTCAAAGATCCCGCTCAGCGGGCGCAAGCCGAGGCTATGGACAAGACCAGGCACGAACTCATCGGCAGGATCAAATCCGCCGTCGAGGGTGGGAAAGTCGTCGCGTGCTTGGAGGGCGGCGATCCCATGATGTATGGCCTCACCCTGTTTTTGGAGATGCTCCCGCCGGACCTGCCGAGCGAGATCGTCCCTGGGGTTGGCGCTTTCCAGTCCGCCAGCGCCGCCGTAAAATGGAGCCCCACTTTCGGATATGACACCAGCGCGGTGATCTTGACCATGGGGGACTGGCCTGGGCGGGTGGACACCAACGACCGGCTGATGGCCACGGGGAGCACCATGGTCTTCTACACCATGGGCATAAACTATCCGGCTTTGTTCTCGCAGCTCGGGCGGCATTACCCGGCGGATACGCCAGTGGCCGTGGTAAGCGACGCCGGGGACCTTCAGAAAGAGAAAGTGATTCGGAGCACCGTCGGACGATTCCTTCAGGAAGTCGACTATCGCGACCTCCCACGAGAAAGGCACATGCTGTTCGTAGGCAAGTTTCTGAAGGTGGGACAGGCGCGCAAGGACTTCCTCATGCCCCGTAGCGCGAGTTCGGAAGCACACAAATGAGCGCGCCGGCCGTAGCAGGCGGCGGTTATTGGCAACGCAGGGCGACCATTGGGTCCACCTTGGTGGCGCGCCGGGCGGGCAGGTAGGTGGCCAGGAGCGCCACCAGGCCGAGGAACAGCGCCGCGCCGGCGAAGATGAGCGGATCGGTGGCGCTCACGTGGACCAGCATCCCCGCAACCAGGCGCGTCACCGCGAAGGCCGCCGCCGTGCCGATGGCGAGCCCCGCCACCGTCAGAAGCATGCCCTGCCGGATCACCATCGCGAGCACGTCGCCGGGCTGCGCGCCCAGGGCGCTACGGATGCCGATTTCCTGGGTGCGCTGGCTGACCGCGTACGCCATGACACTGTACAGGCCCGCTGCCGCCAGCAGCAGCGCCATTGCGCCCAGTGCGCTCAGCAGGCTTGCCGCGACCTTCTGCTGAAACAAGCAGCCGGTCACGTATTCCGACAGCGGCATGGTGTCGGTCACGCTGAGGTTCGGATCGATCGCGGCGGCCTCCCGCCGGAGCGTCGCCAGAGCTTGGCTGGAATTGCCGGCGCCGCGGACATAGAAGGCGGTGCTCCAGTCCTTCCGGTACATCTGCTGGAAGGCCGTGTAGAAGTAAGGCTGAGGCGCTTCCGTCAGGCTGTGGTACTTGGTGTCCTTCACGACGCCCTCCACCGTGGACCACAGGCCCCAGAACTTAACCTTGCGGCCGATCGGGTTGCGTTCCCCGAAGAAGCGCCGCGCGAACGACTCGTTGACCAGGATCACTGGCGCCGTGTTAGCGTCATCGTGCTCAGTGAACTCGCGGCCTTCCACCACCGGGATGCGCATCAGGCGGAAGAAGCCGGGCGCCACCGCGTTGTGGTAGATCTCCAGCTTCTCGCCGCGCGCCGGCACGTAGCCCTCGACCTCCAGAGTCGTATACGGGCTCCGGTCGAACCCGAGCGGCAGCCGGTTTGTGTACGTCGCGCCGGCAATGCCCGGGGCCGACTCGAGCCGCTGGTGTAAACGCTGGCAGAACTGCCTTCCCTGTTCAGCCGAGTAGCCGCTCATGGAGAGACTGAGCTGCGCGACCGACACATCGCGCGTGTCAAAGCCGGGGTCGATGGTCCTGGCGGTCTGGAAGCTCCTGACGAACAGTCCCGCCCCGATGAGCGCCACCAGCGCCAGGGCGACTTCCGAGACGACCAGCAGACCGCGGATTCGGTGCGGCTGCGCGCCCGAGGTCCCGCCACGCCCACCTTCTTTGAGGCTCTCATTCACATCGGACCGGATCGCATGCAGCATCGGCACGAGCGACGACACGGTGGCGGCAGCCACGCAAACCAGAACCGTGAAGCCGAGGACCACGCCGTTGACCTTGACAGCGAGCCCGACCGAAAGGCTGGTGGGAGGGAGCAGCCAGAGGAGCGAATCTCCCATCCACATGGCCAGCGGCAGGCCGGCCAACGCGCCCATGCCGGTCAGCAGCAAGGTCTCGGTCAGCAGTTGCCGCACAATCCGCCCGTGTCCGGCGCCGAGCGCCAACCGGATGCTGAACTCCTTCTGCCGCGCCATGGAGCGCGCCAGCAGCAGGTTGGCTACGTTGGCGCACACGATCAGCAGTACCACCAGGCAAACCGCCATGAGGATCTGAAGCGGCCTGAGCAAAAGGTTCTGCGCGCCGGTATGGGCTTCCCAAAGCGGCAGCAGCGTGGCGCTGAGTCCCTCGTCCGTCTTGGGATTCAGCTCCGCGAAGCGCCGCGCCTGGGCGACCAGCTCCTCACGCGCCTGCTCGATCGCGACCCCGGGCTTCAACCGGGCCGTAGTCCAGTAGTATCTCGATCCGTTACTGAAGATCCTTTCATCGGCCCCGGTCAGTTGCGGGGTCATCATCAGCGGCGCCCACATGTCGTAGATCAGAGCGGCCTCAGTGCCCCGGAACTCCGCCGGAACCACGCCGACGACGGTCAGCTCGTACCGGTTCACGCGAACCGTCTTGCCAACGATGCCGGGGTCGGCGCGGAAGCGGTTGCGCCACAGCCGCTCGCTGATCACAACCACCGGATAAGCCCCCGGCTTGTCGCCGTACTCCTCCGGCAGGAAGACGCGCCCCAGGAGCGGCTTGACGCCGAGCACGGCGAAGTAGTTGCCCGACACCAGTTCGCCCCACACACGCTGCGCCTTTTCACCCTCGCCCACGCTGAAGGCGGTAGGGCGATGCGCGGCGACTGAGATCAGCTTCAGGTTGTCGCGGAAGGCGCGGTACTTGGAATAGGAGGCCAGGACGGACCCGCCGTTCCAGCCGGAAGTCACGACCTCGAGGGCAGCCAGCCGATGGCCCTCGCTCACGCCCGGAAGCGGGTGCAGCAAGACCTGGTCGATCCAACTGAAGACGGTGGTGTTGGCCGCGATTCCCAACGCCAGGGTGAGCACGGCCACGGCCGTGAACCCGGGGCTGCCCCGCAGAATGCGCAGGCCGTAACGCAAGTCCGTCCAGAGGGTCCGCATAGCGCGTCTTGGTCTCCTCTACCACTTCCAGATATGCAAGTGCAGTGCCCGTCGCAACCGTTTCATTTCATTGTCCCACCAGGAGTGGTCCTGTCCGTTGCTGGGATTCGGCTGCGCGAAACCGGACAACTGGGGGGAGACCGGTTCTACTGGTTCTTGCCGGAAAGGTTGAGGGTAGTGAGAGAACCAGGCCGGCGCTCGCCAGACCAGCCCTGGACGATTCCAAAGGCCGACCAGGCGGCCCAGATCAGAAATCCGTTCCAGGGGTGCTCACGCGCCTCCGCCAGCCCGGCGCACGCCAGGCCGATGGCAGCGCCGATGACCAGCGTCGCGCCGTAGGCCGCCCACACCGAGACGCCGCGGCCGCGCGCGGCCTTCCCCAGCAGGTAGCCGCAGAGAATGGCCGCGGGCCACTGGAGCACGTGAAGCACTGTTACCCACATCAGGCTTATGATACACCGGCGGGCCGAGGTATACTAGCACCTCGGCCGCCTGAATGCGGCCTCGACCTCATGAAAAACTACTTAGCTGTTGACTTGGGCGCGGAGAGCGGCCGCGTCATGCTGGGAACCATTTCCAGCTCCTCGCTGGCACTCGAAGAACTGCACCGTTTCCCGAACACGCCGGTGCGCCTGCCCACCGGCTTGTACTGGGATAGTCTCCGGCTGTTCCACGAGATCCAGCAGGGCCTCACCGTCGCGGGCCGCGAGCGGAAACTGGCTATCGACGGGATCGGCGTGGACACCTGGGGCGTAGATTTCGGCCTGCTCGGGCGCGACGGCGCGCTGGTGGACAACCCGCGCCATTACCGCGATTCCCGCAACAACGGCATGCTGGAGCGGACCTTCGCGGTGGTTCCGCGCGAGCAGGTCTTCGCGCACACCGGCATCCAGTTCATGCAGCTCAACTCGCTGTACCAACTGTATGCCATCAAGCTGGCTGGATCGCCGGCGCTGGATGTCGCCGAGCTGCTGTTGTTCATGCCGGACCTGTTCAACTACTGGCTTTCGGGCGCGCAGGTATCGGAGTTGAGCATCGCCAGCACCTCGCAGTTCTACAATCCGCGCGAGAAGCGCTGGGCGACGGAGTTGTTCGCCAGGCTGGGCCTGCCGGAGAAGATCCTGGCCGGCATCGTGCCGCCGGGAACCCTGCTGGGTGGGCTGCTGCCGCGCGTCGCCGAGGCCACCGGCTTGGGCGTCGCGCCGGTCTACGCCACTTGCGGCCACGACACCGCGTCGGCGGTGGCGGCGGTGCCGGCTTCGGGAGACGACTGGGTCTACATCAGCTCCGGCACGTGGTCGTTGATGGGCGTCGAGCTGGATGCTCCGGTCATCAACGAAGGCTCGCTGGCGCTGAACTTCACCAACGAGATCGGCGTGAACGGCTCGGTCCGGTTCCTGAAGAACATCGCGGGACTGTGGCTGTTGCAGGAATGCCGGCGAGCCTGGGCGCTGGCGGGCCGCGAATTCGGTTATGCGGAACTGGCCGAAATGGCTTCGCAGGCGCGACCCTTCTCCGCAGTGATCGATCCGGATGCTTTCCTCGAGCCGGGCGGCATGCCGGAGAAGATCGCGGCCTTCTGCCGTTCCCATGGCCAAGCCGTTCCGGAGGGCCCGGCCCAGATGAGCCGCACGATTCTGGAGAGCCTGGCGCTGCGCTACCGGCAGGTGCTCGAGAGCCTCGAGTCGCTGCTCGGGCGCAAGCTCAAGGTGATCCACATCGTCGGGGGAGGCTCGCGCAACCAGGTGCTCAACCAGTTCGTGGCGGACGCGACCGGACGCACCGTGGTGGCCGGCCCCTCGGAAGCCACGGCTTTGGGCAACGTGCTGGTGCAGGCCCTCGGCTCGGGCGAATTCGCGAGCCTGGCCAAGGCGCGCCAGTTGATCGCCCGCTCGTTCCCGCTGGCCGCTGTCGAGCCGCAGCCCGGCGCGGACTGGGACCAGGCTTACGCCCGCTTCTGCGCGTTGAAGTAGCGGCCTGTAGCTTGTGGCCTGTGGCTTGTCGCCCGGTCCTCGTGCACTCGACTTGCCGCCTCGCGCGTCGGCGCATCCGCGAAAACAGAGCCACGCTCACTGAACCAGGCGCCGGCGACAAGCCACAGGCCACAAGCTACAGTTTCACCGCCGGGGCAAGCTCGCGGCTGGTGATCACGCGGTCGATCATACCGTATACGAGCGCCTGTTCCGGCTCCATGATGTAGTCGCGATCGACGTCCCGCGCGATCTTCTCGGTGGGTTGTCCCGTGCAATCCGCCAGAATCTGGTTCAGGATCTCCCGCATGCGCAGGATCTCCCTGGCGTAGATGTCGATGTCCGCCGCCTGCCCGGCCAGCCCGCTCATCGAGGGCTGGTGGATCAGGATGCGCGAGTGGGGCAGGCTGTAGCGTTTGCCCTTGGCGCCGGCCGCCAGCAGCACCGCCCCCATCGAGGCCGCCTGCCCGACGCAGATGGTCACGATGTCGGGCTCGACGAAACGCATGGTGTCCAGAATCGCCAGCCCCGAGGAGATCGACCCTCCCGGCGAGTTGATGTACAGAGAGATGTCCCGCTGAGGATCCTCCGCCGCCAGGAACAGCAGCTGCGCGATCACCAGGTTCGCCACCGTGTCGTCGATCGGCGTTCCCAGGAAGATGATGTTCTCCTTCAGCAGCCGGGAGTAGATGTCGTAAGCGCGCTCCCCCCGCGACGTCTGCTCCACGACCATGGGGACCAGGACGGAATTATCCATTCGGGTGCTCCTCTCCCGACCCGGTCGCCGGGCCGGTTACTTCTTGGCGGCAGCAGCCTTCTTCGCCTTGCGCGGCTTTTCCAGTGCCCGGCGCTTCTGCTCCAGCGCCGTGGCCAGGTCCGCGATGGTGGTCTGCTCCAAATAATCCATGATACGCGTACGGAGCAGCTTCCAGGAGTCGTGCATCCCGCACGGCGCGTCGTCGGTGCACTCCGCCAGGCCGCTCACGCACTTCTGGTAATCGGAGAGGCCATCCAACGCTTCGACCAGTTGAACCAGGCTGATCTCTTTCGGTGAAGCACGCAGGGTAAAGCCGCCGGTCGGCCCCTTGCTCGACCGCAGCAGACCCTTGCGCGCCAGTTGTTGCAGAATCTTCGCCAGAAAGTGCGCCGGAATGCCTTCCTGCGCGGCGATCTGTTTCACCATGACGTACTTGCCTTCCGGAACCTGAGCCAGGTTCACAAAGGCACGGATAGCGTACTCAGTGGACCGCGAGTAGATCATCACCTTCCCCCTCCTGATAGGCAGATGAATACTCCTTTATCCTAGAAGCTCGGGCGCGCCCGGCGCAAGGGGCGGACTCCGAAATTAACTTGTGGAGGGGCAGCGCCAGATCGGCCCAGCGGCCAAAGACCAGGCGGCCCGGTGCAGCCGCTAAGGAAGCATCCGTCTTGCGCCGATAAGAACCGGTAGAGCGCCCCAGGCGTGCCCCATGCAAGTGCTGATCGCCGACGATGAGAACGTTTCCCGCCGCATGCTGGCCAACATGCTTGAAAAATGGGACTACGAGGTGGTATCGGCCTGCGACGGGGCCGAGGCCTGGCGCCTGCTCGAGCAGGACAATGCTCCGCAATTGGCCATCCTGGACTGGATGATGCCCGGCTTGACCGGGCCAGCGGTTTGCGCGGAGGTGCGCCGGCGGAGCAAGGAGCCTTACACCTACATCCTCCTGCTCACCGCGCGCACCGAAAAGCAGGACCTGGTCGAGGGCATGGAAGCCGGCGCCGACGACTACCTCACCAAGCCGTTCGACGCCCAGGAGTTGAAAGTCCGGCTGCGCGCCGGGCGGCGGATCCTCGAGCTCCAGGCGCAACTGCTGACGGCGCGCGAGGCCTTGCGCGAGCAGGCCACGCGTGATCCGCTCACCTGCCTCTGGAACCGCTACTCCATCCTGGACATCCTGGGCCGCGAACTGAACCGGGCCGTCCGTGAGGAGACCGCCTTGGGAGTCGTTATGGTCGACCTGGACCACTTCAAGAAGGTCAACGACACCCACGGTCACCTGGCGGGGGATGCAGTACTCAGGGAGGCGGCGCGGCGGATGCACTCCTCCTTGCGCAACTACGACGCGGTGGGCCGCTACGGCGGCGAGGAGTTTCTGATCGTGCTGCCGGGGTCGGGCGAGTCCAGCGCGATCCAACTGGCCGAGCGGCTCAGGGAAACCATGTGCGCCGAGAACATCAGCTTCCCGGAGGGCAGCCTCCGCGTCAGCATCAGCCTGGGAGTCACCGGCTGGTCCCGCGGAACCCATCCCACGCCGGAGATGCTCATCGGGGCGGCCGATGAAGCCCTCTACCGGGCCAAATCCCTGGGCCGCAACCGGGTGGAGTGGAACGGGCTGGCGCCGTCCCGGCCGGAAGCGCTGGCAGGCTGAGCAGTCCGTTTCTCAGGTCCCGCAACTCCCTACGCAGCCCGCCAGGCGGCCAACCTGCTTCCAAACCCGGGTCATGGAACAACCGTTCGCCGCTCTCGATATTTCGCACCCGGGCCCGGCCGCTTCTCGGGTTTGCCGATGATACGGCCAGGCACCGTGGAGGAATATGCCGTTGACAGCATAATGTCGTATATGGCATACTGGAGCGTGGCGTGGGAAGTCGAGTTCTCCGACGAGTTCGAGCAGTGGTGGGACGGCCTTACGGCCGCGGAACAGAAGAGCGTCGATTTCACGGTCAGCCTTTTGCAGGAGGTGGGCCCGATGTTAAAGATGCCTCATTCCTCCGGGGTTGAGATATCGCGTCACGCGCACATGCGCGAACTGCGCATTCAACATGAGGGACGGCCGTATCGGGTCCTTTATGCATTCGACCCTCGTCGTGCGGCAATGCTGCCGATTGGGGGGGATAAGACGGGCAACAATCGCTGGTACGAGGAATACGTACCGCTTGCGGATGCAATTTACGACCGGCATTTGCGAGAGCTGGAGAATGGATAGGCGAAGCGCACCAGTCCTGCGTATTGGGTTTACCCACCGGGGAGAGTGACGGTATGGCACGGAACTACAAGGAACTTCAAGCAAGAATGGACCCCGCGAGCCTGGCGGATAACAAACAGCGTGTGCGCGAGGAACTTCAGCGAATGGCGCTGGAAGAACTCCGCAGCGCCAAGCAACTCACACAGGCCGACATGGCCGAGATGCTGGATGTGCCGCAAAGCTCGATCTCCCGTATTGAGCGCCGCGCGGATATGTATCTTAGCACGCTGAGAAACTATATCCACGCAATGGGGGGCGTGCTTCAAATTCAGGCTGTTTTTCCCGACGGCGGCGCAGTCGTCATCAACCGCTTCGGAGACTACGAGGATCAAATGTACCTGGTCTGGGCCCGGACAGAGAAGGCCGGCGTCTATTCGCTGTTCGCACGTCCATTCCAGCATCAGGGAGCCCCGCTTTCAACAAAGGCTTTCAAGGTTTCGGGATTCATGAAGACCTTGAAAGCCCTGCATCTTGTTGAACCTCAAATCTCCGGCATCCGGAAGAGCCTCGAAAATGGCGGCGAGGTTCAGATCGGTGGCAGAGTGGCACCACTGCCACTGGTCTTCAGCGTCGCAGACTTGGTGGCGGCCGGCTTCGAGGCAGCGAATACGGAATCAGCCGAAGGCAGCGCCTGATTGGGGCTAGTCTGCTCGGAGTCCATCCCACGCCGGAGACGCTCATCGGCGCGGCCGACGAGGGCCTCTACCGGGCAAAAATGCTGGGCCGCAACCGGGCGGAGTGGAACGGGCTGGTGCCGGCCAAGGCCGAAGCGCTGGCAGGCTGAGCAACGCGACCCGCGACCCACGCCCTGGACACTTCTCCGGTTTGCGCGATAGACCAGGGGGTCAACTCAGTGTGTCCCAATCGAAGGGATGGGAACTACGCCGCGCCAACCTCGACCTCGATCGTGCGAACCTTGGGCGGGCGCGTGGCTTGCGGCGGTTCGAAGTGAAGTTCCAGTGCTTCCTTCAAGTTGGCGAGAGCCTCTTCTTCGGTCTCGCCTTGGCTGGCGACATCCACTTCGAGGCACTGAGAAACGGACCAGTTCCCCTCGCGCCAGACGGTTGCGGCGAATGGTCGCTTCATGACCACATTGTTTCACAGGATGCGGACATCGGGCCAGTTCGACAATGCGGTCGCGTAGGTAAGGATTCAGCCCTGTCGTCTCAACATCAATAACGGCAACACAAGTCATGGGGAAACGCCCTTGTGCCCCATCACGTCCCAGTTCCTTCCGAACACCACTCGCGATAAGGCAGCGCTTACGGCTGCGCTTCGGCGCCCTTGCCTCGCGCCACCTGGAAGTGGCTCAGGGTGCTGGCGTACTGGGCCACCCCTTTGAACAGCGCTTCGGCCACGCGCTGCCGGTATTCCCCCCGCTTGAGCTGGGCTTCGTCCCTGGGGTTGCTGAGGAAGGCGATTTCGGCCAGCACCGAGGGCATCTGCGCCCCGATCAGAACCACGAACGGGGCCTGCTTGACGCCGCGGTTCTTCACCGCCTTTCCGCGCCAGAGGCCGGCGTAAAGAGACGTCTGAATGGTAGCCGCGAACTCGCGGGACTCCTGCACTTTTTCCTTCAGCGCGATCTTCTGAAGCAGGTTCTGGAGTTCGTGAATGGACTTCTCCGAGCTGGCGTTCTCGCGGGCGGCAACCTCCAGGGCGCTGGCCGAGGTGGTGAAGTTCAGGTAGTACGCCTCCGAACCCGAGATCCCGCGCAGGCGCGACGAGTTGGCGTGAATCGAGAGGAACAAATCGGCGCGCTTCTCGTTGGCCAGCTCCGTGCGCGCCTCCAGCGGAACGAACCGATCGTCGGTGCGCGTGTAGACCACCTCGCTGCCCAGGCGCTGGGCGATCAGGGCGCCCAGGCGCTGGGCCACGTCCAGCACCAGCGTCTTCTCCTCCAGGCCGCCAGGGCCGACCGTTCCGGTATCCTGTCCGCCGTGGCCGGGGTCCAGGACCACCCGCCCCAGCTTCAGTCCGAGAGCCCGGATCATCGACCGGCCGCCGTGGCTGTCCCGCTTGGCGGCCAGCGCGGTTTCCGGAACGCTCTTCGGCTCGGTCCGGGGACGCGGCGCCTCGGCCAGCGGCCTGGATTCCGCCACGCGAGGCACGGACGCGTGCGGCGGGTCGGGCGCCGGCTTGGACTCCGCAACCGGCGGCGCTGGCGTCCGCAGAGCCTCGGGCAGCGGCTTGTGCTCGGAGATGCGCACCGCCGGCAGGGACGGCGGCTCGGGCGCCGGCCGGGATTCCACCACGCGAGGCGGAGGCAGGCGCAGCGTCGCCCAGTCGGGCTTAGGAATCACCACGGACGGTGCCAGAGCGGGCTTCGCCCCAGGCTCTTTTTCGGCCTCGACCGGGCCCGGCTCCGGGATCGGATGATTGCCGGTCACGCTCCTCAGCGGCGGGGTGGCCGGCCCCTTGCCCGGAACGCGCAGTTCGACCATGATGCGGTCCGGATTGGTGAGATGCGAGACCGAGTACTCGATGGGCGCGGCCAGGTCCAGCACCACGCGGGTGACGCTGGGTAGCGTCCGCGCGATGCGGATCTGTTTCAGCAGGCGGTCGCCGACCGAAATGGTTTCCAGCCCTCGGCTCTGCGGGCGCGTGTTCTGGAGGTCGAGGAACAGCCGGTCCGGGTTATCGATCTGCTCGGCGCGATAGTGGGTCTCGCCATCGGTCTCGATGGCCACCCGCGTGACGTCGCCCACCGACCAGAAGCGCACCGCCGTGATCCGGGTCTGTCCCAAACCCGAAATCGCGGCCAGCAGTGCAATCGGGACCGCGAAGATGGGTTCTCTCATGGTGCCGGTCGTGTACGGACGTACAGCCTGCCCTCGGCATCCACGTACTGCTCGATGGGAGGATGCTCGGGAGGCTGCGGCTCCTTGGGCCGCGCCTCGGCTTGCGCCGCCCGCTTGGCCTCGCCATACTTCTTCCCCACCCGCTCGACGTACTGCGCCGTTTCGGGGTAGGGCGGAATGCCCCGGTGCTTCATGACCGCGGCCTCACCCGCATTGTACGCGGCCAGGGCCAGCCGCGGGTCCCGATCACCGAACACGGTGAGCAGGTATCTCAGGTATCGGACCCCGCCATCCAGGTTCTCGATGGCATCGAAACTGTCCTTGACGGCCAGCCGGCGCGCCGTCCCGGGCATCAACTGCATGAGGCCCCGCGCGCCTTTCGGCGACACCGCCAGGGGATTGTAGTTGCTTTCCACCTCGATGACCGAATGCACCAGCAGAGGATCCACCTGGTAGCGTTCGGCCGTCTTCTCCACGTAGCTGGAAACCGCCGCGCTCACCACCTTGGCCACCGGCTCGGGGGCGGACGGGCGCGCCTGGGTCCGCTTCGGCGCCGCTTTGGGCTTGGCGACGGTCACCTGGCGCACCAACCGGCCGGTGCGCGGATCGGCGCGCACCACGGAGGCCAGCTTGGCCGCGGGCGCTTCCGGGGTGGCCGCGGCTAGCCAAGCCGCTGCGGCCAAACCGGCCCATCCGAGCCTGAAACAAAAACGCATATCTTTGTTTTAGCCTATTCTACTCCCAAAACGGGTTACAGCATAGTGGAAAGACAACCACTTGCCTCCAGCCGGAGTCCTCTGTACCGCTAATGGTATCATTTCTGCATGAAGCAGTGCGGCCGGCCGGGGGGCCGGGCCGGGTTCGTGCTGGTGGGCGGGAACAGCGCCAGGATGGGGCGCGACAAGGCCCTGTTGCCGTACGGCGGCGCCACCCTGGCGGAACATGTCGCCGCCCGCGTCCGGGCCGCGGCCGGATCGGTGGCCCTGGTGGGAGATCCCGGGCGATACCGGGCATTGTGCCTCCCCGTGATCCCCGACCTTCATCCCGGACGCGGACCCCTGGCGGGCATCCAGGCCGCCCTCCAGTCTTCGAACGCCCGGTGGAACCTGATCGTTGCCTGCGACATGCCGGCGCTGACCACCGAATTCCTGCTCTCGCTTCTGGACCGCGCCGAAACCTGCCGCGCTCCCTGCCTTGCGCCGGTTTCGCCGGCCGGGCGCCCGGAGCCGCTGTGCGCTGTTTGGGACCGCCATTGCCTGGCGGCGGTCGGTGCCGCACTGCGCCGCAGCGTAAGGAAAATGACCGAGGTCCTCGAAGCCGTGCGGGCGCTCTACTGGCCGGTCGCCGAAGCGGCCTGGTTCGAGAACCTGAACACTCCCCGGGACTGGGCCGGTCATGGTAAGGCCTCGCCCGCCGCCGTCATCGCCCTATGAGCGAAACCTATCCCCATTACATCGAGTTCCGCCACGTAGATAAGACGTTCGACGCCCCGGTTTTAGTCGATGTGAGTTTTCACGTGAACGCCGGCGAGACGGTGGCCATTATCGGGCGCAGCGGCGTGGGAAAATCGGTGACCCTGGCGCACATTATGGGTTTCCTCCGGCCGGACCAGGGCCGGGTGATCGTGGCTCACGAGGACATCACCGGGTACCCCGAGCCGGAGCTGCGCCACATCCGCCGGAAAGTGACCATGGTGTTCCAGTCCGGCGCCCTGTTCGACTCCCTGACCATCGCCGAGAACATCCTGTTCTCGCTGGAGCTGCGCCAGGACTACGACGCCCAGAATAAGGAAGACGTGGTAAACGGGCTGCTGCGGATGGTAGACCTGGCAGAGTACGCCGACGCCTACCCATCCGACATTTCCACCGGCTACAAGCGCGCGGTGGCCATTGCCCGGGCGCTGGCCGCCCAACCCGAGTGCGTGCTCTACGACGAGCCTACCACTATGGTCGACCCGATCATGTCCGACCACATGGCCAGCTTGATGCTCCGGCTGAAGCGGCAACTGCATCTGACCTCGATTGTGGTGACCCACGACCTGGACCTGATGCGCAAGGTTGCCGACCGCGTGGTGGTGCTCCACGACGGCCAGGTGATCTTCTTCGGACCGACGCCCGAGCTGGAATATTCCGAGCACCCCCACATCCAGGAGTTCCTGGCGCTGGATCGGGTGTAAACGCTATTTCCCAAACAGCCGTCGCGTCCAGGCCGCTATACTCCGCCCCAGGCGGGTAAAGAAGCCGGGGGAGTCCGCGGAAGCGGGCCTGGGCGGGGCCGCGACGGACTGCTTAGCCGGCTCGGGAGTGGCTGGCGGCTCCCACTTTTCCTTCTTCAGCAGCACCACATGGTAGGTATGGAAGGCGTACGTCTTACGCCAGCGCAACCCGGCATCGTCTTCCAGGATCAGCGAGAAGCCCGGATAGGTCTCCTCCTTCTTGCCCAGCGTCATTTTGACCGGATGGGTCTCCACCGGGTAGTGGCCTCTAAGGTTCTTCTCGATGTAAGCGGTCTCGAAGCGGTGGCGGCGCAGGTTCCACACGAAACAGCGGAAGCTGTCGAACTGGTAGGGTTTGCGGTTGTCCGCCAGCGTCGTCCACAGCCAGTTGTGTTTGATCTGCCCGCCGTCGTTGATATCGGCCATCGAGAAGTACGAGGTGATCCGGTGCCCTTCGGAATACTGGGCCACCTCGTCCGGGATGTTCATGCGCAGCATGCCCGTCAGCACCCAGCCCGCGCGGCCGTTGCTTAGACGGATCAGGGTCCAGTCGTCCACGGGAACGGGTTTGGGAGGTTCCGGCTCGGGCTTGGGAGCGGCAGGCGCCGGGGTTTCGGGCTCGGACTCGGTCTCGGGCTCGGCGCGCTCGGACAGCTCCAGCCAGTCTTCCGGCAGCTTGGGGGGCGGCGGCATCGGCGGTGGCGGGACGCGCTCGGACGGCTCGGGCTTGGCTTGGCGCGCAGCCCTCGGCTTGGGAGGCGCAGGGCGCGGCAGGATGCTTTTCGGCTCAAACGGCACGCGCGGGCTGAGTTCTTGCGCCACCACGTCCACCAGCTCGCGCTCCTTGATGCGGTAGAAGCTGGGAGAAAGGCGGTTCGGCTCGGTGTGCACGTTCAGCGCTTCATACACGCTCGCCGCGCCTTGCGAGGGAAGGCTCTGGGCTCTCGCCGCGAGCCGGTTGAGCTGCTCCATCTGCTGGGAGGACAGGAGCTGGCGCATGTCGGTCCAGCCTTCCACCCCCTTGGCCGTGCGCACCTTCACAAACCGGCGCCGCCGCCTGACGATCGCCAGCCGCTCGCCGTGGTTGACGGTTGCCGCCTCCGCCGAGCGCAGGTCCATGTCCTGGCGCAGCTTCAAGGTCGCCGGGCCGACGTATGCCTCCCCGATCTCCCGCTCCCGCTCCGGCCCCGATGAACATCCGGCGAGCACGCACAGGCACAGCAGGAGTACGTGCGGACGGACCATTCCGAACGGGGAGACTGACACTCGCTTCACCTGCTAGTGTATCAGCGCAGATGGCTCGCCATGAACCGGTCGAGGCGATCCATGCCGCGCTCCAATTCCCCCAGCGAGGCGGCGTAGGAGATGCGCACGTGCCGGTCGGTCCCGAAGGCCTCGCCCGCCACCACCGCCAGCTTCTGCTCGTCCAGCAGGCGCTCCGAGAATTGCAGGGTATCCTGGATGCCGTCCCGGCCCAGCACGGCACCGATGTTCGGGTAGGCGTAAAAGGAGCCCTTCGGCTCGGCGCAGCTCACGCCGGGGATTTCCCGCAAGCGGCGCAGGATGAACTCGCGGCGGCGGCGATACTCGGCCAGCATGACGGCGACCGAATCCTGCGGTCCGCGGAGCGCCTCCACTCCCGCCTTCTGAGCCACCGAGGTCGGGTTCGAGGTGGAATGGCTTTGCAGCTTGATGCAGGCCTGAACGACGGCTTCCGGCCCCAGGCCAAATCCAATCCGCCAGCCGGTCATCGAGTAGGTCTTCGACAGCGAGCCGGCGACGATGACGGTATCCTTGGCTCCCGGCGCCGCGGCAATCGAGTAAGGCGCGCTGTCGTAGACGAAGTGGCAGTAGCACTCGTCGGTGAGCAGATAGATCCCGCGCCGCGACGTCAGGTGCAGGATGCGCTCGAACTCCTCGCGCTCCAGCACCGCGCCGCAGGGATTCGAGGGCGAATTGACGATCACCATCTTGGTGCGGTCGCTCAGCAGCGGCTCGAGCATCGACGCGGTCAACCGAAAACCGTTCTGCTCGTCGGTCGCGACAAACACGCATTTTCCGCCGGCGTAACGGACCACGTCGCGGAAGGTCACCCAGTAGGGCACCGGGATGACCACCTCGTCGCCGGCATCCACCAGCGCCTGGATCGCGTTGAAGATCACGTGTTTGCCGCCCACCGAGACCACGCATTCCGCGGGCGAGTAGCGGGTTCCGAAATCCGCCGCGTGACGCTCGCAAACGGCCGCCTTCAATTCCGGCGTGCCGCCCGCCGCCGTGTACCGGGTGAAATTGCCCTCGATGGCCCGGATAGCGGCCTGCTTGATGTGGTCCGGGGTGGGGAAGTCGGGCTCCCCGGGCGCCAGATCCACCACGTCCTCTCCCGCGCGGCGCAGGCGCTCGGCGGCCGCGGCCGCCCGCATGGTGGTCGACACGGTGATCCGCCCGATCCTCTCCGCCAAGCCGCCACTTTGTGTCATGCGATCTTCAGACGCCCTTCAAGACACGATTCCTCAGCCGCACCTCGACCGAAGGCGGCACCAGGCCCGCCAGGTTGCCCCCCAGCCGGATCACTTCTTTGACGATGCGCGAGCTGATGAACGAATAGGCTTCGCCCGCCATCAGAAACACGGTCTCGACCTCCGGGCACAGCCGCCGGTTCATCAGCGCCATCTGCAACTCGTATTCGTAGTCGGAAATGGCCCGGATCCCGCGCAGGATCGCCGTGGCGCCCTTGTGCCGCGCGTAGTCCACCAGCAGCCCGCCGAAGGAATCCACCTCCACGTTGGGGTAGTCCGCGACGGCCTCGCGCAGCATCTCCATCCGCTCCTCGACCGTGAACAGCGGCTGCTTGTTCTCGTTGCCCAATACGGCCACGATCAGCCGGTCGCACAGCCTGGCGCCCCGTTCGATGAGATCCAGGTGACCGTTGGTGATGGGGTCGAAGGATCCGGGGTATACCGCAATGATGCTGTGATGCCTCTCCGACAACTGGATTGCCGCCTTTCGTGTCCGAAACGTCCTGGCTTCAATTTGATTCTAGCGGAAAAGGCGCCGCGAGACAGCTTGCCTCGACTCCGGGGACGCGGCGCTCTACGACATTCGCACCACCGCGCCCGGACCCGCCGGCGCCCTCCCTCTCACCGGTGAAATGCTGCTCATGCGGCCCTCCGGCGACCTGTTCGGCTGGACCGAGGACATGGGCATGGGCTGGCGCCCCGATGCCCTCGGCGGCAAGGAGATCCTCATTTTGAGCACGCACGGCGGCATCCGCGACGCGGACGGCACGCCTATCGCCCTGGGCTACCACACGGGCCACTGGGAGGTCGGCCTGCTCGTGCAGGCGGCCGCGCGCGAGCTGAAGGAGCTGGGCGCCGTGCCCTTCGCCGGCTACTGCACCGATCCCTGCGACGGCCGCACTCAGGGCACCACCGGCATGTTCGACAGCCTGCCCTACCGCAACGACGCGGCCATCGTGTTCCGCCGCCTCGTCCGCTCGCTGCCGACCCGCCGCGGCGTCCTCGGCGTGGCCACCTGCGACAAAGGAGTGCCCGCCATGATGATGGCGCTCGCCGGCACGCCGGACCTGCCGTGCGTGCTCGTGCCGGGCGGGGTCACGCTGATGCCCGAGCAGGGCGAGGACGCGGCGGCGGTGCAGTCCATCGGGGCACGCTATGCCCACGGCGCGATCACCCTCGAGCAGGCCGCCGAAGCAGGCTGCCGCGCCTGCGCTTCGCCTGGCGGCGGCTGCCAGTTCCTGGGCACGGCGGCGACGTCGCAGGTGGTCGCCGAGGCGCTCGGCCTGGCGCTCACCCATTCGGCGCTCGCGCCCTCGGGCCACGCAATCTGGCTGGATATGGCGCGGCGCTCGGCGCGCGCGGTCCTGGCCCAGGAAGAGCGCAGCCTCGCCACGCGCCACATCCTCGCCGACGCCGCGCTGCACAACGCGATGGTGACCCACGCGGCCTTCGGCGGCTCGACCAATCTCCTGCTGCACCTGCCCGCGGTGGCGCACGCGACCGGCTTACGCCGTCCCACGGTCGAGGATTGGATCGCCATCAACCACGAAGTCCCGCGCCTCGTCGACGCGCTGCCGAACGGCCCGCGCAACCATCCGACGATTGTCGTGTTCCTGGCGGGCGGCGTGCCGGAGGTGATGCTGCACTTGCGCCGGGCGGGGCTGCTCGCCTCTGGACGCCCTCACCGCTTCCGGCGCGCGCCTGGGCGAAATGCTGGATTGGTGGGAGCAATCCGAGCGCCGGGCGCGTCTGCGGGTACTGCTCATGGTCCCGCGGCATCGTGGTGATGCTGCAGGGGTACACCCGCGTCCTTCCGCCCCGTCCGGCGATCGAGGTGATTTCCGCTTCCCATCCCGTGGCCGACGCGAGCGGGCTCAAGGCCGCCCGCCACGTGCTGGAAATGGTCTCCTCGCTCGAGGAGAACGACCTCTGCCTCATCCTGCTTTCGGGGGGCGCCTCGAGCCTTCTGAGCCTGCCCTCCCCCCCGTGAGCCTGGAGGATCTCAAGACGACCACCTCGCTGCTTCTGAAGTCGGGAGCCGACATCAAGCAGGTCAACACGGTCCGAAAGCATTTGAGCGGGATCGCCGGGGGAAGGCTCGCGGTGCCGCACGGTTACCCTTGCAATCTCCGACGTCGTGGGGGACCATCTCCCGTTCATCGGCTCAGGGCCCACCGTGGCCGATCCGAGCACCTTCGATGACGCCTTGGCGGTGCTCAACGCGTACGATCTCAAGAAAAGAGTCCCGTCTACCGTCATTACCCTTCTTCGCAACGGAAGCGTGGGGAAGGAAGAAGAAACCCCCAAGAGCGTCCCGGATCGCCACGTCACGCGCATAATCGCCTCCAACAAGACGGCCGTGGAGGCGGCCACGCGGGAGGCCGCCGCGTGCGGATTCACGCCCTCCCTGCTCACCTCAGCGCTCACGGGGGAAGCGCGCTACGCCGGCAGAAACCTCGCCTTCGCGGAGCTCAGGTCTAATGAGCCTCGCAAAATGCGGTGACAGACAGCACTGTCCACGCGGCGCGGAAAACGCGCCTTGGGACAGCGAAGTCAGCCACCGTATTTGGCGAGGCTCCATAAAAGAAGCGGCGTTCCCGTGCCGCCGCCCGCCTGCATCATAGCGGGAGGAGAAACGACGGTCACCGTGCGGGGCGCCGGACGCGGGGGCAGGAGCCAGGAATTCGCCCTCTCCGCGGCCATCGAGCTCGACGGGACGGAGGGAATCCTCGTCTGCTCCTTTGCCACGGACGGCATCGACGGAACAGCGAAGCGGCAGGAGCCCGCGTGGACGGCGGGACCGTCAAGGCCGGCCGCTCGCAGGGTCTGGACCCCGAGCGCCACCTTTCCGAAAACGATTCGAACAGGTTCCTTTCCCTCGCCGGGGATCCGATAGTCACCGGACCGACGTACACGAACGTGAACGACGTGAGCTTTGCACTCGTCTCGGAGTGCGGCCGCCTACCCCGCCGTGAGGCCTCCGTCTACAGGAATCGCGGCCCCGTTGATGAACGAGGCCTCGTCGCTCGCGAGGTAGACCAACGCGTTCGCGACGTCTGTTGCGCCGGCGAGCCTTCCGAGAGGCACTTCGCCGAGCCTCTCTGCCCGGCGCTCGGGGTCCTTGAGCATGGCCTGCACGAGGGCGGTTTCCACCGTGCTGGGGTGGACGGAGTTGCAGCGGATATTGTCCTTCGCGTATCTCACGGCCACCGATTTCGTGAGCAGGGTCAGGGCGCCCTTGGTCGTCGTATAGGCCTCGTTCGTGTACCTGTGGCCGACCAGGCCGCATATCGAGGACATGTTGAGGATAACCCCCCCGCCCGCGGCCCTCATGATCGGCAGGGAGTGCTTGATCCCGAGAAACGGTCCCCTGACGTTCACCGCGAACATGGCGTCGAAGGATTCCACGGACATTTCCTCTATGTTCTTCCTGACGTTGATGCCCGCGTTGTTAACGAGGACGTCGAGGCGTCCGGTCCGCTCGAGCACGGCGGAAAGCGCGGCCTTCCAGCTTTCCTCCGAAGCGACGTCGAGTGGTATGAAGACCGCTCCCATGGACCCGGCCGTCCTTTCCCCCTCCGCGCGGTTCACGTCGCACACGAACACCGAGGCGCCTTCCTCCCGAAACCTTCGGGCGATCTCCGCGCCGATCCCTCCCGCGGCGCCCGTGATCAGGGCGGTCTTGCCCGAAAGGCGCATCGCGCTCACTTCGCGCCCCCCTTGCGGACCCTGACCCCGGCGAGCCTCTCATAGAACTGGATGAGGCCTCCATGGTCTTCGGCCTGCTTCCCGTCAACCTTGAGGGCCTGCATCATCTCCATTACCTGGCTCGTGAGCGGGATCGGAGCGCCGGTCTCGTGCGCCGTATCGAGCGCGTTCTGCAGGTCCTTGATGTGCAGCTCTATCCTGAATCCGGGCTTGTAGTTTCCCTGGAGGACCATGGGGGCCTTCGCGTTGAGGACGGTGCTTCCCGCGAGGCCTCCCTTGACGGCATCGAAGACCCGCGCGGGATCCACTCCGGCCTTCACCGCGAGGACGAAGGCCTCCGACATCGCGGCGATGTTCAGCGCGACGATGATCTGGTTGGCGAGCTTGGTCACGTTGCCCGCGCCGATGTCTCCGCAGAGGACTGCGCTCGCTCCCATCTTCAGCAACACGTCCTTCACCTTCTCGAAAACGGCGTCCTTGCCGCCCGCCATTATGGCTAGCGTCCCGTCGATGGCCTTGGGCTCGCCGCCGGAAACTGGGGCGTCGAGCATCTCCATTCCCTTCCTGGCGAGCTCGGCGGCCACCTCGCGGCTCGCAAGAGGCGCTATGGAGCTCATGTCGACGAGCACACTTCCCGGCTTCGCCCCTTCGATCACGCCGTTCTGCCCCAATACCGCCTCCTTCACGTGAGGCGAATTGGGCAGCATCGTGATGACGAGCTCGCTCCGCGAGGCCACGTCCTTTGGAGACGAGCCCGCCGTCGCACCGGCTTGAACCAGCTCCCTCACCGGCGCATCGAGAATGTCGTATACGACGAGCTGGTGGCCCGCCTTGAGGAGGTTCTTCGCCATGGGCTTGCCCATGATGCCCAGTCCTATGAAGCCGATGTTCATTTCTTTCTCCCTCTCCAGGAAACCATGCAAGACCGTTTCCTGGCTCATTGACGTGACGCCATTGCGCCGGAGGCGCCGCGGCCGCCACGCTAGTGGCTCAAAAGCGTTCTTACGGCCTTGGAGACGGCGTCCGAGGTGAGCCCGAAATGCGCGAGTAGATCGTCATAGCCCTCCGCCGATATGCCGAAGCTGTCAGGGACGCCCACGAACTCCAGGGGCGCGTGAGCGACTCCCCGGAGCGCCTCCACCACGGCGGAACCGAGCCCGCCGATCACGGAATGCTCCTCGGCCGTAACGATGGCGTCCACTCCGCCCGAATGGCGGATCACCGCGTCGCGGTCCAGGGGCTTGATGGTGCCGACGTCGAGCACCCTCGCCGAGATCCCCTCCGACGCCAGGGCCGCCGCGGCCTCGAGAGCCTTGGACACCATGATCCCCGAGGCGAATATCGCCGCGTGGCTCCCGTCCCGGAGCATGGTCACCTTGCC
>JBEKWU010000024.1:0-85738 GCA_049512775.1 Bryobacteraceae bacterium
TTCCAAGGCACTTCGCTCCTGCCACGGCATCGGGTACCCCCCTTTGCCGAGTGTCTCGGATCCCAAAAAGTGTAAAGGATGTCACTGGACTAATCTGTCAATGATGTCACCGGACCGGACCGTGCACCGGCGACAAGCCACATGCCACGAGCTACAAGCGGTCGTCAGTTCTTGCCGGTCTTCAGCTTCTCGCGCTGTTCTTTCAGCACGGCCCTGCGGCTCAGCTTGATCTTGTTGCCTTCCAGCGCCAGGACCTTCACCAGGATCTGGTCGCCTTCCCGCAACTCGTCGCGCACGTTGCGGATGCGGTTCTCGGAGATCTCGCTGATGTGCAGCAGGCCGTCGGTGCCCGGGAAGATCTCGACAAAAGCGCCGAAATCCGCCAGCCGGACCACCTTGCCCAGATAGGTCTTGCCGACCTCGGCCACGGCCGCGATGTCGGTGACCATCTGCTGCGCCTTGGCGGCCGAGGCTTCGTCGGCCGAGTAGATGTGGACCGTGCCGTCGTCTTCGACGTCGATCTTGCAGCCGGTCTGCTCGACGATGCCGCGGATCACCTTGCCTCCCGGGCCGATGAGTTCGCGGATTTTGTCGGTGGGGATGGTCAAGGTGTAGATGCGAGGCGCGTAGGGGGAGAGCGCCGGGCGCGGCGCGGCCAGCACCTCTTCCATCTTGCCGAGAATGAACAAGCGGCCGCGGAGCGCCTGGTCCAGCGCCTGGCGCATGATCGCGGAGGTCACGTTGGGCACCTTGATATCCATCTGGAGCCCGGTGATGCCCTTGCGCGTGCCGGCGACCTTGAAGTCCATGTCGCCGTAATGGTCCTCGGCGCCGGCGATGTCGGTGAGCACCGCGTAACGGTCTCCCTCGATCACCAGCCCCATGGCCACGCCCGCCACCGGCGAGCTGATCGGCACGCCCGCGTCCATCAGCGACAGCGCGCCGCCGCAGACCGTAGCCATCGAGCTGGAGCCATTCGACTCCAGGATGTCGCTCACCACGCGCATGGTGTAAGGGAAAGCGGTCTCGTCGGGGATCACCGCCGAGAGCGAGCGCTCCGCCAGCGCGCCGTGGCCGATCTCACGCCGGCCCGCGCCGCGCATGAATCCGACCTCGCCCACGCTGAAAGGCGGGAAGTTGTAATGCACCATGAAGCGCTTGGAGGTTTCCCCGCCTTCGAGCAGTTCCAGCCGCTGCTCGTCTTCCTTGGTGCCCAGGGTTACCGTCACCAGGGCCTGGGTCTCGCCGCGGGTGAACAGCGCCGAGCCGTGCGTCCGGGGGAGTACGCCGACTTCGATCGAAATCGGCCGGATCTCGTCGAAGGCCCGGCCGTCCGGCCGCCGCCGGTCGCCCAGGACCTGGTCGCGGAAGATGCGCTCCTTCAGGGCTTCGAACACCTTGCCGGCCTCAACCTTCTGCTCTTCGGTCGCAGCTTCGATCACCTGCTTCTTGAGGGCGTCGACCCTGGCGTAGCTCTCGACTTTGGGGTACTTCTGGGTGTCCAGCGCGTCGGCCAGCCCGGCGCGATGCTGGGCGGAAATCTGGGCGTAGAGTTCCTGGTTGAGGGCGTGCGGCGTGAACTCCATCTTGGGCTTGCCGGCCTTCTCGACCAGTTCGCGGATGCCCGCGACGATCTTCTTGCAGCACTCGTGGCCGAAATCGATGGCATCGAGCACCTCGGCCTCGGTGGCCCCCTGGGCGCCCGCTTCCACCATCACGATGCCGGCCTCGGTGCCGGCCACAGTGATGTTGAGCTTGGAATCCCGGACCTGTTCGTAGGTCGGGTTGGCGATGTACTGTCCGTTCACCAGCCCCACGCGAACCGCGCCGAGGACCTCGGGAAATGGAATGTCGGAGAGCGCCAGCGCGGCGCCCGCTCCCACCATGGCGAGGGTGTCCGGGTTCAACTGGGGGTCGGCGGACAGCACCATGCCGATCACCTGGGTCTCGTGGCTGAAGCCCTCCGGGAACAGAGGGCGGATGGGCCGGTCGATCTGCCGGCTGGTCAGGATTTCTTTCTCCGAGGGTCGCCCCTCGCGTTTGATGTAGCCGCCGGGAATCCTCCCGGCCGCGTACGTGTATTCGCGGTAATCCACCGTGAGCGGGAAAAAGCTCGCGCCCGTCTTGGGTTCCGGCGCCATACACGCCGACACCAGCACCACGGAATCACCGCAGCGAACGACGGCCGCGCCGTTCGCCTGTTTTGCGACCTTGCCTGTTTCGATGGAAATCTTGCAGGAACCCAGGTCAATCTCAGAAGTGTGTAACATCTTGAATTCTCCAATCCCGGCCTCCGGGCCGGTTCGCGTTTGGGCGGTTCATCGGAACTACCCACGATGGAGATTGGAGTGGAACGAGCGAAGCGGGTTTCGAACCAGGGCGATGTCCCTTACAGGTCTCTGAGTGATGGACTCGATGGACTCTCGCCCGCTGTGCCTGTGAGTATGCTCTAGCGGCGGATGCCCAGCTCTTGAATCAGCTTCTTGTACCGGTCCGGCGTCTCCGACTTCATATAGTTCAAGAGCCGCCGCCGCTGGGCTACCATGATCAACAGACCTCTTCGGGAATGGTGGTCTTTCTTGTGAGACTTGAAATGCTCCGTAAGCTCGGCGATCCGCCGGCTCAGGAGGGCCACCTGCACTTCTGGCGAACCGGTATCGGTCTTGTGTGCCCGAAACTTGCCTATAATCTGCTTCTTAACGTCTGTCGCCAGTGCCATCCTAGAGTGGATACTCCTTCTCTCTCTTTATCTCCGTCTTTTACTTCTGTAGGATAGCACAAAGCTGGCCGGGCCGCTGGAACAAGGAGATCCCCGCGATGCCGGCGGCTCCCGCGGCCAGGCAATCGGGCGCGTTTTGTTCGGTGATGCCGCCGAGCGCGAGGACCGGCAGGCGCGCGGCCTGGCAGGCTTCGCGCAGGCAATCGAGGCCCAGCGGTTCTCCATAAGGGGCTTTCGAGGGCGTAAAGAACACCGGGCCGAACACGGCGAAATCGGCGCCCTCCCGCTCGGCGGTCCGAACCTCCCCGACGGCGTGGCAGGAAACGCCGATCAGGAATCCCGCCGGCGAGATGGCGCGCAACCGGCGCGGCGCGATCGAATCCGAGGGCAGGTGGACGCCGTGCGCCCGGCAGGCCAGCGCGATATCCAGGCGGCCGTTGACCAGGATCTTTGTCCCGCGCGGATTGGGAAGCGCGAGCGCGCTCCGCGCCAGCTCGAAGAGTTCGCGGGTGGCGAGATCCTTCTCGCGGATCTGTACCATGTCGACCCCGGCAACGAGGTTTCTGGCGATGACCTCGAGCAGGGGCGCGCAGCCGCCCAGCGGCTGGCGGTCGGTGATGTAGTACCGGATCACGGTACGAGCGGCTCGTAATAACGTTCACCCGCGCAGGCGCGGCAGAGCGTCACGCCGTCCCGAAGCGTCTCGCGCCGGAAGCTGATCCCCTCGCCGCAAAGGGCGCAGATCGCGCGCGGGCTTTTGTAGCCGGGCAGGTCTTCCGGGGCGATCCGCACCCGCACCCACTGCGCGTCGAACAATTCCTGGTCGGGCATCTCGCGGTAGGCGCGCATCTGCCGCTGGTTCTTGTCCGCGATCTCCGGGTGCAGTTCGCGCGCGCTCCCGATGGAGGATTCCTTGACCACCACCCGCACGGCGCGATCCTTCTCCAGATCGCAAAACGTCGCCGCGGCCTTGCCGAAATCGCGGAACTTGAGCGCGCGCTTGCCCAAACGGCAGCCGGTGACCACCGAGATGGCATCGGTAGCGCAGCGGTCGATCTCGACGAAGGTCAGCAGGCGCTTGCGGTCCTTCCCCTCGGGGTCCGGCAAGCCCAGCAGACGCAGCCCGTAGAGCGCCATCCGCAGGCCCAGGATCTGCCCGGCGCAGATGTGGCCGTGGATCTGCCCGGCCATTTCCACGTACTGGTCGAACGTCTTCATGTCACAAAACGCGCAACGCCTCTTGGGGGAACCACACCAGCCATTCCTTATTATGTTTCTGCTTCTCGAACTCGGGGCGGGGGAGCTCGACGCTGATCTCGCCGGCGAACTCCAGGCGCACCGCGTGCGGCATCTCGATCGAGCGCAGCAACTGCGCCGGAACCTGGTTCGGGCCGGGTTTGCCGTCGCGCGCCGAGACGCCGAGCTGCTCCGGGCGCACGCACAGCCACACGCGGTCGCCGCGCAGCCGGCCGGGGAAATAGTTCCCCGCCAGCTCGAACTCGCCGAACCGCAGCCGGCTGAGGTTGCGCTGCGGATCGAGTTCCAGGATCTCCGCCTGAAACAGATTGAAGAGGCCCAGCAACCGGGCGACTTCCACGTTCGCGGGACGTTCGGCGATGGCTCTGGGCGAGCCGCTCTGCACCAGCCGCCCATCGCGCAGGATCAGCATTTCCTCGCCCAGCTCGAAGCACTCGTCGAGGTCGTGGGTCACCAGCAGGGAGGGGGTTTGGAACTCGGCGCGGACCTGCCGCAGCACGGCGTAGAACTCGGCGCGCAGCGGGGCGTCCAGGCCGCGGGCCGGTTCGTCCAGCAGAAGCAGCTTGGGCGACCCGATCAGCGCCCGGGCGATCGAGCAGCGCTGCTTCTGGCCGCCCGAGAGCTCGTGGGGACGGCGGCCCGCCACCTCGGTCAGATGGAACCGCTCGAGCGTCTCGTTGACCCTGCGGTGGCGCTCCAGACGCGGCCGGCGCTCGGCTGCGAACGCCAGGTTCTGGCGCAGCGTCATGTGCGGGAACAGCGCGTAGTTCTGGAAGACGTAGCCGCAGCGGCGCGCTTGGGGAGGCAGGCAAACGCCCGAGGGAGCGTCAAACAGGATCTCGTCGTCGAGCATGATCCGGCCTTCGTCCGGGGCGACGAACCCGGCGATCGCGTCCAGCGTCAAGGTCTTGCCCGATCCGCTGGGCCCGAACAGCACCGTGACGCCGGAGGCGGCCTGGAAGTCCAGCTCCAGCGAGAACGCCGCCGCATCCGGGCGGGCCGGGAAGCGCTTGCGGATGCGAACCTGGATCATCCCGTGGCCTGCCTCGCCGCCAGCCGGTTGGCGATCGACAGGATCACCACCGCAAGCAGGGAAATTACGACCACCAGGGTGCGGGCCAGCGCGCCGTTGCCGGCCTCCACCGCGTCATAGATCGCCACCGCGATGGTCTGGGTGCGGCCCGGAATGTTGCCCGCAATCATGATGGTGATGCCGAAATCGCCCAGCGTCCGGGCAAACGCCAGCGCCGAGACCGCCAGGATCGAGCGCCGCGCCAGCGGCAGGCTCACTTTCCAGAACACCCGCCATTCGGAGGCGCCCAGGTTGCGCGCCGCCCGCTCGTAGCTCCGGTCCACGCTCTCCAGGGCGGCGCGCGCCGAGATCACCAGCAGCGGGATGGCGTGGAACATGGCCGCCACCACCGCGGCCTGCCAGGTGAACACCAGGGGAGAGCCGACAATCCACTCATAGAGGCGGCCCAGTGGACTTTCCCGCCCCAACAGCACCAGCAAATAGTAGCCCAGAACGGTAGGGGGCAACACCAGGGGCAGGGCCACCGCCGCGTCCAGCACCTCCTTGCCGCGGAACCTGCGGTTCGCCAGCAGGTAGGCCAGCCAGAGACCCAGCAGCAGCGACAGCAGGGTGGCGATGGAAGCCACCTTCAGGCTGAGCCACAGCGGGAACCAGTCGATCCGCATGAGAAACGATTATACAGGCGGGGACATTCTAATGGCAGCGCTGCCAAGTGTCGATGAGAAGGATAGGCCAAGCCATGCGTGTTGGTAGCGTCGCACTTTTCCCGTCCATCGACCGGTGGTTCCGGGCCAGGCGGCGATCGGCCGCCCACGGCGAGGCGCTGCTGGAGAGCGAAGCCCGCTTCCGCAGCCTTTTCGAGGATGCCCCGATAGCCTATCACGAAATAGACCGCAACGGCGTCGTCCAGCGGGTCAACCAAGCCGAATGCGAGCTACTCGGGTTCGACCGCGCTCAGATGGTTGGCCGTCCCGTCTGGGAATTCGTCGCGCCCGAGGCGCGCGAAACCAGCCGCCGCGCCGTGGCCAGGAAGATCGCCGGCGAGCAGGCGCTGGCCCCGTTCCTGAGGGAGTACCTGCGGGGCGACGGCACCCAGGTGATGGTCGAGATTCACGAGCGACTCATCCGCGACGCGCAGGGGCACGTGACCGGCATCCGGTCCGCGCTCCTGGATGTAACCGCGCGCCACCGGGCCGAGCAAGCTCTCCAGGAGAGCGAGGCCCGTTACCGCAACCTGTTCGAGAACGTCCCGATCGGAATCTATCGGACCACTCCGGGCGGACGGATCCTGATGGCCAATCCGGCCCTGGTGCAGATGCTCGGGTATTCGTCCTTCGAGGAACTGGCCACGCGCAACCTGGAACACGAGGGTTTCGATCCCAGCTACGATCGGCGGGAATTCCGGGCAGCACTGGAGGGCGGCGGCGAGATCAAGGGGTGCGAGGCGCTGTGGCGCCGGCGTGGCGGAGCGAGGATCGCCGTTCGCGAAAACGCACGCGCCGTCCGGGCCGGCGATGGAACGGTGCTCTATTATGAAGGGACCGTCGAAGACGTCACGGACCGAAAACGGGCGGAAGAGGCGCTCGAGCAGGCAAACTCGCTGCTGGAGGCCGTGATCCGGGCCTCGCCGCTGGCCATCGCCACCGTAGATCGGGAGGGCAACGTGCGAAGCTGGAATCCGGCCGCGGAGAAGATCTTCGGCTTCTCAGCCGAAGAGGTGCTCGGGCGGCCGGCGCCGCACATTTCCTCGGATCGCTATGCGGAGTTCCACGGCCGGCTCGCGGCCACGGTGGAAGGAGGCCAGCTCGACGCCGCTGAAGTCCGTTTCACCCGGAAAGACGGCTCGGCGGTGGACGCCTCCCTGTGGACAGCACCGTTGCGGGACGGTCGCGGCGAGGTGCAGGGTGCGGTAGGGATCATCGCCGACATCACCCAGCGCAAACGGGACGAGCAGAGACTGCGCGACAGCGAGGAACGCTACCGCGACTTGTTCGAGAACGCCCACGACATCATCTTCTCGATCGACCTCGAGGGTAACTTCACCTCCCTCAACAAGGCGGCCGAGCGGGCCAGCGGATACTCACGCGCGGAAGGATTGCGAATGAACATGGACCAGTTGGCGGCGCCGCGCGACCGGGCGCGCATGCGCGAGTTGGTGGCCATGAAGCTCGCGGGCGGCGGCGCAACCACGGAGGAGGTGAGCATCCTGGCCAAAGATGGCCGCGAAATCCTGCTCGAGGTCAGCAGCCGCCTGATCTTCCAGGAAGGGCGACCGGTAGGGATTCAGAGCATCGGCCGCGACGTGACGGAGCGTAAACGCCACCAGGACGAACTCGCCCGGTACACGCGGGAACTCCAGCGCAAGAACGAGGAGCTCTCGGACGCCTTGACCGCCGCCCGCGCCGCCGCGGAGGCCAAGAACCGCTTCCTGGCCAACATGAGCCACGAGATCCGCACGCCGATGAACGGCATTGTGGGTATGGTCGATTTGCTGCTCGCCACCCCGCTCGGCCCGGAGCAGCGGGAGTACGCCGAGACCGTCCAGATGTCCGCCGTGGCGCTAGTCACCGTGATCGGCGACATCCTGGAGTTTTCGAGGATCGAGGCCGGCAAGCTGGAACTGGAGACGGCGCCCTTCGAGCCGGCCGCCGCGTTGGACCAGGCCTGCGCGCTGCTGGGTCTCCGGGCCCGGCAGAAAGGACTGCAACTCAGCTCCAGCGTCGACCCCGCCGTGCCCCGCATAGTCTGTGGCGACGCCTCCAGGCTGCGCCAGGTCTTGGTGAGCCTGATCGGGAACGCGATCAAGTTCACCGAGCGCGGCGAAATCGCGGTGCGGCTGGCACTGGAGAGCGAGACCGGAGGAACCGTCAGCGTCCGGGCAACCGTTCGGGACACGGGCATCGGTATCGCGCCCGAACGCTGTGCTCCGCTGTTCGAGAGCTTCGTGCAGGGGGACGATTCGGCCACCCGCAAGTTCGGTGGAGCGGGCTTGGGACTGGCCATCTCCAAGCAGCTCGTCGAGATGATGGGCGGCCGCATCGGTCTCGAAAGCGAGGTGGGGCGCGGCAGCACGTTCTGGTTCACCGCGCAGTTCCGCAAGCAGATCGAGCCGGCCACCCCGGCGCCAGCCGATTCGCGCGCGGCAGCCGGGTCCATCTCCCCGGCCGGCGTTCGTGTCTTGCTGGCCGAGGACAACGAGGTGAACCGAAGGATCACGCTGCGCATGTTGGAGAAATCCGGGTTCTGCGCGGAAGCGGTCTGCGATGGCCGGCAGGCGGCCGACGCGGTTCTGGCGGGCCACTACGATGTGGTGCTGATGGACGTCCACATGCCCGAGATGGACGGGTTTGCGGCCACCGCCGAAATCCGGGGCCGCGAGCGCGAGGGGCGCCATACCCCGATCATTGCCATGACCGCCCGCGCCCTGGCGGGCGATCGCGAGGAATGCCTGGCCGCCGGCATGGACGACTACATCACCAAGCCCGCGCGGATGGAGGAACTGCGCCGGGCCGTCCAGCGTTGGGCGGGAACGGAGGGCGCGCCTCCGAATCGATCGCTGGACCCGTGAGAATCCATAACCCCTTGGGCGCCCCTGTTGGCTAACGTCTCATGCCGCAGCGCGCGGCCGAACCCGCCGCTGGATCTCCTTGCCGCGTTCGCGGCTGGCGACACGCATCTCGTAATCGACTTGCAGGTTCAGCCACACTTCCGGTGAGACCCGGAAGTACCTGCCCAGCCGCAGTGCAGTGTCCGCGGTGAGGGCGCGTTTGCCCCGCACGATCTGGCTGATACGATTCGGCGGGACATCCAGGTCCCGAGCCAAACGATTGATACTGATCCCCAGAGGCGCCATGAAGTCGTGGTACAGAATCTCGCCCGGGTGAATCGGCTCGAGCAGTCTGATTTTTGTCGCCATGTTCCCTCCTAGTGGTAGTCGACGATTTCGACATCGAATACTTCGCCGTCCCGCCACTGAAAACAGGGTCTCCACTGGTCGTTGATCCGTATGCTGAAGCTGCCGGCGCGATCGCCTTTCAGCGCCTCCAGGCGGTTTCCAGGCGGTGCTTTCAAATCGTCCAGAGTCTTCGCCCTGTGCAAATAGAGCAGCTTCCGGCGGGCTACCCGTTCGATTGCCATGAAGCGTCTTACCGGCTCGTCTCCGAACAGCTGGGCTGTCTCGGCACAGCGAAACGAACGGATCACATTCTGAGCGTATGACGAGCACGGTGTTACGTCAAGCGTAACAACTGAGCGCGCTTACAGCGGCCGGAAACGCGCGCTGAAGTGGCGCAGGAACTGCGGTTCGGAAACGATTTCGAGTCCACGCACTTGCTCCCGCCGCTGGTTCACCTCCAGAATCGCTTCCACGACGTAGTCGATATGGCTCTGGGTGTACACGCGCCGTGGGATGGCCAGCCGCAGCAGTTCGTGAGGGGCCTTCTCGCCGAACATCACCGATCCGATCTCGACCGAGCGGATCCCGGCATGCCGGTAAAGCTCGACGGCCAGCGCCTGCCCGGGGAACTGGCGCCGCGGGATGTGCGGCAGCATGCGCTCCGCGTCGATGTAGATGGCGTGCCCGCCGGGCGGCTGGACGATGGGCACGCCGCGCTCGGAGATGTGCCGTCCGAGGTAGTCGGTCGAGACGATCCGGTAGCGCAGGTAGTCCGGATCGAGCACTTCGGAGAGGCCCACCGCGATGGCCTCGAGGTCGCGGCCCGCCAGCCCGCCGTAGGTGGGGAACCCTTCGGTGAGGATGAGAAGGTCCTTCTCCTGCTCGGCCAGCCGGTCGTCGTTGGTGCAGAGCAGCCCGCCGATGTTGGCGAAGGCGTCCTTCTTGGCGGAGAAGGTGCAGCCGTCGGCCAGCGAGAACATCTTCTGAGCGATCTGTTTCGGCGTCCAGTCCGCGTATCCAGGCTCGCGCTGCCGGATGAACCAGGCGTTCTCGGCGAACCGGCAAGCGTCCAGATACAGCGGAATTCCCTGCCGGGAAGCGACGTTCTTGACCTGCTCGAGGTTCGCGAGCGAGACCGGCTGGCCGCCGCCGGAGTTGTTGGTCACGGTCAGCATGACCAGCGGGATGTGCTTCGCGCCCTCGGTCTCGATGAGCCGTTCGAGCGCGGCGACGTCCATGTTGCCCTTGAAGGGCAGCCGCGCCTGCGTGTCGGCGGCTTCGGGGCAAGGCAGATCGGCCGCGCGCGCGCCGCAGAACTCGATGTTGGCGCGGGTGGTATCGAAGTGGGTGTTATTGGGCACGATCTGGCCCGGACCGCACATCACCGAGAACAGGATGCGTTCGGCCGCCCGCCCCTGGTGGGTCGGAATCACGTGGCGAAACCCGGTCAGGTCCTGGACCGCTCGCTTCAGCCGGAAGAAACTCTCGCTGCCGGCGTAGGATTCGTCGCCACGCATCATGGCCGCCCACTGTTCGGTGGACATGGCGCTGGTGCCCGAATCCGTCAGCAGGTCGATGAGGATGTTCCGGGCCTCGATCAGGAACAGGTTGTAGCCTGCCTCCTCCAGGAACCGCTCACGCTCCTCGCGCGTGGTCTGCCGCAGCGGTTCCACGCTCTTGATGCGGAAAGGTTCGATGATGGTTTTCACAACCGCGAGTGTAGCAGGAAAGGAACTGGCCGCCATGTGCCGGGAGCCGGCGCGGATCGCCCCGTTCAGCTACAGTGAATTCTATGCGCCTCCGATCTTTTTTGCTCCTCCTGACCGCCGTCGCCTGCCTGAGGGCCGACGAGGGTCTGTGGCTGTTCAACCACTTCCCCAAAGAGGCGGTGGCCAAGAAGTACGGCTACCAGGTCAGCGACGCTTTCCTGGATCACCTGCGGCTGGCTTCGGTGCGCTTCAACAACGGCGGCTCGGGGTCGTTCATCTCGCCCCACGGATTGCTGTTCACCAACCATCACGTCGGCTCGGACTGCATTCAGAAGGTCAGTTCGGCCGAGCACGACTACATGACCGACGGCTTTCTGGCAGCCTCGGAGGCGGAGGAGCAGAAGTGCCCGGACCTGGAGGTGAACGTATTGCTCCGCATGGAGGACGTCACCGCGCAGGTGAAGGGCGCGGTTCAGGCGGGCGCGACCACCGCCCAGGCCAACCAGCAGCGCAAGGGAGCGATGGCGCGCCTGGAAAAGGAATGCTCGACCAAAACCGGGAACCGCTGCGACGTGGTGACGCTGTACTCGGGCGGCGAGTATCACCTCTATCGATACAAGAAGTACACCGACATCCGGCTGGTGTTCGCTCCGGAGGTTGACATCGCCGCCTTCGGCGGGGATCCCGACAACTTCACCTACCCGCGCTACGACCTGGATTTCGCCTTGTTCCGGACTTACGAGAACGATAAGCCCGCGGAGGTGAAAGAGTACCTGCGCTGGAGCCGCGAGGGCGTGAAGGACAACGAGCTGGTCTTTGTGACCGGACACCCCGGGTCCACCGATCGCCTCACCACGGTGGCCGGACTGGAGTTCTACCGGGACGTCTCCTACCCGCTGGTCGAGGCGCGCCTGTCCTCCCTGATCCAGGCCCTGGAAGCCTACAGCGGCCAAAGCGCCGAGAACCGGCGAGTGGCGCGCGACAACCTGTTTTCGGTCCAGAACAGCTACGAAGCCTACACCGGTTTCCTAGGCGGTCTGCGCGATCCCGCGCTGATGGCCCAGAAGAGGAAACAGGAGGCCAGCCTCCGGGCGGCCGTGGACAGCGATGCGCAGAAGCAAAAAGAATTCGGCGGCGTCTGGACGGAGGTGGCCGGAGCTTACCAGGCCTACCGCGGCTTCTACAAACCTTACTTCCTTCTCGAAAGGAACGCGACCCTCGGCTCCGATTTGTTCCAGATCGCCCGCGACGTGGTGCGCTTCGCCGAGGAAACCCGCAAGCCAAACGAGCAGCGGCTGCGCGAGTACGCCGACGCCCGCCTGCCCGCTCTCGAGCAGCAGATGTACTCTCCGGCGCCGCTGACCGCATCGCTCGAGATCGCCGTGATCGCCAACTATCTCGCCTTCCTGCGCCAGGAGCTGGGCGCCCAGGACGAGACCGTCAAGGCGCTGTGGAACGGGCAGACGCCCGAGCAGGCCGCCGCCGGCTACGTCTCCACCAGCAAGCTCCAGGACGTCGCCGAACGCAAGCGGCTCGCGCAGAACCCGGAAGCGCTGAAAGCCTCCGAAGACGGCATGATCCGCCTGGCGAGAATCATCGACGGGCCGGCGCGCCGCCTGCGCAAGGAATACGAAGACCGCATCGAGGCGGTGCTGACCTCGAGCGCCGGCAAGATCGCCCAGGCCCGCTTCGCCGCGTACGGGGCCAACGAGTACCCGGACGCCACCTTTACGCTGCGGCTGACCTACGCCCTGGTCCAGGGATACCGCAACCAGGCGGGCGCTTCGGTCCCGTACGCCACCGATTTCACGGGCCTCTACGGCCACGCCACGGGCCAGGACCCGTACCGGCTCCCGCCGCGCTGGGTGCAGGCGAAGTCCGCGCTGAAGCTGGCGACGCCGTTCAATTTCGTCTCCACCGCCGACACCCACGGCGGCAACTCCGGCAGTCCCACCGTGAACGGCAAGGGGGAGATCGTGGGGATTCTGTTCGACGGGAATATCGAGGGCCTTCCCAACCGGTTCGTGTACACCGAGGCCCAGGCGCGCTCGGTCCACGTGGCCAGCCAGGCCATCGTCGAGGCCCTGCGCAGCGTTTACCACGCGAACCGGCTGCTGCGGGAGATCGGAATGTGACCGCGTAACTTTGGGGCGCTGCACAACGCCATATCCAGAAGATGGTGGTGTGCCCAAACGGGCCGGATTGGCACGGTACAATGGAGCTTATTCCTCTTCGTACTCCAGGTTCGATTTTCGTGGTTGCTTTGTGCGCTGGCGCGGCCGCGCTTCTGGCGACCGGTTGTGGGGCGGGCAGCTCGCCGGCCCAGCAGCCCGCGCGCAGGGGCGACGCCGTGCCCGTGGTGGTCGCTACAGTCGCCAAGAGAGACGTGCCGCTGGAGGTTCAGGTCATCGGAAACGTCGAGGCCTACTCCACCGTCACCGCGAGGTCCCAGGTCACCGGACCGTTACTGCGGGTGCACTTCCAGGAAGGCGATTCCGTCAAGCGAGGCGATCTGCTGTTCACCATCGACCCCAGCCCGTTCGAGGCCCAGGTCGCCGGGGCGGAGGCGGACCTGGCCCGCAACGAGGCGCTGTTGGGCCAGGCGGAAGCGAGCCTGAAGCGGGACATCGTGCAGCAGAAATACGCCCAGGCGCAAGCGGCGAGGTACACGCAGCTTTTCCACGACGGCGTTTTGTCCAGAGATCAAACCGAACAGCAGCAGGCCAGCTCGGATGCGCTGGCCGAGAACCTCCGGGCGGATGAAGCGTCAATCCGAAGCGCGCGGGCGGCGGTCGTGGCGGCCCGGGCGACGCTCGCCAACCTGAAGATCCAGTTGGGCTACACCACCATCCGCTCCCCCATCGACGGTCGCACCGGCAATCTGGCCGTCAAAGCCGGCAACCTGGTCACCGCGAACTCGATGGACCTGATCACCATCAACCAGGTCCAGCCGATCTATGTCACGTTTCCGGTTCCGGAGGCGAACCTGCCGGCCATCAAGCAGTACATGGCGCGCGGCAAGCTGGAGGTCATGGCGGCCTCGCAGAACGCGCCCCCGGGCGAGGAAGAGACCGGCGTACTCACGTTTGTCGATAACACCGTCGATCCGGCCACCGGCACCATCAAGCTGAAGGGGACCTTCTCGAACCAGAACCGCAGGCTCTGGCCGGGCGAGTTCGTGCGGGTGAGGCTCCGGCTGGCCACCCAGGCCAGCGCCCTGGTGGTGCCCGACCAGGCGGTGCAGACGGGACAGGACGGCTCGTTCGTCTACGTAGTGAAGCCCGACCAGAGCGTGGAGTCCCGCCCGGTGGTGACGGGGTCCAGAGTGGATCAGGTGATCGTAGTTCAGACCGGGCTCCAAGCCGGCGAGACGGTCGTGACCGAGGGGCAGTTGAGGCTGGCGCCTGGCATGAAGGTGCAAACCAGGGAGGGGCGGCAGGGCCCCCCGGCAGGGGCGAGGCGCGCGCCCGGTAGGTAACGGAGCCCGCCGTGAATATCTCCGAAACTTTCATCCGGCGTCCGATCGCCACCAGCCTCCTGATGTTCGCGGTGGCGCTGTTCGGGGTGCTGGCCTACCGGGCCTTGCCGGTCTCGGATCTTCCCAACGTCGATTTCCCCACGCTGGTGGTCTCGGCCAGCCTGCCGGGCGGCAACCCGGACACCATGGCCTCGGCGGTCGCTACGCCACTCGAACGCCAGTTCAGCGGCATCGCCGGGCTGGACTCGATGATCTCGGTGAACTCGATGGGCAACACCCAGATCACGCTCCAGTTCGACCTGAGCCGCGAGATCGACGGAGCGGCCGTGGACGTCCAGACCGCCATCGCCGAGGTGATGCCCCTGCTGCCGCCGGGCATGCCCAGCCCGCCCTCGTTTCGCAAGTACAACCCGGCCGACGCGCCCATCATTTTCCTGGGCCTGACCTCGAAGACCCTGCCCATGTGGCAACTCGACGAGTACGCGGAAACGGGCATCGCGCAGCGGCTCTCGATGGTGAGCGGCGTCGCGCAGGTGATGGTCTTCGGGTCGCAAAAGTACGCCGTGCGGGTGCAGGTCGACCCAGACAAGCTGGCGGCGCGCCAGCTTGGGCTGAACGAGGTCGACAGCGCCATCCAGGGCTGGAACGTGAACCTGCCGACCGGCACTCTCTATGGCCCGCACACGGCCTTCAACGTTCAGGCCAGCGGGCAACTCATGCGGGCCTGGCAATACCGCCCGTTGGTGGTGGCGTGGCGCAATGGGGCGCCGGTGCGGCTCCGGGATCTGGGCCAGGTGATCGACAGCGTCGAGGACGACAAGACCATGTCGATGCTCATCAACCGCCAGGACGCCAACCGCGCCATCGTCCTGATCGTGATGCGCCAGCCGGGCACCAACACCATCGAGGTGACCGACGCAATCAAGAAGCTCATCCCGACGTTCCAGGCGCAGTTGCCGCCCTCGGCCCAGCTTGTGGTCCGCGGCGACCGCTCCAAGAACATCCGCGAGGCGTTCCAGGATATTCAGACCACCATGGCGCTGACGCTGAGCCTGGTGGTGATGGTGATCTTCCTGTTCCTGCGCAACGCTTCGGCGACCGCCATCCCCAGCATGGCGCTGCCGTTCTCGATCGTCGGCACGTTCGCGGTGATGTACCTGCTCGACTACAGCCTCGACAACCTCTCGCTGATGGCGCTCATTCTTTCGGTCGGCTTTGTCGTCGACGATGCCATCGTGATGCTAGAGAACATCGTCCGCCACATGGAAAAAGGCGAGCGGCCGCTGGAGGCGGCGCTCAACGGTTCGCGGGAGATCGGCTTCACGATCGTCTCGATGACCCTGTCGCTGGCGGCGGTGTTCATTCCGGTGCTGTTCATGGGGGGGATCCTGGGCCGGCTGTTCCGCGAGTTCGCGGTGACCATCTGCGTGGCCATCCTGATCTCCGGGATGGTTTCGATTTCGCTGACGCCGATGCTGGCGAGCCGGTTCCTGCGCCCGCCGGGCGAGGGGACGCGGAGCCGATTCTACCGGTCCACGGAAGGGTTCTTCCGCGGCATGCTGCGCGCCTACGACGGCAGCTTGACGTGGGTTCTGCACCACCGCCCCGTGATGTTGGGGGTCTTCTTCCTGGTGCTCGCGGCCACCGCGTTCCTGTTCGTCAAGGCGCCCAAGGGCTTCATTCCCGAGATGGACAACGACCAGGTGAACATCACGGTCGAGGCGGCTCAGGGCACCTCGTATTTCCAGATGGCGGCGTACATGAGGAGGGTCGCGGAGATTCTCCGGCGCGACCCCAACATCGACATGATCATGATCAGCGCCGGCGGGTCTTTCAATGCCGGCGCCAACACCGGCCGCATGACGGTGCAGCTCAAGCCCCGCAGACAGCGCGATATCACCGTCTTTCAGTTCGTCAATAGCGTACGGCCGAAGATCTCGAATTTTCCGGGAGTGCGCGTCTTTGCGACCGTGCCGCCGGCCATTCGCATCGGCGGCAGGATGTCGAAGAGCTCCTACGATTTCACCTTGCAGGGGCCGGACACCGATGAGCTCTACAAACAGGCGCAGCGGCTGGAGCGCGAAGCGGCGCGGCTGCCCGGACTGCAAGACGTCACCACCGACCTCCAGCTCAAGAATCCCCGAGTGAACGTTGCGATCGACCGCGACAAGGCCGCCGCGCTCCAGTTGAACGTGGCGCAGATCGAATCCGCGCTGTACTCGGGCTTCGGGCCGCGCTGGTCCTCGACCATCTACTCGCCCATTAGCCAGAACCGCGTGCTGCTGGAATTGCTGCCGGAGTACCAGTCCCACCCGGACTCGGTGACCAAGCTCTACTTCAAGTCCTCCGACGGCCACCTGGTGCCGTTCAGCTCCTTCGGCAGGCTGAGCACCGACGCCGGACCGCTCACCGTCAACCACTCCAACCAGCTCCCCTCGGTGACGCTCTCCTTCAACCTCAAACCGGGCGTCGCGCTGGGGGACGCCGTCTCTCAGCTCCAGGACGCCGCGGGAAGAATCCTGCCGGCCACCGTGACCACCAGCTTTCAAGGGACCGCCAAAGCGTTTCAGGATTCGCTGCGGAACCTCGGCATCCTGCTCACGGTGGCGGTGATGGTGGTCTACATCGTGCTGGGCGTGCTGTATGAGAGCTACGTCCACCCGCTGACCATCCTCTCGGGGCTGCCGTCGGCGGGCTTCGGGGCGCTGCTGACGCTGATGGTGTTCCGCGTGGACCTGAACATCTATGCCTTCGTGGGCCTGATGATGCTGATCGGCATCGTGCAGAAGAACGCGATCATGCAGATCGACTTCGCGCTGGAGGCCGAGCGGCGGGAAGGAAAGAGCCCCACGGAGGCAATTCACGAAGGCTGCCTCACGCGCTTCCGGCCGATCATGATGACCACCATGTCGGCGCTGCTCGGCGCGCTGCCGATTTCGCTCGGCTTCGGCGCGGGCGGCGAAGCGCGGCGGCCACTGGGGCTCACCGTCGCCGGAGGGTTGCTGTTCTCGCAGTTGATCACGCTGTACCTGACGCCGGTGGTTTACACCTATATGGCGGCGATCGTGGAGCGCTGGCGCAAGCTGAAGGCCAGCAGCTATGTGGCGCCCATCCCGGCGCTGGGCGGGAGCGCGGAATGAATATCTCCGAGACCTTCATTCGCCGGCCGATCGCCACCAGCCTGCTGATGGCGGCCATTGCGCTGTTCGGCTTCGTGGCCTACCGGGCGCTGCCGGTGAGCGACCTGCCCAACGTGGATTTCCCCACGCTGCTGGTGACGGCGAGCCTTCCGGGCGCGAATCCGGAAACCATGGCCTCGGCGGTAGCCACCCCGCTCGAAAACCAGTTCTCGATGATTGCCGGCCTGGACTCGATGACCTCGGTGAACTCGCTCGGCTCGACGCAGATCACCCTCGAGTTCGCCCTGGACCGCAACCTGGACGGCGCTTCCGTGGACGTGCAGGCCGCCATCACCCAGGCCTCGCGGCTGCTGCCCGCGGGCATGCCCACGCCGCCTACCTTCACCAAGGTGAATCCGGCCGATCAGCCCATCCTGTACATCGCCCTCACTTCCTCCACCCTGCCGCTGTGGACCTTGGACGAATACGCCGAAACCCGCATCGCGCAACGCATCTCGATGGTGAGCGGCGTGGCGCAAGTGCAGGTGCTGGGGGCGCAGAAGTACGCCGTCCACGTGCAAATGGACCCCCACGCCCTGGCCTCGCGCCAGATCGGGATCAACGAGGTGGAAACCTCCCTGCGCGGCTGGAACGTCAACCTCCCCACCGGCTCGATCGTCGGTCCGCAGCGGGCCTTCACGCTCCAGGCGACCGGGCAACTGATGACCGCCGAGGCCTATCGCCCGCTGGTGGTCGCCTACCGCAAAGGCTCTCCCGTGCGCCTGGAGGAGCTGGGCAAGGTGATCGACAGCGTCGAGGACGACAAGACCGCCTCCTGGTTCTACAAGATGAGCGCGGGGCGGCGGGCCATCGTGCTCGCCATCCAGCGCCAGCCGGGAACCAACACCATCGAGGTCACCGACGGCGTGAAGCGCCTTCTGCCGCTGTTCAAATCCGAGTTGCCCCCCTCGGTGAACATGGGCATCTTCTACGACCGCTCGGAGACCATCCGCGAGTCTTACCACGACGTCCAGTTCACGATGATGCTCACGCTGGGCCTGGTGGTGATGGTGATCTTCCTGTTCCTGCGGAACCTCTCGGCCACGGTGATTCCCAGCCTGGCGCTGCCGTTCTCCGTCATCGGCACCTTCGCGGTCATGTACCTGCTCAACTACAGCCTGGACAACCTCTCGATGATGGCGCTGATTCTGTCGGTCGGGTTCGTGGTGGACGACGCCATCGTGATGCTCGAGAACATCGTCCGGCACATCGAGATGGGCGAGAAGCCGCTGGCGGCTTCGCTCGCGGCCTCGCGCGAGATCGGCTTCACGATCGTGTCGATGACCCTGTCGCTGGCCGCCGTGTTCATCCCGGTGCTGTTCATGGGCGGCGTGCTGGGCAGGCTGTTCAAGGAGTTCGCGGTCACCATCTGCGTCGCCATCCTGATCTCGGGCGTCGTTTCGGTCACCCTGACGCCGATGCTGTGCAGCCGCTTCCTGCGCGAGGCCCGCGAGCAGCGCAGGTCCTGGTTCTACCGGATCACCGAGAGGTTCTTCGACGGCCTGCTGCACGCCTACGACGTCAGTCTGCGGTGGGTGCTCCAGTACCGGCCGGTCACGGTCGGGATTTTCGTTTTGCTGCTGGTGGCCACGGGGTACATGTTCGCGATCATCCCCAAGGGCTTCATCCCCGACCAGGACACCGACCAGATGCTCGCCATCACCGAGGCGGCCCAGGGCGTCTCGTACTACCAAATGGTCGAGTATCAGCACGCGATCGCGGACGTGATCCGGCAGGATCCCAACGTGGATTCGCTGGTCTCGAGCGTCGGTGGCGCCACGGCGTCCACGCTCGGCGGGCCCAACTTCGGCCAGATCATCGTGCACCTCAAGCCGCGTTCCCAGCGTCCGCTGCTGGTCGGCGCCATCCTGAACGAGCTCCGCCCGAAGCTGTCCGTGTTTCCCGGCATGCGCGTCTACCTTCAGAATCCGCCGACCATCCAGATCGGCGGCCAGGTCACCAAGAGCCAGTATCAGTTCTCGCTGCAATCGCCCGACCGGGACGAGTTGTACGCGGCGGCGCAGCGGCTGGAGAAGGAAGTTGACGCATTGCCTGGGGTGCAGGACGTCACCAGCAACCTGGCCATCCAGACGCCGCAGGTGAACGTCACGATCGACCGCGACAAGTCCGCCGCCATGCAGGTGAACGCGCAGCAAATCGAGAACGCGCTCTACGACGCCTACGGTCCGCGCTGGGTATCGACTATCTATGCTTCCACCAACGAGTACAAGGTGCTGCTCGAACTGCTGCCCGAGTACCAGGCCGACCCGCGGGCGCTCTCGCTGCTCTACTTCAAGTCCAGCGCCAACCAGCTCATTCCGCTGGACACGCTGGCGCGGGTGACGTCGGAGTCGGGACCGCAGACCATCAACCACTTCGGCCAGTTGCCCGCCGTGACCGTCTCGTTCAATCTCAAGCCCGGGGTCTCGCTCGGCTCGACCGTCGCCAGCATTCAGGAGATTGCCCGCCGCTCCCTGCCGGACACCATCAGCACGACTTTCCAGGGGGCCGCCAAGGCCTTTCAGAGCTCGCTCACGAATCTCTGGCTGCTGCTGATCGTGGCGGTCCTGGTGGTCTACATCGTTCTGGGCATTCTCTACGAGAGCTACATCCACCCGCTGACGATTCTCTCGGGGCTGCCCTCGGCCGGCTTCGGCGCCCTGCTGACGCTGCTGGTCTTCCGCATGGACCTGAACATCTACGCGTTTGTCGGCCTCATCATGCTGATCGGCATCGTGGAGAAGAACGCCATCATGCAGATCGACTTCGCGCTGGATGCCGAGCGCAACCAGGGCATGCCGCCGCTGAAAGCTATCTACCAGGGCTGCCTGATCCGCTTCCGGCCGATCATGATGACCACCATGGCGGCGCTGCTGGGCGCGGTGCCAATCGCCCTGGGCTACGGCGCCGGCGGCGAAGCGCGCCAGCCGCTCGGACTAGCCGTGGTGGGCGGCCTGCTGTTCTCCCAAACCGTGACGCTTTACCTGACCCCGGTGATTTACACTTACATGGCCGCCGCCCTGGACTGGCTGCGCGCCCGCAAACAACCGAACCCAGGGCCCGCGCCGGTGACTGAGCTTCAGGAAAGCCGGATCACGGCAGCCAGCCAAGCTCACGCGTTTTGCCAGCTCTTGGAAGATCGCGCTGGATCTCCTCTTCTGAGCCAGGGCCAGCGCGTGATCCGCGGCGCGCTGCGGATCACTGGGCTTGACTTGGCTCCGCTGCAAGTATCCCTGCTGGTGCAGCCACTCGCGCAGGTTCGGGTCGCGCCGATCGCGCCAGCCCAGCACCTCTGCAACATGCGGCGAGTCGACCCACAACCAGATCTCCAGTTCCGGATCGATAACCACAGCGGCGCAGCGCTGCTCCCACCCGCATGTCTGCAGGTTCCTCTCGATTTCGGCTTCAATGGCCTCTCTTGAGGCGGACCGGCCAGAGCCGTGCCTGTCACAGATGACGACTGCAAAGCGGTACCGGTTGACCTGCGGTCGAAGAAACACGTGGGCGGCTGTGACCACCCCGGAGTCGTACCTAGGGTGGGGGATGGTCTCCCAAGCGCCCTCGTCCAGCCTGCGAATTCCAAGTGCATCTGGCCGACGAATCAACTCATCTACTGTCAACTTGATCGATTTGTCGGCAGCAAGTGCAATGAGGTGTTTCACGTGCGACACTAGCCGAGAATTCCCGACGCAAGTAATGCGCCAAGGCTGACCTCGCCGCGCCAGTCACGGAGCGCCGGATGTTGATCACCCTGGACCACATCCGTGCCGCCGTCAGCGGCCTTCGCAAAACACAAGAGTTGCTCGGCCTTTGCCACACCCAGCAGAACCGGTGAATGACTGGCCACAAGCACCTGGCCTTCATAGACGGAAGAGAGCGACTGGTACACGGTCTCGACCGCGGTGGGATGAATGCCGTTCTCGGGTTCTTCAATGAGATAAATACCTCGGAACTCCGGCAGGTAGGCGAGAATCGTCAGCGCCAGCAGGCGCAGGGTCCCGTCAGAAACGACCCATGAGGGGGTTTCGAGTCCTCCCGCGTAACGGATCACCAGGTACGCGTGCTTGTCGTCCTCCCGCACAACTATGCGAATATCCTCCACATCAGCCAGTGCCGTGCGGACGTGTGCCACCCAGTCCCGAAAGAGATCCGGACGCTTGTCCTTCAGTTCCTGAATCACCCAAGGCAGATTTGACCCGTCCGGCCGGAATCCGCGCACTTGGCCCGGCGGGCTGGCTTGCCTGAGCAGAAGGCTGTTCAGCACGATCCGCTGCACGCCGTCCCGCAGCAGCTCTCGAAGCCACCCAGACACCGGGAAACCCGCCTCGTCGGCCGGCAAGTTCCCAAGCGCCGATTTCCGCGGGCCCAGTTTGTAAGAAGGCGCCCAACCCTTTCCCGACTCAGCGTAGAAGTTGTCATTGCCGTTCGGGACTTTGTTGACTACGTATCGAACCCTGGGCGACTTCCGCGACAGGATTGTCCGCGGGTGGATCGCTACATCCGGAAAGAGTAGCCGGGCTTGCCGCGGGGTCGAGTTCGATGCCTTGAATAGAACCTTTTCGGTTTCTATCGACACTTCATATGTTTGTGGGTCGATGCGAAGGGAGATTTCATAGCGAATCGTGTCGTGTTGGCCGGCACGCACCAGCGCCGGGAAACGGTTCGGTATGCGGGCTTCAATGGCCAGCTCAATCGTGCCAGGGTGGCGCTGCCAGATCAGATCGAGAGGGTTCTGGGAGCGTTCGCGGACGGCGGTTTCGGGTCCCTCGGAAACAAGCGTGCCCAGAAACGAAACGACGTCCAGAAACGTCGTCTTTCCGCTCGCATTGGGGCCCACCAGGATCTGGAGTTGTCCCAGAGGACGACTGACGTATCGGAGGCATCGATAGCCCAGGGCTTCCAACAGAGTGATCATCTATACTGGCCTCACGTGCGCTTCCGTTGCGCCCTCCATTTCATCAGGCCGCAGCGCCGACTCGGGATGGGCACGAAAGTGAGCGGCGCAACTGCCATGGTAGCGCATTGCTGGGTGGACAGATTCCGGGGCCCACCTCGCATCCATTCCAGCGTCTTTGGCTGCCGCTGGTCGTCGCGGTCCTGGTGGTCTACATCGCCCTGGGCATTCTCTACGGGAGCTACATCCACCCGCTGACGGTTCTCTCCGGCCTGCCCTCGGCCGGCTTCGGCGCGCTGCTGACGCTGGTGCAGAAGAACGCCGTCATGCAGATCGACTTCGCGCTGGAGGCCAGGCGCGGAAGCAGAGCAAGGCAGGGCCGGAGCCGGCGCTCGCGCCTCCGCCAGGTGATTCGAACCACGTCCGGGGATCGTCAAGCCCCGCCGAAGTTTCGACATAAAATGAGGAGTCCCCTACGCGGGGGAATCTCAATGGTCCGGAGGCTCAGCGATGAGATGGTTGGTTTTTCTTGGCTCGATCGTGAGCGCCAGCGCGGCGCTCGCGGCGCAGGACTGCGAGGGCCTCGCCCGGCTGCCGCTGCCGGCAACGACGATCACCCGTGTGGAATCCGTGCCCGCCGGAGACTTTGCGCCGCCGGCCGGGAAGGCGATTCCGGGTTTGCCCGCGTTCTGCCGCGTAGCCGGTGCGATCAAGCCGTCGCCCGACTCGAGCATTCAGTTCGAAGCGTGGATGCCGAGCTCAGGATGGAACGGCAAGTTTCAGGGGACGGGCAACGGCGGCTTCGCCGGCTCGATCAACTACGACCAGATGGGGACGGCGGTGGCGCACGGATACGCCGCCGCCTCGACGGACACCGGCCACCAGGCCGGCACAATCGACGCCGGCTGGGCGCTGGGGCACCCCGAGAAGATTGCCGACTTCGGATACCGGGCGATTCACGGGATGACGGCGACCGCGAAGTCGATCATCCGCGCGTTCTACGGTGCGGGCCCGGGGCGGTCGTACTTCAGCTCGTGCTCGAACGGCGGGCGACAGGCGCTGATGGAGGCGCAGCGCTATCCCGAGGACTATGACGGCATCATCGCCGGCGCGCCGGCCAATTACTGGACGCACCTGCTCGCCAATGCCGCCTGGGACCTGCTGGCGCTGCTGGGAGAGAAGGACGGCTACATCCCGGCGAAGAAGCTGGCCGCGATTCAGGCGGCTGCCCTGGCAGCGTGCGACGCCCTCGACGGCGTCAAGGACGGGGTCATCGAGAACCCCTCGCGCTGCCACTTCGACCCCTCCGTGCTACAGTGCGAGGGCGCCGAGACGGACAGGTGCCTCACCGCGCCGCAGGTGATCGCGCTCCAGAAGCTCTACGCCGGCGGGCGCACTTCCGGCGGCCAGCAGGTGTTTCCCGGCTATGCGCCCGGCGGGGAGGCCGAGCCCGGCGGCTGGGAACCCTGGATCACGGGCGTGGCCCCCGAGCGCAGCCTCATGTTCGGTTTCGGAACACAGTTCTTTAAGAACATGGTGTTCGACTCCGCCGCCTGGGACTATCACACGTTCGACGTCGACCGCGATACCAAGGCCGCCGACGAGAAGATGGCGCGCATCCTGAACGCGACCAATCCGGACCTGAGCCGCTTCAGAGCGCACGGGGGCAAGCTGATCCTGTATCACGGCTGGAGCGATGCGGCGATCGCGGCGCCGAACACGATCGATTATTACGAGAGCGTCGTGGCGAAGATGGGCTCCGGCGAGGCGCACGGGTTCCTGCGGCTGTTCATGGTGCCGGGGATGCAGCACTGCGGCGGCGGCTCGGGTCCGAACAGTTTCGGCCAGTTCGGCGCGGGGAGCGGCGACGCGCAGCAGGACATGGGCGCGGCTCTGGAGCGCTGGGTGGAGCAAGGCATCGCGCCGGAGCGGATCGTCGCCACCAAGCGCAGGAACGACCGCGACCCGAAGAGCGAGGTGGTGCGCACGCGACCGCTGTGCGCGTATCCGCTGGTAGCTCGCTACAAGGGCAGCGGCAGCACGGATGACGCGGCGAACTTCGTGTGCGCGAAGGAGGAGACTGCCAGCTCAAGGTGACGCCGCCAGCGGCCACTCCTGTCCAGGAAGGATCTCGGGCGACGCTTCGCTAATCGCACAGATGGCTTCGAGCCGGCGCGCCAGCCTCCAGGATGACGATGGTGTTCTTGAAGTCCACGGCGTTGCCCAGCCCGTCGGTCGACTGGCCGTCCTCTTGGTGGCCTACGTAGCCCGGAGGCCAGCCGATCAGCGTGGACCAGACGGAAGAGCGGTAACCTGATTACTGAAGCCTGAAATGAGCCAAACCATCACGCTCGCGGTGAACCAGATCTACCAGGGAGATTGCAGGGAGCTTTTGCCGAGAATCGAGAAGGACAGCGTCGCGTGCAGCTTCTGGTCCCCCCCGTACTTCGTCGGAAAGCAGTATGAGGCCTACCTCACGACGTTCGAAGACTGGAAGTCGCTCATTCGCGACACAATAAGGTTGCACTTTCCCATCGTAAGTCCCGGAGGCTTCCTGGTCGTAAACATCGCGGACATTCTCTGTTTCGAGGACCCGAGCATGCCTAAGATCCAGGCTGAGAATGTCGACCGGCGCCGGTCCAAGGTGACCAAAGAGGACGTGCTCCGGGCACAAGAGCGGTTTCCCGGACGCAACCGATACCAACTGGCGGAACTGCTGGGATGCTCGGAGCAGACTGTCGACCGCAGGCTGAAGGGCAACAACATCCGGGGCGGCAAGTACGCCAATCAGACCAGGGTCAAGGTTGTCGGCGGCCTCATCGAGCAGTGGGGGACCGAGGCTGGCTTTTACCTTTATGACCGCCGCATCTGGGTCAAGGACCCAGCTTGGGAGAACAGCAAGTGGACCACCCTTTCCTACCGGGCGGTGGATGAGTTTGAATACCTTTACTTCTTTTGGAAGCCGGGCATCACCACGGTGAGCCGGGACAAACTCACCCCCGGCGAATGGAGCGATTGGGGCTCGCGCGCCGTCTGGAGTATCCCGTCGGTGCGCGCGAACGATGACCACGAGGCTAAGTTCCCGCGGGAACTGCCGCGGCGCGTGATTGCGCTTCTTACCGAGCCTGATGACATAGTGCTCGACCCCTTTATCGGCAGCGGCACAACGGCCGAGGCGGCGATCATGGAAGGCCGGCGCTATATCGGAATCGAGAAATCCCCCAACTACGCGAAGCTCGCTCTGAGACGCGTGCGCGAGGTGATCGGTCGTCCCAGACAAATGGAGCTTCCGGACCAATCGATGTCGTCAGAACCCGCCAGCGCCGCTTCGCTTTCAGACGCGCAAAACTCGAACGGGTCCGGAACGCTTCTCCAAGACTCGGCGCATCAGGAGCACGCCCGCAAACAAGGAAGGCGCCACTGCACCTGAGCGCGGCGCCGTTCTATCGCTTGCGCACCGGTCCGCCGGAGGCGGTTTGCCGGGCGGTCAGCGCCTCAGAACATATACAGCGGCGTGCCCGCGGCGGGTTCGCCCTCGGCGCCCACGGTGACTTCTTCGCCTTCCTTGCTTTCCTTCACCTGGCGCCAGTAAATCCCCGCGTCGTTCAAGAAGATCTCCAGCTCCGCCGGGCGCGGCAGCGAGCCCTGGATCAGCGCTTCCGAAAGCGGGTCCTCGATGAACTTCTGCAAGGCACGGCGCAACGGCCGCGCGCCGAAGCTGCGGTCGTTGCAGGTCTTTTCCAGAATGTACTTGGCCGCGTCTTCCATCAGATGGATCGTAATCTGCTTGGCCACCAGGTTCAGGTTGATCTGGCCCACCATCAGCCCGATGATCTTGATCAGGTCCTCGTCGGTGAGCGACTGGAACAGGATCACCTCGTCCAGGCGGTTGAGGAACTCGGGATTGAAGGCCCGCTTCACCTCGCTCATCACCATGTCCTCGACCTTCTGCGCAATGCCCTGGCCCACCGGCGCCGAAAAGCCCATGCCGGACTTCTTCTCCAGGAACCGCGCGCCCAGGTTCGAGGTCATGATGACGATGGTGTTCTTGAAGTCCACCGTGTTGCCGATTCCGTCGGTCAACTGGCCGTCCTCGAACACCTGCAACAGGATGTTGTAGACGTCCGGGTGCGCCTTCTCGATCTCGTCCAGCAGGATCACCGAGTAGGGCTGCCGCTTGACGCGCTCGGTCAACTGGCCGCCCTCCTCGTAACCCACGTAGCCGGGAGGCGAGCCGATCAGCTTGGAGACCGAGTGCTTCTCCATGAACTCGCTCATGTCGAAGCGGACCAGGGACTTCTCGCTGCCGAACAGGAATTCGGCCAGCGCGCGGGCAACCTCGGTCTTGCCCACGCCGGTGGGCCCCAGGAACAGGAACGAGCCGGACGGGCGCTTGGGCGACTTCAGCCCCGCGCGCGAGCGGCGGATGGCGCGGGCCAGCGCGCTAATGGCCCTCTCCTGGCTGATGATGCGCTTGTGCAGCTCCTCTTCGATGCGCAGCAGCTTGCTGACTTCCTCTTCCTTGATGGCGGTCATCGGCACGCCGGTCCAGCGGGCCACCACGTCCTCGATGTCGTCCTTGGTGACCACCCCGGTCGAGGTGTCGTCGAGGTTGTAGCGCTCCCGCAACTGCCGCAGGTTCTCCCGCTCCTTGCGCTCCTCGTCGGAGTAGAAGCGGGCCTTCTCGAACTCGTGGTTGGCGATGGCGCTCTCCATCCGGTGGACGATGAACTTGATGCGTTTCTGGATGTCGGCCACTTCGCTGGGCAGCGTGGTCTGGCGGAGCTTGACCCGGGCTCCGGCTTCGTCGATCAGGTCGATGGCCTTGTCCGGGAGGAAGCGGTCGGGGATGAACCGGGTGGAGGTGTAAACGGCGGTCTCGATGGCGTCCTCGGTGTAGGCCACGGCGTGGAATTTTTCGTACCGCTCCTTGATGCCGAACAGGATCTTGATGGCGTCGGCCTCGGTCGGTGGCGGCACCTTCACCGCCTGAAAACGGCGCTCCAGCGAACGGTCTTTCTCAATCGACTTGCGGTACTCGGCCGGCGTGGTCGCGCCGATGCACTGAATCTCTCCGCGCGACAGGGCGGGCTTGAGGATGTTGGCCGCGTCCAGCGACCCTTCGGCCGAGCCGGCCCCCACCAGCGTGTGCAGCTCATCGATGAAGATGATGGCGTTCTGGTTCTCCATCAGCTCCTTCATGATGGTCTTGAGCCGCTCTTCGAACTGACCGCGGTACTTGGTTCCGGCGACGATCAGCGACAGGTCGAGCGCCAGGATTCGTTTGTCCGCCAGGAACGACGGGACGTCGCCGTCGGTGATGCGCTGGGCCATGCCCTCGACGATGGCGGTCTTCCCCACCCCAGGCTCGCCGATCAGCACCGGGTTGTTCTTGGTGCGGCGGCAGAGGATCTGCACGACGCGTTCCAGCTCGTAGTCGCGGCCGATCAGCGGATCCAGCGTGCCGTCCAGAGCCGACTGGGTAAGGTCGCGGCTGAACTCGGTGAGCAGCGAGCTTTCCTTCGGGCGGCTGGAGGAAACCTTCTCGGAAGAGGTCCGGGCGATTTCCTCCCGCACCTGCGAAAGCCGCAGGCCTCGCTCGTGCAGGATCTCGGCGGCGAAGCACTTCTCTTCGCGCAGCAGGCCGAGCAGCAGGTGCTCGGTTCCGATGTGCTTGTGGTTGAGCCGCTCGGCTTCCTCGGCCCCGTAGGCCAGCACCTTCTTGCACTCGTGGCTGAGGGGCAGGTCCACCGACGTGGAAACCTTCTCGCGAACCGTGGTGTGCGATTCGATCTGCTTGCGGATCGACTCCAGGTGAGCGGCGGAACGCAGGAAGCGGTTCGCCAGAGCCTTGTCTTCGCGCAACAACCCCAGCAACAGGTGTTCGGTCTCGATGTACGGGCTGCCGAACTGGCTGGCCTCGTACCGCGCGAAGAAAATCACCCGTCGGGCTTTTTCCGTGTATCGTTCAAACATAGCTGTTACCGCCTGGGACGCTTGCCGGATCCCCGAACGGCACGGTTTCCAGCAAGGCTCCGCCTTCGAGCTTCAAGACCCGATCGCACCGCCTGGCGAAGGCAAGGTTATGAGTGACGTAAATCGAAGTAAGCCGGTGGGAGCGGTGCAGTTCCCCAAGCAGCCCCATGATCATGTCGCCGGTCCGGAAATCCAGGTTCCCCGTCGGTTCGTCCGCCAGCAGGAATCTCGGAGCGCCCACCAGGGCCCTGGCCAGCACCACCCGCTGCTGCTCGCCCCCGGACAACTCGCCGGCCCGGTGCGAGGCGCGGTTCTTCAGCCCTACTTCCTCCAGCCGCGCCAGCGACGCCGGCGCGGCTTCCGCGTGGGGAATCCCCCGGATCAGCAGCGGCATCATCACGTTCTCCAGTGCCGTAAACTCCGGCAGCAAATAGTGAATCTGCCAGACAAAACCGAGTTCCCGGTTGCGGAAGCTCGCCAACTCCGCATCCGGCAGTGCCGTCAGCTCTTTCGTTCCGAAGTGTATTGTACCCTCCGTGGGCCTGTCCAGGGCGCCCAGCAGATGCAGCAGAGTGGATTTGCCGGCGCCGGATTCCCCCACCAGCGCCAGTTGTTCGCCCTGCTGGACCTCGAGGTTCAGTCCCTCGAAGAGCACCAGATCGCCCGAGCCGGACCGGAACCTTTTCGTCAGGTTGACGGCGCGGATGGCGATCTCTGCCGGCATAAACGGGTCCCTAGCCAGAATCCCCTACCACTACGCTAGCACGGCCGGCTGGATAGTCTCATGGGCCTGGCCGGTCGTAAACGTAAAACGAGTGCCCGATGACCGCCACGGGCGGAGTGTCCCGGAGCCAGTCGCCTGCCGCGGAGTGCTCTACGCCAGCCAATGCGGGCGCGTGCGCCACCAGATGGGCGCTCACGATATAGAGGCCGGGCGCGGGACTCCTCACCAACTGGGGGATCCCGATGCTTTCGGTGGCCAGGCCGTAGGCTTCGGGAGGGAAGGCGCCAAAATACGCCAGCCGAACCTTCCGTCCTTTGGCATTACGGTCGATCCACTTTTTCACCTGCTTCAGCCCCTGTCCCCAATCCACGTTGCTGTCGTCGAGCCACATCGGCCCACAGCGCGTACCGCCATCCAGGCCGATCTGGCCCGGGTTCCCCGGCAGGCAGGCCGCTTCGTTGAAGTACGCCAGGTGGTCCGGATAGATGCCAATCGCCGCCACGACCAGCCAGAGTCCGAGAACGGCCGCCAGCGGCCGGGTCCACCTGGAGCGGCGCTGTATGAGCCACCCGGCCCCCACGCCGGCGATGAGGTAGGCAAAGGGCAAAACGGGGATGATGTAGCGGACGCCCAGGTTGTCGGCCCAGAGTGAGTGGGCGGCAAACAGGACTGCCGGCGGAAGCAGAAGAAAGAGCTTCGCCAACGGCGAAACGGTCTTGCTGCGCAGCAACACTGCCAGCCCGATGCCGGCCAGCGCCAGGATCGGGATGGGCTCCTTCAGCAAGTATGCCACCGCGAAGTAACTGAGGAATTGGTGCTGCATCCGGCCCGCCAGGAAGACCAGGTAGGCGGGATCGTGGTCGGCATTCACCCGCTGAAGGCCGGTCGAGTAGAGATACAGGCCGCCGGGCGAAAAATAGAGGGCTTGAATGACCAGCATCGCCAGCAGGCACAGGATCACGAAGGCGAGGGCGGCAGCAGCGTAACCTCGAGCTGCCGGCGGCTTTGCGGGGGCCGGTTCTGGTTGGCGGTAGAGAGCCAAGAAAGTGGATGAGCTTTCGGGAACCGGCTGCGGCGGCCAACGCACGGCGAGGAACAGCAGCGCGGCGGCCACGGGAAGCAGAAAGACAGCCGAGAATTTCGCGGCCAGCACCGCGCCGAGCGCGAGGCCGCACCACACCAGGCGCTTGGCGCCCGGGCGGACCACGTAGCTCCAGAGCGCGAAGACAAACAGCAGAGTGAAGACGGCGAGGCCAACGTCCATGGTGACCAGAAAGGAGTGCGCCAGCAGGGTCGGGTCGAGGGCCCAAAGAAAGACCGCGGCCAGCGCCGCCGCAGGGCCCACGATTCGGCGGCCCCAGAGCCAGATCAGCGCTCCCAGCAACCCCGAAAGCAGGATGAGCGGAAGCCGCGCCCAGAACAGCACCCGGTCGGGGCCGTTTTGCGAGATCAGGGCGTTGCCGGCGCCGGTTTCTCCTCCCTCCCCGGCCAGCATCCGCTCGACCTGCGGAGTATCCGGCAGCCGGACGCCGGCGAGCAGCAGCGCCAGCCCCGCCAGCTCCTTCAGCAGGGGCGGATGCTGCAAATTGGCCCTGACTTCACCGGTCTGGACGTAGGAGAGGCCCGCTGCAATGCCCGTGGGTTCGTCGAATACGGGACTCTTGATCCGCGAGGCGAGAAGACTCTGAAGCACGAAAACGGCAACGAGCAAGCCGGCCGGCAGCGAATAGCGCCAAGGGGCGCGGTGCCCGCTCTGCATAACCCTGCATCGTAGCACGCCTCCTTCCGCCGATCTGTTATCATCGACGTTCTCATGAGAAGCCCCAAGAAGCGCGGCGCCCGGCCGGAGGAGAGGAAACCCGCGCCCGGGAGCCGAAACCTGCCGCCGCGCACGCGCCATTGGCTGGCGATGGCGGCGTTATGCGCCGTCACGCTGCTGGCGTATTCGAACTCCTTCAGCGCCGGTTTCACGTTCGACAACCGGGGGCTCCTGCTCCAGGATCCGCGAATCCGCGAGGCCACCGCCCAGAATCTCGATCGGATCCTGCAACACACCTATTGGTGGCCGTATGGCGAGAGCGGTCTCTATCGCCCATTCACTACGCTCACGTACCTGTTCAATTACGCGATCCTCGGGAACGGCGATCGGCCCGCGGGCTATCACTGGATCAACTTCCTTTTGCACGCCGCGAACGTCCTGCTGGTGTACGCTCTCGCGCTGCGGCTGATCCGCGAATTCTGGCCGTCCGTCTTCCTGGCGGCGCTGTGGGCGGTGCACCCCGTCCTGACCGAATCGGTGACCAACATGGTCGGACGGGCGGATCTGCTGGCGGGCATGGCTCTGCTCGGCGGGCTCTGGATGTATCTGAAGAGCGCCGAAAGCGCGGGCTGGCGCCGCTGGGCCTGGCTTGCCGGTCTGGCGGGTGTGACCACGCTCGGAGTGTTCTCCAAAGAAAGCGCGGCGACGATTCTGGGCGTGATCGCCCTTTACGAGCTGACCTGGTGGAAGGAGCGGAGACAGGGCCGGGCGCTCTGTCTGGGCTGCGTTGCCGTCCTGCTGGCGCTCGAAGGGATGTGGTACGCGCGGGCGGCGGTCTTCAGCCGCTTGCCGGCCACGCTGTTTCCGTTCTGGGACAACCCCTTGGTCGATACGGGCTTCTGGACGGCGAAACTCACCGCGATCCAGGTCATGGCCAGGTATCTTGGGCTGCTGGTGTGGCCGACGCATCTCTCCTGCGACTACTCCTACGCGCAGATTCCGCTGGCGACAGGCTCTCCGCAGGACTGGCTGGCGTGGCTCGCGGTGGCCGCCGCCGCGGCCACGGTGGCGCTGATGTATCGATGGAACCGGACGCTATTCTTCCTGGCCTGCGCGACGTTCATCGCCTTCCTCCCGACGTCCAACCTGCTTTTCCCGATCGGCACGATTATGGCGGAACGCTTTCTCTACCTGCCCGCCATCGCGCTGGCTGCCTGCATGGTGATGGGGGTCTACGCCATCGCCAGGCGGACCGGCAAGGCCGGATGGGCGCCGGTCGCGCTGGGCCTGATCGTCGCGGCCTGCGCCATCCGCACCTGGGCGAGGAACTCGGACTGGCAGGACGACCTGAGCCTCATGCGCGCCGCCGTCGAGACCTCGCCAAACAGTTACAAGTCGCATCGGTTGCTGGCAGCGGCGTTGTACGATTCCGACACCAGCCACGCTAACATCGATCGCGTGATCGCCGAAGCGGAGAAGAGCCTGGCGATTCTCGACCCGGTGGCGGACTGGCACAATAACCCGGATTCGTACCGCCGGGCGGGCGGCTACTACCTTACCAAGGGCGACCTGCTCGCCACGCGCGGCGCGGATGGGACGATCACGCCCTCGCCGGGGAGCTTCGAGGCCTACCGGAGGTCGATCGAACTGCTGCTGCGGTGCCGATCCATCGTGAAAGCGTCCGTCGAGCGGTGGTCTGCGAATGGACGTTCGCACGGCCGCCCAGCGCCCCAGCCCGACGAGTCCAAGATCACCGATCTCGAACGGACGATTTCTATCGCCTACCTGCGGCTGAGGGACCCGCGCAAGGCGATAGACGCCGCGGCTGCGGCGCGGGAGCTCGAACCGCTGAACGCCGAGAGCTACCGGCAACTCTCCGCCTCTCTGGTGGCCGGCGGCCGGGCGGACGACGCCGCGGTCGCGTTGATCGAGGGCGCGCTCGCCACGTCGGATATGGGGCTCCGGCAAGAGTTGCTGGACCTCTACCAGAGCGGCCTCGACACCCAGGGCTGCGCCACCACGCCGGGCCCTTACGGCCCGGCGGTCAATCCGTCGTGCGAAATTGTGCGCAAGCACTCCTGCGCGGCGTCGGTCGAACTTCTCCGGCTATACCGCCAAATGGGACGTGAGGATCTGGCCGAGCAATTAAGGGCTCTCGCATCGAGCCATTTCGGCTGCCGGTAACCTGCGCGCAGTGGGAGGGTGGCCAAGCTACCGACCCGGCTTGGCGCCGGTGATGAACCACAAATCCTGGTAGATCTTCCTCGCCTTGACCGCCTGGAAGCCGCAGGACTTCACTGCCTGTACCATGTCTCGCCGCGTGGCCAGCCCGAAGGAGGAGCCGGTGAAATGCGCGACCAGGCAGGTAGCGGTCCGCCAGAACCAGGAGTCCCCCGGCGGGCAGGCACTTGTAGGCATTCCTCAGAAGTGCGGCCGGCACGGAGCCGATGTCGCAGAGCATAACGACGTCGTAGCCCTCCGGCAAGGCTTGGCGGATGTCCCCCGCAAGCGTGCGGATGCGCCGGGATAGCCGCGCTCTCTTCGCGTTTCTTGCGGCGATCTCACACACCGGCGCGATGTCCAAGATACAGGCGCGCAGGTGCGGATTCTTCTTCGCCAGCGCGATCGACATCACACCCGAGCCACCGCCCACGTCCAGGACCGCCCGATGACCGGACAGGTCGAGGCAGGCTGCCAGGGCTTCGGCGTCGCCCTGGTGCAGATGAAACAGCATTTGGGTGAAGTCCTCGGCCTCGCGCCGGTCGCGCTGCATGCGCTCCACGTAACTCGGCTGCTTCAATCCCACGATCGCCTGGTAGGGTTTTCCGGAAGCCAGGGCCTTTTCAAGCACAGTGAGCGCAGCGTAGTCCTGGAGGCACTCGGCCGAGAACTGGCGAGTCCAATGGATCGAGCGCCCCTCGACGAAATACTTGTCGCCGAACGGCGTGTTCCAGTAGGTGTCGTCCGTCTTTCGGAGCAGCCCCAGAGAAACCAGCGAGTTCAGGAACGGCCGGAGATAGAACCGGTGGATCTTGAGCGACTTCCCGATGGCATCCGCGGTCATGCGCTTCCCACGCAGGGCGCGAAACATTTGCAGCCTCTCCGCGGCGACGATCAGGCGGGAGACGATAAAGGCCGTCTGGATGTCGATCTGCGCGAGCACGCTCTTGGGGAACTTGTCGAGGGTCGGCCTCTCCATGCAGCCTCCATCCGAGAGCGGTCCGCGATTACACCTCCAGCTTCCAGGGCTCGCGGTAGCGGTACGTCAGGTACTGGCGGGCCTCCGCCTGCGCGACGGTCTCCTGCTGGTCGTCCCAATCCAGCCGCAGCTTGCTGCGGTAGGCCACGTTGCCGAGCTGGCAGGTCGCCGTGGTCCTGCGGCAGAGCTCGATGTCGCTGATCGGCCTCTGGCGCGTCTTCACGCAGTCGATGAAGTTCGCCCAGTGCGCCATATTCATGTCGTTGGAAGCCTTCACTTCCTCGGCCTTCAAATCGGATTCCTTTTCCGGAGTTACCCGGTAGAACCGGCGGTTCACGAAGAGCGTGCCCTCGGTCCCGCAGAACAGCGTGCCGGGACCCACGGGATACGGACCTTGCGAGGTGCCCGACAGGGCCTCGAAGGTGGCCACGAAGTCGTCCCCGTACTGGTAGGTGACCAGCAGCGTGTCGGGCGTTTCCCGATTGTCCCTGACCCACAACTTGCCGCCTAGCGCGGTAATGGCGGAAGGCATCGGCTCGTTCAGGCCCATGTGCACGATGTCCAGCAGATGGACGCCCCAGTCGGTCATCATGCCGCCGGCGTAGTCCCAGAAGTAGCGGAACCACGGGAAAGGTCTCTTCGCTCCCATCTCCGGATGCACGCCCCAGCGGTTGGCGTTGAAGCGACGCTTCGGCGCCGGCCCGAGCCACATGTCCCAGTCCAGCCCCTCGGGCGGATCGCTGTCCGGCGGGTTGCCGAACCCCTCGGGCTTTTCCAGTTCGTCGAACCAGGTGCGGCAGAGCGTGATCTTGCCGAGCGCGCCGCTATGGACGATTCCGGCAGCCTTCTGGAAGTGGGTCCCCGAGCGCTGCATGGTTCCGGCTTGCACGACGCGCTGGTACTTACGCGCGGCTTCGACCATTCGCTTCCCTTCTTCCACGTACACGCAGATGGGCTTCTCGACGTAGACGTCCTTGCCGTTCTTGCAGGCTTCCACGGTCATGTAGGCGTGCCAGTGATCCGGCGTCGAGATGTTGACGATGTCGATGGAGGGGTCTTCGAGGATCTGGCGGAAATCCGCGACTGGCCTGACGGTCTTGCCGTTGTTGGCGGCTAGCGCCACGGCCTCGTCCATATGCGGCTTGTAGACGTCGCAGACGGCGACTACTTCGACGTCCGGCTGCCGCATGGCGAAGCGCAGGTTCTCGATGCCCATCCGCCCCGTGCCAATCACCCCGCAGGCGATCCGGTCGTTGGCCCCCTTGACGTTTCCCGTAAAAATCGAGGTGGTAAATGCAGCGGCGCACGCGGTTTTCAAAAAGTCGCGGCGGCCGGTTGTCTCTTGTGCCATGACTATCCCTTCACGACGATGTTCACTAGCTTGTCGGGCACCACGATGGCCCTGACAATCTGCTTGCCCGCGATGAAACTCCGCACCTTCTCGTCCGCCAGCGCCCGCCGCTCCAGCTCTTCGTCGGAAGTGCCGAACGGGGCGTAGATGCGGCTGCGCAGCTTGCCGTTCACCTGCACCGGGATCTCGGCTTCCGGCTCGCGCGCCAGCTCGGGATCGTAACCCGGCCAGGCCTGGTGGAACACCGGTCCCTGGTGGCCCAGCTCCTCCCACAGCTCCTGGGTGACATAGGGCACGAAGGGCGCCAGCAGCAGCACCATTTTCTCGAGGATCTCCGCCAGCGCGCCTCCCGAGAGCCGCGGCTCCAGCGGGTGCAGCTCGTTCATCAGCTCCATCACCGCCGCGATCGAGGTGTTGAAGTGCCAGCGCGAATCGAAGTCCTCGGTGACCTTCTTCACCGTCTGGTGCAGCTTGCGCAGCGCCCTCAGGTCGGCCTCGGTGCGCTCGCCGCCCGCGCGCGCCCGCTCGGCGTTCCGGGTCACGAAGCGGTACACGCGGCCGATGAATCGGAACATGCCGTCCACACCGGCCTCCTGCCATTCCAGGTCCTTCTCGGGCGGGGCGGCGAAGAGCACAAACAAGCGGCCGGTATCGGCGCCGTACTGCTCGGCCATGTCGTCGGCGCCCACCACGTTGCCCTTGTTCTTGGACATCTTGGCGCCGTCCTTGTACACCATGCCCTGCGTGAACAGCCGGGTGGTCGGCTCATGGTTGGCAATAAGGCCGAGGTCGCGCATCACCCGGGTGAAGAAGCGCGAGTAGATCAGGTGCAGGATGGCGTGCTCGACGCCGCCGATGTACTGGTCGATCGGAAACCAGTAGCCGATCTTGGCGGAGTCGAAGGCGGCCTGGCTGTTGCGCGCGTCGCAGTAGCGGTAGAAATACCACGACGAATCGACGAACGTGTCCATGGTGTCGCTGTCGCGGCGCGCCTCCGCCCCGCAGCTCGGACACTTCAGGTTGATGAACTCCGGCACGCTCTCCAGCGGCGAGCGCCCGGCGCCGGTGATCTTCACGTTCAGGGGCAGCACCACCGGCAGTTGGTCCTCGGGCACCGGGACCACGCCGCAGCGCGGGCAGTGGATCACCGGGATCGGCGTGCCCCAATAACGCTGCCGCGAGATGCCCCAGTCGCGCAGGCGGTAGGTGACGGCGGCTTTCCCAAAACCCTCCGCCTCGGCCCGGGCGGCCATCCGCCGCCGCGCCTCCCCGCTCGCCAGGCCCGAGAATTCGCCGGAATTCTCGAGAACTCCATCGTCGCAGAACGCCTCCCGCATGGAGGATTCCTCGGCGATCGCGCCCTCCACCGGCCGGATCACCGGCCACACCGGGATGCCGTACTTGCGGCAGAACTCGAAGTCGCGCTGGTCGTGCGCCGGCACGGCCATAATCGCTCCCGTGCCGTACTCCAGCAGCACGAAGTTGCCCACCCAGACCGGGATGCGCTGCTGATTGTAGGGGTTGACCGCGTACTGGCCGGTGAAGAAGCCTTCCTTCTCCAAGTCGCCCTGGTCCTTGTGCCGCTGGGCGTCGATCATGGCTTGGACCCGCGGCCGGTCCTCGGGGCTCACCGACTCGGCCGTCAGCGGATGCGCCGGCGCCAGAATCACGCAGGTGGCTCCGTAGATGGTGTCCACGCGCGTGGTGAACACGCGCACCGGCTGGCCGGATCCCTCCAGGTGGAAATCCACCTCCGCGCCTTCCGAACGGCCGATCCAGTTGCGCTGCATCTCCAGCACCCGCTCCGGCCAGCCGCCCGCGAGTTGGTCGAGGTCCGCGAGCAGCTCCTCGGCGTACTCGGTGATCTTGAAGAACCACTGCTCCAGTTCGCGCTGCTCGACCGGCGTGGTTTCATGCCGCCAGCAGCAGCCGTCCACCACCTGCTCGTTGGCCAGCACGGTGGCGCACTCCGGGCACCAGTTGACGCGCGATTTCTTGCGGTAAACCAGCCCGCGCTCCAGCATCTTGAGGAAGAACCACTGGTTCCAGCGGTAGTACTCGGGCTCGCAGGTCGAGATCTCGCAGTCCCAGTCGTAGCTGAAGGCATAGCGCCGGTGCGTCTTCTTCATCTCGGCGATGTTGGCCAGCGTCCAGTCGCGCGGGTGCAGGCCCCGCTTGATGGCGGCGTTCTCCGCCGGGAGGCCGAAAGCGTCCCAGCCCATGGGGTGGAGCACGTTGAACCCGCGCATCCATTTGTAGCGCGCCAGCGCGTCGCCGATGGTGTAGTTGCGCAGGTGGCCCATGTGCAGCGTGCCGCTGGGGTAAGGCAGCATCTCCAGCACGTAGTATTTGGGCTTGGAAGAGTCCTCCTCGGCCCTGTAAAGCGCTGCGTTCTCCCAGCGCTCCAGCCACTTCAGTTCGATCGCCTTATGATCGTAGTTCTTCTCCGGCATAGCCTCTTCAATCTCTCCACGTTGCGCCGGTCGTCGCCCTCCCGGTCTAGCGGTGTCTCCAGAATAAACGGTTTCGCGCGCAGTTTCGGATGCGCCAGGATGCGGCGGAATCCCTGGGCGCCGATGAACCCTTTTCCAATGTGCTCGTGGCGGTCTACATGCGACCCGAGCGGCGTCTTCGAATCGTTGGCATGGATCACCCGCACGTTGTCCAGGCCCAGAATCCGCTCCGCCTCGCGCACGGTGGCGCGCAGTCCTGCGGCCCCGGCCACGTCGTAGCCGGAAGCCAGGCAGTGCGCGGTGTCCAGGCAGAAGCCGATCTCGGCGTCCTCCGACACCGCCTCCCGGATCAGCCGCAGCTCCTCGAAGCAGCCGCCCAGCTTGGTCCCGCCGCCCGCCGTGTTTTCGAACAGCAGCATCAGCCGCTCCATCTTCAGGCCCCGGATCGCCGCACGAAGCGATTCCGCCAGCGTGCGTACGCCTTGCTCGAGCCCCTGAACGCCGTAGCTGCCAGGGTGCGCCACCAGGTACTCCGCGCCGATCGCCAGCGCCCGCCGCACTTCCCCGCGAAACGCTTCAATCGACCGTTGGCGGATTCCCGGGTCCGCCGCCGCCAGGTTGATCAGGTAGTTGTCGTGAACCGCCAGCGGCGTTAGGTCGAAACGCTCCCGCGCCGCCTTGAGCTTTCGAATCTGGTGTGGATCGGGATCGCCCGCGCGCCACATCCTGGGACTGGCCGAGAAAATCTGAAACGTGTTCGCACCGAGTCCGGCGGCCTTCAATGCCGCGCTCTCGAGCGACCCCGCGATGGAGGTATGAATCCCGATCCGCAGAGTCCCATCCTATCAGAAATCGGCATCCGGTCCGGCCGCGCCCGCATTCAGTCGAGTATGTGGCTGGTGCCAGTTCTGCCGCTGCTTCAGGTGCGGTTCACCGTCGACGCCGGCAGTATCGCGCCCCACGACACCTGGTTCAGCGAGAAGGATCGGGCCAAGATCACAATGCGCGGTACGGCAAAGCCCGTGACCGTGCAGGTCACCCTCAAGCCCGGCTTCTCGATCGAAGGCAGCGCCACGCTGGGCATGACCGGCTGGGGCATGAAGCCTCCCAGCGCCGCCCTCGGCACAATCGGCACGCGCGACGAAATGAGCCTCTCCTTCCTGCTGAAACCGGCCGCTCGCTTGTCAAACACGTCTCAGGGGCCTGCTGTCGGCGAATCGGAGTAGAATGAACGCTGGTTGAGGCGTTGCCATCGTATTTGAGGAAGGAGGCACGATGCGCCCATTCCGACTTTCCATCTTTATGCTTCTGTTGGTGTCCCCCCATGGCGTTCGGGGCGCCGACCGCACCACCATCACAAGATACATTCCTGCTTCGTCGGGCCCTTGGGTGGTGACGCTCTCGGTGAACCACGACTATCCTTACGGGGCCCAGCCGGGACTGCCGGTCCTGTTCAGTGCCGCGGACGGATTCGCGTTCCAGGCCGGGGACGTTCTGACCATACAGTACGACTCAGGCCTGTGGTGCGGCGGAACGTGGGTCAGCGAGGGTACCTGCGTGGATGCGAACGGGTACAGAATCTATGCCCCTGCCGACGATAACCCCTTCCCCGGGACGACCACCGGCTTCGCTCCGAGCAAGTACATGGATCCGGCGACTTACCCGATCTACCTGATGGAGCTTGTGGGCACTTTTGCGGATGCCCGCAGACAGATTGTCGGCACCCCGTTCAAGGTGGGCAACGGCCCAATCAACGTGACGGTTCCCAGTGGGGCGACCCAGCTCCAACTGGGCTCAAACTTGTACGACTACACCGTCGCGCGCGACTACTACGCGCCGCTGAAAGCCACTGTCAGCGGGCCGGCTCCCCCCACGATGAAGAATATCGGATCGATGGCCCACTTGGCCGTGGGCGGCACCTGGAAGACGACGATCGTGCTGGAGAACTCCGGCTCCACACCGGCGCAGGCCCGGCTGAACTTCTTCGACAACGATGGGAATGCTCTGCCGCTGCCGCTCAAGTTCCCCGAGTCGCCCGGTGACGACATGGTGGCCGCGACGCTGGAGCGGACCCTCGGCGCCGGCGCTACCTTGACCATCGAAAGTGGCGGTCCGGACAGTCAGCCGCTTCAAGTCGGCTGGGCGCAGCTACTCTCCGATGGCAGTGTGAGCGGGTTCGCCATCTTCGGAACGGGGTCGGACAACTACGACCAGGAGGCGGCGGTGCCGCTGGAGACCCGCAGCTCGGCGTCCTACGTTCTGTGGTTTGACAATACCGGCGGCACGGTCATGGGTGTGGCACTGGCGAACATCTCGGAGCAGCCCGCCACCGTGGAGGTCACCATCCGCGATGAAAGCGGCGTGGTGATTGACACGTCCGATACAGTCCCGTTGGCTGCGCATGGTCACAAGCATTTTGAACTGCCGATACGCATGCCGCAGACGGCGCAACGGCGCGGCACGGTGGAATTCCACACAACGACCAGCGGCCAGATCAGCGTGCTCGGCCTGCGCTTCAAAGCAGTCGCGTTCACAACGATTCCGGTGAGCGCCAAGTAGATTGGCGCCGGATGTCTTCCGCTCCTGTTGGAAAGAGAGTCACCGAGCAGATTGATGTAGAGTGCCGATTTTGCAGTGGGTCGGAGGTTTGGGCGGCGCGGAACCTTAGGAATAGAAATTCCGTTCCCACGCGTGCTTCCGCAATTCCTGCATGACTCCCGCATCCAGCTCTCCCATGTCGGACACGGCGCAGTTGGCCACGGTGTGGTGCACCTTGCGCATGCCCGGGATCACGGTCGAGACGGCCGGGTGGGAGAGGCAGAAGCGCAGCGCGATGGCCGGCAGAGTGGCGGCGACGCCGGCGAGGTCCCGCTGGAGCGCTCGGGCGCGTTCCTCGACCTGCCTCCTGCGGTCTCCGCGGAAGTAGAAGGCGCGGAAATCCGCGGGGTCGAATTCGGTGTCCGCGCGGATGGCGCCCGTCAGTCCGCCTTCGTCCAGGGGCACGCGCGCCAGCACGCCGATGTTCCGCTCGAGGCACAGCGGGAACAGGTTCCGCTCCGCCGACTGGTCGAAGATGTTGTAGATCACCTGCACGGCGTCGACCAGACCGGTCTCAATGAGCCCCAGCGCGGAGTCCGGGTCGTGATCGTTGATCGATACCCCGAACGCGCGGATCTTGCCGCTTCGCTTCAGGTCCTCCACGGCGCGCCGCCACTCGTCGCTGTCGACCCATTCCGGGTTCCAGACGTGCAGTTGCTGGAGGTCGATCTGCTCCAGGCCCAGATGCTTCAGGCTCCGGTGGGTCGATTCGAGAATGTAGTGACTGGGGAAGACCTGGTCGATGCCGATGCCCCGGCGCGCCGGCCAGAGGTGGTTCATGGGCGGGACCTTGCTGGCGACGTAGATCTTCTGGCCCGCCTCCCGGACCACCTGCCCCACCAGCGCCTCGCTGTGGCCGTCGCCGTAGGCCAGCGCCGTGTCGATGAAGTTCAGCCCGAGTTCGATGGCCTGGCGCAGCGCCGCCAGCGCCTCGTCGTCGCTGCCGCCGCGCCACTGAGTGCCGCCGATCCCCCAGGCGCCGTATCCGATCTCGCTGACTGCCCAATTGGTCCTGCCAAGTTTCCGGTAGCGCATGTGTGACTCACATTTTGACAGGTTGGGCAGGACGGGGGGAAGGCGCGGTGCGCCGCGACGGCGGCAGGGAAGGCTTGCTGGCGGGCTATTCGAACGGCAGGGCCGAATCGCGCCGCTCCACCTCGCACAGCCGCCGCAGCCGGTTCAGTTCCTGCCGTTCCAGCGGCTGATGTCTCCTCGCCAGCCGGCACCCGGCCACGAGCAGAAGGATGGCGATGAGGCCGCCCATCACCACGGCGCACCTGCTAGCGGCCCGACACCGCGGCTCGCTCGCGCGGTGTCGTTATGTTGGTGGCGCTGACCACGCCGCCTTGACGAGCGCACAGTGCCGCTGCATCCTCGATGCGTTGCGACTCCTGCTGCTTTCGTTTCTGCCAGGCCTCGAACTCGTCTTGACACCGTGCCACTTCGTCGGTGTTGGCCTGAACCCGCCGCATGTACTCGGCCGCGATGCGGTCCAGTTCCGTCTGGATCGCGCGGTTCTCGTTGGCCTTGGCCGCTTCGAACTCTTTGAGCCTGCCCCGCTGTTCCTCTTCGTAATCGTTGAGGGCGCGCTGGCGCAGCATGGCGTCCTTGATCAGGACCTCGAGCTCGATCCCGGCGGCCTCGAAGGCCATCAACAGCGCACAGCGCTTGGCCTCCGCGGACATGCCTGCAAGGTGCGGGCTGTCGATCATCTCGCTGACCTTCAGAATGTTGTACGCCGCCTCCGGCATCTTGACGGTGCCGTGCCGGTAGATCTCCTCGAAGTCTGCACACATGCCGAGATCGCCGTTGCCGGTGGTCTTCAGAGTGGAATTGCCGGACAACACGCGGGAGTCGGCATGCTGGAACGACTCCTCCCCCGCAGCCCCATGATCCGTCGAGCCGTTGCGACCCGACTCGGCCAGCGTCCTCCGGTGCGCGGCTGAGCGCGACTGAAACCATCTCTTGAACATTTGAAACTCTCCCATATGCCTCACCTCCCGCCGCTGCGAAGGGCCGACACCGCTGCATCCTCGCCGTCTCGGGAGTCGCTCCCTCTTCGTGGCGCTAAGCGTTCACTTGGGTAGTAGGTTTGAAGAAGTACTCCTCTCAGAGAGAAATGCGGGGGGAGATACTCACTGGAACCTAAGGTCTTTGGCGCAACAACTATAGGGCCTTTGACCGAACGGCCCGCCCCGCCGCTGCACCCTCTGGCGCCAGTATCAGCGCCGCGGCAGCCGCCAGAACGGCCCCGTAGAGGAACGTGGCCCGAGCGCCGCGCCACTGCCACAGCAGACCCCCGGCGGCGCTGGCCAGCAAGGTGGCCAACCCGGTCGCCGTCGAATAGATTCCCAGCGCGGTGGCGCGGCGCTCGGGCGGGACCAGGTCCACGATGAACGCGCGGCTGGTCCCATCGGTCAGGCCTTGGTATAGGCCATAGACCAGGAACAGAACGCACACCCAGAAGGGCGCGGCCACCACTCCGAAGCCCAGGTACACGAACGCGAATACGCCCAAACCCGCCACCAGCACGCGCCGCCGGCCGATGCGGTCCGAGAGCGCCCCGGCCGGATAAGCCGACAGAACGTAGGTCAGGTTGAAGGCCGCAAACAGCAGCACGATCTGTTGGGGCGTCAGCCCCACCTGGCGCGCCCGCACGATCAGGAAGACATCCGAGGAGTTCCCCAGCGCGAACACCAGCATCGCACCCAGAAACCTTCGGAACGCCGGCTGGGTTTGGCCGAGGCGGAAGGCCAACGGGCGCGCGACGGTTCGTCGCCGCCCCGTTTCGCGCACCGCGAACAGCGCCGCCACACCCAGGGCGGCGGGGAGGAACGCCACCACGAAGACGGCGCGGAAATCCTGATGGAAGAGGCCCAGCAGGGGCAACGCCACGAGCGGGCCCAGGACCGCACCCGCTTGGTCCGCGCTGCGGTGGAAACCGAACGCGCGCCCGCGCCGGGCCGGTTCGGTGGAATCAGCGATCAGCGCATCCCGGGGCGTCCCGCGGACACCCTTGCCGAAGCGGTCGAGCACGCGCGCCGCCAGTACCAGCGGCCAGCCGGCCGCGAGCGCCAGAAGCGGCTTGGCCACCGCCGCCAGCCCGTAGCCCCCGGCCACCAGCGGCCAGCGCCGCCCCACGCGGTCCGAAACCCACCCGGAAACCCCTTTGAGAACGCTCGCGGTTGCCTCCGCCAGCCCCTCGATCACCCCCAACACCGCCATGGACGCTCCCAATGTCTGCGTCAGGAACAGCGGGATCAGCGGGTAGATCATCTCACTCGAGGCGTCGGTGCAGAAACTGACTACGCCGAGGAGGAACACGTTGCGCGAGATGCCGGCAAACGGCGAGCGCTCAGGCGCGGGATCGAGGGCCACACTACCGTGCTAAAGCACCCTGGGACACAAAGTCAAATCCGGCGCGTTCCATGGCCGGCGCCTTGAGAACGCGGGATGGAAGGATGACGCGGCCGGATGCCTCCCCGCACTCGCACAGGCCCTCCGCGTAACGCCCGATCCACCCCGTGAGGATGCGCAGCATGGGATAGCGCAGGCCTGCCAGAGAGGTCAGCACCAGTTCCCCGCCTCCCCCGTTCCCCGACGTCTCCACGACGGCGCACTCCGCGCTGACGTGCAGCCCCGTGTGGGCTTCGCACTCCCAGGCCAGCAGCTCGCCGTCGAAACCGCGCATCTGCTCGAAGACGGGGATCTCGAAGGCTCGCCACAGGGCGTCGCGGTCCACATCCCCAAGCAGCCCCCGATCCAGGCGGCTGTGGACCGTGACCCGACGCAATGTCCGAATCATTGGCGCCCGCCCGGACCGTATGTCGCCAGCCAGACTTTCCAGCGCGCTGAACGAGCCGGCGACCGAGCGCGGCGAGAGGCGCAGCGTGCGCCGCCATCCCCCGGGGGTTACTTCCACCCGCGCGGTTTCCGGCTCCGGGAGCGCGCGCGCCCTCCGGTTGCGGAAGCTCTCCGGGCGTTCGAGAAAGGCACGCAAATTGACGGCGGGCAGCCGCGCCAGCCCCTCCTCGATCTCCCGCAGGCTCGCTACCTCTATGGGAGTAGCCAGGCGCGCCGTTTCCAGCCGTGACCGATAGTACTCCGTATGCCATGCCGCCAGCAGGACCTCCTGGAACCGCTCCAGTCGCCGGTCAGCTCTCCCCCTCTTCACCTTAATGCGAATCGTCATGATGTATCTAAGGGAGTGCGTGCAGCGCGCGACATTTCTCACACCGGCCTGGTGTCCCATACTGCCAGTGCAGACCTGGGCCGGCCATGGGATGGCGCCGGGCGCCGGCTACGACACGGCTTCCCCGCCGCCGCGACCGTAGCGGTTCAGGATCGAAGCGCAGGTTTGAAGCAGGCCGGCCACCGCGATCCACACCTGCCAGTGCGAGAACAGACCGCGGGATATGGCGAACTCGCCGGTCCAGTTCAGGTCCGAGCTGAGCCGCCACACTCCCAACGCCAGCGCCATGACTGCCGCGGGCGTCAACAGCGCTGCCGCTACCGAGGCGAATTCGCGGTTACGGGCCAGACTCCTCCCGAATCTTGGGCCCACCCGCAGGCGGATCCTCACTCTCATTGTTCACCCCGCGAAACTCAAACCCCTCCCACAGCCATTCTAACACGAGGCGGGTACGCCTACTTAGCCGCCACCGCGACGAGGCACTTGGCCTCGCGATCGTACGGCCTTCCGTCGAGGTCCCCCAACACATCCACGGCGGAGAAGCCGGCCTCGCCCAGCACCCCCTTCAGCTCCGCGGCCGAGTAGATACGGTGGGTGAAGTCGAAAACCTTCCGCTCCGCCCCGCGGATCACGATCCACCGATTGTGGATCCCCGACCAGGAGGCCGCCACCTCGCGTTCCACGAGAAAATACGAGCCGTCCGGGTACTCGATCCAATCCTTGGGGGCGAAGCAGCGGGCCAGAACCTCTTTGCCCGCCATCTGCATCGCCAGGCGCCCCCCGGGGCGGAGTGAGGCGTGGAGGTTCCGCAGCACCTGCAAGTCCTCGTCCGGGTTTTCAAAATACCCGAACGACGTGAAAAGACTGATGGCGCCGTCGAAGGCGCCCTCGCGCCGGAAAGCGCGCATGTCCGCCTGGATGAACTCGATGGGCAGGTTCTCCGCCGCGGCGAGCTCCCGCGCCCTGCCCAGGTAAAGGGCCGTACGGTCCACACCGGTGACCTCGCAGCCCCACCGCGCCAGTTCCAGCGAGTGCCGCCCCAGCCCGCAGCACAGGTCCAGAACTCTCGCGCCCGCGCCCAGACCGAGCAGGCCTGTCGCGTGTGTCACCTCGGCGGCCGCCACCTGGAGGCGGGCCTCATCGAAGAGCTGCGCCTCCAGCGCCGCCCAGAATTCGTCGTCTTCATGCCACGGGTGCATCCGACCTCCTGTTCCGGATCCGAAAGGCTATTGTCGCTCCATTCCTTCCCGGCGCTGGTTGCGCCTGCCCTACACTGAAGTCAAATGCCTGCCACTCCTCACATGGAACAGCACTTCACCGCCACCGAGGCGGTTCGCGACGTAGTCATCGGGATGTCGGACGGCCTCACGGTTCCCTTTGCGCTGGCCGCGGGCCTGTCCGGCGCCGTCGACAAGACCAGCCTGGTGGTGATTGCCGGCCTGGCCGAGATTGCGGCCGGATCGATCGCCATGGGCCTGGGCGGGTACCTCGCCGCCCGAACCGATTTCGAGCACTACAACGCCGAGCTGGAGCGCGAATACCGCGAGATCCGCGAACTCCCCGAAGAGGAGGAAAAGGAGGTCGCGGCGGTGTTCCACGGCTACGGCCTCACCGCGGAGCAGGCCGCCCCGGTGGTCGCCGCCATCCGCTCCGACCCGAAACGCTGGGTGGATTTCATGATGCGCTACGAGCTCGGCCTGGAGGCGCCCGACCCGCGGCGCGCCCTGCGCAGCGCGCTCACCATCGGTTTCTCCTACATCGTCGGCGGGCTGATTCCCCTGTCACCCTACATGCTCAGCCACACCGTGCTCGGCGGGCTCCGGGTTTCCGTCGTGCTGACGCTGGCGGCCCTGTTCGTGTTCGGCTACGGAAAGGGGCGGCTCACCGGCATCCGGCCCCTCCGCGGCGGCCTCCGCACCGTGGTCATCGGCGGCCTGGCCGCCGCGGCCGCCTTCGGCATCGCCCGGCTGATCTCGTAACAGCCCGGCAGCCCAAACCGCCCGCCCGCGTGCGCTCAGGCGGCGAGTCGGGACTGCGAGTGGCAAGGGGATTTCGCGACAGCTATATGATTTCTGCTGCAAACGGCTGTTTCTCAAGGTCCCAGCCCAGATGCTTAAGCCCAGCGGCCGGGCAACCCCGCAGTGCAGCGGGCAGCAGGGGGCTGCCCACGAAGGCAAGCATTTATCCTGCGTGGACCGGTCCGCTGCAACGCGTTACTAGCCAGCGGGAGGCTCAGCAGGTGGAAAGTGACCAAGCTGAGACAATGCCGCCATGTTGTCCCAGGTCACCCACATCTCCGCAATCTTGCCGCCTTCAATGCGAGAGAATGCCGCAAAGTCGAGAGACAACCGCTTTCCACTCGGCGGGAACGGGCCCATCGGTCCCAACTGGGTACCCTCGTACCTGGCAAAGACCGCGACGCGATCTCCTTCCGCGACGAGTTGCTGGGGCACGATCTTCGCGTCCGGAAACGTCGCCCAATCGCTCTGAAGAAAGTTCCAGAAGTCATCCAGGCATCGGACCTGCACTTCTGGCGTGGCTTGGCAGTGGCGGATCAAATTGGGCGCCATCGTCTGTTCCAGCAGTAGCCGGTCTCGAGTGTTGATCGCCTGACCGTTGAGATTAACAATGCCCTTGTTCTCGACCTCCCTGCCGCTTGTTCCCATGGCCATATCTCCTTTCTCGGTGTGCACCTTCTGACCAGTCAACCTACGGGCTAACGCACAAGCGCAGCGGCCGCCGGGAAACAGGCCGCTAATCCCTGGCCCAACCATAAATCCACGGCGGTCCTCTGGAGCGCTCGGCTACGGGAATTACAGCACATCTTAAGTGCCCAGACAACGCCACTGATAGCTGTCGGCCCTTCGCACCACCGATCCGCCGCGAGCTTGGGGACGGTGAGTGGCGGCCTGGCTGAGGGTCTATGTGTCCCCCGGCTTCGTGTCCTTGATCTCCTCGCGGGGCGACAAGAGCTCGACGGCTTCCTCATGGCTCCGGCCCTTCCGGAACCGCGCGCGGCACAGCGGAGGGGCGGCTCGTGGTGATTGCCGGCTTGGCCGAGATCGCCGCCGGATCGATCGCCATGGGCCTGGGCGGGTATCTCGCCGCCCGAACCGATTTCGAGCACTACAACGCCGAGCTCGAGCGCGAATACCGCGAGATCCGCGAACTCCCCGAAGAGGAGGAAAAGGAGGTCGCGGCGGTGTTCCACGGCTACGGCCTCACCGCGGAGCAGGCCGCGCCCTGCGCAGCGCGCTCACCATCGGCTTCTCCTACGTCGTCGGCGGGCTGATTCCGCTTTGCCCCTACATGCTCAGCCACACCGTGCTCGGCGGGCTCTGGGTTTCTGCAGCGCTGACGCTGGCGGCGCTGTTCGTGTTCGGCTACGGAAAGGGGCGGCTCACCGGCATCCGGCCCCTACGCGGCGGCCTGCGCACGGTGGTCATCGGCGGCCTGGCCGCCGCGGCCGCCTTCGGCATCGCCGGGCTGATCTCCTGAAGTGCCCCGCGCGGGAGAATTTCCTCACTTCGAAGGCCGGATGGCCTGTGACACGATAATGACGGTCTTCTCCTCCGGGCCCGGCGCCTTCCCGCAGTCGGGGTAGTCCTTCGCCGAGGCGCTGTGGATGGACAAGACCTTGTCGCCGTGGCGGAGCCTGACTGAGTTCTCTTCCCGTTCGAGGTGCTCCTGGCCTTCCGCTTGCACGTAGAAGGCGATTACTTTCTCCGGGATGTCACGAGTCACATAAGCGTGCCATAGGATGTGCATCAGGTTGCCGCTCACGTGTTGCGAACAAAGCTCCCGCGCTCCCGGATAGGCGGCGAAAACGTCCAGCCACTCTCCCCCTTCCCTGGGCGGGGACGGCGCCGTGCCCTGCTCGGTCGCTGGGGCCGACTCCGTGCTCGCGGCTGGCTGCGACTCGATCGCGTCGATGGCCACCGCGATCAAGTAACGGGTTCCGCGAGCGAACTCGAAGCTCAGGTCGCCCCAGGCCTGCTTGTACCTGTAGGCGAACTCGTACGGGGCGGCGGGTTCCGGCACGCTGAAGTCGGGCCGGGATCCGAAATGCTTGGTGACTGCCTCCGGCGTGATCCGCGCCGCGGCGTCAACGGAGAGGATCGCCAATCCGTCCTTCTTGGAACTGGCCGAGGTCGGGATTCGCAGCTCGACCTCTCGTACTGGCGCCCCGGCTGCACGATCGGACACGAACGTCGCGAAGTATTGGTTGGAATCGAGTGCCCGCAGGGTCGTCTGGGTAATCCGGCTCACCGCGCCCACCGTGAACGGCCTTTGCCGGATGAGAGCTTCGATCACGCGGAACAGCGCGGCGGCGTCCTGCCCGCCGCGGCTCGAGACAAGGCGATAGCGGCTCGCCGCGACCAACACGAGCAAAACGAGGAGCACGAACAACAAGGCGGCTTTCATGTCAGACTCCGTCCGGCACTGTTGGGAGAATAGCGCCGGGGCCGGGCGGATGCAACTGGCGCCGGTGTCTGTGTGTGATTGATTCTTCCTTCCTTGCATGGAAGAGGTGGACCAGCCGGCCTAACAACCCTCATCCGGCGGCCGATACGACAGTGTGGGGGACATGCACCGGCTGAGCATCCGCCGCGTGGCTTGGCTCGGGGGCGCCCTGGCGCTTCTGGCGGCGGCTGGATTCACGGCGCGATGGTGGGGCGCCAGCCCGAGCCTCCAAAGCCGCACATTCCGGGTTGGGTTCAACCAATCGCAGGTCAGCCAGTTCGTGGGGCCGGACGGAAAGCCGATAGGACCGGGGGTCGAAGTTGTCGCCGAGGCCGCCAGGCGCCGCGGAATCCGCTTGCAGTGGATTAACATTCCCGAGGGCCCGGATAGGGCACTGCGCGAAGGCATCGTGGACCTCTGGGGGGTCGTCGGCGATCACCCCGAACGCAGAGCGTACATGCACATCACGGCGCCGTGGCGAACGATTCGTTACTGGACCGTGAGGCCGGAGGGAGGGCCAGGCAAGACCAACGTTCTGGCCCTCGCCACGGGCTCGCCGCAGCGAATCGCCCCCGTGCGTTTTCCGGGGATGAAACTCCTGTTCAGGAAGACAACGCCCGCCATCCTGGCGGCGGTGTGCACCGGCAAGGCCGACATCGGCATCGTGCCCGAAGGCACTTCGCTCCCGGTGGACAATCTCCGGCCTCGCGAGTGCGACTCCGTCAGGCTGATCCACGATCCCATTCCCAACGGCACCATCCCGTTTGGCACGGCGGCGAGCCTGAAGAATCCGCTGGCGCCGAAAGCGGCCGACGCCATCCGCGCGGAGATCCGCAACCTGGCCCTGGATGGCACGCTGGCGGCCATTCACCTGAAGTGGTCGATCCCTTCGGCGAACGAGATGCTGGTCATCAACGAATACGAGCTGGCCCGCACGCGGGTTTACCTGCTCACGGCGGGCATGGCCGTCCTGATTCTGGTGTTGTGCGTGATCGTCTGGCAGAATCTGCGGATTCGCCACGCGCGGAGGGTGGCCGAACGGGCGCGCTGCCAGGCCGAGCGCGCCGCCGCCGCAAAGTCCGAGTTTCTCGCCAACATGAGCCACGAGATCCGGACCCCGATGAACGGAATCCTGGGAACCAGTGAGTTGTTGTTGGAGACCCCGCTCAACCGCGAGCAGATCGAGTACGCGGAGATGATCCGCGACTCGGCGGGCCGCCCTGCTGACCATCCTCAACGACATCCTGGATTCCTCCAGGCTTTCGGTCGGCAAGCTGGAGCTGGAGCGTGTCAGCGTGGACCTGCTGAACGTGGCCGAGAGCGTGATGGACGTGCTGGGACTGCGCGCCAGGGAGAAGGGCATCGATGTGCTTCTTCGATTCGACCCCGAGTTGGCGCGGACCTTCCTCGGCGACGCCGGCCGCATCCGCCAGGTGGTGCTGAACCTGCTCGGCAACGCCGTCAAATTCACGGACCGGGGATACGTGGCGCTGAGTCTCTCGCGCCGGGATCGCGGCCCGGATTGTTGGGTGCGGGTGGAGGTCGAAGACACCGGGATCGGAGTTGCGCCCGAGGCGCTGCCGCGCCTGTTCGAGAAGTTCACTCAGGCGGACGCTTCCACCACGCGAATCTATGGCGGCACCGGGCTGGGCCTCTCTATCTCGAGCCAGCTTGTGGAGCTGATGGGAGGCACGATCGGGGTTCAGCGCCGCCCGGAGGGTGGCTCGTGCTTCTGGTTTGAGATCCCGCTGGAGGAGAGCGGGATTCCCAGTTCCCCGTTGCCGCCCGTTCCAGAGATGAGCGCGTTAGTCCTCAGCGCGAGCGAGATGCTGCGGCGGATTCTCTCGGAACAGGTTGCGCATTGGTCCATCCCGGTCCGGGCGGCAGGCGGCCTCGAGGAGGCCGCGGCCATACTGCATGGCAGCGATCCGCCGGATACGATTATCGCGGACGAGCAACCCATCGGCGAATTGCGCCAGGTGGCCCCCAAGTCAAAAGTGACTCTGCTGGGAAACGTTCCGGCATCCGAGCCGATGCCCGAAGGCTGGACCTGGTTGAGGAAGCCTGTCACCATCTCCCGGTTGCGCGCCGCGCTGAGCGCCTCGCATGTACAGGCCCCCCGGGCGACGGACCCGGAGCGGGAAACGATCCCGCGCCGCGACGGCTCTTTCCGTGGAGCAAGGGTTCTGGTGGCGGAGGACAATCCCGTCAATCAGAAGGTGATCGCGAGGATGCTGGAGAGACTGGGGTGTTCTCCGGACGTCGTCTCCAACGGCCTGGAAGCCGTGGAGAAGGTGAGCCTCGGCGATTACGCCCTGGTGCTGATGGACTGTCAGATGCCCGAAATGGACGGCTACGAAGCGACACGCACCCTGCGCGCCCGGCACGGAAAGGGCGCCCTGCCCATCGTCGCCCTCACCGCCGCGGCCATGGAGGAGCAACGCAAGATGTGCTTTGAGGCCGGCATGGATGACTTTGTGACCAAGCCGCTCAGCCTGCTCCGCTTGCAACAAGTGCTGAGCCGGTGGACCCAGGTCCCGTCCGCGGTAGAGACCGGCCCTCGGCGCTGAAGTCCACCGGCCCGGTGCGCGCGGCTGATCTCCTGTTGAGGCGGCCGTTCTCAGTAATCCCCGACAATCCCCTCGATGCTGCGCGGCGCGCTGCCTTCGAAGCGGTTGTTGACGAAGATGAATGCCGCCTCGCCGTAACCGCGCGCGCGCTCGATGAGATCGCGCAGCGCCTGCCGGCCCTCCGGGTTCGGGTCTTTGATCTCCTCGTAGGGCGAGAACAGCTCGACGGCTTGCTCGTAGTTCCGGCCCCGGCGCAGCAGCGCGCGGCACACCGAGTAGCCGGCCGTGAAGGCGTCCGCCAGCTTGAGTTGCGCGCCCAGCTCGGGCATTCTGGTCCAGGCGTTGAAGACGTGCGCCACGCCGTGGCTGCGCAGGCAACCGAAGTAATCCGCGCCGAGGTACTCCGGGTTGCGGACCTCGACCGAGTAGCGCATCTGGCGCGGGATCGCCGCCAGGAACCGGTCCAGGTCCCGCACGAACTCGCGCACGCCGGGGTAGGCTGTTCGGGAGAACGTTCCGAACTCGAAGATCAGTACAGCGATCTGCTCGCGATACGTAGCAAGCGGGTTGAGGAACAGCTCCTCGAACAGCGCGGCATCCAGAAACGAGGGGTTGGCAAGCCCGCCCTGCGCGCCGTAGCGCGGGTGCGACGGGAACACTTTCGCCGTGATTTGTTCCGGCACTTTGAAGGCGAACCGCAGCGTATTCGGGGCCGAGAGGAACAGCCGCCGCCAGTACTGGTCCGAGGGGAACTGGTAGAAGGAGAAATCGCCGCAGACGATGGGAAAGGTCTGGGCGTACTCCCGCAGGCACTCCGCCTCGAACCGTTTCTTCGAGAAGCCGCCGCGAGAGAGGTAGCGCTCGCGGCTGTAAATCTGCCCCAGCCAGCCCTCGTATTTCCACGAGCTCGTGCCGATCCAGACCCGTTGTTCGGCCAGGCGGCGGAGGGCCTCGGCCAGCCTGCCGCGGTCGAACGGCTCGCGATCGTCGAATAGCGGCGTGGTGGACATGCGTCGAGGCGCGCTCGGCTATGATGGTAGCATCATGAGCGAAGTCTCCGAATTGCTCGAGCGTTTTCGCCGGGGGCCCGAGCTGGTCGCGTCGCACCTGACCGGCGCGGCGGGACCGGAGCTGGATTTCGTGTCCGGCCCCGGCAGATGGACCGTGCGGCAGATCCTGGCCCACCTGGCCGATTCCGAGATCGTCGGCTCGGACCGCTTCCGGCGCGTGATCGCCGAGGAGAATCCCACGCTGATGTGGTTCGACCAGGACGCCTGGGCCGCCAACCTGAACTACGCGCGCCGCAAGACGTCGGAGTCGCTCGAGACCTTCCGCCGTCTGCGCGCCGAGAACCACGAGCTGCTCCGAGAGATCCCCGAAGCGCTGTTCTCCCGCACGGGCACGCACAGCCAGCGCGGCCCCATGACGTTGCTCGACCTGCTGGAGGTCAATGCCGCGCACGCGGAGGGGCACGCGCGGCAGATCCGGGAGGTTCGGGACAAGTACCGGGAAGCCCGGCGGCAGGCAAGCGGCCAGTCTTAGGTGAGTTCATGAGGTCGTTTCCGCTCAGGCTGCTGGCGGTGGCTGTCCTGGTCGTATCCAGCGCCCCGGCCCAGAACGCCTCCTCCGAAGAGGCCCGCGCTCTTGCCCGGCTCGTGCCGGCGAGCGAAACGCTCTCCTATGCCATCGAGTGGCGCCTGATCCACGCCGGCAACGCGCGTCTCACCTGGGCCGCCGGCGACGCCTCGGGCTGGCAGGCCAACCTGTCGGTCCAATCCGTCGGCCTGGTCTCGCGGCTCTACAAGGTCAACAACGAGTATTCCTCGATGCTCAACGGCACTCTCTGCGTCGCGAGCATTCTGCTGAAGGCCAGTGAGGGATCGAAGCGCCGCGAGACCCGCGTGAGCTTCGACGGGGAGCGCAAGAAGGCCAGTCTCCTGGAGCGCGACCTGGTCAGGAACACCGTCGTCAGCCAGGCGATCGATATCCTCCCCTGCGAGCACGACGTGGTCGGGGCACTCTACCAGTTGCGCGCGATGAACCTGGAGCCGGGCCAGTCCGCCCAGATCCCGGTCAGCGACGGCAAGAAGGCCGTGCTGGCCCGAGTGGAGGCGCAGGAACGCGAGACCGTGAAGACCGACAGCGGCGCCTACAAGACCATCCGTTACGAAGCCTTCCTGTTCAACGGCGTGCTGTATCGCCGCCAGGCCAGGGTCTTTGTCTGGCTCACCGACGACCCGCGGAGGCTGCCTGTTCAGATCCGGGTACGCATGCCGTTTTACATCGGCACCGTAACGCTCCAGCTTCAAAAGGGAGGGAGGCCGTAAATGATCCGCGCTGGATTCGGATTGGCGCTGTGGCTGGCGCTCACGCCCCTGGCGCAGGGGCGCACGCTTTCGAACAAAGAGGCGTTCGAGCTCTATGGGCGCACCGTACAGTTGATGGAGTCGACCGCGGTGGCCGTTCCGGAACTGGCGCGCGCCGGCGCTCCGATCGCCGAGAACGCCCGGCAGGCGCTCCTCACGATGCGCGCCCTGGACCGGCAGCACACCGGCCTCACCTACACGCTTCTCGCCAACGTGCGGGCGTATGTGACGCTGGCCGACCTCGTCCCCAAGCCCTCCCCGTTTCCGGAGGAAGCCGCCCGGCAATTCACCGAATTGCGCGATGGGCTGAACCGCATCGAGGCCAATTTCCGCGACCTGCTCGACCAACGGGAGAAGGATCTCGCCGATCCCGATCGCGACCGCCTCTCCCGTTACGCCGATGCCAACAGCAAGCTCCCGCCGCCGCAGCCCGCCAAGCCGCGCGTGGTCTTCCTGGGCGACTCGATCACCGACTTCTGGCGCCTGAACGAGTACTTCCCGGATCGCGATTTCGTGAACCGCGGCATCCGGGGCCAGATCACGGGCCAGATGCTGGGCCGGCTGAAGGCCGACGTTCTCGACTTGAAGCCCACGGCGGTGCTGGTGCTGGCGGGCACCAACGACATCGCGCGCGGCATCCCCCTGGCTGCGATCGAGAACAACCTCGCCATCATCGCCGAGCTGGCGCAGGCGCACCACATCGCTCCGTTGCTGGCGTCCGTGCTGCCGGTCAGCGATTACCACAAGGCCGAGAATCCGGCCTGGGAAGTGAGCCGGCGGCGTCCCCCGGAGGCCATCCGCGCGCTGAACGCCTGGATTCAGAGCTTCTGCCGGGAGCGGAACTACGCTTACGTGGACTACTTCTCCGTCCTCGTCGACCAGGCGGGTTTTCTCGGAGCCAGCCTGGCCGACGACGGCCTGCACCCCAACAGCGCCGGCTACCGCCTCATGTCCCCGATCGCTCTGGCGGCGATCGACAAAGCCATGCCAGCGGCTCCTCAAAAGCGCGGATGGTTCCACCGCCGGACTTCCGCGCCGCAGCCCTGATCGAGCGGTGCGTTCCCGTGCCAGAATAGGAGTATGCGAGTCAGGTTCGCACTTCTGCTCCTGGGACTCTGCTTCTGGCTCCCGGCGCAGACCAAAGTGACCGTCGACAAACTGGTCGGGATGATCCGTTCCTCCATCCAGCTCAAGCACTCCGACAAAGAGGTGGCGAACTACGTGCGGAAGCTGGCGCTCAGCCAGCGCCTGGACGACCGCACCATCGAGGAATTGCAAGGCCTGGGCGCCGGGCCGAAAACCGTGGAAGCCCTGAACGCGCTGCGGGACGCCTCGAAGGATCTGCCCGCGCCGCCGCCGGTCGTCGTGGCGCCGGAGACGCCCGCCCCGGCCCCGTTTCCCCCGCCCAGCCCGGCGGAGCAGCGCAGGGTGATCGACCAGGCCCGCGAGTTCGCGCTCGGCTACACCAAGAACCTCCCCAACTACATCTGCACCCAGGTGACCCGCCGCTACGTCGACCCCAGCGGCCTGGAGTACTGGCAACAGCGGGATGTTCTCACCGCCCGGCTCAGCTTCTTCGAGCAGAAGGAGAACTACAAGCTGGTGCTGGTGAACAATCGCGCCATCACCACCGACGTGCCCTACCAGTCGGTGGGCGGCTCCATCTCCACCGGCGAATTCGGCAGCATGTTGAAAGAGATGTTCGAGCCGGAGGCCAAGGCGGACTTCCGCTGGGAGCGCTGGGGCAAGCTCCGCGGTCGCGTCGCGCACGTGTACGCCTACCGGGTCGAGAAGGCCCGCTCGAAGTGGCACGTCACCTACGAGAGCACCGACGACATCGTCCCGGGCTATCACGGGCTGGTCTACATCGACCCGGCCACCGACATGGTGCTGCGCATCGTCTTCGAAGCAGAGCTTCCGGGTGACTTCCCCATCCAGCAGGTGACCGATACGCTGGACTACGACCTCGCCCCCATCGGCACGCAGGAATTCATGCTTCCGTTGAAAGCCGTGATGCGGATGCGCCAGGCAAAACTTCTGACCAAGAACGACGTGGAGTTTCGGCTCTACCGCAAGTTCACCGCCGAAGCCGAGATCAAGTACGACACCCCGGAACCGCTGCCCGAGGACAAAACCAAGGAGCAGCCGCCCCACTAACCCGGGCGCGTTAGCTGCGCGTATCAAGCATATCGGCCCCTAATATCGCTTCGGCGCTGGTGGCGCGCAGGAGTTGGTCGCGGAAGTCTTCGTGCATCAGCTTTCGCGCCAGCTTGGCGAAGACCTACATGTGCGCGGTATCGGCGCCGGATTGGCGGGTGGCCAGCAGAATCACCACGCGGACGGGGGCGCCATCCAGCGATCCCCATTCGATCGGCTCTTTCGGCTTGAGGACGCCGATGGAACCGAACCTCACGGCGTCGGTCTTGCAGTGCGGGATGGCGAAGCCGTGGCCCAGGCCGGTCGAGTAGGCCGCCTCGCGGGCCCACGCCGCCTCTTCCAGTTGTTCCGGATCGTCGGTCCGTCCCGCCACGTAGAATGCGTCGACGAGCTCCTGGATCGCCTCCTCCTTGGTCTGGCTCGGGCTGTCGAGGAGGACCATTGGAAGGTCCAGCAGGGGCGGCGCCGGCCGGCGCTGCTGTTCCGATTCCAGCAGCGCGTCGACGTCTTCGACCTCGCGGCAGGCCAGCGCCCGCGAGAGGAGTTGCCGGCACCCGGCGGCGGAAAGCCGGGACATCGCAGCTTTCAACGCCGGGATATCGGGGGCGGCGACGCTGATCTCATCCAGCCCGAGGGCCACGGTCAGCGGCAAGTTACGGACGTCGCCAGCCATTTCGCCGCACACGCACACCCGTTTTCCGCCCTTGTGGACCTGGTCCACGATCTGCTTGAGCAACCGGAGGAAGCTCGGATGCCGCACGCTCGCCAGGCCCGTCACCCTGGGATTGCCGCGGTCCGCGGCGAAGAAGTACTGCGCCAGATCGTTGGTCCCAATGCTGAAGGAATCGACCTCCGGGCACAACTGATCCAAAATGAACGCCAGCGCGGGGATCTCGACCATGATTCCCACCGGCATGGCGGGATCGAACCCGATGCCCTGGGCCTTCAGCTCGCGCTGGGTTGCGGCGACGCGCGCCTTGAACCAGCGGGTTTCCGCCAGGGAGGAGACCATCGGCGCCATTACCTGGATCGGGCCGAACGCCGAAGCCCGGACGATGGCGCGAAGTTGCGCGCCGAAAAGCTCCGCGTGCTCGGCATAGAGGCGCATTCCCCGGCATCCCAGGAAGGGATTGGCTTCGCGCGGCAGATGGAGATAGGGCAGCGGCTTGTCGCCGCCGATATCGAGCGTGTGGATGACCACCGGCCGGCCGGCGGCGGCGCGGGCCGCTTCGACGTAGACGGCGGATTGCTCCTCTTCCGATGGAGGGCGCTCCCGGTTCATGAACAGCATCTCCGTCCGGAACACGCCGATGCCCTCGGCACCCATCTCAAACGCCGGGAGGAGTTCCTCGGCGGAGGAAACGTTGGCCGCCACTTCCAACCTCCAGCCGTCGGCAGTGATCGCGGGGAGACGCCCGCAGCGAGCCATGCCCGCCTGTCGGCGCAAGAACCGGTTCCGCTCCCGTTCGTAGAACTGCTGCACCGCCGCGGTCCACCCGGTCACCACCAGGCCGCGATTGGCGTCGACCACAACCTCCTGGCCGGACGCCAGGAGGCGCGGCGTATCCTGCACCTCGGTCAGAGCCGGAATCCCCAGCGAACGGGCGAGAATGACCACGTGCGAGGTAGTTCCCACCCACCCGAGCACCAGGCCTTGCAGCCATCGCCGGTCCAGCGCCAGCAGTTGCCGCGGCGCCAGGCTCTCGGCCACCGCGACCGAAGGCTCCGTCAGCTCAACGCCGGCTTGCGGCAATGCCGGGCCGTAGATCTCTTCGAGCAACTGCTGGCAGATGTCCTCAACGTCGGCGGCCCGCTCGCGGATGTACTGGCTTTCCGCGCCCCTCAGGCGGCCGGCGAAGAAGTCGCGAGCCTCGATCACGGCCTGGCCGGCGGAGCGCCCCTGCGCGATTCCCTCATCCAGCTTGTCCGCCAGCGAATCGTCCTGAGCGATGGCCAGGTGCGCTTCGAGAACCGCTGCCGCCGTGGGGGACGATTCCCGTTCGAGCGCCGCCTGGATGCGGGCGCGGACGGCGGCAACGGCCCCTTGAAGCAAGTGACGCTCGCGCCGGGGATCCGCCGCCACCTCTCGCCTCAGCTCCTCCGGCAGGGTGTTGCGTCCGATGACGACCACGCGGCCTTGGCCGATGCCCGGGCTGACCGCGATCCCCGGATGCCATCCCACCCCGGCATTGCGCAGAGCTCGGGGCAGCCTCCCGGCTCGGCTCTCCGCAACCGGCTGTGCCACAATCTCGTCCGCCAGGCGCCGCTCAATGAACTCGCGCAGAGCGTCGCAGGCCGTTTCCTCGTCCACGCCACTCACCTCGACACGGCAGGCGTCGCCCGGCCTCACGTCGGCGGCGACCAGGGCCAGCACGCTCCTGAGGCTGGCGACGGCCCCGCTGCGCTGGTTGGTCAGGGCGCAGTCCGATGCGAAGCGCTTGGCAGCCTCGGCCAGGTGGCTAGCGGGTCTGGCGTGCAGCCCGTTCGCGAGCGGAAAGGCGAAACTGAACTCCAGAGGCATCGAAGGTTCAGGGCCGGATCTTCTCGAAAACCGCTTTGGGGTTCCGGATGGCCTCTTGCACGGGAACCTGGACGATCTTGACGCCGTCGAGCCGCTCCTGCTTTTCGACTTCGATATCCACGGCGAAGATGGCGATCTCGGCCTGGCGGATTTCCGTGTCCGAGAGCTCGTTCTCGATGCCCATGGCGCCCTGCGTCTCGACCTGGATCTGGTGCCCCAGGGCCTTGGCCGTCTTTTCCAGTCGCTCGGCTGCCATGTAGGTGTGGGCGATGCCCGTCGGGCACGCGGTGACCGCAACGATTCTCATACCGCCTCCGTCTTCGACCTGGACCAGGACTTCACTACGTTGATGGCCAGGGCCGTCGCGAGCGTCCCGGCGAGGATTGCGACGACATAGGCCAGCCGATGGTCCACCACCGGCAGGACGATCGGGCCGCCGTGGGGCGCGTGGTCCCCCACTCCACCGAGCACGGCAACGACCGATGCCACCATCGAGCCGCCCATGATGCAAGGGATGACCCGCAGAGGATCGGCGGCCGCGAAGGGGATCGCGCCCTCGGTGATGCCGATCGTGCCCATCGCCAGGCCGGCCAAGCCCGCCTCGCGCTCCTCTTCGTTCCAGAGTCTCCGGCGCAGCAACGTCGCCAGCCCCAGGCCCAGCGGCGGGTTCAGATCGCCGCGGCGCAGGCGCCCATGACGGCGTAGTTGCCTTCCTTGATCATGGCGGCTCCGAAGAAGAACGCCGTCTTGTTGACCGGCCCGCCCATGTCGAAAGCGATCATGCCGCCCACCAGCATCCCGAGCACCACGGCGTTTCCCGCGTTCATGCCCTTGAGCCATGCGCCGAGGAACACCATCAGGTTGGCGATGGGCGGACCCAGCAGCTTCAACATGACCCCGCCCACGATGAGCGAGGAGAGAATGGGGATGATCAGGATCGGCATGATCGGCCGGAGGTACTTGGAGACCGGGATCCTCTTGATGTTCTGCACCACGTAGCCGGCCAGCAGCCCCGCCAACAGCGCCCCCAGGAAGCCGGCTTTGACCTCCCCCGCAAGGAACCCGCCGACGAAGCCCGGCGCCAGGCCCGGCTTTCCGGCCATGGAATACGCGATGTAGCCGGCCAGCACCGGCAGGAACAGGGAGAACGCCGCCGACCCGATATCCAGGACCAGCTTCAGCTTCGGAACCCGTGAGAAGTCCGGTCCCGCGGGCGTCATGGGCGTGAAGGCGATCGCGAAGGCGATCAGGATGCCACCGCAGGCGATGAGCGGAATGGCGAAAGAGACGCCGGTGAGCAGATGCTGCCGGAGCTTATGGAGCGCTTCCATGATGCCGGTCCTGGCGATGAGGCTGCCTCATCTCAGTATCCGCGATCGGGGGCCGGGTGAAACGGCAGACATGGCGCGATCGAACAAGCCCCACTCCGTCCGCGGTACCGGTACCAAACCGCTCCGTAATCCAACCTCGGGACCATTTCCAGGGGCGTCGGCGACCCTTACTATCAGATTGAAGCGCCGCTGCCCCTGAGTTCCCGTTCGAGCGCAGAGTTCGGCGGTTTCGCTGTTGTTTGCCTGGCTACAGCCCGCAACCGCGGGCCACGCACCAAAGAGCGCCGGCCGAGGCTGGAAAGGAATCCGTCCCGTGAGAACTCTGAGTCTACTCCTGTCCGCTTGGTGGATCGCTCCAGCGGCGTTTGCGAGCGTAGACTGTCAAGCCGGCTCCAGCGCTCCGCCGTCGCAGTCCAACACCTGCTACTGCGCTTCCACCGCCTGCGGTGGCTGCCCGCAGACTTCCAACGCCTCGCTCTCCGGGAGCGCCACGGACCCCCACTCGGTCAACGTGGCGGATTTTGGCGCCCGGGGAGATGGCGCTGCCGACGACACGGCCGCCATCGTCAGAGCCCTGGCTGCCGGCACCGTTGTCGTCTTTCCCCGGCTGACGTACGTAGTTACAGGGATCTGGGTGCCGAGTAATCGCACACTGCTCTTTGACGGAACGACGATCAAACTCGCCGCCGGCTCGAATGCATATGCCTTTACACTGACTGGCGCAACGAATGTGCGCTTCGCCGGGGTGTTGAAGATCGATGGCAACAAGTCGGCGCAGACACTCCCTCAAGGTGGCGGTATGATACTCTCCGCCGCCAGCTCCGCGAATTGCTTCGAGTACGTGGAAGTCGTCAATCCGATGGAGTACGGCGTTGCGATTAGCGCCTCCAACGAGAATACTTTTGGGTCCTTGAAAGTGACTGATCCAGGCGGCGCTGGGATCGCGTTGAACTACCAAGGCGCGTATCTGTACCTGGGTGGAGCCGCCGATAACAAGTTCTATGCAATCTATGGAGAGGGCGCCGCCGGCAATGGCGTTCACCTCGATAGCAGCACTCGCAATCAATTCGGGTTGTTAGAGCTGCGATCCGGGGGCGGAAAGGGCCTGGCGCTCGGTCACAATTCCACATACAACTCGTTCACGGAGTCCTTTCTCGAGTCCAACGGAGACAATGGCGCGTTCCTGGAAGCCGGCTCGGGCCACAATCGCTTTCGCCTCATCCGTGCGCAGAGCAATACCGGCAATGGCCTGGAGTGCAACAGCGACTACAACAGCTTTGAGTCGGTGGTGGCAACCGGCTCCGTCGACGGAGGCATCGGTGGCGTCGGCGTGTACCTCGGAGGAAGCTGCAACGCGCTTTCCTCGGTGGTGGCTGCCGCCAATGAGAGGGATGGCGTCCGGGTCGCTTCCGGCGAGGGGAATACTCTGTCTTTGGTTACTGTAAACAACTCGCAGAGGGAGGCCAACGTGAGCGACGGGCTAAGGTTTTTGGAGGGCGCCACGGGGAACGTGGTCAAGTCCGTTGTCGCTACCGACACGCAGGCCGTCAAAACACAGCGTTACGGGGTCAGCAATTCGGCGGCGGCCACCGTGAACGTGGTCGCGATGGCCTACCTGGAAGGGAATGCCACCGGCCCGTACATCTCCTCGGGGAACGACGTGGTGGAACAGCGGAGCGGTTCGGTCGAGGTGACGCTGCCGCAGCTTCTGATTCTTGCGGGCTTGCCCGCGCCGGGTGACTGTGCGGCGGGATGCGACTCATTCTTGCCCAGTCGGCCTTGCGTGCCCGTCCCGCCGCCGACGCAGTGAATCCGGCGCGCCGATCCAGCACGCCGGTGAGACGCCCAAAATGGCCGCAGCCCTGGCACACCGGAGGCGGGTTGCCGCGACGGCGCTTCTGAGACCGCCTGCTCCTAATCGTTGCCACTGGCGGAGCGCTGAAGCACACCCCGCCCGTCCGCGATGGAGGCGGTCCTGGCGGGAGGCCGGGGCCGTGACTTCAAGTCGCGCCGGATGGCTTCGGCGAAGGAGGTGAGCGTCATGGTCTGGATCGGCGTATGGAACGGGACCAGAAACCGGGCGTAGCCGGATCCTTCCAAGGGGATTCGCAGTTCCCAGCACTCGCTGGCGGCAGCGTCGCTCGACTGGCACTCCCAGGCCTTTCCGTCCAGCCGGAGCAACGAATGGGTAAAGCCCAGTTCGGTGCTGGCGGTGCGAATCAGATCCCAGCTCTCCTCCACGGTGCCGGCCCTGGAGAGGCGTTCCTCGAACTGGCGCATCGAGAGCCGGGCACTGAGCAGGTGGCGGAACAGGCCGCCGAAAACGATCCGGCGCGCCTCGTCGAACTCGACGTAGCCGAGGCGCTGAATCCCCGCCCAGGCCGCGGCGCAGAACAGGAGGATGACCAGACCGGTGTACTGGCGGTGGACCACGCTTTGAAGCACCGCAAGCGTGGCGCCAATCCCGGAGCCAGCATACAGGATCAGTGTGGCGCGCCGCGGAGTGAGGCCGCGGTCCAGCAGCCGGTGGTGAATGTGCCCGCGGTCCGCGCCGAAGACCGGCCGGGCCCTCAACAGACGCCGGAGAACGGAAAGCGCCACATCGAGCAGCGGGACCGACAGAGCCATCACGGGCGCCGTCATGCCCAGCAGGGTGGTGGCCTTCTGACTCCAGACCACGCCGTAGCAGCCCAGCAGGAAACCGATCGCCTGGCTTCCGCAATCGCCGAGGAATATGGTGGCGGGGCTGAAGTTGTATCGCAGGAAGCCGAGCAAAGCGCCGGCCAGCGGAACCGTCAAAACGGCCAGTGCAAAGTTGTGTTGGAGCAGCGCCCCGACGCAGGTGGTAAGGGTGGCGAACAGGCCCAGCCCGGCGGCCAGGCCGTCCAGTCCGTCGATCAGATTGAAGGCGTTGGTGCACGCAACCAGCCACAGCACGGTGATCGGTATGGTGGACCAATTCGGGAGCGCATGCCCGCCCACGGCCTGGATTCCGATCCCTCCCCAGCAGGCCAGGCCAGCTCCCGCGATTTGCGCCGCCAGCTTCTGCCACGGCTTCAGACCAAGCAGGTCGTCGACGAGGCCGGCGGCGAAAACCAGCGCGGAGGCCGGCAGCAGGCGCCAAACCAGCGGAAAGCCCTGTTTCACAATGGCTCCGCCGCTCAATGGAGAGGCGATCAACAGCGACAGAGCAGCCGCGAACGAGATCATGATCGCCACCCCGCCGGTGCGCGGCGCGGCGCGCGTGTGCACCTTGCGGTTGGCGTCGGGTCGGTCGACCCACCCATGCCGGAGGCAGACATCCCGGCAAACGGGTGTCGCAATCAGGGAGATCAGGAACGAAACGGCCAGTACGAGCAGTATCGAGAACACGGGTTCAACAGCGGGGCGAGTATCCGGCTCGCGCCAGGTGGTAGGGCGGACTCGCAGGCGGCGCGTCCGGGCATGGCTCACGCTTCCGGAGTCCCAAGGCCGGGCTCGGGAATCAGATGCGCGCCGGATCATGTATCGGCGCTGGAGGGCCTGGACTGTAGGCCCCAATTCCAACGAGTGTGCTATTGTAATCGTTCCGACAAGGGAGGACCTCCATGCGATCCACGGCCCTGGCCGGCTTCCTGGCGGCGTCCTGCTGGCTGGCGCCGGCCCTGCTGTTGGCGCAGGCGGGACCGCGCCCCGAGCATCCCCGCCCCGATTTCCAGCGCGCCAACTGGCTCAGTCTGAATGGCTCTTGGGATTTCCGCTTCGATCCCGAGGACGTGGGAATCCGGGAGCGTTGGTGGGAGCCTGGCAGGGACCTCGGCGCCCGGAAGATCAGCGTGCCGTTCTGCTGGGAAAGCTCCCTGTCCGGCGTCAACGTGAAGGGCGGCCTGAAGATCGGCTGGTACCGGCGCAGGTTTTCGATCCCCGCGGCCTGGCGCGGCAACCACGCCTGGCTGCGGTTCGATGCGGTGGATTGGGAGGCGCGCGTCTGGGTGAACGGGAAGGAGTTGGGCGCGCACGAAGGCGGCTACACGCCGTTCGAATTCGACCTGGCGGGCGCGGCCGAACCTGGGGAGGAAGCCACCGTGGTGGTGCGTGCCTTCGACGCCACCGACCCGGAGCTGCCGCGCGGCAAACAGACGCCGGAGTGGTACACCTACACCAGCGGCATCTGGCAGACGGTCTGGCTGGAGTCGCGGCCGGCGCGCTACATTTCGCGGTTCACGCTAACGGCCCGGCGTATGGAGGAGCGATGGTTCGTCGATCTGGCGGCGGAGGTGGGCGGCCCGCAAAGTTCCGAGCCGCTCGGCGTCAGCTCGCCGGAGGCCGGGATCGAGGCCCGCGAAATCGGCGTCGAACACGGCGGGGCCAGAGCCAGCCTGGAGGTTCGGAATCCGAAGCTCTGGACCCCGGATGCGCCTCACCTCTACGGCCTCACTCTGCGTCTGGGCGAGGACGCCGTCGAGACCTACTTCGGGCTGCGAACCATCGGCCGCGGCCGCTATGGAGATCTGCCGCACGAATCGGTGCTGCTCAACGGCGAACCGGTCTATCTGCGGGGCGCGCTGGACCAGTCGTTCAACCCGCTGGGGATCTACACCGCGCCGAGCGATGCCTTCCTGCGCCGGGATATCGAGCTGGCCAAGTCGGCCGGGCTGAACTTGCTCCGGATTCACATCAAGGCGGACGAGCCCCGACGCCTGTACTGGGCCGACCGGCTGGGCATCCTCCTCATGCAGGACATGCCCAGCAACTCCGAGCACAGCCCGCGCTCCCGCGAGGCCTGGGAGAACACCATGCGCGCCGTGATCGAGCGGGACCGCAACCACCCGTCCATCATCGCCTGGGTGGCGTTCAACGAGACCTGGGGGCTTACAGGCAAGGGGATCCCGCCTTACGCGGAGAACCGCGAGACGCAGGAGTGGGTGCTGCGGATGTGGAAGACCATGAAGGAGAGCGATCCCTCGCGGCTGGTGGAGGACAACTCGCCGAACAAGCGCGACCATGTCGAGACCGACCTGAACTCGTGGCACTTCTACATCGGGGACTACGCCAAGGCCCAGGCACACATCGCGGAGGTGGTCGCAAAGACGTTCCCCGGCTCGCCCTTCAACTATGTGCCGGGCCGGGCGCAGGGGAGCGCGCCGCTCATCAACTCCGAGTACGGCGCCGTGGCCGCCGGCGGGGGCGACCGCGACGTCTCCTGGGGCTTTGCATTCCTCACCACCGAGCTGCGCCGGTACGAGAAGATCCAGGGCTACGTCTACACCGAGCTGACCGATGTCGAGTGGGAGCACAACGGCCTGTTCAACTACGACCGCACGCCCAAGGAGTTCGGCTACGACGCCTTCGTGCCGGGCATGACCGTGCGCGATCTCCAGGGCGAAGACTTCATCGGGTACGAGGGCCGGTTCCCGATCCGGGGCGCCGCGGGATACGAGATTGGATTGCCGATCTTCGTCAGCCACTTCTCGAAGCGCACCCAGACGCCGGTGCTGCGCTGGTGGGTCACCGGCACGGACGACCTCGGCGCCCGGGTCGATACGAAGCCACAAACGCGGACGGTGCGATGGAGCGCCTACCGCGTGGTCAAGCAGCCGGACCTGGAAGTGCCGCTACCGGGCGAACGGCCCTTCGTGGGCGCGGTGGCGCTCGAGCTGCTCGATGAATCCGGCCAGCGCATCGCGGCGAATTTCGTCCCGATCGTTGCCAAGAGCGCCCCCGCGGGGCGAACCGGCCCTTCGACGGAGGCGCGCGTCGAAGTGCTGGGGCCGCGCCTGGTGGCGTTGCGATTCGCTCCCACGGCGGTCGCCGGCAAACCCATCGATGGCGGAATCCTGCCGGGCAAGCTGTGGGCCGCGAACGAGGCGGCGGTCGAATACCGGGTGCCGCTGCCGGATTTCGTCCGGAAGGCCGGCCCGGTGAAGTTCGAGTTGCTGGCGGAGCTTGCCACCCACGCCGGGCAGGCCAAGGTGGACTGGACGCGGCCCCAGGCATCGGAGCTCGACTACCCGCAGACCGACACGTGCAAGTTCCCAGGCATGGTGCGCATCCAGATCGGCGGCGCGGATGCCGGCCAGGTCCAGCTTCCGGACGATCCGGCGGACGTCCGCGGCGTCCTCTCGCACATCGCCGGGGTGCACCCCGGCAGCTACGGGTATTGGACGCGAGTGGCGGCGCCCGCGCAAGCGCTGCCGGAGGTCACCGTGCGCCTGGAAGCCACCCACGGCCTCTCAGTCTACGGCGAAGGCATGGGCCGCTACGGCGTCGACCCCACCATCCTGGTGCACACCGCCAGCGACCTGGACCGCGGGCCCACCGAGTGGTTCGCCAGCGAACAGCCGGAGGCGCCGCGCGGGCGGTGATACGCGAGGAGTGAAAGCGATTAGAGCGTCGTCTGCTCGACGCGGTCCAGGTACTGGCTGGGCACGGGCCGGCTCTGGTGGACGTCGAAGTCCTGGACGTTGTGCAGCGTGAAGGTCGGCACATCCGGGGGATGCGGGGCTTTGATGTGGGAGAAGTCCGCGCCCTGGACGTCCTCGAGGACGAACGCCGGCCGGGCATCTTCCTTCACGCAACCGATTTCGACATGGCTCAGCTCGATGCCCTTCACATGGCGAATGAAGAAACCGTGGGAGGGCATGGTGCCGAACATCGTGGGCTCGGGATAGGCATTCTCCCGCTCCGGCGGCTTGATCGCTGCGTCCTCCTTGGTGCCGCCGCCCTGGTGCAGGACCTGGATGTTGCTCAGCTTCACGCCCTCAATGGGATGGCCGGGGATGCCGCTGACGATCGAGCCAAATCGTGGAACCGCGTTCGAGCAGACCAGGTTGCTGATGGTCACGCGCCGCAGTGTGCCCACCGGGGCGCCTTCGGGACCGCGCATGCGGCTGCCCAGCCGGAGGAAGATGGGCGCGCTGACGATGTCCCGCATCGAGATGTTGGTGATGGCCACGTCTTCGAGCAGCGCGCCGTCCACGGTCTCGAGCGCCAGCCCCTGGCAGCCCTCGAAAACGCAATTGGAGATGGTAATGTTCCGGAAGCCGCCGTTGGATTCGGTGCCGAACTTGATCCGCCCGGTGTGGGGAACCCGGACGCCGGGCGCGAAGCGCTTGTAGGTGGCGTCGAGCAGTGTGCCCTCTTCGAAGCAGCCGGCGACGTAACAGTTGGTGATGGCGACCATCTCGGTCGGCTTGGCCCAGCCGAGCCCATAGGAACTTTTCAGGCAGATCCCGTCGTCCCACGGCGAGTTGACGGCGCAATTCGACACCCGCACATTGCGGCAGCAGTCGATATCGATCCCGTCGCGGTTGGTATCGATCTGGAGGTTGTCGACGGTGAAGTTGTCCACCCCGGTTGCCAGAATCCCGAAATGCCCGCCATGCAGGATGGCGAAGTCGCGCAGGACCACGTTGCGGCAGTTCTTCAGGGAGATGGCCTTGTTGCCCACCCCTGGAACTTCCGCTCTGGGTCCCGGCCCGTAGCCCTTGCTGAGGCCCTTGCCCCAGATGAGTCCGGGGCCCAGGATCGAGACATTCTCGAGCCCTTCGCCCCAGATCAGGCTGTTGCGCCAGTGGCTGTGGCCGAAGTCCTGGAACTTGTCCCACTGGTTCGGCTCCGGCGGGTCGTACCCGCCGCTCTCGCCTTTCGGCGGCGGATCGGCGGCCACGATCCGGGCGCCGTGGCAGAGGTACAGCGCCACGTTGCTCTTGAGCCGGATGGAATAGCACAGGTAGCTCCCGGCCGGAAAGCGCACCGTTCCGCCTCCCGCGCCGGCGGTCGCTTCAATGGCTTTGTTGACGGCGGCGGTGTCGAGCGTTTTGCCGTCGCCCGCGGCCCCGAACGCTTTCAGGTCAAACACGCCCGCCGGTGGGTCCGGCCCGGCTGTCTGGGCGCTGCCCTGCCCGGCCCGGACCAATCCGGTGCCTGCGATGGCCGCGCCCGTCAGTTTCAGAAAATCTCGTCTCAGGTTGTGGTCAGTGAACATAGGTCAACTCCGCGAAGCAGGCTGCAACAGAGATGATATCATCTGGCCGGGGCCGGCCCACCAGCCCGTCAGGGATCGCAGGTTCATGCCGATAAGAAGCGTTGGGACTCTGCGTGCCACTTGCGTCGACACTGAGCAGCCGTCTGGCAGCCGCGCTGCTGGGCTGCTGCACGCTGATCGCAACCGCCGGGCCATCGCTTGCGGGCGGCAACTCCACGTCCCCAGTGGTGGCCATCGAGGCGCTCAAAACCCGGCGCCGGTTTCCCCCGGGCACTCCGGTGTGTGTTCGCGGCACCATCACCTACGCCGACGACATCAACGGATTCCTGTACATGCAGCAGGATGGCGCCGGGGTTCGGGTGGACATTCGCGGGAGCGAACTGGCGCTGCGTTGGGGCCAACAGGCGGAGATTTGCGCTCTGGCCGGGCCCGGGGAACAGACTCTCACGCTGGTGCAGCCCAGGTTCACCGTGTTGAGCGCACTGGGGATGCCCCGCCCGGCGCCCGCCGGCGTGGCGGACCTTGCCACAGACCGCCTGGAAGGGGTTTGGGCGGAAGTGCGAGGCGTGATTCGGACTGCTGTCATCGAGCGCACCAGCCGGCTGGGCATGGACATCGACGTGGACGGCCGGCGGCTGCGAGCCCACGTGGAGGGTTTTGGGGGGGGCCCTATGCAGATCTCCCGGACGCGGTAGTTCGGCTCCGGGGCGTGCTCACGACCAGCTCGGATGTGGACGGCAGGCGGGTGGGCACCCACTTCTGGACGCCGGACTTTCGCCTCATCACGATTGAGAAGCCCGCGCCGCAGGTGGAGGCGCTGCCCAGAATCTCGGCTGGCGAACTGAAGCGCTCGGTGCTGGCCAGCCAGTCGCGGCACCGCGTGCTGCTGCGCGGGGTTCTCTCGGCGCTGGGAGCAGGGCGTGGACTCCGCTTCACCGATGCTACCGGGGAGGCAGAAGTCGTCACTCCGCCCGGCGGGCCCGCCTATCTGGGAAGTGAGGCCGTGGTGATCGGATTCCCAGCCGTCCGCTCGGGTGCTTTGGTCATCGAGGATGCTGTGGTGCGGCGGGGCGTGGAACCACAGAGACGGCAGCTTCGCGTCCTCACCACGACTGCGGAAGTCCGCGCTCTGCCGCTGGAGCAGGCGGGGGCGGGGTATCCGGTCAAGCTGCGCGCCACCGTCACCTACTACGATCCGGTCCAGAGGACGCTCTTCGTGCAGGACCGCACGGCCGGCATCTACGTCGATCTGCGCGGCAAATCGGCCCCGCGTCTCGAGGCCGGTGAGGAGGTTCAAATCGAAGGCGCCAGCGGGCCCGGCGACTTCGCGCCCGTCATCAGGGCGTCGCGCATCGCCGTCCTGGGGCCGGAGGGCCTGCCGCAGCCCGATAATCCTGGCATCGACGGTTTGCTCGGGGGGCAGTACGACAGCCGGTGGGTGGAAGCAACCGGTGTGGTGCAGTCGATCGGAGAGGAGAGCGGCCACGCCGTGCTGGGGATTGTCGAGGGCGCGCACAGGTTCAGGGCTCAGGTCCTCGTGCCACCATCCGCGCTGATGGATCTGGTCGACGCGCGGGTGCGGGTCCACGGCGCCTGCGGCGCGCTGTTCAATGAGAAGCGCCAACTGTTCGGGATCCAGTTGCACGTTCCCGGCCGGGACCATGTGAGCGTGCTCGAGCTGGGAGCACGGGATCCCTTCGCTCTGCCGGCTCGGAGCCTCAGCACGCTCATGCAGTTCTCTCCGGAGTCGGCTGGGCACCGCGTCCACATCCGCGGCGTAGTGACACTGCGGCAGATAAGCGGCTCGGTTTATGTTGAGGATGGAACCGGGGCCGCGGAGGTGCGCCTGGCCGGCCCTCAGCGCGCTGAACCCGGAGACGTGGTGGATGCCGTCGGGTTTGCCGCCCTCGGCCAGCTCACGCCCGTGCTCGACCGCGCCGAGTTGCGGCTGGCCAGGTCCGATGGCCGGGTCCAGCCCTCCCACCTGACGGCAGCCGAAGCTCTGGAGGGCCAGTACGACTCGCGTCTGGTCGAGGTGGACGGGGTGGTCGTGGACCACATGACGACCTCCACCGACCAGATCCTTATTCTCCAGGCTGGGAACACGATGTTCCACGCCTATCTCGACCAGGCGCTGGGGCACCTCTCCTGGCCCAGAAACGGGGCGCTGGCGCGGCTCACCGGCGTCTGCTCGGTCCAGGTGGATGAGGGGCGAGTGGTGGCTTTGCCGAGGGCCTTCCGGTTGTACATGCGATCGCCGGCCGACTTGACCATCCTGCACAACGCTGCGTGGTGGACCACGCGGACCGGCGCCCAAGTGCTCGGCGTCATGGCGGTTTCTTTCCTGGTGACGTCGGCCTGGGTCTTCGTCCTGCGCCGCCGCCTTCGCCGGCAGACCGCGGTGATCGAGAAGAAGCTCGCGGAGGAAGAGGTTCTCAAGGAGCAGGCGCAGGCGGCGAGCCGGGCCAAAAGCGAGTTCGTCGCCAACATGAGCCACGAGATCCGCACCCCCATGAACGGCGTGATCGGGATGCTGTCCCTGGCCTTCGAAACCGACTCGCCCGCGGACCAGCGCGATTGTCTCGGCGACGCACTGGCCTCGGCGCGCTCGCTGATGGACCTGTTGAACGACGTCCTGGATCTCTCGCGCGTCGAAGCCGGCCGGATGGAGTTGGAGCAGGTGCCCTTTTCGCTGCGCGAGGTCCTGGAGGAGGCCCGGAGAGCCATTGCCCCCAGGGCGGCGGAGAAGGAACTGGCTCTCACGGTCCACTGGCACGCTGGCACTTCGGAATGGGCCGGCGGAGATCCGGTCCGCCTGCGGCAGGTCCTCATCAACCTGCTGGGTAACGCGGTGAAGTTCACCGACCGGGGCGATGTTTCCATGAGCGCCGAGCCGCTGCCCGACTCGCCGCACGGCGCGGGCGTTCATTTCTCCGTAAGCGACACCGGCATTGGAATCGCGAAGGAGAAGCAGCGCCTGATCTTCGAGCCGTTCCGGCAGGCCGACGGCTCGATGACCCGCAGGTACGGCGGCAGCGGACTGGGGCTGCCCATTTGCGCCCAGCTTGTCCGCATGATGGGCGGGCGGATCTGGGTCGAGAGCGAGCCCGGCCGGGGCAGCGTTTTCCACTTCACGGCTGAGTTCACACCGGTGGAGGCGGGGGAGATTGCGCGGAGCGCAGACACAGCCGCCGAATTGGCCGGCACGTCCCCGCCTGCGCCCAGCCTGCGAATTCTGCTCGTGGAGGACAACCGCATCAACCAGAAGATCGCAACGCGGATGCTCGAGGGCCATGGGCATCACGTCACGACGGCCGAGAACGGCAGGCAAGGCGTGGATCGGTTCCGCGACGGCGGCTTCGATGTGATTCTCATGGACGTCCAGATGCCGGAGATGGATGGATTCGAAGCTACCCAGGCCATCCGCCACCTCGAGGCCGGCACGGGACACCGCATTCCGATCATCGCCATGACCGCTCACGCGATGAAGGGCGACCGCGAGCGTTGCCTGGAGGCCGGCATGGACGGTTACGTTTCCAAGCCCGTCACCGCGGAGGATCTGCGCAAGGCGATCCTCGAGGCGGTGGGTTGCAGCGAACGTTCCGCGAGCTGAGACGCCCCGGGCGGCGGGCCTACCTTACACGGCCGGACGGCAGCGGTCCGATGACGATGAACTTCGACTCGTAGGGCTCGAACACCAGCGGCACTTGCAGACTGCCGTTCGCCGCGGGAGCGCCGGCCAGGGCTTCGATGCGGCCGCTGGCCGCGTCCCAGAGTTGCGCGCGCCCGCGCCCGGCCATGAGTGCCGTGCGCGACTGCTTCTCGCCGCTCTCGTTGAAGAAGAAGTATAGGTCGGCGTCGCGCCAGCTCCGGTGCATGTACTTCAGCGCGGGGCAGGGGCGATCCAGGGCGACGTCCGGCCGGGGCAGCGCCTCGAGCACGCGCGGCGTCACCTGCCCCGACGGCTCCCGCGCCGCCCAGCTCAGATCCGGCGGCGCCTTGGCCTTCAGGAACGTTTTCTCCACCACCAGGGACGGCGTGCGCCCGAGGAAGATGACCCGGCCACCCAGGTTCGCGAACACGCGCAGAAGCTCGAGGGCGTCCTGCGAGATCGCGCTCGAAGAGGGAATCACGACGGCACGGTAAGACTGGCCGCTGAGATTCTTGAACGCGCCGTCGGCGAGCGACATCACCGAGGCCAGCGACTGCTCGTCGACGAAGTCGAAATCGCGCTGCCGCTCCATGAGTTGCTGCGTCACCTCCAGCGTGCTCCGGTTCGCATCCTCGTCGCCGAGCCACATGCTGGTGGTGGGGTGGTACAGGGCGATCTGCGCGGCCGGCCGCCCGATCGACATCAGGTAGGAGGCGCGGTTCCCGTAGCGAATGAAGGCCACCAGTTGCTCCGGGCCGGAAGTCGTCAAGCCCCGGATCCACAGAAGATTGATGCCACGCACGAGCTGGTGGTCGAACACCCACTTGCCCCGCTCGGGCGACCCGGCGCGGCCGAAGCCTGCGCCTTCCTCGGTCCAGGCGCGCGGCCTGCCGAACAGGTGCGCCGCCGAGCCGGCCAGCTTGGGGAAGTCGGCCACGATGCCCGGCCCGGTCTGGTTTAAGTTGTCGACCCCAGGCACTTGTACATACCGCATGCACTTGAAGAAATCCCCCTCGGAGCGAACCAGCCACATCATGAGTTCTTCGTGATTCAGGTGCACCAGGTATTCCATGTGGTTCTGGGCGCACCATTCGGCCTGGACCTTGAAGAAATTGTCGCGGAACAGGTCGCTCCAGACGTCCCAGTAGTCGGCTTTGGCCCGCTCGGCCTCCTCCGGCATCCGGGCGGCGAAAAACCAGGGCAGGTAGGGCCGGATGTCGTAGCCCTTGCGTTGCTGGAATTCGGCCAGCATCCTGGGGGTCCAGGGGATGAAGTCGCTGAAGTCCGGCTCGTCGCCGAAGAAGCCTAGGACCGTCGTGCCGAACTCGGAACCGAAGTACTTCTTGTACTCCTCGTGGGTGGTCTTCAGGAAAGCGCGCGTCGCCTCGGGATCCAGGTAGTCGATGAGCGAGCTGGCGGTGTCCTTGCCGCCGGTGGGGTGGTGCACATAGCGGGTGGGTGAGGTGCGGAACTGGGGCTCGACCAGCAGCACGTCCCACTGCCCTTCCGGCGCCGTCCACTGGAGTTCGCCCGAACCAGTGTCCAGAACCAGGCTGCGGTCGTCGGAACGGTTCACGGCCAGCGCCCCTAGGGTTTGCGGAGACAGCTTTCGCGATAGCGTCTGGCCGGCGGGGACCTCGATCCGCTCGGCGGCAGCCAGACCCTTCATGCGGAGCGCGGGATAGTCGCTGGAGATCTTGCCGCCCGCGAAGCCGCTCGGGTAGGTGCCTTCGTCCGCGATCCAGGCCTTCATTCCGCGGCGGCGCAGCTCTTCGACCGCAAAGCGGATGCGCTCGAAGTATTCGGGCGAGAGGTACCTGGGACTGATGCCGCGCGCCGGGCCGATGACAATCACGGAGATGCCGTTGGCCTTGAGCTGGTCGAGTTCCCGAACGATCCTGGCCTCCGTGAGCTCCCCGCCCCAAATGGCCCAGTGGACCACGCCGTACTCCGGCGGCGGCGTCTGAAACGCGGCAGCCGTTTCGCGGATCGATGGCACGGTGATCCTCTGCCATGGACCTTGCGCCGTCAGCACGAAAGGCAGGAGAGCCGGCAAGACCGTCCCGATCAGAGTCTTCATTCGCGGAATCCCTCCCGCAGAAGTATGATCCCACCGCGCGGCCGCGGCCGCCAGTATGCCTCTCGGAGGGGAAGGCAAGAATGGAAATCGTGGATATGGTAATGTAGCTGCCAATCGTCCCCTGGGGGCGCCTTATGGCTGACCGGGCTCCGGCACACTCCCGAGTACGCTTCGGGGTCTTCGAGCTGGACCTCCAAGCGGGTGAACTGCGCAAGTCCGGTGTCCTCCTCCACTTGCCCCCGCAGCCGTTCAAAATTCTCGCCCTGCTCGCCAGCCGCCCGGCCGAACTCGTCACGCGGGAGGAAATCCGGAGCCAAGTCTGGGGCACTGACACTTTTGTAGATTTTGAACACAGTCTCAACTTCGCCATCAAGAAGATCCGGGATACGCTTGGCGACGACGCTGAAACGCCTCGTTACATCGAGACCCTGCCGCGCCGCGGCTATCGGTTCATCGCACCGGTGGAGGTGGCGGGCCCCGTACCCGTCCTCGCTCCAAACGGAGGGGCGCCGCTACAGCGCCGGTGGATCGTCGCGGCGGTCTCTGGCGCCGTAGTGGCCATCGCGGCTGTTCTGGTCGCCCTCAACGTGGGGAGCCTGCGCGACCGCTTGCTGGCGGCCCTCCACCTGGAGGGCGCGGTGAACCCGCCCGGAATTGAATCCATCGCCGTCCTACCCCTCGAGAATCTGTCGCGCGATCCCGAGCAGGAATACTTCGCCGACGGCCTGACCGATGCCCTGATCACCGACCTGGGCCAAATAAGCACCCTGCGCGTGATCTCGCGGACCTCGGTGATGCAATACAAGGGAGCCAAGAAGCCGCTGCCGGAAATTGCCCGGGAGTTGAATGTGGACGCCGCCGTGGAAGGCACGGTGCTGCGCTCCGGCAGTCGGGTACGAATCACCGCGCAGTTACTTCAAGCGCGGACCGACAGGCACCTGTGGGCAGAGACCTATGAGCGCGACTTCGAAGACGTCATACGACTGGAGAGGCAAATGGCCGTGGCGATTGCCCACGAAGTCACTGGGCGGCTGAGCCCCGCCCAAGAGACGCGCCTGGCCCGCAGCCGAACAACCAATCCGCGAGCGTACGACGCCTACCTCCGCGGCCGTTACTTTTTTGGCCAAAGAACTGAGGAGCCCGTCACGGCGGCAGTCGGGTACTTCGAGCAGGCGCTGCGGGAGGATCCCCATTTCGCACTCGCTTATTCCGGCCTCGCCGATTGCTATGTAGCCGGCTGGTGGTCAAAGATGAACTTGCCCCTGGCGGAAAAGTACGCCCAGAAGGCGCTGGCGCTCGAGCCGGACCTGGCCGAGGCCCACGCATCGCTCGGAATCGTCTATACCTACCAGTTCAGATTCGCCGATGGCGAGAAGGAGCTAAGACGAGCGCTCGATTTGAACCACAACTATGTGATGGCCCACCACTGGTGGTCTCTCCACTTGGCATGCTTCGGCCGCCTGGAGGAGTCGCTGGCAGAGAACGAGCGGGCGCGGCAACTGGATCCATTCTCACTTGCGGTCAACGATATGCGCGTGTGTGCCCTTGTAGGCCTGCACGAGTATGATCGGGCGGTAGAGCAGGCTGAGACCGAGGCGGTAATTGGCCCGCAGTCTTCTAGTCCCCATACTTGGCTGGCCCGCATCTACTGGATTCAGGGCAGAGTCCCGGATGCCCTAGCCGAAGAACGAAACGCTGCGACCCTGGCGCACTTTCCGGCCCGGCTGCGCGACCTGGACGCGGTCGCCGCGGCTTTCGCCAGATCGGGCGTTCACGCTGCGCAGGTGAAGTTCGCACAGCTCAAGGAGAAAGGCGATAAAGGCGCTTACAGTGCGTTCGAAATCGCCCTTCAATACGGGGTCGTCGGGGATAAGGGCAAAGTGCTGGAATGGTTGGATCAAGCGTTCCGCGACAAGGGACTCGACTGGTACCTCAACGCAAAAAGCTCTCCCGAACTCGACTGCGTGCGCTCCGATCCCCGCTTCCACGACCTGCTGCGCCGCATGGGACTGGAGCAGTGACCACTGGGAACCCTTGCAGGACGGGCGTGTGCGCCCGTCCTGCCTGGGGTGAGGTTACTTCGCGTAGCAGACCTCGCCACGGTAGCGCAACACCAGGGTAAGGTTGGTGAAATCCGCCAGCCCGAAGCAGTCAATACTGCCCGTTGCATTCGCGAACCTGCCGGTTCCGCCGTCGATCTCGGCTATGTAGTCCCCCCATTGCACGGCCACGACATCGGCCGCCGGTGCGGACGTCCCGGGGGGAAACACCGAGCTGGGCTTCAGGTGGGCCGGCTTGAACTTGATCGTGTCGCCCTCGGTAGTGACCCAGCAGTGCTGGACATCGAAGCCGGCTGACATGCTTCCGCCGAGGATTGTCGCGGCCACTGCGCCGTGGAGATCGCCGAACACCGGGCCCAAGTTGGTCCCGTTGGTCGCGCTCGGGAGCGCGATCGCATTGATGTTCGTCATCAGCACTCCGCTGACGGGTTCGCAGACGACGAACATCGGTGATAATTTGGGGGTGTCCTTGGCCCACGCCGGAAGAGACACAACCAGCGACAGGACCAGAAGCATCGCAAAACCACTCCGTTTCATACCATCCTCCTTTGTTCATTGCGCGAGACTCGCGCGGGCCCTCCCGCAGCCGCTCTAGCGGCGATTCTCGCTGCTTTGCCAGCTTACCTTCGCGCAGCCCCGCCCAGGTGTCAATGCGGCTTTCGGTGAGTTTTTGGTGAGCAGCCAACTTCTTGATTGCAGGTAGGTTGACACACGAAGTATGCGGCAAAGAGATTCGGTCAACGAGCCCGGCGGGCGCCCTGTCTGCTATACTCGACCTGGTTGCCAGGAGGGCAACCCTCACCGATCAGCGAGGAATGCACGGGAAGGCGGTGCGAATCCGCCACTGCCCCGCAACTGTGAGCGACAGGTAACGGCTGCGCCGGTCACTGCGAAAGCGGGAAGGCCGGGCAACCCACCCTCAGGGACCAAGCCGTGTCGCGAGTCAGGAGACCGATTCCTCGTGGATGAGAACGTCGTTCCGCGGGAGAACGTCTCATGCATCACGCAGGTTCCTTTCTTCTTGCTGTACCCTCCCTTCTGTTATCGGCAGGCACGGCCTGGGGCGCCGACGGCGTCGTGGTCGATCCTTCCGGACGGCCGGTTCAGAGCGCCCTGGTGGAGTGCGCGGGCAAGTCCGCCACCACGGGGCCTGACGGCCGATTCTCATTCCCCCAAACCGATCGCTGCCAGGCGGTCGTTTCGGCCCCGGGCTTTGAGACAGCGCGAATGGAAATTGTCTCGGGCTCGGAGGCGCGCATCCAGCTTACGATCGCCGGGCTGTCCGAGCTGGTGGTGGTCTCGGCCACTCGGCGCGAGACCACGGCGGAAGAAGCGGGCGTCGCCGCAACCATCGTCAGCGGCGCCGATCTCGAGCGCCGCCAGTCGCCGTCGCTCACCGATGCGCTGCGGGACGTGCCCGGGCTCGAGGTCGTCCGCTACGGGCGCCCGGGCAGCCTGACCCAGGTGTTTGCCCGCGGCGGCCAGCGCACGGGCGCGCTGGTGCTGGTCGACGGCATCCCGATGAACGATCCCGGCGGCGAAATCAACCTGGCGGGTTTCACCACCGGCGCGCTGGACCACGTCGAGGTGGTGCGCGGCCCGGAGAGCGCGCTGTTCGGCGCGGAGGCCTCCTCCGCCGTGATCCAGATCTTCACGCGGCGGGGCGATCCCGAAAGCACGCGCCCGCACGGCTCGGTGTCCTGGGAGCGCGGCAGTTTCCAGACCGATCACTGGGCGGCCAGCCTCACGGGCGGCTCCGGCGCACGCTTCGATTACGCGCTTGGCGCCGAGCAGTTCCACACGGTGGGGGAGTATCCCAACGACTACTTCCGGAATTCGAGCGGCACCGCGAACCTCGGATTCCGGCTTTCGCCGGCCACGCAGATCCGCGGGATCTTTCGCAGTTTCGACTCCATGCTGGGGGTTCCGAACCAGGTGGCCTACGGCCTCTACGATCTCGACGCGAACGAAGCGACGCGGGACACGGCGGCCGGCATCCGCCTGGACGACGTGCGCGGGCGCAACTACGTTCAGAGCGTTTGGTTCAACTATCACCGCTCGCGCGATCTCTCCGTGGATAGCCAGGCGGACGGCCCGTACAATGTCGCCGCGCTGGTGCGCGACGTGACGCAGCCCGTGCCGCGGGTCTACTTCGAGCGGCTCGCCGATCCGTCGGCGCCGGTTCCGCCGGGCCTGCGACTGGTGACGGAATCGGTGACGCTGTGGCCTTACGATCCCTACCTCAGCCTCAGCTCACGCAAGGACGTCGCCTACCAGGGCACGCTGACGCACACCGGCGGGGCGGCGGTCTTCGGCTATGAATACGAGCGGCAGGACGCGGAGGTCAGCGGGCGCCAGGTGGACCGCTGGAACCACGGATTCTTCCTGCACGAGCAACTGGCGGTGGCGCGCCGGCTGTTTCTTTCGGGCGGCGTGCGCCTCGAGCGGAACAGCGCGTTCGGAACGAAGGTGACATTGCGCGGGGCGGCCAGTTACCGCCTGGCTGGTTCCACCTACCTGCGGGCCAGCGCCGGCATCGGCATCACCGAACCCAGCCTGATCCAGAATTTCTCGCGCGACGTATGGTCGGTCGGCAACCCAAACCTGCGCCCGGAAAAAACAACCAGCTACGAGGCGGGCCTGGTCCAGGAGGCGCTCGGCCGGAGGCTGCGCGCGGAGGTTTCGGCGTTCGCCAACTCCTTCAAGGACCTGATCACATTCGTGTTCGCTCAAATGCCCTCGACCTGGCAGAATATCGAGGCCAGCCGCGCGCGCGGGCTCGAGTTTTCGGCGCAGGGGAAGCCCGCCTCCTGGCTTTCGCTGGCCGGGAACTACACCCGGATGTGGACGCGCATCACCCGCTCGAACTCGCCGGATTCGCTGTTCAACGGTACGGGACAGGAGCTGGCGCGGCGGCCGGGCAACTCCGGCTCAGTTTCGCTCTCGCTCACGCGGAAGCGCTGGTGGCTCCAGACGGGCGCCGTGCTGGTGGGCGAGCGGCAGGACCAGGACCTGTTCGGGGTGACGCGCAGCCGCGGCTACCAGAACGTTTACGCCGCCGGGTCGCTGCGCTTGAATCGCAACGTGGTCCCGTTCCTGCGCGTCGAGAACCTGCTCGACAGCCGCTACCAGGAGATCCTGGGCTACCCGGCGCTCTCCCGCAGCGTGCATGGAGGATTGCGAGTGGAATGGTGAGGTTGCTCGTCTCTGTCTTGTGCGCCTCGGCGGCGCTCGGCGCCGGCGGACCGGGGCGCATTGTCTCCACCTCGCCGAGCATCACCGAGATGCTGTACGCGCTGGGACTGGGCCCGCGCGTCGTAGGCGTCACCACGTTCTGCCACTACCCGCCCGAGGCCGCCCGCAAGCCGAAGATCGGCAATTACCTGCAACCCAACCTGGAGACCATTGTGGCGTTGCGGCCGGACCTGGTGGTGGCCGAAGTCAGTGGGGTGCGCCGCTCCGAGCATCTCTCCTCGCTCAAGCTGAACGTGATCGAGGTGGATGACTCGACCGTCGCGGGCATCTACGATTCGATCCAGCGCATCGGCCGCTCCGCCGGCGTGCCCGAGGCGGCCGGCACGCTGGTCTCGCGCCTGCGCGGCGCGCTCGGCGAGATCCACGAGCGCACGGCGAGGCTGGCGCCGCCGCGCGTGGTGTTCGTGGTGGGCCGCGCGCCCGGGCGCCTCGAGGAGCTGGTGGTGGCCGGCAAGTCCTCCTACCTGGACGAGGTGATGGCCATCGCCGGCGGCAACAACATCTTTCGCGACACCATCGCCCCATACCCGAAGGTGACGCTCGAGGAATTGCTGGCGCGCGATCCCGAGGTCATCGTGGACATGGGGGAGATGGCGCAGACTGCCGGCGTCACCGAGCGGGACAAGCGCGCTGTGGTGGCGCTGTGGAACCGCTTCCCGGCGCTGGCCGCGGTCAAGCGGCGGCGCGTGTTCGCCGTGGCCTCGGACTTCTTCATGGTGCCCGGCCCGCGGGTGGTGGACGCGGCCCGCGAGTTTGCCAGGATGTTCCATCCGGAGGCGGGCTGGTGAGTCTGTTCTCGCTGCGGGAGGTGGGCATGCGCTACGACGGCGCGGAGGTGCTGCGTGGCGCGAACCTGGATTTCACGACGGCGCAGTTTGTCGCGGTCGTCGGCCCGAACGGAGCCGGCAAGTCCACGCTGCTGGGGATCATGGCGGGGCTGCGCCCGAAGTATTCCGGCCGCTGCGAATACGCCGGCACCGAGGTGGCGCGCTGGGGGCGCCGCGCCTTCGCGCGCCAGGTCTGCTTCATTCCGCAGAGCCTTAAGATGGAGTTTCCGTTCACCGCCGAGCAGGTGGTGCTGATGGGCCGCACGCCGCACTGCGACGGCCTGTTCGAGTCGCCGGAGGACTGGAGCGCGGTCGAGCGGGCCATGGCCACCACCGACGCGCTCGAGTTTCGCGGCCGCGATTTCCGGACGCTGAGTGGGGGCGAGCGCCAGCGCGTGATCCTGGCCTCGGCGGTGGCGCAGCAGCCCAAGACCCTGCTGCTCGATGAGCCCACCACCTTTCTCGATTTGAAACACCAGGTGGCGATTTACCGCCTGCTGCGCGATCTGAGCCGCCAGGGGCTGCTGGTGATCGCCGTCACTCACGATTTGAACCTGGCCGCGAGTTTCACCGATCGCGTGGTAGTCCTCGACGCCGGACGCGTGGCCGCCGACGCCGCGCCTGCCGAGGTGCTGACTGCGGAAACGATCCGCCGAGTATTCGGCGTGGAATCGGCCATTCAACGGGGGCCGGGCGGCAAGCCTTGGATCGTCTATGGGGAGTAGGCGCGTCTGGCTGGCGGTCGCCATTTGCGCCGCGGTGGCGGTTGCGACCTTGTGTGTCGCGCCGCTGATCGGCTCGGCTTCGATCGACTACGCGCGCGCCTTCGCCGGGCAATCGCCCGACAAGGAGATCCTGTTCTACACGCGGCTGCCGCGCGTGCTGCTGGCATTGCTCGCGGGGGGAACCTTGGGCGTCGCGGGCGTGCTTTTTCAGGCGCTGCTGCGCGATGCGCTGGCGACGCCCTATACCCTGGGCATCTCGAGCGGCGCATCGCTCGGCGCGGTGATCGCGATCTGCCTGGGCTGGCGCGAGGTGGCGGGCCTTTCCGCCGTCTGGATCTGCTCCTTCGCCGGGGCCGCGCTGGTGCTCCTGGTGGTGCTCGGGATCGCCTCCGAGGGCCGGCGGATGTCGTCGTTCACGCTGCTGCTGGCCGGCATCTCGATCAACACCATCTGCCTGGCGGCGATCCTGTTCCTCCAATACATCGCCAATTTCGGCCAGACCTTCGCCATTGTCCGGTGGATGATGGGCGGCATCGACGCGGTCGAGTATTCGACGCTTGCCTGGCTGGCCGCAGCCGCGCTGCCCGCGGTGACGCTCATCTTCCTGAAGGCGCGTGATTGGAACCTGATGGCGGTGGGCGAGGACTGGGCCGCCGCCCGCGGCGTCAACGTCCCGCGGCTGATCCTCACCGGGTACCTGCTGGGCTCGTTCGTGACCGGCTCGGTGACCGCGCTCACCGGACCGATCGGCTTCGTCGGGCTGATCGTCCCGCACGCTTTGCGCCTGCGGCTCGGCGCGGACCACCGCGTGCTGATTCCCTGCTCGTTCCTGCTCGGCGCGGCGTTCCTGGCGGTCTGCGACACGTTGGCCCGCACGGTCCTCGCGCCGACCGAGGTGCCGGTGGGGGTGGTGACGGCGCTGCTGGGTGGGCCGTTCTTCATCGGGCTGCTGCGCTCCAAGCGGCGCAGCCTGTGGCTGTAGCCCCGCCTCCCTTCTAACAATCGGACATTCCTGAAGGAAAGAGAGCCCCTTACTCGATCAAACGATTCACCCCCTCATGGTTGGCTGGATCGCGCTGTTGGCGCTCCCCCACCATCGGGCAGTTGTTGTCTTGAACTCGAAGGTCTTGATCGCCGGGTCCTCAGCGTACCGCCTGAGATAGTCGTCCGTCATCTTCCATCCTACGTCGGTCTTGGCTGGGGGAAAACACTCAAGAAGGTGATCCATGGAGAGGATGAATCCTCGTATAGTGTCTCCTGCGTCGACCACAATCGCGAAGTACGGAGCACAGCGGAAAGCCGTGCACGCTGCTTTCGCTTTCCTGAAGTTCCCGCCAGGAATGGTGACGTACTCTTGTTCGGTCCCTTCCCTCCGACTCCGACTCTTGACCGAGATCCCCATTACCTCCGCATTGTATGGATTTCGGGCGATGATATCGATTCCAGTGTGATCGACAAGAGCACACTCAAATCCGTACTTCGAGAGCCAATAAAGCACCAGCCTCTCTCCGAAATCCCCTGTGATCTTGGCGTGTCGACTGCTTTTCGTGATATTCATTTCTTCTCCACCACGCAAAATATCTCTCAAAGCCACCTACGACAGGAGTTCATGCAGCCAGTTGATCGCCTCTGGATAATCGTCACAATCCAGAACGAATTCCTGCCCCCGTGACACAGACGTGAGCCTCACTCCCGCCCTGGACATTCGCCAGCGGGATGGCTTGCCATGATAGGTGAGGGCGGAAGCACGCCCCCCGGGATGGAACCACCCAGGCAGCAGCCAGCGGCTTGGAGTGCGACAGTCCGGCTCAGTGAGCCGCAGTTTTTGCGAAAAACACGTGAAGCGTCCCGCACCAGCGATGCCGGACCGGGTCACGCCCGGTAACGAGAGCCGTTCAGTAGCGACATACACGACGTTTGACGGCTCTGTCCCTCGTGTGAAGTGAGGATGGTAAAGCGCCCAGCGGTCGCGCGGGGGCCAATCCGAGACAGCTGCTCGTTCGGCTACCTGAAGCCAGCCAAAAATGACGTGCATGGGCCGGGAGCCACGAACATACCGCCATTTCAGCAGGGACCTTTCGACTCGCCGGAAAAGCCCAAAGAACAGAAAGACGTCTCCCGAGCCGACTCCGTTATTCTCAAGGTGCTTCTCGGCTGCGCCAACTTGTCCGAAGAGCGGTCGCCATCCTCGCAGTCTTGGTATGGAACGGGCTGACAGGTCCGGGTCCAAGTGAGCACGGTGCGTCGGCGGAATACCCGCCAAGTCCTGCACCAGTTCTCCCACGCACTCACAGTGATCCGCTGCGATGTCTTTGTAAGCGATGGTCGATGATTTGTCGGGGATCGGCAGCGAAAGCAATCCGCCGTCTGGGAAAATCGGGCTTGGCCTTCCGCCAGCCCCGGAATCGAATCCCTTCCTGCTAAGAATGAGCTTCATACGCTGCAATGGGCGGCACCCTTCCAAGACTCGTCACCTGGGGGCCAGTGCCGGGGCGGCGCGTGTACTCGCAATTTCCGTCTGCCTACGAAGCGGCGGAAGTGGGCCTTCGTTTTGTCTGAGAAGCGGCACCTGTGGCCCCTCCCGACGATGAGACACTCGAGTTCGCGCGGCAGGCGCGACGGCTTTGAGCCGAAGTAGGCGAATCTCTGAGAGACCAAAACCCGTTCTCCCCCGAGATCGCGTTCCTTCATTCTGCGGTCCTCGCGCTTCCCGAACGGCGGGTTTGAATGTCTAGAAGGAAGTTGGCGGTACCCACCACCGGCTTGCGGTTCGTAGATGTTGTCGCCGTTCTTTCGGTCGATGCCAGCGTGCAACTTGGGCTTCTTCTGGCTGAACCGTGGGTCTCGCCAATACGCATCGAATCCCATGCTTTCCTCCACTTTCATGAAGTAGACGACCCGGTTCCCATCTCGCTTCGGCGTCAAGCCGACGATCCAATCGCCCTTCTGCGCCTTCCGTCTGATGGCGGGTTTGCAGCAGGCGAGCGTGCAGCAGCCCAAGAACGGGTTCGGCGAAAACCCGGTGTCGTGTGTGACGACGTAGGAATAGAGATCCATATTCGAAGTCTATCTCCACAGTGCCGCCGACGCGCCAGAGCACCATACCCCATTGAGGCGCTGCTCGAAATGCACGTGGGGAACACTGCGAGTTCTGCGTTGCGGACCTTCCGCTCGGACGGAAGTGGTTGTGGGTACTGGGCCGGCTTGAAAACCAGGTCCGGCTGATCGTCCCGCACGCTTTGCGCCTGCGGCTCGGGGCGGACCACCGCGTGCTGATTCCCTGCTCGTTCCTGCTCGGCGCGGCGTTCCTGGCGGTCTGCGACACCCTGGCCCGCACGGTTCTGGCGCCGACCGAAGTGCCGGTAGGAGTGGTGACGGCGCTGCTGGGCGGGCCGTTCTTCATCGGGCTCCTGCGCTCCAAGCGGCGCAGCCTGTGGCTGTAGCCCCGCCCCATCGAATAAAATAGAGGGTTGGTCAACAAACTCGTCATCGAGAACCTGAAGTTCCGGCCCGTTCGCACCGCGCTGAGCGTCATCGCCATCGGCTTGGAAGTCACCATGATGCTGACCATCGTGGGGCTGAGCGAGGGCATGCTGGCCGACTCGCAGCAGCGGGCGCGGGGTGTCGGCGCCGACATCATTATCCGGCCGCCCGGCAGTTCGGCCTTAAGCCTCAGCTCGGCGCCACTGCCCCAAAAACTGGTGGACTGGGTCGAACAGCAACCGCACGTCAGCATGGCGGTCGGAGCGATTACCCACCCGGTAAGCGGTCTTACCCTGATGACCGGCATCGACCTGGAACGCTTCACGCGCATGAGCGGAGGATTCCGCTACCAGGCGGGCAATCCGCCCCGGCAGCCCAACGAGATCCTGGTCGACACTTACTACGCCCGGCAAAACAAGCTGCGGGTCGGCTCGATCGTGAACTTGTGGAACCGCGGCTGGCGTGTCAGCGGCATTATCGAGCAAGGCAAGCTGGCACGGCTGGTGATGCCGCTGCCGGTACTCCAGGACTTGTCCGGGAACACCGGCAAGATCAGCCAGATCTTCGCCAAGGTGGACGACCCCGAGAATATCGAAGACGTCATCGCGGACCTGAAGTCCAAGCTGGTAGGCTATCCCATCTACTCGACCGAGGAGTTCGTCTCCCTGTTCGCGGTGGACAAGGTTCCGGGGCTGCGCGAGTTCATCGTGGTAATCATCGGGCTTTCGGTGGCGGTGGGATTCCTGGTGGTCTTTCTTTCGATGTACACGGCGGTGCTGGAGCGCACGCGCGAGATCGGGATTCTGAAGGCGCTGGGCGCTTCGCCGGTTTTCGTGCTGGACATTCTGTTCCGCGAGACGCTCGTGCTGGCGTTTTTCGGCTCGGCCCTGGGCATCGGGTTCTCCTACGGCACGCGCTGGCTCATCATGACGCTGGTGCCGGCGTCGCTATCGCAACTCATCGTGCCCGGCTGGTGGCCGATCGCCGGCGCAATCGCGCTGGCCGGCGCGCTGTTGGGCGCGGCTTACCCGGGCTGGCGCGCGGCCCGGCAGGATCCGATCGAGGCGCTGTCCTATGAGTAAGCCGATCATCGAAGTCCGCGACCTGCGCAAGATCTACCACGTGGGCGAGGTGGACGTCCACGCGCTGCGCGGCGTGAACCTGACCGTGGAGGCCGGCGAGCTTCTCTGCGTGGTGGGACCGTCGGGCTCGGGCAAATCCACTCTGTTCCACATCCTGGGCGGACTGACGCCGCCTACCTCCGGCCAGGTGCTCATCGACGGACGCGACCTTTCCCGGCTCTCCGACGCCGAGCGGACCGAATTGCGCAAGCGCATGGTCGGGTTCGTGTTCCAGAAGTACAACCTGCTGCCCACGCTCAGCGCCGCCGACAACATCGCCATCGCCCGCTACATTGCGGGCAAGAGCCTGGCCGAGGACCCGAAATTTCGCGAAGTGCTCGAGCTGCTGGGCATCGGCCACCGCTTGAATCACAAGCCGCGGGCGCTCTCCGGGGGCGAGCAGCAGCGCGTGGCCATCGCCCGCGCCATCGTCAACCATCCTGCCATCCTGCTGGCCGACGAGCCCACCGGCAACCTGGATTCGAAGAACTCGGGAGCGGTGCTGGGCGTTTTGCGCGATCTGAACGAGCGGCTCGGCCAGACCGTGCTCATGATCACTCACGATCTCAACGTGGCCGCCTACGGCCACCGCATCGTGCACATGCTGGACGGCCAGATCGTCTAGCCTGACTTTCGCAGTTGCGGGCACAAGATCCTTTGTTTTCAACGAACCGATACCTTAGGTCTGCACTACATTTCCAAGGCGACCTCCTCGTTGGACATGGCCGGCGCCTTGATGCGGGG
>JBEKWU010000025.1:0-53661 GCA_049512775.1 Bryobacteraceae bacterium
GATCGCTTTGGGTTCCAGGGCCAGGACGCGACCGGATTTCTCGACGCGGAAAGCGTCCGGTTGGACAATCACATCGTCGAACCGGTAGAGGCGCATCGCCTCGTGCATGCCCTATTATGGGCCCATTGCGCTCGGTCCAGCTCTGGAGAATCCGGCCGCGCGGCGGTGAGGAGTCGATTCCGATCACGGGCATTACCGGCTCGCTGGCCTTTTCGACAACATGCGATAGCGCCAGAGAGTGCTCGACCAGCGCGTGATCTGCACGTCAATACTGCCGTCCGCCGCCCAGCCGGCGTTGTCGACAACGGTTTGAGCAGGTACCGGAACAAGGGCCATCGTGTGGCGCGCAGGGTCGAAGACGGCCGCTTGATAGAAATACACACCCAGCGTGCCGACGGGTAGTAGAATCCGGCCATCCCGGCTCACTGCCGCGGGGGAAAGGCGGTTCGGCGTCAGGCTGTAGCCGGCCGGCAGATCGATCTTCTCGGCCTCGCCGCCGTCGGCAGGCATGCGGAAGAACTCGTAGCCGTTAACGCCGGCGCGCATGAGGTACAGGCTCTTGCCCGAGGGATCGGCCGTAACATCATAGCCCGCGCCGATCTTTCGCGGATCGCCGCCGGAAACAGGCTGCGCCCAAAGAGCGCCTTCGGATGCGTAGTAGACCGTGCGGCCGTCTGGCGATGCAGCGACGGCCGTCACGTGCCGGGCGTCGGACTGGAAACGCTGGAGCACCTGCCCACTCTCCACGGAGCCAATTGCCAGCCGCGCCTTGTCTCCTACACCGATTACAAACGCCAGCTTCCCGCTCCCCAGCCACGCGCCCGGAAGTCTCGCGGTTTCCATGGTGTTGAGCAATGGACGCGGCTCCGTTCCCGGTGTCACCGCCAGCAATTGGGATCTTCCGCCGCGCGTGAGAGTGAAAACGAAGCCGCCGCCGGGCAACGGCAAGACGCCGTAATAAGCGCCCTGCGGCACGGGTGTCTCCGAGATGATGTGTCCCGCCGCTCCAATGCTCAGAACCGAGGATTGGAATGCGCTGTGGTCCATGTAAATGGACCCATCCGGAGCCGCGTCGCAAGCCAGGGGAGTCGCGCCGAACGGAAACGACAACAGGCCTCGATGCCGCCGCGAGCCGTCGCGGGGTAGCGCCACCAGCAGCATCGAGTCATCCCGTTTCCACACGGTGAAGACGGTCCGCCCATCCGCCGAGACGGCAATGGTTTCCTGCGTTCCCACAACCTTGCCTTCGTCCGCAGATTCCTCCGCCGGCGACAGATCCCGCGCATTGCGCGAAGCCAGGTCCAACGCGAAGAGACGTCGAGCGCCGGCATGGGGGCCGTAGAACCCCGAAACGGCGATCTCTTTCCCGTCGGGAAATGCACAAACGGTCCGAGTGTCGGAATAGGGAACCGTTGCCGGTAGGGGTTCGAGGCGGCCCGAGTCGGGCCAGAAGCGCAGCAACTGCTGGCGGCCTTCCGATGACGGGCGCAACACGATCAGCGAGCCGTCGCGCAAGGCGTCCGGTGCACCGGCGTTTCCCAGAAGGAGCCGCGGCTCGCCGCCCAGTGGACCAATCACGTAGACGGTCCGCGATCCCCGCTCGCGTTCAAAGTAGATCTTGCTCCCATCCGGCGCCCATGCGACAGAGGCGACGGAGCCGTGGTTCCGGTCGTGCGTGAGCACGGTCCAACTCGCGGCGTCCGGTTTCATTATGGCGACTTGCGATTCCCCATCGACAATCGCCCGGAACGCCAGCATCTGCCCGTCGGGCGAGATACGCGGGTGAGAAGCGATGATGGAACCCCCGAGCAGGCTTCCGGACCACGCCGGCGGTTCCGGCGAGCGCCATCTCCCCCATTCCACCCCGGCGATCAGGCTGGCGAGAGCCAACACGGCCGCGGCGGCAACCTTTGCCCAGGTGCGCTGCCGAATGGGGACCGAGCCCGGCAACTCGGGCGGCGCGCCGGCGACGGTTGGTAGTTTCGGTTCCAGGCCGCCGTTCTCATGGCCCTTCGCGACCACGGTCACCTCCGCCACGAAGCGGTAGCCGAGGGTGGGGATGGTTTCGACATAGCGGGCCACTTTGGCGTCGTCGCCGAGCGCCTTCCGGAGTTGTGCCACCACGCGCGTCAGTGCGTTGTCGGTAACCGCAACGTCTTCCCAGATTTCGCGGAGCAGTTCTTCCTTGCTGACCGCCCGAGAGCGATGCTCGATGAGGTACAGCAACAGACGGATCGATTTGGGTTCCAGGGCCAGGACGCGACCGGATTTCTCGACGCGGAAAGCGTCCGGTTGAACAATCACGTCGTCGAACCGGTAGAGACGCGTCACGTCGTGCATGCCCTATTATGGGCACATTGCGTTCGGTCCAACTCTGGAGAATCCGGCCGCGCGGCGGCGAGGAGTCGATTCCGATCAGATAACGGCGGACTCGGCATTGACAGCCGACCTAGCATCTGCTAACTTAGCAGATGCTAACAACGGGAGGCTGCTTTGCCTACTCTTCCTCGCATGACTGGTGAGAAACGCCGCGCCGCCATCCTCCAGGCGGCGGTTCGCCTGTTCTCCCAGCTACACGGGCGCTGGCCAAGGCCGTCGGTGTCACCGAGCCGGTGCTTTACGGACACTTCAAGTCCAAGCGCGATCTCTACGCAGCGATCATCGAGGCCAAGTCTCGAGAGGGCCTGGCGCGGGGCGTCACTCTGCTCGAGCCGTACGCTCTCGCCAGGGACGACCAGGGGCTGCTGGTCGGCGTGGGAGAGCTCGTCCTGCAATCGTACACGCAGGAACAAGCTTACTCCCGCCTGCTGCTGTCCGTCTCCCTGGAGGACCCGGATCTTGGACGGTTGTTCTATGAGCGCCAGCGGCCCGCGATGAACATGCTGGCGGGCTACATTGCCCTGCGCATCGCGGAGAGCGCGTTTCGCCCCGTGGATCCCAAGCTGGCCGCCCGCGCCTTCCTCGGCATGTTGTCGTACCACGGGATGCTCGGCATGTTGTACCGGGATGACTTCGTGAGCGGGACGGCCCGGGAGATCGCCGAGGGAATGGTGGACATATTTCTACAGGGCATTTTGAAAGAGCGGGGCACGAAATGACGCACACACGGATGACATACATGGCTGGATTCTGCTTGGGTCTCATCCTCTCGTTGGCTATCCTGATGTCTGGCTGCTCGAAGAGCGCGCCGGGGCAGGCCGAGGCCTCGGCCAAAGCGCAGGCGGCGCCCCTGGCGGTTCGCGTCGCCACCGCGGAATCCCGTCAACTGGGCCGAAGCATTTCGGTGACGGGATCGCTGGTGCCGGATGAGACGGTGTCGGTAAGCTCCGAGGTCGCCGGGCGGGTCTCGGAGATCCGGGTGGATTTCGGCCAGAGCGTGCGCCAGGGCGAAATCATCGCGGAGCTGGACAAGCAGGAGTTCACTCTGCAAAACGATCGGAGCCGGGCGGCGCTGGCGCAGGCGCTGGCGCGGATCGGGCTGGATGCCAGCCAGGAGGGAGTCACGCCGGATTCGACGCCTTCGGTGCGCCTGGCCAAAGCGCAGATGGAAGACATGCGGTTCAAGTACGAGAACGCCGCCCGGCTGATCAAGACCGGCGACGTCTCGCAGGAACGCTACATCGAGATGGAGAAGGCGTTCCGGGCGCGGGAGGCGGCCTACGAAGCCGCTCGCGACGACTTGCGTACCCAGATCGCCGGCGTGCAGGCGCTGGGCGCCGAGCTGAAGTTGGCCGAGAAGCGCCTGAGCGACGCCACCGTGCGCGCCCCCTTCGACGGCTCGGTGACCGCGCGCCTGGTATCGCCCGGGCAGTATCTCCGGGAGAACACGCCGATCGTGACGCTGGTGAAGGCCTACCCGCTGCGCCTGCGGGTCGATATCCCGGAATCGGCGGCCGGGGAGGTGCGCATTGGCGGCCTGCTGGCGTTCTCGACGGATGCCGCGCCGGGCGCGCGATTCCATGCCGTCGTGCGCGAGCTGAGCCCGGCGCTCGAAGCCCGCTCGCGCTCGCTCACCGCCGAAGCGCGGCTGACCGCCTCGGACCCGCGCCTGCGGCCGGGAATGTTCGTGCAGGTCGAGCTGGCGCTGTGGCGCGATGCCCACGCCGTGGTGGTTCCCAAAGAGGCGCTCTATCAACTGGGCGGGATGACCAAGGTATTCGTGGTCCGCGACCACCGCGTCGCCGAGAACAAGATCACGCCGGGGGCGGAGATTGGCGGCTGGGTGGAAGTGCCCACCGGCCGCGTCCGTCCCGGGGACCTGGTGGCCGTCAGCAAGCTGGGCATGTTGGTGGATGGCGCGCAGGTCGCCGTCGAGGCGCAGAGGTAGTCCATGCAAAAGCTGGCTCAGATCTGCATCCGCCGACCCGTCTTCGCGACCATGCTGATCCTGGCGCTGGTCGTGCTCGGCGTCAACGCCTACCACAAGCTAGGCGTCGACCTGTTCCCCAAGATCGAATTCCCGGTCGTGACGATCACCACCACGCTGCGCGGCGCGTCTCCGGAAGAGGTCGAGACGCAGGTGACGCGGCGCATCGAGGAGGCGGTGAACACCACCAGCGGCATCGATGAGCTGCGGTCGCTCTCGGCCGAGGGCGTTTCCCAGGTGTTCGTGACCTTCGTGCTCGAGAAGGACCCCGATGTGGCGGCCCAGGAAGTCCGCGACAAGGTCGCCAGCATCGTCCGGCAGCTTCCCAAGGACACCGACCCGCCGGTGATCGAGAAGATCTCGACCGACGCTTCGCCGGTAATCGACGTCGTTGTCTCCTCGAAGCGCGACCTGCGCGAGACCACCAAGATCGTCGACGACCAGATCAAGAAGAACATCGAGTCGCTCGGCGGGGTGGGCCAGGTGCGGTTCATCGGCGACCGCACGCGGCAGATCCAGGTGTGGCTGGACGGCGAGAAGCTGTATTCCTACAACCTCAATGTCGACCAGGTGCGCGGGGCGCTGGCGGCGCAAAACGTGGAGATCCCCGGGGGCCACATGGACCAGGGCGCCCGCGAGGTGAGCCTCCGGACGCTGGGCCGCATCGAGCGGCCGGGGGACTTCGCCAAGATCATCGTCGCCAACGTGAACGGCTCGCCGGTCCGCATCAGCGACATCGCCACGGTCGAGGACGGCGTCGAGGAGCCTCGCTCGCTGGCCCGCCTGGACGGCGCGCCGGCGGTGGTGCTGGAAGTCCGCAAGCAGGCCGGCACCAACACGCTGGACGTGATTCACGCGGTCAAGGCCCGCATCTCGAGGCTTCGGCAGAACCTCCCGCCGGATTTCCAGATCGCCTACGTGGGCGACCAATCGACCTTCATCGAGGAATCGTTCAAGGCGGTCCAGGAGCACCTGCTGCTGGGCGGCCTGTGCGCCGCGCTGGTGGTGCTGCTGTTCATGCGGAGCTGGCGCGCGACGCTGATCGCGGCCATCGCCATCCCCACCTCGATCATCTCGACCTACTGGCTGATGAGCCTGATGGGATTCACGCTCAACCAGATCACCATGCTGGCGCTGGTGCTGGTGGTAGGCATCGTGATCGACGACGCCATCGTGGTGCTGGAGAACATTTTCCGCAACGCCGAGGAGAAGAAGCTGCCGGCCATGCAGGCGGCCGTCGAAGGCACCAAGGAGATCGGCCTGGCGGTCATGGCCACCACCTTCAGCCTGGTGATCATCTTCCTCCCGGTGGCCATGATGACCGGCATCGTGGGCCGGTTCATGTCGAGCTTCGGCTACACGGCGGCGTTCGCCATCCTGGTTTCGCTGCTGGTCAGCTTCACGCTCACGCCGATGCTCAGCTCGCGGTTCCTCAAGATCGGCGGCAACGGCGGCGCGACCAAGGACACGCTTCTGTTCCGCACTCTCGCCGGCCCGTACCGCAAGATGCTGCACTGGTCGATGACGCACCGCTGGGCGATCGTCTGCCTGGCGCTGCTCGTGGCGCTCTCTTCCGGGCCGCTGTTCCTGGGGCTGGGCAAGGACTTTCTGCCGTCCGACGACCAGAGCGAGTTCGAAATCAGCGTCCGCATGCCGGTGGGGTCGTCGCTCGCGGGCAGCGAATCGGTGATGGAGCAATTGGAAGCCGAGGTGCGGCAACTGCCCGGCATCCGCAACCTGCTCACGACCCTGGGCGCCGATGCCCGCCGGCAAGTGGACCGGGGCTCGATCCTGGTTGAGCTGACGCCGGTGGACCAACGCAAAGAGACCCAGCAGGAGATTATGGTGATGGCGCGCAACCGTCTCAAGGGTTTCCGCGACCTCACCATCGGCGTGCAGCCGCCCCAGCTCTTCCAGGGCACCGGTCCGAACAAGGACTTTCAGTTCTTCCTCCAGGGCCCCGATTTCGCCCAACTCGAGAACTACATCGCGACGATCAAACAGAAGCTGGCCGAGACTCCCGGCGTGCGCGACCTGGAAAGCTCCTACGAGCCCGGCAAGCCGGAGGTCCGCGTCCGCATCAACCGCGACAAGGCGGCCGATTTGAATGTCAACGTGGCCTCGATCGCCACCGCGCTGAGCACGCTGGTCGGCGGCGATCAGCAGGCGACGACCTACCGCGAGGGCGACGACCGCTACGACGTGCAATTGCGCGTCGAGAAACGGTTCCGCGACTCGTCGCGCGCGCTCGAGCGCCTGTACGTGCCTTCGGCCTCGCTGGGCAACGTGCCGTTGGCGAACGTGGTGTCGCTCCAGGAGGGCAGCGGCCCCACCCAGATCGACCGCGTCAACCGCCAGCGCCAGATCATGATCACGGCGAACTTCGCGGAAGGCCAGGCTCTCAGCACGGTCCTCGCGCTGGTGAATCAGACGGTGGCGGGCCTCAATATGCCGCCGGAGTATCGCGCGGGCCTGTTCGGCAGCACCCGCGAGTTCGGACGCGCCTCGCTGGGCTACGTCGTCGCGCTGCTGCTTTCGATCGTGTTCATGTACATGGTGCTGGCCTCGCAGTTCGAGAGCTTCATCGACCCCGTCACCATCCTGATCAGCCTCCCGCTGTCGGTGCCGTTCGCGCTGCTGACGCTGGTCCTCGCCGGGCAGAACTTCTCGATCATCTACACCTCGCTGGGCATTCTGATGTTGTTCGGCATCGTGAAGAAGAACGCGATTCTGCAAGTCGACCACATCAAGGCGCTGCGCTTCAAGGACGGCATGCCGCGAATGCAGGCGATCTACCAGGGATGCGAGGACCGGTTGCGTCCCATTCTGATGACTACCGCGGCGCTGATCGCGGGCATGACGCCGATGGCGGTGGGCAGCGGGGCGGGAGCCGTCTCGCGGCGGACGGTGGCGATCGTCGTGATCGGAGGGCAGTCGCTATGCCTGCTGCTGACGCTGCTGGTGACGCCGGTGGCGTACTCGTTGTTCGACGACCTGGGCCATCTCAGGCTGTGGTCTCGAATCGGCGCATTCTTCCGGCTGCGGAGCCCGCGCCGCGCGTTCACGTCGCTGTTTCTCCTCGCGCTGATGCTGGGGGCCTTGGCGCCGCGCGCGGAAGGGCAGGGGCGCGTGGGGGTCGGCATGGTCCAGCGCAAGCTCGCGCTGGAAGAGGCGATCGAGCTGGCGCTGCGCAACAACCTGGATATCGAGATCGAAAGGACCAACCGCGCCGCCGCGCAAGAGGCGGTCAAGGGCGCGCGCGGCTACCTGGACACCAGCTTCCGCTGGGCGCCCTCGATGGAATCGAGCAGCACGCCGGCCGGATCGGTCCTCGAAGGCGCCGAGGGCAAGCTCACCGGCCACCTCCTGGCGCAGAACTTCTACTTCCGCCAACGGTTGCCCTGGGCCGGCTCCAGCTTGAGCGTGGATTTCGAGAACGGCCGGCAATCGACCAGCAACGCGTTCGTATCGCTCAATCCGTTTTTCACCTCGCGGCTGGTCATCGGCATCACACAGCCGCTGCTGCGCAACCGCTCGATCGATCCGCAGCGCGCCGAATTGAAGATCCGGCGCAAGCAGCTCGATATCTCGGACACCGATTTCGAGCTGCGCAATATCGACGTGGTGACGCACGTCGAGCAAGCCTACTGGGACCTGGTGGCGGCGCGGCAGGCGGTCGTGGTCCTGAACGACAGCGTCGAATGGGCGCGGGAGCAACTGGGGCGGAACCAGCGCATGGTAGCGAGTGGAATGCTGGCCCAGGTGGAGATCTCGGCCGCCGAAGCGGAACTCGAGCGCCGCCTGGATTCCTACTATTCCGGCCTGGGCCAGGTGACCGAAGCGGAGAACGGGCTCAAGTCGCTGGTCACGCCGGACCGCACCGACCCGCTCTGGAACGACGAGATCGTCCCAGTGGACGTCCAGACGCTCAGCCCGCCCGAGGCGGGCGACTTGCGCGAGGCGGTGGCGGAGGCATTGAAACGGAGGCCCGAGTTGCGCGCCCTCGCCACCCGCCAGGAGGCCGCCGAGGTCCAGCGGCAGTTGAGCGCGGACCAGGTCAAGCCGCAGGTGAACCTGTTCGCGGCCTACGTGAATTCCGGCCTCGGGGGCACGGTGTCGACCGCCCCCAACCCCATCACCGCCGCCACCCAACCGATCACGGATCGCCTCAACCAGTTGTCGGCCCTGGCGGGCCTGGCGCCGCTGCCGTCCGGCAGCTTCGGCTCGCTGCCGCCGAGCCTGGTGGGCGGCTACGGCACCGCGCTCTCGAACCTGTTCGGTGGCAACTACCCCAGCGTGCAGGCGGGAATCTCCTTCGACCTGACCCTGCGCAACCGCGCGGCCCAGGCCAACCTGGCCGAGAGCGTCATCGCGCAGCGCCGCCTGAAGTTGGAGCAGGCCCGCGCCGAGCAGGGTATCGAGGTCCAGGTCCGCAACGCGTTGCAGGCGCTCCAGAGCGCCCGCCAGCGCATCGCCGCCGCCGAGGCCAGCGCCCGCGCCGCCAAGGAGAAACTGGACAGCGAGACGCGGCTCTACCAATCCGGCGAATCCACCAACTTCCTGGTGCTCACCCGCCAGAACGAATACGCCGACTCGCGCCACCGCGAGGTGCTCGCCCGCCTGGACGCCAACAAAGCCGTCGCCCGCCTCCGCCAGGCCCTCGGCGCCACCCTGGAAGCGCACCGGATCAGGCTGCAATAGGCACGAGGCAAGCCTACCCAGATTCGCTTGCCGACTCGTTGATGGCTCTCGCCAGCAGATCCTCCACCCGGAGTCGCTTGGCCCAGGCCAGCAGGCAGTCGCGGTCGGCCGCCGGATTCATTGCCAGACTGCCCAGCACGTCGGTCCACTGGCACTCCGAAACCTCTCCTCCGGAACGATACCAGCGAAGCTTGGCCAGAAGGATGTCTTCGGCGGTTGCGACCGGGCAACGAATCGTCCGGCCGGGAACCTCGAAGCTCACCGGAGTCGCCCGTGACAGTTCCGACTGGTGGAACTCCTCTGCCGCTGGGAAGATGTCGAACTTCTGGCCCGATGGGATGTGGATCACGTTGAAGGGGTAACCAGCTTGGATCGCATCGCGGATCGCCTGCTGGTCCGGGTACCAGTCTGGCCCCAGCAGCGCAGCAAAACCGGCTGCTTGGAGTCCACCGATCTCCGCGAGCAGATCCACGCCCAGGGTCGCGCGTGGCGCGCCCCGCGCCGAGGAGGCAACCGAGCCACCGATGAGATAGCGGATCCGGAGGCGCCCGAGGGCGGCCACCAGAAGACCAAGGGCGTCGGTCAGACTATCCATAGTCGGGAAGGCTGCGACCGTAAACTTTACGGAAGAGCTCGGGGCCCAGCCTCTGCCGGGCTGCTCGCAGAAAGATCTCGCGATCATCCGCCTCGGGATAGGCATGCCGCAGGCCGGATTCCGCCGCGCTCCGAATCAAGCGAGACATCTCGAACACCCGCTGGACTTTCTCCGCCGGAGACATCCGGCGCTGGACCTCCAGAAACACGCGCCAGGCCTCGGGTGTGGTGTCGGCAGGGCGCATGGCTTCAGTGTGCCACCAGCGCCAAGCTCCAGGAGGCTCACCTGCTCCCGGTTCCTTACGATTCTTTACAACTCACCGGGTGACATGGCGGGTCAGCGCATCGTCTTCGTATTTCGATGCCAAAGTCTCTCCGGTGTGCACTTGGGCTGCTTTTGGCTTGCCTGGCGGCGGCGCAAACCGCATCCAAGTCCAGGATTATCGGCACGATCACCTCGGTCGATGCCGGCAAGAAGCAGCTCGTAGTGAAGGCCGACGACGGCTCTTCGACCTCCGTACAACTCGACGACGCGACCAGACTGTTGCGCGTGGCGCCGGGCGAGAAAGACCTGACCAAGGCGACGCCGATTCAGCCTTCCGACCTCGCCGTCGGAGACCGCGTCCTGGTGCGCGGCGGGACGCCGGCCGTCAGCGTCCTGGTAATGACCAAGACCGACATCGCCAAGAAGCACGAGCTGGACCGCGCCGAGTGGCAGAAACGCGGCATGGCCGGATTGGTTACGGCGGTCAGCCGGGACGCCAAGGAGATCACGATCTCGACGCGGGTGGCCGAAGGGCGGAAGCTAGTCGTCGTCGACACCTCCGGCCCAGTCAACTTCCGCCGGTACGCTCCGGATTCGGTCCGCTTCGCGGATGCGAAACCCAGCAAGCTCGAGGAACTCCAGAACGGCGATCAGCTTCGCGTGCTGGGCGACAAGAACGCCGACGGGACGCGGGTAAAGGCCGAGGAGATCGTCTTTGGCACCTTCCTCACCCTGGCCGGCACGATCAACGGCGTCGATGCCGCGGCCAGCGAGATTACCCTCAAGGACCTGGATACGAAGAAGCTCGTGGTGGTCCGCGTGAACGTCGATACTTCCCTCAAGAAACTGCCGCTGATGCTCGCCAACGTCCTGGCGATGCGGCTGCGGGGCGAGCAGCCCGGCGGCCTGCCGCCCGGCGCTCAGGGCAACCGTCCCGCGGGCGCGTCACCGGCAGGAGGCCGGTTCGGAGGACCTCGCGGGAACATGGATTTCTCGGACATGCTCGAACGCATGCCCGCCTTCACCCTGGCCGAATTGAAGGCCGGCGATGCGCTGATTCTTTCGAGCACCAGGGGCGCCGATCCATCCACGGTGACGGCGATCACGGTGGTGTACGGCGTCGAGCCGCTGCTCACCGCAGCGCCGGAACGGCAAATCGGCGGGATGTGGAATTTCGACATTCCCATGCCGGCCATGTAGCCAGAGCGACGGGGAGCGTGAGAGAGGAAATGGTATGAGAATGAGAATCGGGTTTGGTTGCCTTGTCGCGCTGGTGCTGGCGACCGTCTCGCTGTCCGCACAGACCTCCGCTGTTCAGATCAAGGGGAGCGTCAACGACCAGTCGGGCGCGGCCATTCCCGGCGCCACCGTCACGGTCACCGGCCAGGGCGTCGTCAAGACCTTCGGCACGAATGAGATCGGCCAGTACAGGATCTCCGGGCTGCCTCCCGGCAAGTACACCGTTCGATTGACCTCCTACGGTTTCTCGCCGGTGGAGAAGGCGGGGATCGAGGTTCAGCCGGGCAAGACCCTCATCCTGGATGCTCAGTTGACGATCGCGGCGGGCAAGCAGGAGGTCACCGTCGCGGCCGACGCCAACACGGTCAGCACGGACGCCGCCAGTAACGCCGGCGCCATCGTGCTCCGCGAAGCGGACCTCCAGGCGCTCTCCGACGATCCGGACGACTTGGAAGCCGACCTCCAGGCGCTGGCCGGTCCGTCGGCCGGGCCCAACGGCGGGCAGATCTTCATCGACGGCTTCTCGAACGGCAAGCTGCCGCCGAAGTCCTCGATCCGGGAGGTCCGCATCAACCAGAACCCGTTCTCAGCCGAGTACGACCGCCTGGGTTTCGGCCGCATCGAGGTGTTCACGAAACCCGGCACCGACAGATTCCGCGGGCAGACGTTCTTCAGCGACAGTAACAACGTCTTCAACGCGCGCAACCCCTTCTCCAGCAACAAGGCCGACTTCCAGTCGCGCTTTTTCGGGGGCAACCTGAGCGGGCCAATCAGCAAGAAGTCGTCGTTCTTTGTCGACGTCGAGCGCCGGGAAATCGACGACAACGCGCTGATCTACGCCACCACGCTGGACAGCAACCTGAACCCGCTCTCGATCAACCAATCCGTCGTGACGCCCCAGCGGCTGACCATGGTCAGCCCGCGCGTCGATTATCAGCTCACCCCGAAGAACACGCTGGTAGTTCGCTACATGTATTCCCAAAACACCCGGGACGACGCCGGGGTCGGCGGCTTTTCGCTTCCCTCCCAGGCCTACAACACAGCCCTGGAGAGCCACAACGTGCAACTCACCGAGACCGCCATGGTCAGCGCGCGCGCCGTCAACGAGACGCGCGTGCAGTTCTACCGGACCCGCAACGACAACTACGGAAACAACGCGGTCGCGGCCCTGAGCGTAGCCGATGCGTTCAACGGCGGCGGCTCCCAGATCGGTCGCTCCTGGAACACCGAAGACCGCTGGGAATTCCAGAACTACACTTCCTGGACCGCGGGCCGGCAGGCCTTCAAAGCCGGGGTGCGCCTGCGCCACTCCTCCCAGTCCGACGACTCGTCGCAGAACTTTGGCGGCACCTTTACGTTCGCGGGCGGCGAGGGCCCGCTCCTGGACGCCAACTATCAGCCCATCCTGGATGCCAGCGGCAACCCGGTGACGGGCCAAATCACCTCGCTCGACCGGTACGGGCGCACCCTGTACTTCCAGCAACTGGGGTACAGTGCTGCGCTCATCCGCCAACTCGGTGGAGGCGCGACGCAGTTCTCCATCGCCGGCGGGACTCCCCTGGCAGCGGTGGCGCAGACCGACGTGGGGGCGTTCTTTCAGGACGATTGGCGCGTGAGGCCGAACTTCACCCTCAACTTGGGACTGCGCTACGAAACCCAGACCAACGTCCACGATTGGAGGGACTTAGGGCCCCGGATCGGCTTCGCCTGGGCACCGGGCGCCAAGAAGGGCCAACAGAAAACCGTGATCCGCGGCGGGTTTGGCATGTTCTACAGCCGCTTCGACGACAACTACACGCTGCAAACGATCCGGTACAACGGAACCACCCAGGCGCAGTATATCGTCATCAACCCCGACTTCTTCCCCACCGTCCCGGCGATCAGCCAGTTGAACGCCCAGCAGATTCCGCAGACGATCCGCATGAAGGACGGCAATCTCCGGGCGCCGTACATCCTCCAGACCGCCCTCAGCCTGGAGCGCCAGTTGCCTGCCAACACGACGGTAGCTCTGACGTTCACCGACTCCCGCGCGGACCACCTGTTCCGCTCCACGGTCCTGACCGATCCGTCGGGGCTGCCCGCGCTTGCCGCAGCGGGCGACCGGGTCTACGAGTACCAATCCAACGGAATCCTCCGGCAGAACCAGCTCATCGCCAACGTCAATAGCCGCCTGACCAAGAACATCTCCATCAACAGCTTCTACATGCTCAACCACGCCAAGAGCGACACCGATGGCGCGGGCTCGTTCCCGGCGAATCCCAGCGATCTCAGCAGCGAGTACGGCCGCTCGTCGCTGGACGTTCGCCACCGCTTTATGTTGATGGGATCGATGGCGACCAAGTACAACATCCGCCTCAGCCCGTTCATCATGGCCAGCTCCGGCGCGCCGTTCAACATCACGGTGGGCCAGGACCTGTACGGCGACTCTCTGCTCACTGCCAGGCCCGCCTTTGCCGCCGATCCGAACGCGCCCGGGGTCGTCGTGACGAGATTCGGGGCGTTCGATCTGCACCCTCAGCTGGGCGAGCAGATCATCCCGCGCAACTACGGCCAGGGTCCCGGAAGGATTTCCGTCAACTTCCGCCTGAGCAAGACCTTCGGCTTCGGCCGGAGCCGCAGTGAGACCGCTGCGGCCGCAGGCCCCGGCGGAGGCGAAATGGGTGGCATGCGCGGCATGCGCGGCCCCGGTGGTGGCGGTGGCGGCCGCGGGCCGGGCGGTCCCGGTAGAGGAATGGGAATGGGCGGCGGGCGCGGCGGTTTTGGCGGCGGCGAGAGCACCGACCGGCGCTACAACCTGACGCTCTCCGCTATGGCGCGAAACGTCCTGAACCACGTGAACCCCAGCTCCCCGGTTGGCAACCTGAGCTCACCGCTGTTCGGACAGTCGCTGTCTCTCGGGAGCGACTTCGGGCCCGGCGGATCGGCGGCCAACAACCGGCGGCTGGAGTTCCAGTTGCGGATCAGCTTCTGAAGGGGCGGTGCAAGGCTCGAGCTCGCGATCGGCTGGAGGGGGCGCTGTCGATGGCCGGTTGGAACGCGACCGCCTACCTCCAAACGGCGTCCGTGCTGGCGCTGGTGGCCGCGATGGCGTGCTTTGGCTACTTCAAGGGCCTCTATGACGCCAACCTTTTGTGTTGGGCGCTGCTGGCCTGCGCCTCCCGAATGCAGTTAAGCGAATAGTCTCGGAGCCCTATCCTCCATATCGCAGCGCCACGATGGGGTCGACGCGGGCGGCGCGGCGGGCGGGGAGGAAGCTCGCCAAGGCGGCCACGGCGGTGAGCACCAGGGAGACGGCGGCGAAGATGACTGGGTCGGTGGCGCTCACTCCGTAGAGCAGGCTGCCCAGGAGGCGGGTGAGGGCCAGGCCTCCGGCCACGCCAATCGCCACTCCGATCAGTGCCAGGCCGACCGCGTCGAGCACCACCATCCCGAGCACGTCATTGCGGCGCGCGCCCAATGCCAGGCGCACCCCGATTTCGTGCGTGCGACGCGTCACCGAAAACGAGATCACTCCGTAGATGCCGACCGCCGCCAGCGCCAGCGCCACCAGCGCGAAGATGCCGAGCAGCAGCGCGGAGAAGCGCTGCGGGGCGATCGAATCGGAGAGGCGCCGGGACATGGCCACCACCCGTGAAACCGGTTGGTCCGGGTCCAATTCGAGCACCGCGTTGCGGAGCGCTGGCGCGAGCCGCATCGGGTCGGCGGCGGTGCGCACCGCGAGCACCATCTCGGAGCGCGGACCCTGGGGATAGGGCTCGAAGTACTCCGCGTCCGGCGCCTGCGTGATCGAGGTGTGTTTCATGTCTCCCACCACCCCGACCACGGTGATCCAGTCCCGGCTGTTTCCGAACCGTTTGCCGATCGGGTCCTGGCCGGGCCAGAAGCGTCGCGCCATGGTTTCGTTGACGATGGCGACCCTGGGCGCGCCAGCATCCCGCTCGGTGAACAGGCGGCCGCGTTGCAACGGGACCTGCATCGCCTGGAAGTACCTCCGGTCCACGACGCGCGCGAACACGATCGGCATCTCGCCGGGCCGCGGCGGCGGCTGGCCCTCGATCAGGACCCCCATGCCGACATTCATGCCACTCAACGGCAGCAGGTTGGTGATGCTGGCGGCCTCGACTCCGGGCAGGGCCTCCACGCGGTCGAGCAACTGGTGAAAGAAGGCCACCCGCTGCGCGCTCTCGGGGTATTTTGACGGCGGCAGCGAGATCGACGCGGTCAACAGCCCGTTGGGATTGAAGCCTGGCTTGGAATCCTGCAAGCGGACCAGACTGCGCATCAACAGCGACGCCCCGACTATCAGGAGCAGCGCAAGCGCCACTTCGACCACCACCAGCGCGCTGCGGAAGCGGTTCCGGCCGCGGCTTTCGCCCGAACCCCTGCCGCCCTCCTTGAGCGTCTCGAATACCTGGGCGCGCGAGGCGGCCAGCGCCGGCGCCAGGCCGAACATCAGCCCCGTGGCGAGCGAGGCCAGCCCGGTGAAGCAGAGCACGCGGAGGTCGATGGCGGTCTGCTTCAGGAAGGGATAGCGCTCGGGGGCGACCAGGGGCAGCAGCCTCACGCCCCACCAGGCCAGCAGCAGCCCGAGGGCGCCCCCAACGACACCGAGCAGCAGGCTTTCCGTCAGCAATTGCCGCAGGATGCGCGCGCGGCCCGCGCCGAGCGCCGTGCGCATGGCGATCTCCTTCTGGCGCTCCCCGGCCCGGGCCAGCAGGAGGTTGGCAACGTTGGCGCAGGCGATCAGCAGCACCAGGGCCACCGCGGCGAGCAGTACGAGCAGGCTCAGCCGGACGTCGCGCACCAGGAAGTCGCGCACCCGCCAGAGCCGGGCGGTCCAGCCTTTCGTGTTCGGGAACTGCCGCTCGAGCCCGCGATACACCGCGTCGATTTCGGCCTCCGCGCGCTCAATCGAGGCGCCCGGCTTGAGGCGGCCGTAGGCGCCCACCGGCACAGGGTCGCCGCCGCGCGCCGTGCTGCGCGCAATCGGAAGGTAGACGTCGGTTTCCCGGCTCCCGAACTCGAATTCGGGCGGCAGGACGCCGATCACGGTGTAGCTTTGGGCGTCGAGCTGGATCTGGCCGCCGACCAGGTTGCGGTCGCCGCCAAAGCGGCGCTGGAACAGCTTGTAGTCCAGGATCGCGACGCGCCCGGCGCCCGGCCGGTCCTCTTCGGCCAGGAAATCGCGGCCGATGAGCGAGCGTACCCCGAGCATGGCGAGAAACGTCGAATTCACGCGCACCGTATTCAGGCGCTCCGGTTCGCCGCGCGTGGTCAGGTTCGCCCAACCCGGCTGGTAGGCCGACGTCAACTCGAAGGAACGGCTTTCGCGCCGCCAGTCGGCATAGGTGGCGTAGTTCATGAACGCGAACGGGATGTTCCGCGCCGTGTTGGACTGCCAGATCCAAACCAGCCGGCCGGGGTCGCGGAAGGGCAACGGACGGAGCAGAACCGCGTTGACGACGCTGAAGATCGCGGTGTTGGCGCCGATCCCGAGGGCCAGCGCAAGCGCCGCGACCGCGGTAACGCCGGGGTTGCGGGCCATCATGCGGAGACCGTAACGGACATCCTGGAGCATAGATCACCTGTTCGAGTTGCGATGAGTGCCCCAGACGGCGAGTGCGGAGCCCAGCGCTCGCCGCGGGGCCGCGGCGGGAACCCCCCTGCGAATTTGGTGCTGGGCCGGAGTGGGAATTCTCTCGCAATGTGATTGGAAACCGGAACGGGCGCGAATGTTCCATTGCTGTACCATGATCCTGTGCGGCGCGAAGGCATCCGCGACTATGTGCTCTCGCTACCCGAGCGGGTGGTGCGCTCGGCGTCGGCGCTGGCAGGCGGGTTGCTCCGCGAGGTCGGAGACGTCGTTTTGCCGCCGCGCGTGCGCCGGACCAGCCTGTACCGGAACCTGGTCGAGGTCGGCCTGCGCTTCATGATCGAGGAGGTTGGGCAGGTGGAGGGGGTTTATGCTCCAGAGGGCCAACTGGCGACCGACTTCCTGCTGCGGCGCACGGCCGGGCACGGAATCGAGTGGGCCGGCATCCTGACGTTCCACGCCTCGCCGGTTTGGGTGATGGCGGCGCTGGCCGACCTCTCCGGCGCGGGCCGCGGCCTGATCTCCGAGATCTCGGATGCGCTGAAGCAGGAGGGATTGCTCGATCCCGGGACGAAGTTCGACAGCGTCGACCAGATGCTGGACGGCCTGGAGCGGAGCGCCGGCCGCGTCGCCGAAGCGCTCAACACGCCGCCGGTGGACGTCGCCTCCCTGCGTCGCGAGTGGGCGGCCGTGCGCGAGGAGGTGCGCAAGATCCCGCCGCGGAACCTGCCGTCCGCGAACCTGGTCCGCCGCAACTGGGAGGCGCTGAAGCGAGAGGCGGCGGCGCAGAACCGCCCGGTCTTTGTGCTCTCGTCGATCCTGGCGGTGGCGGCCATCGGGCGGGTCCCGGAGAACCTGCGCTGGCTCTCCCGCTGCGCGCGGCTGGCGGCGCGCCGCACCGGGCAGGTGTTCGCCAGGGCGCTGCTCGACCACTACGCCAGCGCTCTGAAGGGAATCCGCAAGGCCGGGTACCTGGGCTACTGGAAGCGCGAGTTCCGGCCGTACCTGGTGGCCGCCGCCCGGCAGTTCTCGCCGCGCACAGGGTCGCTCACCGCGAAGCTGCTGAGACGGCGCTAACCGCGCGGCAGGCCGCCTCCGGCGGACGGGCGTGAGGAGACCGGCTACTCGATCACCTGCTTCTTCTTGATCCAGTCGATGAGGAGATCGCGCAGGAGGGGGCCGGTTTGGGGGAACTTGAGACCGCCGGTGCCGAGGGCGCCGGTCTCGACGATAAAATCGATCGTCGCCAGCGTGTACTCGCGGTCCGGGTCGACCGGGTGCGCCTTGGCGACCACCGGCGGCAGCTCGGAGCCCTTGAACTTCCCGATCACCACCTTGTTGTCGAAGGGCATGATGTTCCAGACGTGGCGCGCGAGCAGGCGGCCTTGCGGCAGCTTGTCGCGGAGGCCGCCGAGGTTCATCAGGCCGAAATCGGCGCCCGTCTCCTCGACCATGGCGCGCTCGACCAGGCGCTGTAAATCCACCTTCTCGAGCTCGCGCCGGGATTCGCCGATGGGCACGTCCACGATTTTCGAGACCCGCTTCTCCCACTTGGCCACGCGGGCGGCCATGTCGCTGGCGGGCGGAATGGTCGCGTCAATCGGGATGCGCTTCCAGTTCCAGGAGGCCACCTTTTTCGCGGGCAGGTCCACCTTGAGATCGAGCCGTCCGAGCTCCCGCCCACAGCACTCCGCCCGCACCCATAGCCGGTGCTCGAATTCCTGGGCCTCTCTCAAGGCGGTGTGAACGTGAGCGCCAATGACGACGGCGATCTCGGGAAGCTCGTGCAGCGCGGCGGCCTGCTCGGCGGCCTCCATATGGCCCAGCAGCACGATGACATCGGCGCGGCCTCCGATCTCGGCCGCAATCTCTCGGACCGTCTCGATGGGCGGCAGCGAGTGCCAGGGCCCGAGCTTCGCCGGCGTTTCGTAGTTCCCCAGGTTGCCCATGAGGGCGCCGATCACGGCCACGCGCATGCCGTTCACGTTCCGGATGACGTAGCCGTGGCGCGTGATCGAGTGGCCGCCGCCGTCCACCACGTTGGCGGAGACGATGGGAGAAACGCCGGCCTTGAGAAACCGGCGGGTCATTTGCCATCCATAGTCGAAGTCGTGGTTTCCGAGCGTGGAGACCTGGAAGTGGAACAGACCCGCAATCTGATACACCGGGAGTCCGCGAAAGAGCGTCGAGACCGGCGTTCCCTGCACCAGGTCGCCGGCATTCACCAGCAGGCACCAGGTGCAGCCCTGTTGTTCGCGCCGAATGGCGGTGGCCAGGCGGGCAAAGCCGCCGCGGCCCTGCATGTCCGGCAGCAGGCCGGCGTGCAGGTCGCCCACGTGGAGGAGTGAGAGAGAGCGGAGGGTTTCCTGCGCCGCCGCCGCGGCGACGAGCAGGAGAACGACAGAAACCAGACGTTGGAAGCGGGACACCACTCAAGTATACGGAAGCGAAGAGGGAGCGGGCGCGGGCGGCCCGTCGTTCGGCTATACTCGGTTCGGAATGCGACGTCCTGCACGTGCGCGGTGCTGCCCGGAGAACTCAAGACCCATGAACAGCATTCTCGACAACACGGCAACTCGAACTCGCCGGGGGTTTCTTGGCGCGTTGACCGGATCTGTCGCCGCTCCGCTGATCGTGCCCGCGAGCGCTTTGGGACGCGGCGCTGCCGCGCCAAGCGATCGCGTAGCGGTAGGGATCATCGGCGCCGGAAGCCGTGGCGTCTTCGAAGCCAAGCACTACATTCCTATCGATGCCTGCGAGATTGTGGCCGTCTGCGACGTCCAGGAAAACCGCCGGGTGCAAGCGAAGGAGACTCTCGAGAGACTTTACGCCGAACGGAAACCGGCCGGAGCCTACCGCGGCATCCGGATGTACAACGACTTCCGCGAGTTGCTCCTCCAGAAGGATATCGACGCGGTCTACATCGCCACGCCGGACCACTGGCACGTTCCCATCACCATTGCGGCCCTCCAGGCAGGGAAGGACTGCCATACGGAGAAGCCGCTGGGAGTCAGCATCGAGATGGACCTTGCCGTGCTGAAGGCGGTGCGGAAGTATCGCCGCGGTTTCCTGTACGGAGCCGAGCGCCGCTCCACTCCGGATGCGCGCCACGCGTTGGAACTGGTCCTGAATGGCCGCATCGGCAAGGTGCAGAAGATCTATGTCATCTCGCCGCCCTCCCTGGCCGGCGGTTCTGCGACCCCGGTGCTCCCCGTTCCGAAAGGCTTTGACTACGAGATGTGGCTTGGGCCCGCGCCACAAGCGCCTTTCTGTCAGGACCGCGTGGGGCCTGGCATCTTCCACATCCGCGACTACTGTCTGGGATTCATCGCCAATTGGGCGGCGCATCCTTTGGACCAGGTGCAGTGGTGGGCGGACCACGCCGGGCTGACTATTCCGGTGATCTACGAGGGGACGGGCAAGCTTCCGAAAGAGGGCCTCTACAACTGCGCGATCGCATGGGACCTGCGCTGCACTTACGAAAACGGGCTGGTCCTGCACTTCATGGATAGCGGGACTTTCAAAACGGTTTCCGACGCTCCGCACCCGGCGTTTGGCGGAGGGGCGGAGCGGGGCGTGCACGACGGCGCAATCTTCGTCGGAACCGAGGGATGGGTGGCCGTGGCCTACCAACAGGTACTGACGCAACCGGCCTCGTTGCTCAGCTCGGAGATCGGCCCGAACGAGATCCGCCTGCAAAAGAGTCCCATTCACGAGGAACAGGTGCTGGCGCGCGGCCCTTGGGATCGTCCGGCCGCCGCCCACCAGTTGGGCTGGATCGAGTGTGTCAAAGCGCGGAGAGAATTCGTGGATCCGATCGAGAGCGCCGTGCGCTCGGACCTGATCAGCCAGTTCTCCGACATCTGTGTGCGTACCGGCCGCCCGGTTCGGTGGGATCCGGCCAAGGAGACGATCGCCGGCGACGAGACCGCGCGCCAGATGATGTCCCGTCCGATGCGCGAGCCCTGGGGGGCTCTCGTGAGAACGTTGTGCTTGCTGGCGGCGCTTTTCCTGATGTCCGGCCGGCTGCCACTCCTGGCCCAGCAGGGCCGCCACGCTGCACCCCTTCAAAACGAGTTCTTCGCCCTGGACACCGCCATGGTGAAGGACCTGAGCAAAGACCGTCTTCAGCGTGCCGATATTGACACGGTTGCCGCGCTCGGGTATTCGGGGATCGCTCCCGTCGCCGGGGGCGAGAGGGAGTGGCAATACCTGATAGAGAAGGTGCTGCCTTGGATGGACGAAAAGAAGCTGAAGTTGTACGCCATCTACACTTGGGTGCGGGTCGGTCGCGGCCAATACACGGTGGACCCGGGGATCGAGCGGAACCTCGCCGCGTTGAAAGGCCGAGGCACGGTGATCTGGCTCTCGGTGCAAAGCCAGGACTTCAAACCGTCGGACCCGGCCGCGGACGGGCTGGCGGTGGCCGCCATTCGCGAGGTGGCGGATGCAGCCGCGGCGTACAACGTGCCGGTCTCGCTGTATCCCCACGTCATGTATCTCGCCGAACGCGTGGGAGATGTGGTTCGCCTCGCGGAGAAGTCCGAGCGCAAGAACGTCGGTGTGACATTCAATCTCTGCCACTGGCTGCGCACGGATGGCGCCGGCTCCATGGAGCGCGTCCTGAAGCTCGCAATCCCGCGATTGTCGGTGGTGACCATCAATGGCGCCGATCGCGATGGCAAGGAGTGGATCCAGCCGCTCGATAGCGGCAACTTTGACGTCGCCGCGTTGTTGCGCGAGCTGCAACGCCTCGGCTACCGCGGTCCGATCGGGCTCCAGGGCTGGAACGTAGCCAACCGATACAAGATCGAGCCAGCCGAAAATCTCAAGCGCTCCATAGGCGCCTGGAAGAAGCTCGCCCATTGAAGTGCACAGGCTAAATGCCTGTGCCACGGTGGGGCAAGTGCTTGATGTGGCGCAGGCGTTCAGCCTGTGCGCTAGCGGATGCCGGCGCGCAGGAACCGGAGGAACTCGCCCGAGTCGCGCGTGAGTCCGGGGAACGTGGCGATCGCCTTCTCATCCGGGTCCACGATCGCGTAGTAGGGAATCGCGACCGTCGAGAACCTGGTCTCCTCCAGCTTCTGGTTTGACAGCGAGGCCTCGTCGGCGCCGTCGGTGTAGAGCTCCAGCAGAACGAAGTCTTTCATCGCCGCCGCGATTTCCGGGCGCGTGAACATGTTGGCCTTCATCCAGTGGCAGTTGGTGCAGGCGTAGCCGGTGAAGGCGACGAATACGCGCTGGTTCTGGCGGCGGGCTTCCTCGAGCGCTTCGCGGTACTGGTTCTTCATCCACTGGGAGCCGTCGGTGGCAACGGCGGGTACGTAGGCGTCGAGCTCTCCCAGCCGCGCTCCGAACATCCCCGGCGCGAGGCTGAGGGCGAACACCAGCAGCGCCGCGCCGGCCAGCAGCCGCCCCAGGCCCACGGGCTCGTCGGGCCGGATGCCGGGCAGACGCAGGAATCCCAGCAGATACAATCCGGGGAAGGCGAACAGCACGATCCAGGCGGCCAGGAATCGCTCGCGCGTGAGCAGGTTCCACTGCATCACCTGATCCACGGCGCTCACATACTTGAACATCGCCGCCAGGATCAGGAACCCCAACACGACCTTCACCCGCTCCAGCCAGCCGCCGCTCTTGGGCATCCGCTTCAGGTAGGAGGGAAACAGAGCGAGAAAGAAGAACGGCGTGGCCAGCCCGGTGGCGAAGGAGACCATGCCGGCGAGCGGCCGCGCGCCCCCGCCCTGGACCGAGGCCGCCAGCAGCGTCCCCACGAACGGTCCGACACAGGCAAACGAGGTGAGGGAAAACGTGAGTCCCATGAGCAGCGTTCCGGCGATGCCGCCGCCCCGCGAGGCGCTGTCCAGACGCGTCAGGAGGCCCGAGGGAACGCTGAACTCGAAGGCCCCCAGCAGGCTCAACGCGAAGGCCAGAAACACCAGCGCGATAAACGCGTTCACCCAGACGTTCGACCCGAGTTGCACCACGCCGAACGGCCCCAGAATGGCCGTCGCCGCCAGGCCCAGCAGCGAAAACGTCACGATGATCCCGAGCGAGAACAGCGCCGCTTCCCCGACGCTCTTCCCGCGCGATCCGGCCGGCTGGTTCAGGAAGAATGAGACCGTGATCGGGATCATCGGGAACACGCAGGGGGTGAACAGCGCCGCCAGGCCGATCCCGAACGCCACCAGCATGAACACTACCAGACCTTGCGAGGACGGCGCGGCGGGCCGGGACGGAACCGCCGGCGGGGGCGCGGACGGATCGAACAGGGTATAGCCCTCCGTCACGAGCGGCGCCAGCGTCTTGACACCCGGATCCAGAGTGACAACAGTCGTAGCCGTGACGCGGCGGGGCGGCAGGCACATCTTGTTGTTGCAGGTCTGGAAACGGGCGCTGGCCGTCAGTTCCAGCGGGCCGGGCGGAGCGCTGCCGGCGATCCGAACCTCGAGCAGGAAAACCGCTTCGCCCTCGTAGGTATCCACGTTGAAGCCGAAGTTCTGGTCGAAGGAGGTGCGCGGCTTGGGCTGGTAGATCTTGACGGACTCGATGGCCGGGTTCCCGGCCAGGCCGATGCTGGTCGAGATGATGGGCTTGGGGGCGGCCAGCGAGTACAGGTGCCAGCCCGGCTCCATCCTGGCGGTCAGCCGCGCCAGGATGCGCGAACCCGGCGCCCCCCGGGCCGGCTCGGCCGCGAGGCTCCACTGGACGGGGTTGAGTTTCTGCGCGGGGGAGGGTTGCGACAACGCAACCGCCAGCAGAATCGGCAAGCCCAGAATGAAACCGCGCGGGTTCACTTCAGTCGGCTTTGACGGTCTCTTTGAGTTCCGGCGACCAGCGCCGCAGCTCGGCCTCGATGCGCTGGTTGATCCGGTGATTGGCGAACTCGGCGGCCACGCGGATCGCGTTCTTGATGGCGTTGGCGTTGGAACCGCCGTGGCAAATGACGCACACGCCGCGGACGCCCAGCAGCAGCGCGCCGCCATATTCGGAGTAATCGACGCGCTTCTTGAAGTCGGCGTATGCGGCTCGCGAGAGCACGTAGCCGATCTTTCGAGTGATGGTGGCTTGCAGCGATTCCAGAAGCATCTGCTTGACCACCTCGACCAGCCCCTCGCTCACCTTCAGGGCCACGTTGCCGATGAAGCCGTCGCAGATGATCACGTCCACCTTGCCGGTGTACAGGTCCCGGCCCTCCACGTTGCCGATGAAGTTGATGGCCAGCGACTTCAGCAGGGGGGTGGCGTTGCGCGTCAGCTCGTTGCCTTTGTGCTCCTCCTCGCCGATGGAGAGCAGCCCGACGCGGGGCTCCTTCATTTGCAGGATGACGCGGGCGTAAATGTCGCCCATCACGGCGAACTGCGCCAGCATCTGCGGGGAGCAGTCGACGTTGGCGCCGACGTCCATCAGGACCACCGGCGTGCCCTTGATGGTGGGGAACGTCTGGGCCAGCGCGGGCCGGTCCACCCCGGGGATCATCCCCTGAACCATTTTTGAAGTGACCATCACCGCGCCGGTGTTGCCGGCCGACACCAGTCCCTGAGCGATGCCGTCACGCACCAGCCGGGAGGCCACCCGTATGGAGCTGTCGCGCTTGGCGCGGACCGCCCGGGCGGCGCTGTCCTGCATGGTCACCTGTTCGGAGGCGTGGACGATTTCGACGGGCAGATTGAGGTGGCCGTCCTGCTGGCTCAACTCCTTCTTCAGGACATCTTCGCGGCCTACCAGGACGACCTGCACGCCCAGGCTCCTGGCGGCCCGAATGGCGCCCTCGACTTCCGCCTTCGGGGCGGTGTCGCCACCCATTGCGTCAACAGCGATCGTCACCATAGCACGGCGTTTGAAAGCTCTACTCTTCGGCTACCTCAACCACTTCCCTGCCTTTGTACTGGCCGCAGTGCGGGCACACGCGATGGGGCGGCTTCGGCTCGTGGCAGTTGGGGCACTCGGACATCGCCGCCGGCGGTAGCGCATCATGAGCACGGCGCTTTGCCCGGCGCTGTGCGGAATGTCGTCTCTTCGGGTTCGGCATGATCAGTTCCTCACTATTGTACTGGATTGTGGGCGGTCGATTGCAGCCTAAAGATCCTTCAGGCCCGCCCAGCGGTCGTCGCCGACCTCCAGGTGGCAGGCGCACTCCACCAGGTTGCGATTCTGGCCGCAGACCGGGCAGATGCCCTTGCAGTCCTCGCGGCAGACCCTCTGCATGGGCAGCGACAGCAGGATCTGCTCCCGGAGGACATCGCTCAGTTCCAGGCCATCTCCCTGGTAGAAGCCGATCTCGGTGTCCGCGTCCCGGACCTCGACCTCCTCCCCTTGCGGCATCGACGCCGCCGGACGGTAGAGCAGGTCGAAGTCGGTGTCGATGGGGACGCTAGCCAGTTCCAGACAGCGGTCGCAGGCGACTTCCATCGAAGTGCTGAGGTGGCCGCGCACCCGGATCTCCAGGATGGCTTCCAGCAGTTCGGCGGAGCCTTCGGACTGGATCGGGCTGGTCTGCCGGAGTTGCTCGTCGAAGAACTCGATGACCCCGGGAGGAAAGGTCTCGCGGAAGCGCACCTTCTCCATCTGCATCTGCTTGATGTCAAGAAACATACTCCGACTCCCGGGCTGCCAACAGGCTGGAAAAAACCATTATAGCAGGCTGGCGCTGGCTCACCGCCAGGCCTGGCGCAGCTTCTGGTAAGTGGTCGAGAGAGCCTCGGGCAGGACGCGCGTCTCGCCCACGACGGTCATGAAGCTGGCGTCGCCGGTCCAACGGGGCAGCACGTGCATGTGGATATGGCCGGCCACCCCGGCGCCGGCGCACTGTCCCAGGTTCATCCCGAGGTTCAGGCCCTGGGGGCGGTAGACCTCGCGCAGGCACACTTCGGCGCGGCGCGCCAGCGAGATCATCTCGGCGAGCGTGGCCTCGTCCGCCTGCTCGAGCGCCGGCACGTGCTCGTAGGGAGCGATCATCAGGTGGCCGTTGGTGTACGGAAAGCGGTTCAGAATGAGGAAATTACGCTCGGCGCGGTGGAGGATACAGTTCTCCTCATCGCGCTGGCTGGCGGCCGCCTTGCAGAAGATGCATTCGTCGCCCGGGCCGGTCTGGCTGACGTAACGGTAGCGCCACGGACTCCAGACGTAATCCATGCCGGGTCTGGACTCGGGCTACAGCGCCGGCGGGACTTCCGCCGCGGATGGCGGGGGCGGAGGGGTTTCGCCGGCCGCCTGAGCGCCGTTCACCAGGTCCTTCAGCTCCTTGCTGGGTTTGAAGAATGGGATGCGCTTGGCCGGCACCTCGACCCGCGTGCCGGTCTTGGGGTTGCGGCCGATTCGGGGCTGGCGCTGGCGGGTCCGGAAACTGCCGAAACCGCGGATTTCGATCTTCTCGCCCGTGCGAAGTGCGCGCACGATGCTGTCGAAAATGGTCTCGACAATCACCTCGGAGTCTTTGCGACTCATTTCCACCACGCGGGAAACTTCTTCGATCAACTCCGCCTTGGTCATAATGCTGTCATTCTCCCTGTACAGGACGCGGCTGTCAACCGCACCAGCGCGGCGTCAGGATTGCGAACGGGCCTCCCCGTGCCCCTTCAGATTCATTACCTCTTCGATGGTCATGGTCGCGGCGGCGGCCCGGCGCTGGTATTCCTCCAGGCGGGTCCTCTCCTCATCCTCGCCGAGGGCCCGGACGCTCAAGCCGATTTTCTTCTCCGCCTCGCTCATCTTGATGATCTTGAAATCGTAGTCGCGGCCGATCTCCAGCGGCGGCTCGTCCTTCTTCTTGTCCAGCCCGCCGGGAATCTCCGAATTGTGGCACAGGCCCTCCACCCCTTCGGCCAGCTCGATGAACACGCCGAAATTAGCGGCCCGGCAGGCCCGCCCGCGGACCGTATCGCCCACCTGGTGCGAGCGGAAGAACATCTCCCAGGCGTCCGGCTGAAGTTGCTTGATGCCCAGCGAGAGCCGCCGCGCGGAGGCATTGATGTGCAGCACCACGGCTTGCACGAGCTGGCCCTTCTTGAGCACCTCGGAAGGATGCTTGACGCGCTTGGTCCAGGACACGTCGGAGATGTGCACCAGCCCGTCGATGCCCTCCTCAATCTCGATGAAGGCGCCGAAATCGGTGAGCTTGCGGACCCGCCCCTCCACCACCGAGCCGACGCTGTAGCGCTGCTCGACGGTGGTCCAGGGATCCGGCTCGAGCTGCTTGATCCCCAGCGAGATGCGCCGGTCTTTGGGCTGCACGGCGAGTACCACGGCTTCCACCTGGTCGCCCGGCTTCACCACTTTCGAGGGGTGCTTCATGCGGCGCGACCAGGTCATCTCGGAGATGTGGATGAGCGCCTCCACCCCGGGCTCCAGCTCGACGAAGGCGCCGTAGTCCGTCACGCTGACCACGTGGCCCACCACGCGGCTGTGGACCGGAAAGCGCTCCGCCACACTCTGCCAGGGGTCGGGCGTGAGTTCCTTCAGCCCCAGCGAGACCCGCTCCTTCTCGCGGTCGAATTTCAGCACCTTGACGGCGATCTCGTCGCCCACGCTCACCACTTCGGAAGGATGGTTCACGCGGCCGTAGGACATGTCGCTCACGTGCAGCAGCCCGTCGATGCCGCCCAGATCCACGAACGCGCCGTACTCGGTGAGGTTCTTGACCACGCCGGTCACCACCGCGCCCTCTTGCAGCCCCTCGAGCGTGGTGCGCTTGCGCGCCAGCACCTCGTCCTCGATCGCCAGTTTGCGCGATACCACGACGTTGCCGCGCCGGCGATTCACCTTCACGATCTTGACCGGGACGTCCTGCCCGATCAGAACGTCGAGGTTGTGAACCGGCCGGACATCCACCTGAGAGCTGGGCATGAAAGCCTTTACGCCCACGTCCACCGACAGGCCGCCTTTCACGCGTCCGACCACGTGGCCGGAGACCAGCAGCCCCTCGCGGTGCGCCTTCTCCAGGTTGTCCCAGGACCGGATCCGGCTGGCTTTCTCGTGCGACAGGAGCACGTAGCCTTCCGGCTCCGGGCCGTGGTGGTCGATCATGACGTCGATGGTATCGCCGGGCTGGACCGTGACCTGCCCATCCGGATGCGCGAACTGCTCGATCGGAACCAGACCCTCGGACTTGTATCCGAAATCGACGATGACTTCCTTTTCGGTGACCTTCAGGACCCGGCCTTCCAGGAGCTCGCCCTCGGCCGGCGGCGCAAAATGACTGTAATCCTCCAGCAGGTGCTCGTAGTCCTCCTCAGGCAGGGCGGGCTGCGGTCTCACACGCTGGTCATCTTGCTGGTTGGCCATAGCCAAGTCTCCGGGGCGACCAATCTATCGACGCTCTCGCCACGCGCGGGCCCGGCGTCGCTGGCCTGGACGGGGACATTCGGCACGCCATGCAGTTTCAACGATCCTCACCCTGGGAGCAATCCGTTCTACCGCCCTGACCCGTCACCGACAAATGCCTGATAGATCAGCACTTTAAGAATCTTAGCGGAGGCGCTACCGGTTGTCAACCGTCACTGCGGCCCCGAGTTCGATTTCCTTAAAACACGTTCGCGCGAAACTGTTTCGGCTCCCGGGGCCGGACGCGTTGACCCTTCCGCGCCGGAACCCGTACAATGAAATGGGCCGCGAGCGGGAGTAACTCAATGGTAGAGTCACAGCCTTCCAAGCTGTTGGTTGCGGGTTCGATTCCCGTCTCCCGCTCCATCGAGCTGGCGTAGCTCAGCCGGTAGAGCATCTGATTTGTAATCAGAGGGTCGGGGGTTCGAATCCCTCCGCCAGCTCCAGCGGGAATCGCTCCGTTGTATGAGGGCGACGGCCCGGTGAGGCGGTTCCCTCGATCCCAGCGGCTCAGCCTGTCATTTCCCAGCGGTGATTGCAGCAGTCGTGGCCCTGCATCAGGGTCTTGGTGCGAACCATTTTCATCTTCGGATTGAAGGCGGGGGCGGTGGCGAAATCCGGATGACAGATGGCCGCATATCCGATATCCGCGGCATCCTTCTCGCGGAACGTCTTGGCCCAGAGGCACTCGGTGACCTTGATCTCCAACGCCTGCTCTGTGTGCTCGACGATCTGGTAGGTCACGGCGTGCTTGGTGAGTTCACCCGGCTGCTCGAGCGGAGCGGCGAAGGCGGCGAGGTCGCGTTTGGGCGCTTTGCCCGCGCGTTCCGCCCCCGCACGCGCAGCGGTCCGCGAACATGCGCTCTTGAGCATTTCGAGGAGTTTGTCCTTTCCCAGGTCCTCCGCAAGAGCCTTCATCGTCGGGATGTATCCCTCCTGAAACGCCATCCGGAACACCTGTTCATACGTCAGTCCGGAGGGTTCCTGGAATTTGTGTTTGGCGGGGGGCGCCTCCTGCGCGGAGGCGGCGCTACAACCCAGACACGACACCGCGCAGGCGGGCAGCGCCTTGGTAAGGAAGTTTCGACGATTCTCCGAATCCATTAGTGCGCTCCTTTACGAGTCAGATCTTCTCACGTCCCGAAGCACCGCGCACCAGCCCGGGTAGCCGCGGCTGGCGGAGTAGTCGTCGCTTTCCAGGGTGAAGGCGGCGTCGAGGCGCGCGCCCGGCGCGAATTCTCCAGCGCGCTCCGCGAAATTCCAGCCCTTGAGAGTGAGCGTGCGGCCACCCTGGCGCAGGCTGACTCTCAGGTGCTTGTCCTTGAAGACCCACGGGGCGGCGGCCACTTCCGCGCCGAAGGCGGCGAAGAGCGGTGCGGGATTGCCGAAACCGAACGGCGCCATCGAGAGCACGTCGGCGACCACCTGCTCCGAGATCTCGTCGAAAGCCAGAACCGCATCCACCTCGACCTGGGAGCGGAAGTCGTCGGGGGCGAGGCGCGCGGCCGCATAGGCGTTCAGCCGTTCCCGGAACTCCCCAATGCGCTCGACCGCGAGCGTCAGTCCGGCGGCCTGGCGGTGTCCTCCGAACCGGATGAACAGGTCGGGCATCGATTCCAGGGCGTCGAGCAGATCCAAGGCGGGAATACTGCGCCCCGAGCCCTGAGCGACGCCCTGCTCGGGATCTTCGCCGAGCACGAAGACGGGACGATGGAACCTCTCGACCAGGCGGTTGGCGACGATCCCCACCACGCCGCGGTGCCACTGGCTCCCGGCGAACACCAGGGCCGCCTGCTGGTCGGTGACGGGCGCCGCGAAACACTCCTCCAGAATCAGCCGGACGATCTCGCTCTCGGTTTCCTGGCGGTCGCGATTGAGGCTGTGGAGCCGCGCGGCGAGTTCGCGGGCGTGGTCCTTGTCCTCGGTGAGCAGCAGCTCCACGATGTCGTTGGCGTCCGCCATGCGCCCCGCGGCGTTCAACCGCGGCGCGATGCGAAAAGCCACCTGGCCGGCCGAAGGGACCTGGCCCGGCTCGAACCCGGCGACCTTCAGCAGTGCGCTGAGACCCGGGTTGCGCACCTCGCGCAGTCCCTCCAGGCCGTGCTTCACCAGGACGCGGTTCTCGCCGGTGAGCGGCACCACGTCGGCCACGGTCGCGATGGCCACCAGCTTCAGGAACGACTCGGTCATGCGCCGGAGCTTGCCGGCGGGCCAGCCCAGCGTCGCCAGCAGCGCCTGCACCAGCTTGAACGCCACGCCCGCGCCGCAGAGATTCTTCTCGGGGTAGGGACAGCCCGGCTGGTTGGGATTCAGGACCGCTAGGGCGGGCGGCAGCTCGGCGTCGGGCAGGTGGTGATCGGTCACGATCACGTCCATTCCAAAGGCGCGGGCGCGGCAGACGGCCTCGGCCGCACGGATGCCCGTATCCACGCTGATCACCAGCGTGGCGCCGGCGGCGGCAGCCTGCTCGATCGCTTCCGGGCGCATGCCGTAGCCATCCCGGATACGGTGCGGGATGAACACTCCGGCCCGGCCGCCGGCCAGCTCGATGGCTTTCTTGAGGATGACCACCGAGGTGGTTCCATCGACGTCGTAGTCGCCATAGAGCAGGATGTTCTCGCGCGCGCCGATGGCCCGCCGCAGCCGCTCGAGCGCGGCGCTCATGCCCAGCAGCAGCCAGGGATCGTGCAGGTCCTCGAGCGAAGGGGAAAGGAACCGGCGGGCGGAGGCGAGATCGCGGTAGCCGCGGTTGACGAGCACGCGCGCGGCGGGAAGCGATAGACCCAGGCCGTCGGCCAGGCGTCCGGCCTGCTCCGGATCGATTTGCGGGATCAGCCAGCGCGCCGGTCTATCCATGGCGCGGGAGGCTAGTTCCTGGAGTAGTAGCCGCCGATCGAGTCGTCTTCCTCGTCCTCCTCATCCGGCAGGGCGGCGTCGATCTCTTCGAGCAGGTCCAGGTACTCCTCATACCATTCCGCCCGGAGGTTGAACAGGTAGACTCTGGACTCCAAATCGAAGGAAAGCTCGAGCGCGCAGGTAAAGCCTTCGTAAGCGCTCAGCTCGCGCAGACGCTTTTCCATGCCGCGCTGCTCTTCGACGCTGACGTCGCAGTCCTCCAGGCGCTCGGCGGCCTCGTCCATGTGGGCCCGCGAGAACTCCCGCCAGTGATAGACGATCAGCCTGACTCCGGCGTTCTTCGCGGTCTCGAGGAAGCCCTGGTAGTCCGGCTTCCGCTCGACGTCCCAGGCGACAAACGAATCGGTGTCCGCCAGCCGCGAGTAGCCGTGGAACACCACAAATCCTTGCGACTCCAGGTGCTTGAGGATCTCAGTTCTCAGCTCGTCCAGGTTCAGGCTCATTCAACGCTTTGCCAACACGAGGATATCATGTTGCTGGCCCAGGTCACGCGCGGCAGGGGTCACGATGGTTCTCGGCCCGATGTAGATTTTCCCGGACTGCCGGAGGGCGGCGCGGACGTCATCTTCGCACACGAAGTCGGCGATGACAACCTCGGGAGCGGGCGGCTGCGGCGGCGGAGCGGGAGCGGCGGGAGGAGGTTGGGGCTGCGCGCCGGCCGGAACGCAAGGCCAGGTCGCGGGACAGGTTGCGGGCGGGCCCACACGCCGCGAAGCGAGAAACCGGTCGACCACCTGGGCGGCCACGCTGGCCGCGGTGGTGACCGCCACGGGCGCCGCCGGGGCCGGCGCCACGGCGATGCCGCGTTGGGCGAGGTATTTCTCGACGGCGGCCGCAATCGTCTGCCGGTCGAGCCGGGCGGGCTGGGGAAGCGTTGGCGGGGGCGCGACGTCCTTGAATTCGGCCGGGATCGGCAGGGCCTCCTCGGCCGTACGCACCATCCACGCCACGCGCTTGATGTTGATCAGGTGCTGCGGCCCGACGTTGTCGCTGGTGACATTGCCCGCCATGGCGCCGCAGCCGAGCGTCATCGAAGGCTGCAAGTTGGTGGTGATGCCGGTCGAGCCGGCCGGCGCGCCCGTGTTCACCAGCACGCGCATGGCGGGCATGCGCACGCCGAATTCGCGAATCCGCGCGTCGTCCTTCGAGTGGATGACACAGGTGTGGCCCAACCCGCCGAAGTGAAGCAACGCGTCGCAGATGTCCAAAGCCGCGGCATGATCCCGCACAAAGTAGAGCGCCAGCACCGGGGAGAGCTTCTCCACCGAGAGCGGATGAGCTTTGCCGACTCCCTCCAGTTCCGCCACGATGATCGAGGTGTCGGCGGGGACCTCGAAGCCGGCCATCTGCGCCAGGCGGACCGGCGACTGCGCCACGCACTCGGGATTGATGCGGAAGTTGTCCTTCAGCAGGACCTTGGTGAGCGCCTGCTTCTGCGCATCGTTGCAGAAAAAGGCCTTCCGCCGCTTCAATTCGGCGAGCACCGGCTCCCTAAGCGACTCCTCGCAGACCAGCGCCTGCTCGCTCGAGCACACCGTGCCGTAGTCGAAGGCCTTGCCGTCGACCACTTTGCCCACCGCCTCGGCGACCTCCGCCGTGCGCTCGAGGTACACCGGCACATTGCCGGGGCCCACGCCGAACGCCGGTTTGCCGCTGGAATAAGCGGCCTTGACCATGGCGTGGCCGCCGGTGGCCAGGATCACCGCAACGTGCTCGTGCTTCATCAGCGCGTGCGTGGATTCCATCGTCGGGGCGGTGATGCACTGGATGATGTCTTCCGGCGCTCCCGCCTGGATGGCGGCCTGGTACATCACGTCCGAGGCCGCTTTGGTGCACCTGGCCGCGCGCGGATGCGGGCTGATGACCACGGCGTTGCCGGCCTTGAGCGAGATGATGGCCTTGAAGAAAGCCGTCGAAGTCGGGTTGGTGGTGGGCAGCAGGGCGGCGACCACGCCCACGGGCACGCCGATCTCAATGACCTTCTGCTCCGGCAGCTCGCGCAGTACGCCGACCGTCTTCATCCCGCGGATGTAACGCGGCAGCAGGTCCGAGTTCAGCAGGTTCTTGACGATCTTGTCCTGGACGTTGCCGTACTTAGTCTCCTCGACCGCCATCTCCGCCAGCCGCTTGGAGTGGGCGCGTCCGGCCGCGGCCATGGCCTCTACAATCGCATCCACTTGCTGCTGGTTATAGAGGCGGTACTTCTGAAACGCCGCGTGCGCTTTCTCGACCTTGGCGCGGACTTCCTGCAAGGAAACGAGATCTGGATCGTGGGGCATGGGAAAACCCGAGCCTGCCTAGGGGAGAGATGCCGGCTTCAGGCGTTCTTCTTGGCTCCCGGCAGGATCTTCTCGATCTCTTCGTGCGGGCGCGGAATCACGTGCACCGAAACCAGCTCCCCGACCCGGCGGGCGGCGGCGGCTCCGGCATCCGTGGCGGCCTTTACGGCGCCCACGTCACCCCGAACCGTTACGGTCACGTATCCGGCGCCAATGTATTCCTTCCCTACCAGAATCACGTTGGCGGCTTTCACCATGGCGTCGGCGGCTTCGATGGCGCTGACCAGGCCCTTCGTCTCAATCAATCCGAGTGCTTCCATATTGGACTACTCCTGTAGAAGATGCGAACCCTCGCGATTAATCACGGTAGCACAATCCGAGAACAGCCGTCAGCCCCAGTAGGATAAGGCTCCGCCTTGTCCCGGTTGGATGCCGGAGGACAAGCCGGAGCCTTATCCCACCGCGGCTACGGCGGCGGGGCGGGCGCGGGGATGTGCGGGTTGCAGAGGTCCTCCCAGGGGGCGAACCCGAGCGTGCCGTCGCTCCGCTGGTACCACAGGTACATGTCTTTCCCTTTTCCCGGCGTCACCGTGACGATCACGTCCCCGTTGCAGTAGCGAGCCTTCTTGACGGCTGCCGCGGACGGATTGGAAAAGCTGCCCTGCGGCCCCCAATCCTCCATGAACCGGTTGAACGGGTAGTCGGGACAGGGCTGGGCGCAGCCCCAGTCCCGGTAGGCGGCCTGGTAGTCCCGGCGGCGGAGGTCGTCGAGAAACCTCTGGGTCTGACGCTTGGCCGGCCAGGTGCGAAAGGTAAAGTACAGAACCACGGCGGCAATACCCAGCACCAGGACCGAAATCACCAGGCGCCAGACAACTTTAGTGCGCCGTGCGTCCGCGACCCCGTACTCTTCGAGGTAGCCGGCCATGTGCTCGCTGTTCTGCCGCCCTACTTGACAGGGTAGGTCTTGTCGAACTCCGCGACCACGTCCTTGGTCAGATCCAGCGCGGGCTTGAAAAAGAGCGTGGTGGAAGCATCGACCACCACGTCCATGCCGCGCTCCTCGGCCAGCTTCCTCACCACGCGGATCATGCGCTGGCTGGTCTTGCCGAGGATGTCCTGGCGCTCGGCTTCGACCTCCTCCTGGAGGTCCTGACCGAGGCGCTGAAGGTCGCGTTGCTTGCGCTGTCCCTGGGCGTTCAGCTCTGCCGTGGTCTGCGGCGGCAGCTTGTCGGCGCCGGCCTGGAGTTTCTGCTGGATCTCGTCGAGCTCCTTGCGCAGTCTCTCCATCTCGGTCTGCCGCGGCTTGTACTTGGCTTCCAGGTCCGCGGAAGCCTTCTTGATCTCGGCGGTGTCCAGCACCGCCTGCCGTGAGTCGACGATGGCGACCTTGATCTGCGCCGCCGAGACACCGGCGAAAAGGGCCGCGCAAGCGGCCATCAGGAATACGTGCGTGGAGGTGTTTCGAAGCATCTCAAAAGAATCCTTCTGGGAAAATGCATTCCTAGATTACCACATGGCAACCACGGGTTCGCGGGCTTTCGCTCACTCGGTGAACACGGCCAGGATCTCGTCCTCGCGGACGATGAGGTACTCCTCCCCGCCGGTCTTGATCTCCGACCCGGAGTACTTTCCGAACAGGATGCGGTCGCCGGCCTTGACATCCACCGGAGCGCGCTCGCCGTCTTCGAGCATCTTGCCGTTGCCGACAGCGATCACCCGGCCCTGCTGGGGCTTCTCCTTGGCGGTATCGGGGATAATGATGCCGCCGATCCTGGTCTCCGACTCCTCAATGCGTCTCACAAGTACACGATCGTGAAGCGGGCGGATGGTCATAGTGAATCGCTCCTTCCCTGACGACCCTATTATAGAAGGAACGGCGTGCTATATCAGTAGGGGCGGGCGAGAAACCCGGCCCGGAGGCAAACTTGTCGGCAATCCGTGTAGCGGTGGTGGGAGCGGGGGAGTTCGGGCGGAACCATATGCGGGTGATCCGCCAGTCGGGGAGCGCCGAGTTGGTGGCGGTGGTGGACACCGACCGGGCGCGGGCGGCGGACGCCGCGGCGCAGTTCGAGTGCCAGGCGCTCGAGCTGCCGGAGTTGCCCGGCAGGGCGGATGCCGCCATCGTCGCGGTCCCCACGGCGGCCCATTGCGCGGTGGGCTGCGCGCTGCTGGAAGCGGGCCTGGATGTGCTGGTGGAAAAGCCCATCGCGCCGGACCTGGCTTCGGCCCGCCAGTTGATCCAAACCGCGCGGGCGAACTCGCGCGTTCTCCAGGTGGGCCACCTGGAGCGCTTCAACCCCGCGGTGGCCGCGCTGCGGTCGATCACCGGGCTGCCGCTGTTCTTCGAAGTCCACCGCATGAGCGTGTTCACCCCGCGTAGCCTGGACATCGACGTGGTGCTGGACCTGATGATCCACGACCTCGACATCGTGCTGAGCCTGGTGGGACAGATGCCCGAGGAGGTGCGCGGCGCGGGCATCTCCATCCTCTCCCGCAAGGTGGACATCGCCAACGTGCGCCTGGCGTTTCCTAGCGGATGCGTGGCCAACCTGACGGCCAGCCGCGTCTCGACCGAACGGGTCCGGAAACTGCGCCTCTTCCAGCCGCGTCAATATGTCTCGGTGGACTACGCGCGGCAGGAGTGTGCGGTATTCGAGGTGGCGGACAACCGCCAGATCGCGTTCCGGCTGCTGCCGGTGGAAAAAGCCGAGCCGCTGCGCCTGGAGCTGAAGTCCTTTTTCGAGACCGTGGAGACGCGCCGCACGCCGGTGGTGAGCGGTGAAGACGCCTGCCGCGCACTGGAGGCGGCTTCGGCCATTCTTGACAAGATCGAAGAGCACTCCCGCCGGATCGAGCACTCGGTGGCGGCATGGAAGTCGTGAATGGAAGCCTTGGTCCGTCCTACGGCCGATTACACTGAGCCCCGGCTGCTGTTGGAGTGGCCGGCCCAGCGCAGGCGAGCCTCGGCGTGGATCTTGTCGCTGCTGTTGCACATGGCCGTTCTGGTGGCCCTGACCCTGGCGCCGCGCGGCATCTTTGAGCCGCCGGAGGGCGCCGCGCGGGGGCGAACGGTGACTCCGCTGATCGCTCCTCCCAGGGAACTGACGCAAACGGCGCCGAACCAGGGCAAGGTAGGCCGCGAATTCACGCTGGAGAGCCTGCTGGCCCGCCCACGCGTGCTGGCGCCGCCCGGCCCGCCGGCCTTGGCGCGAACCCAAGCCCGCGTGGCTGCGCTTCCTGAGCCGCCGAAGGTGGAAACTGCTGCGTTGCCGGCTACGCAGGCGCCCCCCCTCGGCTCGAGCCTCACGGCGCCGCCTCCGCCTCCGCCACAGATCCAGGCCGAGGAGAAACCCAAGCTGGCGTTTGAGACGCCCGGGGCTCCGAGCCGCCTGCCCAGACCCGGCGTCCTGGCGGCCTCGAGAGGGCTTGCACCGCCCAGCAGTTCCGTCACCGAGGCCACCCGCAGCGCGATTCGCTCCGGGGGCGCTTCCGTGGCGGTCGGGGACCTGGACTTGCAGGGTCCGGGCGGCATCGGCCCGGGGCTGAATCTGCCGGCGGCGCCGGGCCGGACCGCCAACGCCCTGGAGTTGCTCAGCGACTCGATGGGCGTGGACTTCAAGCCCTACCTCATCCGGATTCTAGCCGCCGTCAAGCGCAACTGGCTGGCGGTGTACCCGGAAAGCGCCCGTCTGGGGCGCGCGGGCCGGGTCCAGATTCAGTTCGCCATCGCGCGGAACGGCAGCGTTCCCAAGCTGGTGATCGCCTCGACGTCCGGCACGCGGGCACTGGACCTGGCCGCCGTCGCCGGCATCGATTCCTCCACTCCCTTTCCGCCCTTGCCGGACAATTTCAAGGGAAGCCAGGTGCGGTTGCAGTTCACCTTCAGCTACAACATGAGGTAGCCGGCGGCGACCGCGCCAGCGGAGAATCTAAACTCGCAGTCAAGGTTCCTCAAAAACGTCGAGGTCGGGACATTGAACACTGGGCTGGCCCGTTACCTGACCCTCCCTGTCGAGTTCCACGCTGACTTTGAACCTGCACAGCGGGAAGCCCTGCGCGTACAGCCGGTAGTGAAGTTCATACGCGCCTGGGGCCTCCGCGATGGGTTTCCTCTCACCCACGTCCCATTGGCTGTGCAGGAACACGCCTGGAGTATGGTAACGCTCGGCAAACAGGTCAACCTCCGCCCAATCGTACGGTGGAATCGTTCGGTCGTAACCCCATACTTGTGTGGCCCACTTCAGGCAAGTTCTATCCTCCGAGAGTTCCTGGCCTTTTGGGGTCACCAGCCAATGCAGGACGCAGGTGGCTCGCTCGGCGGCAACGTCTCCTCGTCTGTTCTGGATTCTGGCCTTCCGGATCCTCTCGCAAGCTGTGCCCCTGTGGTCCATGTATGGTACCCAATCGGACGCGGCAACGAGTTCCACACGCAGGTGCGTGGAGTATCCGCTGTTCCACTTCTTCTCGCGCGCGAGATGACGTACCATCCCCACAACTTCCTGGGAGTTCTTGAACTTCGCCGGATTGCTTTGCATGTACTTCAGGACACCGTCCGACTTGAGACCCTTCTGCTGCAACACGATGATCTCGTGGTCCAGAAACCGGGAACGGCAGGCCACCGCCAGCTCCTGGTGAGTGAACAGCGAGAACGGTTTGCAGCCCTGTCGGAGGAAATCGATGAACACGTAATAGTCCGAGGCCTCCAGTTCGTTGAAAATGTTCAGAACGCTGTTTAGACTCTGGGTTTCTGTGGCCACGTAACAATCAAGGCCGAGTTCCTGGCTGAGCAGCTTGCGGGTCGCCTCGGCTGTGTCCCTCTCGGCCTTCTTGCGTTGTCCGCAACTTATGAAGACCTTTGCCATCCTTCCCTCCTTCCGGGTGGCTGGGGTCGGCCGTCGTCCCAGACAGCGTACCACGCACCACCCTCGCCAGAAACGCAACACGGAGAGCGCGAGGTACGGCATAATGGGCTCAGCATGACGGTAGGTCACATCGAGATCGCCACAGACGCAGTGGCCGAGTTCTGCCGCCGCAACGGCATCGGCAGACTGGCTCTGTTCGGATCGGTGTTGACCGACCGCTTTTCCGCATCGAGCGACGTCGACGTGCTGGTGGAGTTTGAACCGGGCCGGCGGGTGGGCTACCTTCGCATGGCGGTGTTGGCGCGGGAACTCTCCTCGCTGTTCGGCGGCCGGAGCGTCGACCTTCGGACTCCCAGTGAGCTCAGCCGGTACTTTCGCGACGAGGTCCTGCGGACCGCCGCGGTTCAATATGCCGCCCAGTGACATTGTTCGCCTGCGCCACATGCTGGACGCCGCACGAGAAGCCCTGGCGTTGGGCGCGGGGCGCACGTCCAGGGACCTGAGCCGCGACCGAACGCTGGCGCTGGCTCTGGTGAAGTGCATTGAGATCATCGGCGAGGCCGCTGCGAAGGTCAGTTCGGACACACGCGCCAAGCACGACGACATCCCGTGGACGGACATCGTTGGGATGCGGAACCGCCTGGTTCACTTGTACTTCGATATTGACTTGGACCGGGTTTGCGATACCATCACACAGACCTCCCGACACTCATCACCGCCCTGGAAAGGGCGTTGGGTGCGGCACAGTGTTGAAGGTTCGTTGTCTTCCCCTGGCGATTTCCTGGGTTTGCCGCCGGGGGCCGGCTGTGTTACGCTCTGAAAGGACCGGTCGCATCCCTTTCCAGCCGTACTCCGGGACGCTGCTGTTTTCGTGGAAATGACAGCCGCGGACATGCGGACGGAGTGATGGAAGACTCAGAATGAACATTCGTTCCCTGTTTAGTCTGTTCTCTTCGGACCTGGCCATCGACCTGGGGACGGCCAACACACTGGTCTACGCCAAGGGCAAAGGGATCGTGGTGAACGAGCCCTCGATCGTCGCCATCAACAAGAACACTGGCGAGGTGGAAGCGGTCGGGAAAGAGGCCAAAGAGATGCTCGGCCGCACTCCCGGCAACATCGTGGCGATCCGGCCGATGAAAGACGGCGTCATCGCCGATTTCAAGGTCACCGAGCGCATGCTGAACTACTTCATTCAGAAGGCGCACGGGCGGAAGATGCTGGTCCATCCGCGCATCGTGATCGGGGTGCCCTGCGAGATCACACAGGTGGAGAAGCGCGCGGTGGTGGACTCGGCCTACCGGGCCAAGGCCAGTGAAGTCCACTTGGTGGAGCAGGCCATGGTGGCGGCCATCGGCGCGGGTCTGCCGATCACCGAGCCCTGCGGCAACATGATCGTGGACATCGGCGGCGGCACCACCGACGTGGCGGTCATCTCGCTGTCGGGCATCGTCTATTCCCGTTCGGTGCGGGTGGCGGGCAACGAGATGGACGACGCCATCATGCAGTACCTCAAGCGCAAGTACAACCTGCTGATCGGAGAGCGTAGCGCCGAGCAGGTCAAGATGCAGATCGGCTCCGCATACCCGCTGGACCGGCCGCTGACCATGGAGATCAAGGGGCGGAACCTGATCGAGGGCGTGCCCAAGACCCTCACCATCGACGACGGGGAGATCCGCGAGGCGCTCTCGGAGTGCGTGGCCACTATCATGAACGCCATCCGGGTGGCGCTGGAGCGCACCCCGCCCGAACTCAGCGCCGACATCAGCGACCGCGGCATCGTCCTCACCGGCGGGGGCGCGCTGCTGAAGAACCTCGACCGGCGGATTCGCGAGGAAACCGGGCTGCCCGTCTCGATCGCCGAGGACCCGCTGGCTTCGGTGGTGCTGGGCACCGGAAAAATGCTGACGGATTTCAAACTCCTGCGCAAAATCTCCCTAGAATAGGAATCGGAAGCCGGATGCCAGTGGTTCCTGGCCCGTGGTGGGGCAGGGGATGGCATTAGCCGGAAGGCCGGAGTCGCATGGACTCGCTGTTCAACCGATACCGCAACGTTACGGTGCTGTTGCTGGTCATCTTCGCCCAGTTGATCCTGCTGGCCTACCAGGTCAAGAGCAACCAGGATGTGCGGCTGATCCGGGTGTGGGCGGTCACGGCGGTGACGCCGCTCGCCCGGGTGATTGAGGGCGTGCGCAGCGGGACGGTGCGGGTGGTGGAGAACTACGTCTTCCTTCACAACCTCCGCGACGAGAACCGGGAGCTTCAGAAGGAGCTGGGCCGGCTGAAGGTTCAGAACCAGTACCTGAAATCGGAGCTGGAGACCGCCGACCGGGTCAAAGCTTTGAGCGCCTTCCAGGCGCGCAGCCCCTCGCGGATGGCAGCCTCGCGGGTGATCGGCACCGGTACCGGGGCGAACTCGCGCGTGGTGTTCATCGACCGGGGGTCGCGCGGCGGGGTATTGCCGGGGATGGCGGTGATCACTCCGGACGGCATCGTGGGCAAGGTGACCGCGGCGTACCCGACCGCCTCGCAGGTGCTGCTGATAACCGATCCCAACTTCGCCGCGGGCGTGATCTCGCAGAAGCACCGGGTTCATGGAACGGTGCACGGGCTGGGCTACAGTACCTGCGAGGTCAAGTACATCCAAAACGAGGAGCAGGTCGAGACCGGGGAGCGGTTCTTCACCTCCGGCGACGATGGCGTGTTTCCGAAGGGCTTGCCGGTGGGCGCGGTCACGGTGGCGCGGCCGGGCGATTCCTTCAAGCAGGTCTTCCTGGCGCCCAGCGGGCTGCAAAGCGGGCTGGAGGAGGTGCTGGTGGTGCTCGAGGGAGTCCACCAGCCGATTCCGGAACAGCCCGTGTCGGCCTCGGAAATGCACTTACAGCCTCCCCCGCCCCCGGGGGCGCAGGAAGACGAGGCGCCCGCGGCTCCCGGGGCCAAGCCGAACGTCGGGACGGAGGCGGACCGGCTGCGCGAACGCTACAAGAACATCGGCCAGGCGCAAGGGCACAAGTTCGGCGAAGGGGCGCCGGGCTCCAAGCCCCCGGATTTCAACCTGAAGCCGGAGGATGCCGCCGCCAAGGCGGTCAAGCCGGCCGCGCCTCCTCCCGCCGCCTCCGAGCAGTCCAAACCTGCTCCGCAGCCGGCGCGACAGCCATGAGGGACTCGACCGACCTCCGGCTCATCACCAGCGCGCGGGAAACCCGAGTGACGCGCTTCCGCCGCTGGGGCCTCGTCGCCGTCCCGCTGGGCGCCATTCTCTTCCAGGTCTATATCCCGCGGTTCTTCCAGTTCTTCCAGTTCCTGGAAATGCCGTTGCTGGTGACCGTGTACTTCGCCCTGATGCGGCGCGACCAGATCGGCGGGACGTTCATTGGCGCGAGCATCGGGCTGGTGCAGGATTCGCTATCGCATCAGCCACTGGGGATGTTCGGTATCGTCAAGACGCTGGTGGGCTACTTCGCGGCCTCCGTGGGCATGCGGTTCGATGTCGATCACCTGGCGGTGCGGTTTCTGCTGGGGCTGTTCTTTTACTGCTTCCACCAGTTCTTGTACTGGGTGCTGGCGCGCGCTCTGCTGGGCCAGCAGGTCCCCTTCGACGTCCAGCAGATGTTCTTCGTGGGGCTCCTGAACGCCGCGGTGGGCATCTCGCTTTTCCACTTTTTGGATAAACTGAAGGAGCGGGCCTGACCCCGCGAACTCCGTGAGTCTTTGGCTGCCCGAACACACCGAAGAGCGCATCCGCTCCAAGCCGGCCTTGCGCGACGACACCAAGTTCGCGTCGGCCAAAATCGCGTTCTTCCAGTACCTGGCGGTCGGGGTGTTCCTGTTCCTGATCGCGGGCTTTTGGACGTTGCAGGTTCGCGACCGGGAGAGCTACAAGGAGGCGGCGGAACGCAACCGCATCAAGTTCGTCCCGCTGCTGGCACCGCGGGGCAAGATCCTGGACCGCGACGGGCGGGTGATCGTGGATAACCGCTCCTCGTACAGCCTGATGCTGGCGCGCGACCACCTGAGGCCCCAACACATTCGCCCGATCGCGCTGGGGTTGAGCCTGGATCCCGACCAACTGGAGGCGCGGGTGGAGCGGTTCCGCTCGCGGCCCAAGTACGAAAACATCTTCATCAAGAACGAGATCACCCAGGGCGAGGTGGCCTTTGTCGAGGCGCACCGCGACCCCGACAGTTTCCCCGAGCTGGAGCTGATCCGGGCCCAGCGGCGGCTCTATCCCCAGAACGGCTTGGCGGCCCACGTCATCGGGTATGTCGGGGAGATCAGCGAAGCCGAGCTGAACTTGCCGGAGTTTATCAAGTACGACCAGGGCGCGGTGATCGGCAAGGCGGGCTTGGAGCGCCAATACAACGACCAGTTGATGGGCGTGGATGGCCAGAAGCAGGTGGTGGTCGATAACCACGGCACGGTCCGGCAAGCCTTGGGCATCAAAGAGGCGATTCCGGGGAAGAACCTCCAGTTGACGCTGGACCTGGACCTGCAAGTGGTGGCCGAGCTGGCGATGGAAAACCGCGTCGGCGCGGTGGTGGCGCTGGACCCGCGCAACGGAGAAGTGCTGGCCATGGTCTCCACGCCCGCCTACGACCCCAACAAGTTTGCCAGCCGGATTCGCGCGGCGGATTGGAACGAACTGCGGAACAACCCCGAGAACCCCTTGCTGAACCGGGCCATCCAGGCGCAGTTCGCGCCGGGATCGACCTTCAAGCCCATTGTCGCGCTGGCCGGGCTGGAGAGCGGCGCGATCGACGAGAACTTCAAGGCCCACTGTCCGGGAGGCGCATCCTTCTACGGGCACTATTTTGCGTGCTACCTGAAAGGGGGCCACGGCACCGTGGACCTCCACAAAGGCATCACCCAGTCTTGCGACGTGTACTTCTATAACGTAGGCAACCGCACCGGCATAGACAACATCGCCAAGTACGCCGATATGGCCGGTCTCGGGCACAAGACCGGAATCGACCTGCCCAACGAGATGGCGGGGGTAGTGCCGTCCTCGGAGTGGAAGATGCGCAACTTCCGGCAGAAATGGTATGCCGGGGAGACGATTTCGGTGGCCATCGGCCAGGGCGCGCTGACGGTGACCCCGATGCAACTGGCGTATGCCATCGGGGGGCTGGCGATGGGCGGCGTGTGGTACCCGCCGCACCTGGTCAAGGACCCCGACCGGATGGAGAAGCCTCGCATCGGCAAGATCGACCCGGCCAACGCGCAGAAGGTGGTCTACGGGATGTACGGCGTGGTCAACGAAGCAGGAGGCACTGGAGGGCGGGCGCGGCTGCCGGGCGTCAGCGTCTGTGGGAAGACCGGGTCGGCGCAACGGATGTCACGGGAAGCCGCCAAGACCAGTCTCGGGCACAAGATGAAGGACAATGCCTGGTTTGTGGCCTTTGCGCCCTGCGAGGCGCCCGAGATCACCGTCGCGGTGCTCTGGGAGGGCGCGGGAGTGCACGGCCAGTTCGCCGCCCCAATCGCGCGGGACGTGATCAAGGCCTATTTCGACAAAAAGGCGCGGCAGGCGCGCGACCGGCTCGTGGCGGAGATCAAGCGGGCGCAGCCGCGGTTCGGCCCCGTGGCGCCACAGGCCCCCTCCCAACCCTGAACGCTCATGGCACGCTACCGGTCGATTCGCGATCTCGATTGGGCGCTGCTGATCTCGACGCTGATCATCTGCGCCATGGGGATCCTGCAAATCTACAGCGCCACCCGCGATACGAAGTACGACGATGCCTGGTGGAAACAGGCTCTCTGGGTGCTGGTCGGTCTGCTGGTCATGTGGATCGCGGCCCAGATCGACTACCACACCTTGCTCGGCCAGGCGTTCGTGCTGTATTTTCTGTCGATTGCTTGCCTGGCCGTGGTACTGGTCATCGGCACAACCAGGTTCGGCGGCCGGCGCTGGATCGGGTACGGAAGCTTTCACCTGCAGGTCTCGGAGTTCGTCAAGACGGTGATAATATTGCTAGTAGCCCGGTACTTGACGGAACTGAAGACGGATCGGGCGGAAGGCCGTGACCTGTTGAAATTGGGAGGCTTAGTGGCCGTGCCCATGCTGCTGGTGATGAAACAGCCGGACTTGGGGACCGCACTGACCTACCTGCCCATCCTGGCCGTCGGCATCCTGCTGGCCGGGCTGCGCTGGCAATACGTGGCGGTGATCGGCGTCGTTCTCCTATTGGTTGTGCCACTCGGCTGGCGTTACGGCCTGAAGGATTATCAGAAAGCTCGCCTGGTGACATTCCTGGACCCGGGGCGGGATCCGCAGGGTACGGGCTACCAGGTGATCCAGTCCAAGATCGCCGTGGGCGCCGGGCAGATGTGGGGCAGAGGAGTCACCAAAGGCACGCAGACGCAATACGGGTTCCTTCCGGTCCCCCACACCGACTTCATCTTCTCGGCCTTCGCCGAAGAACACGGCTTTTTTGGAGTCGCGTGGATGTTGGGTTTCTATTTCGTGTTGTTGATGCAGATTGTGCAGAACGCGCAGATGGCCCCGGATCGATCCGGCATGTACCTCTGTATGGGGGTCGGCGCGCTGCTGCTGTTTCACATTCTGGTGAACATCGGGATGGTCGTGGGCAGCATGCCGGTGACCGGCATTCCCTTGCCGCTGATGAGCTACGGCGGCTCGAGCATCCTGTCGTTCTTCTTGATGCTGGGCCTGGTGAACAGTGTCAGGCTCGGGCGATTTGTTACTTAGAAGCGGCGCGGGCCGGTTCGCCAAAGAGGTTGAGGTTTAGCGCGAATTTGATTCGGTGAGCGATTCGGAAATGCCGTGCGCGGCACAGGGATGGCTGGTCGCGCCGAGCGGTTTTCCGCGGCTCTCGGGTGGCGTTCGAGATCCTTGACTCCGCCGCCGGGGCCTAACGAGATTTTGGCGCGCCAAGCCTCTCTTCTCTGAGAAACCGCGCTCCCGGCGCCAGGAGCGGAGCGACTCATGGGAAAAGAGCTGATTATTTCTGCCAACCGCCACGAAACCAAGGTGGCGATCCTAGAAGACGATCAACTGGTCGAGATCTTCTTCCAGCGGGCCAACGAGTACTCTTTGGCCGGAAGCATTCATAAAGGCCGCGTGACCCGGGTGTTGCCGGGCATGCAGTCGGCCTTCGTCGATATCGGGCTGGAGCGCGACGCGTTCCTCTATGTGTCCGACTTCTTCGAGGACAACGAGGAATACGACAGAATCGCCGGCGCGGCGGAGGAGAAGGTCGTGCGCTCTGAGAGGGCCGTACCGGCCGGCGTGGTCGAGCCAGCCGCGGTTGCGCCGCCGGCGGAACCGCCCGCCGCGGCGCCGGTTCCCCCTCGGGTTTTCGAGCGCCAGGAAGAGGATGAGGGCCTTGGCCGCCGGGGTCGCCGGTCGCGCCGCCGCCGTGCGCGCGGCCGCGGCTTCCCCGAATCCAAGTACGCGGCGGAGATCGCCCCCGCACCGCACACCGCCGGGGAGCCGCCGGAACCGGTCCCGCCGCCGGCGCCGGTCGAGGTTGCCGCGGCCGAGGAGTTCCCGGTGCTGCCGGGCGAATCGCTGGCCAAGTACACGCCGGTTGCGGGGCAGGCGGTTTCACCCGCCCCGGATTCCGCCCCTGAGCCTGAGCCGGAGGCAGATGCAGTCGTGGTGCAGGCGGTTGCGCCTGCCTCCGAGTTCGCCCCCGAGCCCGGACTGCTCGAGGAGGAAGGGGAGGACCAGATCGCCGAATTGCCCGATCAGTTGATCCCCGAGGGGGCGGAACCGGAGCCGGAACCGGTACAGGCGGAGTCGGCGGCAGCCGAGGCGGAGCCTGCGCCCGCCGGCGCCGAGGAGGTCGAGCCCGCCAGAATGCCCGTCAGCCTGACGGCAACGCTGCGCGAGCAGGGCTATCGTTATCCCCACCGCATTTCCCGCCGCATGCGCCGCAAAATGCGTGGCGACGGCTTGGCCGAGACGGAGGCGGCGGAGGCCCGGGAGGCGCCCAGGGGGAACGCCGAGGCCACGCCCGAGGATAACCCGGACGCCTCGGCCCGGCAGGAGCGGGAACGGCCGCCCCAGCCTTCCATTTCCGAACTGCTGAGGGAGGGCCAGGAAATCCTGGTGCAGATCGCCAAGGAGCCCCTGGGACAGAAGGGCGCCCGGATCACGTCCCACATCGCTCTGCCCGGCCGCTACGTGGTCTACATGCCGACGGTCGAGCACCTCGGGGTCTCCCGCAAGATCGTCTCCGACGAAGAGCGTCTGCGCCTGAAGCGGATCTTGCAGGCGCACCGCGCCGGCGTTCCCGGCGGTTACATCGTGCGCACCGCCGGAGAGGGCAAGAGCGAAGAGGAGATCGCCGCCGACATGGGCTTCCTGTTCAACCATTGGCTGGACGTCCGCCAAAAGGCGGAGGCGCGCAAGGCTCCGGCGCTGATTCACCACGACCTGGACCTGGTAAGCCGCATCCTGCGCGACCAGATGACGGAGCAGTTCAAGTCCGTCTGGACCGACAACGAGGAGGTCTACGAGAGCGTCCTGCGGTTCGTCGAGCGCTTCCAGCCGAACGCGGTTCACCGCGTCAAGATGTATACCCGCGACGCGCCGATTTTCGACGCCTTCAACGTGACCGCCGAGATGGAGAAGGCGCTGCGTCCGAAAGTGTGGCTGAAATCCGGCGGCTATATCGTCATCAACCAGACCGAGGCGCTGGTGGCCATTGACGTGAACACCGGCAAATTCGTCGGCAAGTCGAACCGCCTCGAAGACACCATCGTCAAGACCAACACTGAAGCGGTGAAGGAGATCGTGCGCCAGGTGCGGCTGCGCGACCTGGGCGGCATCATTGTGGTCGACTTCATCGACATGGACGAGCGCAAGAACCGCCAGAAGGTGATGCAGGCGCTCGAAGAAGCCATGCGCAGCGACCGCGCCCCGAACAAGATCCTCCAGTTCAACGATTTCGGGCTGGTGGCGATCACGCGCAAGCGGGTCAAGCAGAGCCTCGAGCGCACGCTGTGCTCCCCCTGCCCCTATTGCGAAGGCGCCGGCTACGTCAAGAGCGTGCAGACGGTGATCGGCGAGATCCTGCAAGAAGCGCACAAAATCGCCCGCGCCGTCGAAGGCTCCGACGTGACGCTACGGGTCCACCCGGACGTCGCCAAGCTGCTCAAATCCAGCGACAACGACTACCTCGAGGAGATCGAGGAAGTGCTTGGCCGCCCGGTGCTGGTGATCAGCGACGCCTCCCTCCAGCAGGAGAAGTTCGACCTGGTTTGAGCGCGAGACTACAATGAGCGGGATGGCGCCGCGATACCTCTATGCTTGCGCCGCGCTGGCTGCCGGCGCCTGGGCGCAGTCGCTCCGGGTGTACTCCGAGTTCCAGCGCATCGATCCATTCGGCGCGGTGGTGGCCGCGGACTGGGTGGAACGGCCGCGTGAGATCCTCTCCCCGGCGCTGGCGCGGAGCACGTACGCGACCTTCCAGGTCGTGGTTACGGTGCCGGCGGGCGGCCAGTTCAGTTTGTACGTGGCCCAGAACCCGGAGGACGCAGTCCGGGTAACGGCGTACCTGCCGACCTTCGTAAAGCTGGGGAACGCGTGGATCCCGGACGGGCTGGAGCCGCTCCGACTCTCCGAGACCCGCCAGGTGCTCAATCCCGTGCGCCAGGTTCCCGGCCAGACCGTAACCGTGGTGTGGCTGGACCTTTGGGTTGCCCCCGACGCTCCGGTCAGGCGCACGCGCTTCGAGGTGCAGCTCTTTGTCGGGGAGCAATGGATCATTTACCCGATGGAGCTGCGGATCATCGCTCCGGTCGTCCCGGCGCCGCGAGGCCCTCTCGAGCCGCTGGCCCCGGTGGAGGCTCCGGCCGCCCGATCCGCCGCCGGGCCGCTGCGCACCTACGCCTGCGCGGCCACCGGCAGCGGCGAGGAAGGGTCGCTTACGGTTCGCGCGTTGATCCGGCGCAACGCGCGGCAGGATGTGGCGCTGGCACGGTCCCTCGGAAAAGCCGCGTTGCCTGCCGAAATCCTGGGAGCGCTCGGAGTGACCGACCGCGCGAAGTGGTGTCAGGCCCCGGGCGGGCCGCCGCAACTGGGCGCCGAGTGGTACCTGCGCGTGCGCGACTACGTGTACCGCACGGCCACCAAGCCGCTCCCCTGATCATGCTGCTATCCTGGAAACAGCAGCCGCGCGTTCCCCGCACCCTGGAGAGATGGCCGAGCGGTTGAAGGCGCACGCTTGGAAAGCGTGTATACGGGAAACTGTATCGAGGGTTCGAATCCCTCTCTCTCCGCCATCCATTTATTTTCAATAACTTAGAGCGTATTGGTGTCTATAGCGGATTCTCAGCCAGCCGCAAGTTATTGAGGGGACGTGGCGTTCACGATAAATCCATTTGGCATCATCGCCGAGGGCTACTGGCGCGCTGTAGAGCTCGTCTTCTTCCGCGGCCGGTCGCGCGACGGTACGGGAAGCCGACCCCGGCTGTCATCCGTGAGATGCTGCCGGGGCCGGCCCTAAAGTGCGGTCTTTCGTTCAGATCTATTTCGGCGCGATGGGGGCGCCGAGTCGAGTGCCAATGATGTCGCCGGAGATAACCAGTTCCACCCGGCGATTCTGCTGGCGGCCTGCCGCAGTGTCATTTGAGGCCACAGGCTGAGTCTTCCCAAAGCCTCTTGAAGTAACGGAGTTCGCCGCCATCCCCTGCTGGATCAAAAAGTCGCGCACCGCCGAACCGCGTTGTTCGGAGAGCCGCTGATTATAGTCGTCTCCGCCCACGCTGTCGGTATGCCCTTCCACGTCCAGGCTCAGGCCCGGATGCCCCGAGACGATGCCGGCCACCTTGGCCAGCTTCTCACGGGCCAGAGGTCTCAGCGAGTACTTGGCCGTGTCGAACAGAACATCCGACATATTCACGATCAAGCCTCGGGCGGTGTCACGAGTCTGGAGAATCGCGTTGAACTGCAGCAAAAGCTGAGCTCGCAGTTCCGTCTTCTCAGCCTCCGCTTGAGCCTTCTCTTTGGCCGCGCGATCGAGGTCGGCTTGGGCAGCGGCTCTTTGTGCGTCGTTCTCGCGTTTCAGGCGATCGGCTTCGGTCTGCGCAGCCGCCATCTGGGCGTCGTTCTCGCGTTTCAGACGATCGGCTTCGGTCTGCGCAGCCGCTATCTGGGCCTCGTTCTCCCGCTTCAGGCGGTCCGCGTCGGTCTGGGCGGAAGCCATCCGGGCGTCGTTCTCACGTTTCAAGCGGTCGGCTTCGGTCTGCGCAGCCGCTGTCTGCGCGTCATTTGCCCGCTTTAGGCGATCCGCGTCGGCCTGTGCATTGAGCCGGGCCGCCTCCGCTTCTCGCGCAACGCGCTCGGTTTCCGACTGCGCGGCGGCGCGTCCGCTCTCGGCGCGCAATTCACGCTCCGCTCCCGCCTGGCGCTCGTTTGCCAGCCGCTCTTCCTCCATCTTTTTGACAGCGATGATTCGTGAATCTTCCGCCATTTGGACGGCCTCTCGCGCCGCCGTCACAACCTGCTTTCTGTCCGCCTTACTCTTCAAATAGCCCTCCGCGTTGGCAAGGCCCTGGGTGGCCTTCTGGAAGGTCTCGGCGGCGTACCGCTGAGCGCCGGTCCAGCGCGCAATCTGAACGGCGTTTCGGGCCTCGTAGAGTTCCAGCGGGACCTTGCGACCGAGCCGTACAGGCTTGATCTCAGCCGGGTTCACGTTCAAGGTGTACTGGCCCCTCTTTAACAGCTCGTACTTCGCATCAACCTCCTCAATCTTTCCTCGAGTATCTGGCCTGATGACGTTTTCCATCACCACGACATCGCTGGGTTGTGTCACCGCGAAATACGGTTCCGCCGTCACGATCAAGCCGAAAGACTGCAACTCGGTAGTGACGTCCAGCTTGCTGTTGGTTCCGTTCAGGAGGACCTCGCCGAGGTTGGTTGTGCGGCCTTCCGGGGTGATAGCCCACATCACATACGTGAGGAATTCGGGACCGTATGCGGTAGCGGCCTGGAGTTCACGGAATTCCACTTCGATCTCGATGTAGCCCTGTTTGCTCTCCACTTTGGCCTCACCGTGGGCATTCGGCAGTAAGGTGGTGCCGATAAAATCGATCTTTGTGGCTCCGCCGCGGTGCCTGTAATTGACCGCTTTTGTGGTTCGCCCCACGACTGTGACGCGATAGATCGGTGTCTTGCCGGCGGCCATCCTGGCCTCATTCTCGTTTGAAGCCGATTGTTGAGTTGGGTTCGGAGCTTGTGGCGCCTGTGCCGCCAGAAGCCCGCATATTGTCAGGAACGTGCCTATGATCGTCTTCATCTTGTCACCTCAATTGTCCGTTTCATCACTTGTTAGTCGCGCCTCGCCACGCGCTCGTGAGCCGAGTGCTGGTTGAGCAGGCCGAGCAACTTCGCGGCCGCTCTGGGAGCGGCGACACCGTTTGTCACGATGTCCCGGTTCTCCAGTCTCTCGCCGTAGAGCGTGGCGTTGTCATCGAGATCTTGCCGCAAGGTGGCTCCTTCAAGAGCGATGCCGGCAAACAGCCCCTGGGAACGCGACCACGAGAGAATCTCAGCGTGCATCTGCGCGTCCGTTTGAGCTGTAGCCGTGCGTCCCACGGGGCCAGCCGCGACTGAGCCTTCCGCGCCCAGAATGAACTTGCTGGCAAGCAACTTGTCCGCTCCGCGTTCCGACATCACCAGCATGATCAGGTCCGTCGTGGAGCCGCCGATCTGGAAGCCAACACTGCCGCCCTCGATGCGGACTGTGCCTGGCGCCGACCAGCCAGCTCCGCTCTGGTTCCGGCAGGACAGGTATCCCTTCCCGTATTTCCCACCGAATATGAAGGCCGCGGTCTTGACCCCCGGCACGATCACGATACAGTGGGCCCTCTCGAGCAGATCTTGAGGAATGCCCTTGTCCGGCGTTGCCATCACCTCCGAAAATACTGCCGCAGCCTCGTTCAGCCGCTTTCCTGGCTTTTTGTCCATGGCCAGCAGCGGTGTAAGGGCTACAGCAGCCAACACGATGAGTCTCTTTTTCGTTACCTCTGATCTTTCTCAGTGCACGCGGCGCACCAACTGGCCTCACGTGGACCTCTGGCGTCGCCGGTTTGGCCGCTGCGATGTCGCCGCGAGGCGGGGATGATGAAAATGCGCTGACAGACAGCACCGTCCACGCGGCGCGGAGAACGCGCCTCGGGACAGTGAAGTCAGCCACCGTATTTTGCGAGGGTCATTAGGGCGGCGAGAGACCTGGGCGATCGAGAAGCGTGCAGAATCTGCTGCCAAAAGTGCAGGTCTTGCCTGATTGGAGGCCCGAGTGCATGATGGTGGACCTGAAGTGAGGAGGGCGGGATGAGACGGTGGCAGATCGCGCCAATAGGGTGTGGTGAAAGCCGAGCCCGGCCGCCGCGGGCGAACCCAGAACGGAGCCGCTGAAGTTAAACATGGCAGAAGGACACGCGGAGGGAGCCGGGCGGCTCCCTTTCCCTTGTGCAGCGCGCCGCTATTCCGCACCGGATGGTTCGTGGAATCGGGCCGCTCCGACGGGACCGCGAGCTGTTTGCCGAAGGCCGCTACCAGCGTTGGAAGGCTTCGTTTTCGCCGGTCGGAGACACCCTGCAGACGCCGGTGATGATCTTGCCGTTCCTCTGTCTCGCCTGGAAGTTGACCAAGTAACTGCCGTTACCCGGATCCGCGCCATGTTGCACACGGACGTCGCCGCCAGACACGCCAAACCGTCTGGCCGCCTCGTTCTGGCAGGTGTCCAGCGCCTGATTCCACGAAGCCCTGCCGCCTTGGTGGCCCCGCTCAATTTGAAACTGGAGAATCTGGCCGCTGCCCGACACGGAGCAGACTCCGTTCGTGGTTCGGCCCATGGCATTCACAAAGGAGAAGTTGACAGCATAGTTGCCGTCAGCGGAGGGCGGAGCGGGTTGCACACGGATCCCCGACCGAGGTATGTTTCGAGTAGCAACCACCTGATTCCTGCAGATATTCATCGCCTCGCGCGAGGTAATTCTCTGGCCCCACTTGTCGTTCGAATATCCGCCGCTGGCCCAGTTGCCAACGCCGCCCCAGTTGTTGCTCCCGCCGCTCCATGTGATGTCTCCGGTGTAGCCCTCGCTGCCGCCCTGCGGATCTTCAATCCGAATCACGGCCACGCCACCGGTTGAGTTGGGATCCCGGACCAGTTGCTGGCGCCCGCGCCCGTCCACACCCTGAAACCGGAAGGCGCTTGGATTGTTGGGTAGCGCCTGATTGCACTCCAACCGGCGCCACCGCGCCGGGCTGCCGGATGTGGTCCGCAAATCGCCCTGATCGCCATGTATCTCGACTTCGGCCGCTCCGTCAACCTCCACCTCGAACGTGCACTTGCCCTCGCCACCGCCTCCGGTAATGTTCGCGTGGATGCGCTGCGATTGCGCGAGCGCGGGGAATTGCGCGGCCATCAAGAAGGCCACGACACCTCCATAAACCAAGCTTTCATTGAGCTTCATTTCAGAACCCCTCCTAATGGGTTCGCCACGTATCTCAATCGGGACAGTCTCCCGAGCTGCAAGAACGAACACCAGGGAGCAACTGAAGGGACGCCCGGCACTCGCGCCATTCGGTTCTCAAAGTAGCTAGCGCACGACGGCGATCGCAAGCCCGAAGCCGGGATCTCTACGGTTGTACAGGTAATACCCGTTGTCATAGCCAATGTAAACGTCGTCGGTATCGTACCAGCCATCCGACCAGCGTTCTGGCCACGGGTCAAGCAGCATGAACCAAAAGCCGCCGTACTGGAAGCGCGGATACCCCCCAACTATAATGGGGCGGCTGTGGATGCGAAACCAGTGTCCGCTGCCAAAATAGAGCTGGAAACGGTCCTGAGGAATGTAGTAGCCACCATAGCCGCCGCGCTGCTCCCAAGTGCGATGCTCGACCTGCCAGTTTCGGGCACGATTCTGCTGCCAAGAGCTATGCTCCTGCCAGCCGCCCTGCCGTAGCCATCCGCGCTGCTGCTGCCAATCACGCGCCTGTTGCTGGGTGCGCTGTTGGACGGGGGGGGAGTAGCTTCTTTGCTGTTGTTGCTGCTGTTGTACGGGCCTAGCCTGCTGTTGTTGCTGCTGGGCGTGTTGTTGCTGCTGCTGCTGTGCGGGCCTGGCCTGCTGTTGTTGCTGCTCGGCGTGTTGTTTCTCCTGCTGCTGTGCGGGTTTGGCCTGCTGTTGTTGGTGCTCGGCGCGTGGTTTCTCCTGCTGCTGCGCGGGTTTGGCCTCCTGTTCGTGTTGGTCCTTCTGTGCACAGACAGGAGTGGTTCCCAAAAGCAAGAACAACACCGCCGCAGTGACTTCGACCACTGGAATCCGTTTCATGTCGGTCACCTTCCTCTCAATCGGGGAGCATTTCACTGGCCATCGAGCTTTTCGGCGGCGAAACGCCGTGCATGCCCGATGCCTCGCAAGAGCGGCCGGCCATCCAACTCAATGGTGTTCCGCAACTTCCGCGGCGTCAGCCTCGGCCTTGGTCTGGTGCACCGTCCCATCCGGGTGGTTCGGCGGAGAATAGATCGTATAGAGCTTTAGCTCGG
>JBEKWU010000026.1:0-48906 GCA_049512775.1 Bryobacteraceae bacterium
TGGTCTCCACCCAGAAGGAAGTCTGCTTCTGCCTACGCTTGCCAAGCGCCATACCCAATTATCGGTCCAAAACATTTCCACATCAATATGTTTTGGCGACTTTATCCACGGGCTGCTAGACCTTTTCCAGTTCGAAGTAACCCCTGGCGAGTTCGGGCTTGAGCTGCAGCGCGAGTCGCCAGCAGGTGAGTCCTTCGGCCTCCTTCCCGGTGTGCTGCAAGACGTGCCCGAGGTTCAGTGAGGCTTCGGCGAAGTCGGGTTTCGCGGAAAGGGCTTCTTGATAGAGATCGGCCGCTTCCTCCAGTTGCCCCTGTTGGTGCAGCAGCAGGCCGGTGTTGTACAGGAGCTCCGGAGTGCGTTCACCGAGTTCGATCATGTGCCGGTAGATCTCGAGCGCTTTTGCGTGCTGTTCACCCAGCAGCGCCAGTTCCGCCAGGGCGCACAGTACCTCCAGACTGTCGGGTTGGAGCTTCAGCGCCTTCTCAAAAGCCTGGGTCGCGGGCTCCAGGTTTCCCAATCCCCAGAGAGCGTGGGCGAGATTCAACTGGGCCTCAAACCAGTCCGCGCGACGTTCGAGGCAGATCTGGAAGGCTTCAGCGGCGCCTCGGAAATCGCCCTGCTGGAGGCGCAGGTAACCCAGGCGGACCCGGGCATCGCCCCACTCAGGGTCGTCTTCCACCAGCTTCTGATAAAGCTCCTTTGCGGCATCGAGGTCGCCCTCTTGTTCGAGAATCAGCGCCAGGTTCCACCTGGCTGAGGCGAGTTTCGGCGAGAGTTCCAGAGCGCGTTGGAAGCACGCCTTGGCTTGTTCACGATCCCCGCTCTCCTGGTGGACCAGGGCCAGATTGAAGTGAGCCTGGACCACCCCGGGCGCCAGCTTCAGGGCTGCCGAGTACGCCTGGATTGCCTCTTTCAGCCGGCCGGTTTTCTGAAAGGCGACACCCAGGTTGAAGTGGACCTCGGAACTATCCGGCGCGACGTCCCGCAAGTCGCTCAGATACCTCACGGCGTTTTCGAAATCGCCTTTCGAGAAAGCGGCGGCGGCCAAGCCCTCCAAAGCAGTACTGGATTTGGGCCGCACCTGGAGCAGCAGTTCCGCGTTCTGGCGGACCATCTCGACATCTCTCCGCGCGATCCCTATGGCCATCAGATTGGACAGCGACTCTTCAGATTGCGGGTCATGCGCGAGCACACGGATATAGGCTTGGGTGGCTTCTTCCAGACGGCCGGCGAGTTGGAGCGCCAGCGCCTTCCCGAAGAGCGCCTCCTTCTGGCTCGGCGCTTCACTCAGGCGGCGCTCGAATATTTCCAGGGCAGCCGCATACCTGCCCAGATGAAGAAGACAAGCGCCCACACCCATCTGCGCCTCCCCTTTGGCCGGATCGATGTCAAGCGCGAGTTGATACTTCTCCAGCGCTTCCCTCCAGCGGCCCAGGTTGTGCAGGCACAGGGCCTGGCTGAAGTGCGCCGCCTTGTAGCCCGGGTCCAATCGCAGAGCCTCGGAGTAGCAGCGGAGGGCCTCTTCGAAACGTCCTAGCTCGAAGTGGAGGAAGCCCATCGCCCCATGGACTTCCGCGACCGAGGCTCCCGCGCTGACGGCGCTCTCCAATTCCCCGAGGGCCTCCTCCCGCTTGCCCTCCAAATGAAATGCAACGGCATTTGCCAAGTAACGATACGCCAACTGACTGCTCATTGATCCCTCCTTGACTGCATTCCGCTCGCCGGGACATGCGAGCGGAGCATGGATTCCGTACGGTACTCACAGGCCGAGAGATCCCGTTCCCGCTCCAGTACCCGAAGCGGTTCGCTGCGCGCCGGCGTCGCCCACCGCGGCCCGGACCTCACGAATGCTCCCAGTGCGAGAGTGCCCTTCTCACGAAGCAGCCGGGTGCCTGCATAGCGGATCCCCTCCCCAGGCAACTCGAGAGCTTCAAAACTCTGCGCCGGTGAGCTGCGCATGTCCGCGGCCCGGTTTCCCCCAGCAGCCACAGCCGCCGCGTGTGCGAGATGTCTGCAGGTTATTTCCGGAAACAGACCTGTGAAGCGCGGCAAAGGGAACAGCGGAGGCGTTGAAGCGCGGGCCGCGCTCCGCCGCGCGAACGCACGCAGGGGAATCGGCCCTGGCAGCCAGCGCCCTCCCCCAAATTGGATCGCAGGCACCGTCAGCGCCAGCGCCGCCCCCGAGGTGGGCTCGAAACGAGATTCCGCCGGCCAAGGTTGTGCGAACGCATCTGTCTGTCGCGGAGGGGCGCTCATCCCTCCCGCCCCTTGGGAGTGCGGCGTTCCGCCCAGGGTCCTGACCGGTTTGCTCGCGAGAGGCAGAAACGATCTGCCCGCCAGCGCCGGCTCCAGGGCCCTGGGAAACAACGGGGAATCCGAAACGCTCTCAGCCAGGTTCTTCAACGACCACCACAATGAGAACTGACCAAGGGTGTCGGACACTCGTTTCCCAACGCTCGCGGCCACCTTTAGTCGGATCGGGACGGCTGGCGCCGGAGGCATCCGAGGCTTGGAGACCAGGCGCGGCTGGAGCTCTCGGTCGGCAGCCAACAGCGTGTGGTCGTTGCCGGCCGGCTCGGAAAAGCGGGAATCCGATTCACCATCCATGGGCCAGCCGTCGGTACAGGTACTCGTCCAGCATTCCCCCGGCGGCGCCCGCCGGCCCCACAGGCCAGCGCCCGGCCGCGCACTGGGCCTGGCGGGCCTGCTTCCGAACCAGACTCAGCCAGTGCGTGGGCGACGGACGCCTCGGCTCCGCCTGGCGCCACCCCGCAACGGCCCGGTCCAGGCGGTTCAAGATCGGTGGTGCGCCGCGGACAATCTGCTCCTCCGATGGCGGTTGCCATGTGATCAGCGTCAGACCAACTTCGGCGGGAGGGAGTGCCGGATGCGGCGCGACTCCTCTCCCCAGTAACGGGATCGGGAGCGTCGCCAATCTCGGCAAGGCGGGCGTTCCGACACCTGTCTCCAGCCTGGGACAGAGCGGCTGCCTGACAGGAATCGGATCCTCCGCCGTCTTGAGCTGTCGCCGGCCCCGTTGAACACAATGCCCCCGCTCCAGCATCGCCGCCGGCCTCAACCCCGCGACGCCTGCAAGCTCCGAGGTCCACCGTCCTCTGAAGATCGTTCCCGCAAAGGCCATCGCGCTCACGCGCGCCAGCGGCACGTTGCCGTCACTGGCCTCTTGCTCGGCTCTTCTGAACGGGGCTTCCGGCAGGGTGGGCGTCCCGAGCATCGCGTCGAGAGCCGGATAGCGCGGGCGGCTGACAAGCAGCGGCCCCGGCGACACCTGCACCCGCTGCTCGCCCTCGCAAGCCTCATTCGCCCTCGGCTCCAACAGCTCCGCTTCCCAATGACTGGCTATCCTCCAGCCGACGACCGGCAGCTCCGGCTCCAGCATCGCGGCCTGGCGCGTTCCAGGATCGTCCTCCCCCGCGATGATGAGGTCCTCTGCGGTGGCGCAAGTCTGTTGCTCGTCCCGCACGATCGTTTCGGGTGGACAGCTCGCGTGGGGTGACCCAGAGTCGAACCGATTGTCAGTCCTCCTCCGAAGAAGACGGAGCAGGGCGCCGTGGTAGGGACGCTCGCACCTGTCTTCGGCGGTGTTCTGGCTACCCGTGTGAGGCACTCCGGCAACGCGCACCATAGCCTTGTACTCTTCCCACTCTGGTATCCCCGTTTGCGGCTGCGGGAACGCCTGCGCCCGCGAACTCAACGTTCGCGGCAATCCAGTGGTCCACACCTCAAAAACGAGGGCCGCATGCGGGCGACAAACGCGAACTCCGCCGCCGAGAGAAGCGGCTGAAGCATCTCCTCAGGTTCGCTCTCGGCAGGCCCTCAAACACGACCCTAGTCGCCTCCGTCAGTAATGGTCTATCTACCCTTCTACGCCTGCTGGAGTTAGTTTACAAGCATTTTCGCACAGATCCCTGGATAGTATGGTCATGGCAGTCCTATACGTCCCAGCGCGATTAACTGTGCCCGGAGTGGCCTCCGCGCAGGTCACCTACGAACTCGGTGGTGGGGAAAAGACAGGCCCAACCTTTCCTGCCGGCTCCCTCAAGGTTGATACCGAGATTGCCATGCGTATTTCCACTTTGATCAAGATAGAGAACTCGGAAAAAGGTCTCCTGACCGCAACGACGGAGAGCTCCGTTCCAACTGAAATGGGTTTTGATAACAGTGGAAAGCTCCAAATGAAATCCCTGACCCATGCTGTCGGAGTCACATGGATGTTTACGAAGGTACGTATCATTTTTGTGGCAAACGGCAAGGAATAAACTGCCGAGAAGGCCGGGGCCACGATTGAGTTTACAAAGGCCAGGATCAAGATGACGGCGATGAAAGCAGCGCCAGCCAAGTAAATCTCAACGGCTCCAATGGAGGCGGTTGGATGTATAATCGATAGCAGCCCGGGGGGCCAAAACGGAAATCCTGGCTGGAATGCGACCAGCCCGGATGCCGGTGGGAAGACAACTCTGGACGCAAGGAGCCGGCCAGCTTGGAGGAATTACTGGCAGCCCTGCCTGAATGGGTCCGCCGAGCCTACTGCCGCCGGCAACGGCACTGGAATGAACTCACGCTATCGCTCCTGCAGTTCGGTCGCGCAGCCAGCCCAGGCCGCCGGCGCTCTCGCCCGAAGATCTCGAAGATGCAGTGGAGAAGGCCCTACCGAGATGACGATCAGGTAGAACCCCCAAAGACTCGGCAACCTCCTGATCCACGCGATCAGCGTGACAACTCCAGAAGAGACCCCGGCCGCAGGCGGAGAGATGGTCCGGCCTGCGGAGGGGCAGTACTTCGTGGCTATCAGAGTGAGAATCAGGAACGTGGGCAAGTGGGCTCTGTGCGCGACACTGCGTGCGAAACTCAAGGAAGAGTTCGGCCTGGAAGGCCGGACAATCCCTGGAATAAGCCTGGATGCGCCAAACATTTCGCGACTTTTTCCAGGTGAAGAAACCGAAGGAAGTTTTACCTTCATGTTGAAGGATGGTGTGCGCGCATTGGAACTCATGTTAGAGCCAACAGAGTACAGCGAAGGGTGTCGCGGCGGCCGAGGACCGGAATGGCCGCTTCGCCTGATCTGGACCGACAAGGTGCGCTTCGTTCTGAAGGAGATCTCGCCCTCAAAGTAACTATCGCCCGCTAGGCATTCAGGCGGCCGGTCTGCTCCAGCCAGTGCCGGAACATCCGGGTGAAATCGCGCGCCGCGGGATCGGAGCGCAATTGCGCCACGCTCAGGCGCATCTTGCGCCGCCAATTCGGATACTCCCAGGTGGTCCCGGGCAGATTCTGCTGCTCGGTTTCCTTGGTGAGGTCTTCCTGGTTCAGCACCAGCAGCGCCGAGGGCGCCGAGGCCAGCCACCCCACCAGCGCGCTGTGGAGCTCGCCGGTCAACTCGGGCGTCTCGCCGGCCCGTCGCGGGAACCATTCGGGAAGCAGCCCCAGCGTAAACAGCATTTCGAGCAGCTTCTGTTTCTCCGCGGCGCGCTCGGCCAGTTGCTGGCGATAGCCGGCGTCATCGCGCAACAGGCCCGCGTTGTGGCGCGCTTCGACGTCCCGAGCCAGCCAGAAGCCGGCCAACGTGGGCAGGTCGTGCGTGGTGGCGGAGACCAGCGCTTGTTGGGTGTACTCCCGCGGCGGCCGGAAGTCGCCCCGGTCGTTCTTCTCGAAGTACAGAACCCGGTAGCCGAAGAGGCCGAAGCGGTCCAGCGCCTGGCGAATCTCGGGCGTGACCGTGCCCAGGTCTTCCCCGACGATCGCCACTTTCTCCCGCACGCTTTCCAGGGCCAGGATGTGCAGCAGCTCGTCGGAGCGGTCCCGGAAGTAGGCGCCCTGGGTTGCATCCATGCCCTCGGGGATCCAATACAGCCGGAAGAACCGCATCACGTGGTCGATGCGCAGGGCGCCGCCGTGCCGCAAGTTCGCCCGGATGGACTCGGCGAACAGCCGGTAACCGGTCTCACGGTGGTGCTCGGAGTGGGGCGGGGGAAAGCTCCAGTCCTGACCCTTGGGCGAGAAACCGTCCGGGGGCGCGCCCACGCGGCAGCCGGAGACGTAGAAGGGGCGATGCGCCCAGAGGTCGGCGCCGCATCGATCCGTGGCCAGCGCCAGGTCGTGATACAGGCCAATGGAGAGCCCCTTGCGGCGCGCGTGCGCCTGGGCCGCTTCCAGTTGCAGATCGATCTGCCATTGCACGTACTTGTGGAACAGAACCGCGCGCCAGTGTTTTTCCCGAAACAGGCGCGTGGCGGTCGAATCCGGGTCGCGCCACGGTTCGGGCCAGTCGGGCCAAACCCAGCAATCCGGGTGACGGGCGTGGATCCACTCGTCCAGCGCGCACCAGGTGGCGAAGCGGTCGAGCAGTTCGCCCTCCCGCTCGACGTACTCGCGAAACCCGGCGGCGCGCGCCGATTCCCCGCGGCATTCCCGCAGAAAGCTCAGGAAGGCCAGTTTCAGCGCCCGCACTTTGAGTGCGTACACGCGTTCATATTCCACGAACTCCGCCGCCCTCAGTCGCTCCAGCTCGGACCGGATCTCCGGCCGGGAGAACAGCGCGCGGGCCCGGGCGGAGTTGCGGAAGTCCTCGACCCGCTCCAGGTCCAGGTAGATCGGATTCTTGAAAAACGTCGAGCTGGGCAGATACGGGCTGATATTGAAGGGCTGGCGGTTGGGGATGGCGTGCAGCGGGTTCAAGCCGATGAAGCCGGCGCCCACTTCGTCGGCCAGCCAATCGATCATCGCCTCCAGGTCGGTGAAATCTCCGCAGCCCCAGTTTCTCCCGGAACGCAGCCCGTAGAGCGCGACCGCCAGGCCGCCCGCGCGCCTCCCATTCCGGATGGCGGCAGGCACGTAGGCGCGGTCCGGACAGAGAATCAGCCGCATCGAAGCGCTGCACGGCCCTCCCTCCGGCAGCGTGACCTCGACTTCGTGATAGCCCAGCGGCGCGCCGTGCTCGAGTGGCACTTCTTTTCGCACGAAGCACACGCCGCGCAGTTCCGCCCGCCCGGCGTTCTTCAGCTCGGAGAGCGCCATCGCGCGCCGCTCGATCTCACCGTTCTCCCAGCGGATCACCAGGTCCACCGCGCCGCCGGCCAGGGCCAGCGGAACGTGCAGCGGGAAACCTCGCGCCCTCTCGCCCAGAACCACGACCGGCGGCAACAGCCGGTTCCACTCGCCCCAAAGCCGGTCTTCGATGGCCCGGTCGAGGTCTTCCATGCTCCCCGTCGGAACCCCCAGCGCGCCCAGAATCGCTTTCTTGGTCTCGGGCGCCGTCACGTGCCACCGGCCCCAGGTATCGCCGTATCCGGGCTCGATGCCCCACAAGCGGGCGGCGCGATCCAGCGCCTGTTCGTAGCTCTGGGAGAGTCGAAATGTCTGGGTAGTCATCGGGCCCCACGCCTTCTTTGATTCTAGCAACCGCGGCCCGGCCAACCCCCCGCTGTGCGAAACTGATGGGTTGAGAGTGGAAACCGGAAAGGCAGCGTGCATGCGTCTGGGGCTGTACGGGCTCATGGTCCTGCTTCTGTCCTGGCCGGCGGCCGCGCAATCCGGCGGGCTGGCGCCGGAATGGGAGGTGCGCAAGGACCTGGCCGCGCTGGCCGAGCAGGTCCAGCGATTCAAGCCCATTCTCGAGCAGGTGAAGCCACAGAACTGGGAGGGCGCGCCCGCCGGGTATATCGACCAGGGCAAGCGCATCGGCGCGGAAATCGACTACCTGGCCGCCTCGACGCAGGCTCTGGCCGCCCGGCCCGAGAAGCTCACCGCCGCCCTGACGACTTACTTCCGCATGCAGTCTCTCGACCTGCTGCTGCGGTCCTACGCCGACGGGATTCGCAAGTACCAGAATCCCGCCCTCGCCGAACTGCTTCAGGGCGCCCTTACCTCGAGCGCCGCCGGCCGCGAGAAACTGCGCCAGTACGTCGTGGATCTGGCGGCCTACAAGGAGCAGCAGTTCCGCGTCGCCGACCAGGAGGCGCAGCAGTGCCGCGGCGTGCTTTCCCGGCAGCCGCAGGGCGCCCGGAAGGAGGAACGCAAGTGACCGAGCTCCACGCGTTTTCGTGCAGCATCTGCGGCGACCCCTCCACCGAGATCTGCGTGTACTGCACCAAGGACGCCTGCCCGAACCACGTCTGCCGCAAGTGCCTTCGCTGTAGCGACTGCTGCGAGTGCGAGGTCCCGCTGAACCCGGTCGAGCCTCATCCCGCCGCCGAGCACAATCCACCCGCATGAGTTAGTATCGGCCGGAAGTACTCGACGCCGCGGCCCGCAAACCAGCTCCAAGAAATAAGGTCGTCGATAGGCATCGCTGATGCGCCAGATGTCGGATCCTACTTCACCCTGATTCCCCAATGGCTCCGATCGGCTCACGTCGTTTGTCGTGGCCTTTGTCACCCACAACGTGCTGAATTCCGACGAATACGATAATCGCCAAGCAGGGGAGCAGGAACATGGGGGCGGCTATCGAAGGCCAATAAAAGAGGAACCCCGCGAAGGCAACCGGTGAGAGCGCCACAGCCGCCCAAGGCACAAGCTGACGGTACTGCGCCGCTGCGCCCAACAGGGCCGGGATGGCCAAAATGGCGTCTGAGTCATTCGCGTGGTACGAGGCGAATACGCCCCCAAGCAGGCATGAGGTCAGGGCAAGTTCAAAGGACGCCTTCCGGCAGATTGGCCAGAGCGCCACCATCACAACAGCAACCCCGATCACCACGCCAGTTCCAGGGTGCCCCGTCCAGGCAAACAGGGAATAGAAGTTAGGCATCATGCTGGGTCTGCCATTCATGTGCCTGGCGGGCAGGTTGAGGGCGGCCCAGTACAGCCGGATCCAATTCGGCTGAACCGCGAAGTTGATCGCCACTGCCACCAAACCGACAGTCGCAAACCCCGTGAGAACCTTGAAGTACCTCCGCTGGAACAGCAGCAGCGGCAGCATCACGAGCGCGTAAAACTTCGGTAAGCAGAGGGCCAGCAAGGCGCCGCAAAGCATGGGGCGCCCGCACCTCCAGGCCATCAGGGCCAGGGCCAGCCACAGGAGTATGAGCGGTGTATCCTGCGCAATCGCCACCGCGAGGGCTACGGGCAGCGACCAGAACACGCCAATCGCCGTGTAGCGGCGCGGGCAGAGAGGAAACAGCCAGATGAACGAAAGAGTGCAGCCGATTATTAGCAGCTTCCACAACAGCAGTGCCTTGCGATAGGGCAAGGCCGTGAGCGGCTTAATGGCCGCTGCCCAAAACGGCGGCCGGACGAAAACAACATCGTCCTTCGTGCGGCCAGTAAGCGTGCGCTGCATCGCAACGTTCGCGGGCACGTCGTAGATCCTGTCGGTTCCCAGCAACCGGGCGCCTATATAAAAACCAGTGAAGTCCCTGATCTTGTCAAGCTCCATGGCCCGAACCCCAATCGCTGCCACTGCCAATTGGGTAACGAGGAGACCGATGGCACAATACAACGACGCTCGCAGGCGACTCAGGCCACTACGAGATACCGCGGTTTTCGCCGTGGACGCAATCAGAGCTGCCGCCAAGAGGAGCAGGACGGTCTCGAAGAAGGCCAACGCGGCCACCGCTCTTGCGTCTGTCATAGGCAACCGACGGAAGCCGTCACCGGGCTGGCACCTGAAAGCAGCACGCTCTCGAGAGATCGCCCGGCCAGTCAAAAGGCGCTCGAACTGCCTGGAATCCGGCGCTTCGCTCTCAGTTTTCCGAGTTCACCAACGATTACAGGAGAATCTCCCTTTTGGACTCTCGGCTCCAGAAGAGTATAGCACCGGGGACTGATGGCAAAACCGTCGAAGGGTGTTCCGGCCCGCCGAACGGCGCCATGCTGCCCAGCGAGCGCCAGCTCGGCCCGCTCACAGGAGCCAAAAGCCGAATGGCCGCCCGGGAAAGGGGACCGAGTTCCCGCGACTGTGCCTGTCTTCGTCCGTCCGCTTGGAATCGTAACGTGGACCTTTCTTGCTGCGCGCCCCAATTATGGCAAACAATGCCTGTCACAACCCCTGAATCTTCGACGATGGGAAGGGAGCATTCAGAAAACGGGTCGTCGGCATCTGGGACTGGCGCCAGGCCCCGGGCGTGCCTCGCTGGCACTGCCGGCGCATCGGGCTACAGTTGCAGAACCAGGCGCAAGCCCGCGTCGACAGGGGCTTGCAGGCGCGGCGGGAGCGCGCCAGCGTGCCGGGTGAGGTACTCGCGGTCGAGGGCCAGGACTTGGGAGACGTTGACGACCGAGTCGCGGGGAAGTCCCGGGGAGCGGGCGGGCAGCAGAACATTGCCTGGGGCATCGGCAAGCGCCAGGTTACTGGCGATCACGGCGACTATGACGGTTTAAATGCGGCTGCGATTGAAGGAGTCGGCCTGCACGACCAGCACCGGCCGGCGGAATCCCCGTTCGGAGCGGCGAGGCGCGGGGAGATCGGCCCACCAGATCTCGCCGCGATGGATGTGCCCCATCGCGGTTACCAGGAGTCCTTGTCGAGGGACCTAAGTTGGGCGTGGTGCAATGGCGGGTCGACCTTCGCGGGCCGGCGAGAGTAAACTTCATTCAGGCGTTCCGTGACGGCATCGGTTCGCCGCTGGTCGAGGAACTCGGAAATCGCGGTGGCGTAGAGTTGGCTTCTCGATACCCGGAGCCGGCCCGCCGCAGCTTCCGCCAGGCGGAAGAGGTCGTCGGGGAGCGACACGGCGGTCTTCATGCTCCTATGGTTTCGCCGCCGGCAGCAGGAATCCCCGCTCGATCAACTGGCGCAACAGGGAGAGGCAGTTCGGGGTGATCTTGTCGAGGTCGGAGTTGGTGGCCGCGGCCAGCTCGACGAGCAGGTCGCGGATGGGGCGCTGGCCGTCGCAGCGGGCCACCAGCCCCGCCAGGCGCAGATCGATGGGGCTGGAGTAGGTGATCCCGCGCGCCAAGCGGATGCGCGCGGCGCTCACGCGCCAGCCTTTCTCGGACCACTCGCAGGTCTCGTCGAGGCGGACCAGCGGCGACACGCGGAATTTCCCGGCCAGCAGCGCGTCGTCCGCTTTCACGGTTTCCAGGTAATCGTGCAACTGGAACCCCAGCGCGACGTAATCGCCGAACGGCCCGGAGACGTCGTCCGGCGCGTCTTCGATCCGGATCCAGTTGGGACGCCCGCTCACGCGCCGCATGGCGATCAGCCCGGTGCTGACCGCTTCGATCCCCTTGCGGCTGTAATGGGACAGCCACTCGTCGTAGAGCCGGGCGCCGCCCTCGGGGGTTTCGTGTTCGGTGTCGCGAATCCACATGCGCGCGTATTCGGCGGCACTGTGGTGGTCGGTGCGCAGCACCCAGACGTCGCAGCCGGAATCCTGGAACCAGCCCGCCAGCCGCTCCTTCCAGTCCTGGCCCGCCACGTGCACCCAATCGCAGCAAATCTGGAACAATCCGCCTTCGTTCAGGAATTCCGGGGCTTGCCGCGCCAGGAGCTGGCAGAAGCCGTCCAACTCGATGCCGCTGTCGCGATACATGTAGCGGAGCGAGGGGGAGATGGCGAAGGGAGGGTTCGAGACCACCAAGTCGAACTTCCGCCCGCGCACCGGCTCGAAGGCGTTGCCTTCGAGGAACTCGAGGCCGGCGATGCCATTCAGCCCGGCGTTGAGACGCGCGAACTCAATCGAGCGGCTGCTCCGGTCGACGCCGCAAACCTGTTCACTGTGCGGCGCCGCCAGGAAGGCCTGGACGCCGCCGCCCGTGCCCAGATCGAGCGTGGCGCGCACGGGCTGGCGCACGGTAAAATCGGCCAGCGCCGCGCTGGAAGCCGTGATGCCCATCACCTGCTCGAGTTGTCCGCCGGGCTCGACGGTGTCGGCGTAGTCGCAGGCCAGCAGCAGATCGCGGAACGGCAGCAGCCGGATGCGGCCGAGCGCCGCCCCATCGCGCACTTCCACCAGCCCCGCCCTGACCCAATCCTCGAGCGGCAGCGGCTCGAGCGCCCGGCGGGCCGCCGCGGCGTCCACCGGCGAGCCGACCACGAACATCCGGATCATCGCGTTCAGCGGCGTGGCTTCCCGAGTCAGATGCAGGAAGTGCGGCAGGTCGCGCCCGGCGCGCGTCGGCAACTGGACGGGGCCGAGCGTCCCCACCAGCCCCTTCTCGTGGTACCCCGCCCCGCGGAGCACCTCGCGGATGCGCACGCACTGTTCGGGGCCGTCGATGTGGAACACGGTGTCACTCACGCCAGCCGATTCTAGCATGGGGACGGTGGTGGCTGTCCCCGGGTTTAGGATAGTGCCATGGTCCACACTACCGTTCTTGGCGCCATGTTGGCCGCGGGGCTCGCGTTTGCCCAGGGCTCCGAAAGCGCCCTGGTGATCCGGGACGTCCGCGTTTTCGACGGCACGCGCGTGCTGGAGCGCGCCAGCGTTCTGGTGCGCGGGGGGAAGATCGCCTCGGTCGGCAAGAGCGTCGGGGCGCCCGCGGGCGCACGCGTGATCGATGGCGCCGGCAAGACGCTGCTGCCCGGCCTGTTCGACGCTCACACTCACGTCATCAGTCCCGAGTCGCTGAGGCAGGCGCTGGTCTTCGGGGTCACTACCGAGCTCGACATGTTCACCTCGCAGGCCCAGGCCGCGCAGATCAAGAGGGATCAGGCGGCCGGCAAGCTGCTCGACTACGCCGACCTGCGCTCGGCGGGCACGCTGGCCACCGCCCCGGGCGGGCACGGCACCGAATACGGCTTGAAGATTCCCACCATCACAAGCCCCGAGGAGGCCCAGGCGTTCGTGGACGCGCGGATCGCGGAAGGCTCCGACTACATCAAGATCATCTACGACGACGGCAGCGCTTACGGTCTCAAGTTCCCCACCCTGAGCAAGGCCACGCTGTCGGCGCTGATTGCGGCGGCGCACCAGCGCGGCCGGCTCGCGGTGGTGCACGCTGTCACTCTCCCGGACGCGCGAACCGCGATCGAGGCCGGCGCGGACGCGCTGGTCCACGTGTTTGCCGACCAGCCGCCAGACGCGGAATTCGCCCGGCTGGTCGCCGCGCACCACGCGTTCGTGATTCCGACGCTCTCGGTAGTCCACAGCATCTGCGGCACGGCGGCCGGTGCTCCGCTTGTGCGCGACCAGCGCCTGGTCCCTTACCTGCCGCAAGCCGACGTGGGAAACCTCCAAGCGGTGCCTCCCTTTCGCATGGTATCCAAGGCGGGTTGCGCCGCCGTCGCCGAGACCGTTCGCCGGCTTAAAGCGGCAGGCGTTCCGCTGCTCGCGGGCACGGATGCACCGAACACGGGCACGGCGCACGGCGTCAGCGTTCACGGCGAACTGGAACTGCTGGTGGAGGCCGGCCTCACGCCGTTGGAAGCCCTCGCGGCCGCTACCTCCGTTTCCGCGGACCGCTTCCGGCTGCCCGACCGGGGACGCATCGCCCCCGGCAAGCGCGCCGACCTCTTGCTGGTCAACGGCGACCCAACCACCAACATCCAGGCGACCCGCGACATTGTGGCCGTGTGGAAGGCGGGCGTGCCCGTCGACCGCGAGGCCCAGCGCGCGGCAATCGCCCGGCAGAAGGCCGAGGCCGACAAGTCGCGGCAGGCGCCCGGCCCCGCTGGTTCCGAGTCGGGCCTCATCAGTGACTTCGAGGGAGAACGGGTGAGCGCCAAGTTCGGCGCCGGCTGGATGCCATCCACCGACTCGATGATGGGGGGCAAATCCACCGTGGAACTGAAGCTGGTGCAAGGCGGCGCCCTGGACAGCCGCGGGTCGCTGCTGGTTACCGGCGAGGTGCTGGCTGGGGCTCAGTTCCCCTGGGCCGGCGCCATGTTCTCGCCAGGACCCTACCCGATGTCTCCCGTCAATCTCTCTTCCAAGCAGCGGCTCTCGTTCTGGGCCAAGGGCGACGGCAAGAGTCACCGCGTGATGGTGTTCGCCCGCGTCCTCGGAATGCAGCCCGCCATCGCGACCTTCCAAGCCGGCGCCGACTGGAAGCAATTCAGTTTTCCCTGGGCGTCATTCAGGGGCATCGACGGCCACGACGTGATGAGCATCCTGTTCACGGCCGGCGACGAACCCGGCAAGTTCGCCTTCCAGATCGACGATGTGCGTCTGGAGTAGGCCGGCCTCGTGGTTGCCGTTCAGGGGCGACGGCCGGCTTTCTTGCCGACAGCCAGGAGGTGCTGGCTGAGGCCGATGAGCGCCGGCTCGTGTTCGACGCTTCGAACCAGGTGGAGTAGTTGAGCGCGCCGCGCGGGGTCCGCCCAGCGCTTGTCAAACCCGGCGGCCAACCAGCCGGGGCCCTCGACCCCTACCAGCTCCATCACCTCGAACCCGGCCTCGGCAACCTCGGCTCGCAGCTCTTCGGGATGATAGAAGAACGCCGTGGTGAAGTACGCCGGCTCATCGGTCGGGTTGCGGTGCTGGCCGGTTCTGAGGTCTTCTTCCAGGATGGGCACGAAGCGCGGGTCGTCGATGAAACCACCCACCAGGGAAGTCAGGAGCGAGGCGAAGCGGCCGATCGCGGCGGCGAACAAGATGCCACCAGAGCGAAGCACTCGCCGGGCTTCTTCGAGCGCCCTGAGCCGATCGCCGCGATCCGTCAGGTGGTAGAGCGGACCCATGAGCAGGACCGCATCTACCGACTCGTCCGGGCGCGCGATCTGCCGGGCGTCCCCGATTTCGGCCGAGGCGATCCGGGCATCCTGGCGCGCCTGGTGGACGTGCCGGGGCACGGGATCGATGAGATGGGTTTCGTAGCCGAGCGAGCCCAGCCAGCCGCTGTAGACGCCCGCCGCGCCACCAACGTCGAGCACGGTCTGTGGCGGAGCCGGCAGGTGTCGTTGCATCAGCTCGTGAGTGCGCGCGAGTTCCAGTTGACCCCAGCCCTCCGAGAGGCGGGGGGCCTCGGACGCGTCCTCAGGCAGGTGTTCATAGAAGTTGACTACTTCTTCCATAAGAGCGAGTATAGTCGGGTCTTTGCGGGAAGATTAAGAAGTATGGGATTCCGGGCGTCTCTTGATCGCGCCGTAGATTGCACCCACGGCCACCGCCAGGAAGCACAACAATACGCCGGCCCCCAGGGCAATGTTGGTCAGGTTCAGCCACCAGGTGTCCGGATCGGGCATGAGGCGCCCTCCTCAAATGTTACACCCACCCAGGAGCCGCGGGATGATTTTTATTGAGCCAGACCCCTGGAACACCATGCTGGCCCACGCCCGCGCCGCCTACCCCAGCGAATGTTGTGGCGCGATGCTGGGCCGCGCCGAGGCCGGCTCGAAGGTCGTGACCGCCGCGTTGCCGCTGGAGAACGCGTTCCAGGGCCCACGGGGGAACCGCTATGAGTTGCTTCCCGAGGACCTGTTGGCGGCCGGCCACGACGCCCGCCGCCGGGGGCTTGAGTTGATCGGCGTCTACCATTCCCACCCCGATCGCGAGGCCTATTTCTCCCCGACCGATCTGAAGAACTCGTGCCCCTGGTACTCCTTCGTGGTTCTGGCGATCCGTAATGGCGAATTCGACCACGCCAATAGCTGGCTCCCGGATGCCGGGCAGACCCGGGCGGAGCAGGAAGAACTGATCCTGCCCACGGGGTGATCGGTGGGCGACGTTGGCGGGATCACCAGCGGTCAGGACATCCTTTCAGCGAGTTCCCCGAACCCGGCGTAGTCCTGGACGGAAGGTCTATAATTCAAGGGTCTGCTCTGAGGGCCAGTTCCGTGGGCGACGAACCGGAAACCCCGTTCGACAGTGTCGAAAGCGCACAGGAGTTCGTCGAGCTGCTGGTCGAGGCGATCGAGGAAGCCCGGCGCGAGGTGGAGGAAGCTGTCACCGTCCCGCAGCCCGAACGCCGGTTGCAGGCCCTTCAACTGGTCTCCTTCAAGCTGGGCAAGCTGGCCATCCACATGGAGACCGGCCGCCGTCTCCTGAACGACTTGCGCACGCTGCGCCGGCTTCTGCTCAGTGAACGAGCGTCCGAGCCGGAGCCGCCCGAGGACGATCAAGCCAGCCCGAACCTGCCATCCTTGTAGACCACGTAGCGGCGCCCGCGCCAGCTCAACGTGTTGCCGAAGAATCCGGCCACCCACAGGGCGAAACTGGCCAGGTCCTGAACGGGCACCAGCCACCACTTGCGGCCGGTGAGCGGATCGCGCAGCACCCATCCCGCCACCGCCCACGCGGCCAGGGCCCGCACCACCAGGGTCGCAGCCGCCAGCGGCCACCAGGAGGGCTTCAGCGCCACCAGCAGCAGCCCCAGCGGCAAAAGATAGGTGAACAACTCCCCTACGTACCCCGCGGGCCGCGACCGCCGAGTACTGCGCACCCATCGCAGCCGGTGCTCCAGGTTCGGCCGGAACCGCTGCGCTCCGATCCGGTGCTCGATCACACAGGACGACAGGCCGGTGCCCCAGCCCGCCTGGGCCGCCAGCTTCCCCATCATGAAGTCCTCGGCCAGGTAGTCCTTCAACCCCTCGAAGCCCCCGATCCGCAGGATGGTTTCCCGCCGCGCCGCCATCGCCGGGCCCACCCCGAACTTCATGCCCTCGAGCATGCGCGCCACCAGGATGCCCGCCAGGAACTCCGTGTTCATCCCGATGGCCTCGAGCACGGACCAGGCCGAGCGGCCCGGCACGGCGCGATAAGGGCACGTCGTCAGGCCGAGATGCGGGTCCTGGAACTCGGCCGCCAGCGCCTTCAGCATCTCGGGCGTCAAGGCCCGGGTGTCGCTGTCGGTCATCACCAGCAGGTCGTAACGGGCCTCGGCCAACATGCGGTCCAGCGCGAACACTTTGGCATTGGGGTAGGGCGGCTCTCCGGTCACGATCAGCCGCGCCGGCACTGCGGGAAACTCAGCGCGCAGTTTCTCGACTACCGGCATGGCCGGATCGTCCGCGTGGCGCACCGCAAGCAGAATCTCGAATTCGGGGTAGTCCTGCCGGAAGTAGCTGCGCAGGTTCTCTTCCAGGCCCTGGTCCAGCCCGGAGAGCGGTTTCAGAAGGCTGATGGCAACCGGGCGCTCGAGCCGCGGCGGGCGTACCCTCAAGTACCGCCAGGCCGCGACGATCACCAGGATGCCAAACACCACCGATCCCGCCACAAGGGCGAACAACAGCGCGGCGGCAACGGCCATGCGGCTACTCCGCGGGCGACTTCGCGCGAATCAGCTCCCGGATCTGGTCCAGGAACGCATCCAGCGTCCTCACGCCCTGGTCGCCATGTTTGCGATTGCGCACCGAGACCGTGCCGGCCTGGGCCTCGCGGTCGCCCAGCACCAGCATGTAGGGGACCTTCTGCAACTGCGCTTCGCGGATCTTGAGGTTGACTTTCTCGTTGCGGTCGTCCAGGGTGGCGCGGATGCCGGCCTGCTGCAACCGCTGGGTGACCTGGCGGGCGTAGTCCAGTTGACGATCGGTGATGGGCAGCACGGTGGCCTGCACCGGCGCCAGCCAGACCGGGAACGCCCCGGCATAATGCTCGAGCAGAATGCCGAAGAATCGCTCCACCGATCCGTACAGCGCCCGGTGCACCATCAGCGGCTGGTGCGCCTTGCCGTCCTCGGCGATGTACTGGAGGCCGAACCGCCGCGGCAGCGTGAAATCGAACTGCACGGTCGAGAGCTGCCACAGCCGCCCGATCGCGTCCACCACCTTGATGTCGATTTTCGGGCCATAGAACGCCGCCTCGTCCGGCATCACCCGGACGGCGAGGTTCAGCCGCTCGGAGGCCTTCTTGAGCGCGTTCTCGCCCAAGCTCCACTGCTCGGGTGCGCCGTCGTACTTGCCGCTGGCGCCGCCATCCCAGGTCGATAGCTCCGCCTCGTACTGCTCGAAACCATAAGTGCGCATGACGTCCAGCGCGAACTCCAGGCAGTTCACGATCTCGTCTTCGATCTGCTCCGGGGTGCAGAAGATGTGCGCGTCGTCCTGGGTGAACCCGCGCACGCGGAACAGGCCGTGCATCACGCCCGAGCGCTCGTAGCGGTACACGGTGCCCAACTCGCCCAGCCGCACCGGCAGGTCGCGGTAGCTCTTCAGACGGTCCTGGTAGATCAGGATGTGGAAGGGGCAGTTCATGGGCTTGAGCTGGTATTCGGCGTCGTCCAGCTCCATCCGCTTGAACATGTTCTCGGCGTAGAAATTGTAGTGTCCCGAGGTCTTCCACAGGTCGGCCCGCGCCACGTGCGGCGTGTACACCAGCTCGTAGCCGCGCGCCACGTACTGGTCCCGCATCCAGTCTTCCAGAATCCGCCGCACCGTGCCGCCCTTGGGGTGGAAGAAGATCAGGCCCGGCCCGGCCAGGTCCTGGATGCTAAACAGGTCCAGCTCCTGGCCCAGCTTGCGGTGGTCGCGCTTCTTGGCCTCCTCGACCTGGCGCAGGTAGTCCTCCAGCTCCTTGCGGGTGAAGAACGCCGTGCCGTAAATGCGCTGCCCCTGGCGCTTGTGCTCGTCGCCTTTCCAATACGCCCCGGCGATGGAGAGCAGCTTGAAGGCCTTGAGCTTGGAGGTCGACGGCAGGTGCGGCCCGCGGCAGAAATCGACGAAACGCGGCCCCAGGGTGTACTCGGAAAACACGCTGTCGGCCTTCTCCTGGATCAGCTCGCACTTGAGGTCTTCGCCCATCCCGGCGTACCTCTTCAGGCCCTCGGATTTCGGCGTCAGCCGGCGCTCGTAAGGCAGGTCCGCGCGCGCAAGCTCGGCCATCTTTGCCTCGATTTTCTCGAGGTCCTCGGGGATGAAGGGAGTATCCCGGTAGAAGTCGTAAAAGAACCCGGTCTCGGTGGGCGGGCCGATTCCGAGCTTGGTGTCCGGATACAACTCGAGCACGGCCGCGGCCAGCAGGTGGGCGGCGGAGTGGCGATACACCTCGAGCGCTTCGCGATTCTTGGACGTCAGGATCTCGAGGGTGCCGTCCTGCTCGAGCGGGCGGGTCAAGTCCACCAGTTCGCCGTTCACGCGGGCGGCGATGGCGTCCTCGGCCAGCCGCCGGCCGAGGGACCTGGCGACTTCCAGCGGCGTGGTCCCGGCCGTCGCCCGCTGCTGGCTTCCGTCGGGGAGAGTAAGGGTGATCTCGCTCATAAGCGCTTGAGTTTTCAGGGTAACATGAACGTGGAGCCATTGACGATTTGCCCAGCCGCTCGGCGCGATCAAAGCATTCGTCAATGAGACAATCGTCAATCGTCAATTTCCGTGCCCGGCGGGTGGGTTGTTGCTGCTATGTTAATGTATGAATCCAGAAGCGCGTTCCCATGATCCAACGGGTAGGGCAGAACAGCGAATTCGATGAAGCGGCTTTGGTGGCCCAGGCCCAACAGGGAGGCGTGGAAGCGTTCACCGAGCTGGTGAACCGGTACGAGAAGAGCATTTTCCGGCTGGCACGGCACATCACGCAAAACCCGGAAGACGCCGAGGACGTGCTCCAGGAGACCTTCATGAAGGCCTATGAGCACCTGGTGGACTTCCAAGGCAATTCGAAGTTCTACACCTGGCTGGTGCGTATCGCCGTCAACCAGTCCTTGATGAAGCTGCGGAAGCGGAAGACCGATGCCTCGGTTTCCCTCGACGAGCCCTACGACACGGGGGAGGAGAATGTGACTCGCGAAATCGCGGTATGGGACCCGAATCCCGAGCTGACTTACTCGCGGGAGGAGATTCGCGAGATTCTTGGGAAGGCCGTGGAAAGCCTTCCCCCGACCTTCCGCGCCGTGTTCGCGCTGCGCGATATCGAGGAGCTTTCCACCGAGGAGACGGCCGCGATGCTGAATCTGTCGATCCCCGCCGTGAAGAGCCGCCTCTTGCGAGCCCGCCTTCGGCTGCGGGAGAAACTGACCCGGTATTTCAAGCGGAAGGGGGAAGATCTATTTGGTTACATGTAAGGATTTCCTCAGCGAGCTGAACGAGTACCTCGACGACGAGTGCCGCGAAGAGGTGCGCAAGGAGATCGAGGCGCACCTGAACGAGTGCCCCAACTGCTGGGTCATCTGCGACACCACCAGGAAGACCATCGAAATCTACCGCGGCATGGAATACTACCCAGTCCCTCCCGGCGTCCACGAGCGCCTCGTCACCGCCCTCCGCAAGAAATGCGGGCAGGCACCCCAGGGCTGAGCGCCGGCCGCCCCCGGCATGCTGTAGGCTGATAGCTGACAGCTTCCGCCATGACCAGAGTCCTGATGGTGGCCTCCGAGGCAACCCCGTTCGCCAAGACCGGGGGGCTTGCCGACGTGATCGGCTCGTTGTCGCCGGCGTTGCGCGCCCGGGGCGAGGACGTGGCCGTCTTCATGCCGCGTTACCGTGCTATCCGCCTCGACGGCCTCTCGCGCGTCTATGACGACCTGCGCGTCTGGTTCGGGCCGGCCTGCTACTCCGCGAGCCTGTATCAGGCCATCGAAGGCGGCGTGTGCTACTACTTTCTCGATTGCCCGCCACTGTTCGATCGCGAGGGGCTGTACGGAGATGCCGCCGGCGATTACCCCGACAACCACCTCCGCTTCGCCGTCTTGTCGCGGGCTACGCTGGACCTGGTGCGGCGACTTTTTCGCCCCCAGGTGATCCACTGCCACGACTGGCAGGCCGCGCTGGTGCCCGTCTACATTCGCACCCTGTACGCGGGCGACCCCACCTTCCTGGGCCTGAAAACCGTCCTTACCATTCACAATCTCGGCTACCAGGGCCTGTTTGACCCCACGGTCCTGCCGGAGATCGGCCTCGATGCGGCCCTGTTCCGGCCCGACGGCCTGGAGTTCTTCGGCCGGGTGAACCTGCTCAAGGGCGGCCTTCTGTACAGCGACGCCGTCACCACGGTCAGCCGGAAGTACGCCGAGGAAATCCAGACTCCCGAGCTGGGCTTCGGGCTCGACGTCGTGCTGCGCGCCCGTGCCAGCGCGCTCACCGGCATCCTCAACGGCGTGGATTACTCGCACTGGGACCCGCGTGCGGACCCGTTCATCGCCGCCCGCTACTCCCCCGACAACCTCGCCGGCAAGCGGGAATGCAAGGCGGACCTGCTCGACAGCTTCGGCCTCCCGCGGGAGAACCTGGACCGGCCGCTGCTCGGCATGGTCTCGCGTTTGGTGGGGCAGAAAGGGTTCGACCTCATCGAGCAGGTTGCCTCCTCGCTGCTGGACGAGGATCTGTGCCTGGTGGTTCTGGGGACGGGCGACCCGCACTATGAGCAGTTCTTGACGGACCTGGCCGCCGACTATCCCGAAAGGGTTGGCGTGCGCATCGCTTACGACAACGCGCTGGCGCACAAGATCGAGGCCGGCGCCGACATTTTCCTCATGCCCAGCCGGTACGAGCCCAGCGGCCTCAACCAGATGTTCAGCCTGCGCTATGGTACGGTTCCGCTGGTTCGCTCGACCGGCGGCCTGGCGGATACGATCGACGAAGAGACGGGCTTCAAGTTCGAGGAGTACTCGGGCGCGGCTTTACTCGAAGCCGTCCGGGCTGCGCTGGCGGCTTACCGAGACCGGGAAAAGTGGGCCGCGATGATGCTGACCGGGATGCGGAAAGATTACTCCTGGCAGGCCTCGGCGGCCGAATACTCGGCGTTGTACCGGAGGCTGGCGGCTTGAAACCCCGGGCCGGATTCTGCATCCTGGTATGTAGGATAAGCCTCCAGGCTGGTCCAACTTTTCGTGAGGGAAACCGATCATGGCGGGTGAACACGTATTGACTTTTTCCGATTCGACTTTCGACGCGGACGTCCTCAACTCCGACGTTCCCGTGCTGGTGGATTTCTGGGCCGCGTGGTGCGGACCGTGCAGAGCCGTCGCGCCGCTCGTGGATCAGATTGCCACCGAATACGCCGGCCGTTTGAAGGTGGGCAAGGTGGACGTGGATTCCAACGGCGGCATCGCGATGCGCTACCGAATCACCGGCATCCCCACCCTGCTGCTGTTCAAAGGCGGCCGCGTGGTGAACGCGATGCAGGGCGCCGGCGGCAAGTCGGACATCCTCAAGATGCTCGAACCGCACGTGTCATGAGGTTGACGATTGCCGATTGCAGCATTGACGATTGCGGCCTGGGGCGTCCCAGGTTCTCAATCGTCAATGGCAAAATCGTAATTCGTCAATTCTCCCTCGAGGTCACGGCGCCCTCGGCCGCCGAGGACACCAGGGCGCAGTACTTGGCGAACACCCCGGTGCGGTAGCGCGGCGCCGGCGGTTTCCAGGCCGCCAGCCTGCCGGCGAGCGTCTCGGGGGCAACTTCCAGGTCGATTCTCCGCTCCGCGAGGTCTATCCGGATGGTGTCGCCCTCGGCCAGCGCCGCCAAGGGCCCGCCGTTGGCCGCCTCCGGCGCGACGTGCCCGACCATGAAGCCGCGCGTGGCGCCGCTGAACCGCCCGTCGGTCACCAGGGCCACGCTCTGGGTGAGGCCGGCGCCGACGATCGCGCTGGTCACCCCCAGCATCTCGCGCATGCCCGGCCCGCCGCGCGGCCCCTCGTAGCGAATCACGACCACGTCGCCGGCCCGGATGCGCCCCGCGGTGACCGCCGCCATGGCCTCCTCCTCGCAATCGAACACCCGCGCCGGTCCCCGGTGCGCCCGGCGTTCGAGGCCGGTCACCTTGATCACCGCGCCTTCGGGCGCCAGCGTTCCTTTCAGGATCACCAGGCCGCCGCTGGACTTGAGCGGGTTTGCCAGCGGCCAGATCACTTCCTGCCCCGGAGTCTCTCGCGCCCGCGCCGCTTCCTCGGCGAACGTGCGTCCGGTGATGGTGACCGCCGAGCCGTCCACGTAGCCGCCGTCCACCAGCCGCTGGGCCAGCACCGGAATGCCTCCGGCCCGGTGCACGTCCAGCGCGACGAAGCGCCCCGCGGGCTTCAGGTCCGCCAGCAGCGGCGTGCGGCTGCCGATGGTCTGGAAGTCGTCGATTTCCAACGGCACCCCGGCCTCCCGGGCCATTGCCAGCAGGTGCAGCACCGCGTTGGTCGAGCCGCCGCTGGCCGCCACCCCGGCAATCGCGTTCTCGATGGCCTTCCGGGTCACGATGTCGCGGGGCTTGAGGTCCCGCCGCACCGCCTCGAGGATCGTCTCGCCGCAGCGGAAACACACGTCGTCCTTGGCGGGATCCACCTGCGGCACCGCGGCCGTGCCCATCGGAGAAAGCCCGATCAGCTCCATGACCATCGCCATCGTGTTGGCCGTGTACTGGCCTCCGCAGGCGCCCGCCCCCGGACAGGCCGAGTTCTCGATCTCGAGCAGCTCCTGGTCCGAAAGGCGCCCTGCGGCATTGGCGCCCACCGCCTCGAACACATCCTGGATGGTGATGTCCCGCCCGGCGTGCCGCCCGGGCAGGATCGTGCCGCCGTAGAGAATCAGTCCCGGAACGTTCAGGCGCAGCAGCGCCATGGCGGCGCCCGGAATGGTTTTGTCGCAGGCGACCAGCGCCACGATGCCGTCGAACATGTGCCCGCGCGCCACCAGCTCGATCGAGTCCGCGATCACCTCGCGGCTCACCAGCGAGGCTTTCATCCCCTCCGTCCCCATGGTCACGCCGTCGCTGATGGCGATGGTATTGAACTCCATGGGCGTGCCGCCCGCCGCCCGGATGCCCGCCTTCACCTTGGCTGCCAGCTCGCGCAGATTGTAGTTGCACGGCATGGTTTCGATCCAGGTGTTGGCGACGCCGATGATGGGTTTCTTCAGGTCCTCGTCGGTGAAGCCGATGGCCTTGAGCATGGCGCGAGCCGGAGCGCGATCCCGCCCCTGCGTGATGGTGTAGCTGTGTAAGCCCATGGGGATTACTCCCATGTTAGCAAGGTGAGCCACAATGGACTCTATGCACCGCGCGATCCCGGCGCTCGTGCTGGCCTGCGTTTGCCGCGCCGCACAGCCCGCGGGCGCTCTCCCCCGCGATCCCCAACTGGTGTCCCTCGAACGGCAGGTCTTCGAGCTGGTGAACAACGAGCGCACCTACCGCGGCCTCTCCCGGCTGAAGTGGGACGACCGGCTGGCCGCGGAGGCCCGCCGCCAGGCCGCGAACATGGCCACCCGGTATTTCTTCTCCCACGTCGACCCGGTTCGCGGCGACTTGCCCGAGCGCCTGACCAAAGCCCGCATCCCCTGGAGCCATTGCGCCGAGAACCTGTTCCAGGAGTTGGGCTACGAGGACCCCGCCCGAGTCGCGGCGCTGGACTGGATGAAGAGTCCCGGCCACCGCGCCAACATCCTCGACAAGGAGGTCACCCACGCCGGCGTCGGCGCCGCCCGCCGCAGCGACGGCACCTTGTTCCTGGCCCAGGTATTCACCCAGCCGTAACTCTCCACCCGTTCTGGTAAACTGCTAGGACAGTCATGATGAAGAGATGTTACGCGCTGCCGCTGGTGTTGGGCGTGTTGTGCCTGGCCCAGGACGACGACTCCGGGAAGCTGGCCCCGTACTACCCTACGCCGGAGACCATCGTCGAGAAGATGCTTCAGTTCGGCGGGCTCAAGGTGGGCGAGAAGACGTTCGACCTTGGCAGCGGCGACGGCCGCATCGTCATCATGGCCGCCCGGAAGTTCGGCGCGAATGCCACGGGCGTCGAGTTCGATAAGAGCCTCTGGAAGCAGAGCACGGACCGGATCAGGAGCCTCGGCCTGGAAAGAAAGGCCCGCATCATCCTGGGAGACATCATGAACCAGGACTACAGCTCCGCCGACCTGCTCACCGTGTACCTGCTGCCCGACTCCAACGAGAAGGTGCGTCCCGTGCTTGAGAAACAGCTCAAGAAGGGCGCCCGGATCGTTTCTCACGATTTCGAGTTTTCCGGCTGGACGCCGGAGAAAACGGAGACGATCGAAGACGACGGCGAAGGCCGATCGCATACGCTTTTCCTGTACCGCAGATAAGAGAGGAACCCGGGCCGCGCGTCAATCGAGCGCCTTCCCGGGAGGTTCTTCATGGCCGCCGGCATGCTGGTGTTCCCGCGTGAATGGCGTCAGCTCCGCGCGGTGTTCCGGGCGGTTTTCGCGCTTGCCTGCCTGTACGCGCAACTGTTCTCCTCCCAGCCGGAACCTGCCGCCCTCGACATGGCCACGGGCGTCTTCGTCGCCTACAGCCTGGTCGTGCTGATTTGGAAGAGACTCGACGATATCCAGGTCTCCCTGCCCAGCCTGTTCGCCGAGGCCGCCTTCTTCGTCGCCTTTTCCGCTTACGGCGCCGACCCCAGCGGCTGGCTCGGCTCCTTCTTCTTCCTCTACCTCATGGCCGCCGCCGCCATCCATCACGACTGGGGCGACGTCTGCATCGTCGTGGGCGCTTGCCTGGGCTTCTTCGCCTTCGTCCGCAGCCCGAGTTCGGTGGGTCTCCTTCACGTGGCGCTGATCGCCGGGCTGCTCGCCTGTACGCTGGCCTACTATAAGAGGAGGATGCAGGCGCATCTGGCCGAGAGCGCCCGCCGCGAGCAGGAGCTCCGCGCCGAGGCCGACCAGGTGCGCGACCTGGAACGCCAGCGCATCGCCGGGGATTTCCACGATGGCCCGTTGCAGACCTTCATCAGCCTGCAAGTCCGCCTGGACATCCTGGGCACGCTGATGAAGCGCGACCCCAACACGGGCATGGAGGACCTCAAGGAATTGCAGGCGCTGGCCCGTTCCCAGGTCAGCGAGATCCGCTCCTTCCTGCGCAGCATGCGGCCCGTCGAGGTCGATGACAGCGACCTGGTCACCAGCGTCCGCCGCATCGTCGAGTACTTCCAGAAGGACACCGGCGTCGCCGCGCGCTTCGTCAGCTCGGAGACCGAGGTCCGCATCGCCCCCGAAACCGGCCACGAGCTTTTGCAGATCCTGCGCGAGGCGCTGCACAACGTGCAGAAGCACTCCAAGGCCACCCGAGTGGTCGTCTCCATCGAGCACGCCGGCAAGACCATCGAGATCTCGGTGGATGACGACGGCACCGGATTCCCCTTCAGCGGCTCCTTTACCCTGGACGAGCTGGACCTGCTGCGCCTGGGGCCGCAGAGCATCAAGCGGCGCGTCCGCAGCCTCGGCGGCGACCTCACCATCGAATCCCGCCCCGGCCACGGCGCGGGCCTTAAGTTCCGCATCCCGGCGTAACTCCGGGTGCCGGCCACCAGCCTTTGCTACCCTTGTGTACGTGAGAGTCGGAATCACCTGCTATCCCACTTACGGCGGCAGCGGCATCGTGGCCACCGAACTCGGGCTGGAACTGGCCAACCGCGGACACGAGGTCCACTTCATCTCCTACGCCAACCCCATCCGGCTGGACCCCGGCATCCCCCGCATTCGCTACCACGAAGTGGAGGTCTCGAACTATCCCCTGTTCCAGTACCCGCCCTACTCGCTGGCGCTGGCCTCGCGCATGGCCGAAGTGGCGCTCCAGTATTCCCTGGACCTGCTGCACGTCCACTACGCCATCCCGCATTCGATTTCCGCGCTGCTGGCCCGCCAGATGCTCGGCCGCCATCACCGCCGGCTGCCGTTCATCACCACCCTCCACGGCACCGACATCACGCTGGTGGGCAACGACCGCTCGTATTTCCCCATCACCAAGTTCTCCATCGAGGAGTCCGACGGGGTCACCGCCATCAGCGACTATCTGCGCGCCACCACCATCGAGGTCTTCGGCACGGCGAGCGAAATCCGCGTCATCACGAACTTCGTCAATTGCGAGATGTACCAGCCCGACCCGGAGCGCCGCCGCTCCTCCGGCCTTGCGCCCAAGGGCGAGAAGGTGCTGATGCACCTGTCGAACTTCCGCCCCGTCAAGCGCATCTTCGACTGCCTCCGCATCCTGAAGGAGGTGCGGCGCGAGACGCCGGCGCACCTGCTCATGGTGGGCGACGGGCCCGACCGCGCCCCCGCCGAGAACTTCGCCCGCGAGTTGGGCGTCGAGGAGCACGTCACCTTTTTCGGCAAGCAGGGCCACGTCGAGCGCCTGATCCCGCTGGCGCACGTGCTCTTGCAGCCCAGCGAGCTGGAGTCCTTCGGCCTGGCCGCCCTGGAGGCCATGGCCTGCGGCGTTCCGCCCGTCGCCACCCGCGTCGGCGGCGTCCCCGAGCTGGTCACCGACGGCGTGGATGGCTTCCTCGAGGCCCCCGGCGACATCCCCGCCCACGCCGCCCGCGTGGTCTCCCTGCTGACCGACGACGCGTTGCGCGCGCGCATGTCCGGCGCCGCCCGCCACACTGCCGAGACCCGCTTCTGCACCGGGCTGATCATCCCCGAGTACGAGCGCTACTACGAGGAGGTCTGCGGCCGGTGGGCCGCCGCCGCGTGAGCGACTCCCATGGCCCTCTTCCGCACACGCAGCGCGGCGGTCTACGGCATTGACGCCCACCTCATCGACGTCGAGGTGGATATGTACCCGTCGGGCAGCGCCCGCGATTTCGTCACCGTGGGCATGCCCGACACCGCCGTGCGCGAGAGCCGCGAGCGCATCAAGTCGGCGCTGCTCAATTCCGGCTTCGGCTACCCCAACAAGGCCGTCACCATCAACCTGGCCCCGGCCAACCTGCGCAAGGAGGGCGCCGGCTTCGATCTGCCGATGGCCATCGGGATTGTGGGCGCCATGGGCATCATCCGCCGCATCGACGACTTCCTGCTGGCCGGCGAACTCTCGCTCGACGGAACGCTGCGGGCCGTTCGCGGCGCCCTGTCGATGGCCGTCTGCGCCCGCCGCAACGCGATTCCGAACTTCATTGTGCCGCTCGACAACGCCGCCGAGGCCGCGGTGGTCGAGGGAGTGCGCGTGTACGGCCTGAGGCACCTGGCCGAGGTGGTTGCGCTGGTCAACCAGCCCGAGCAGTTCGCGCCGCTGGCACAACGCCCGCAGCCGGCCCCGCAAGCGGAGAGCACGGCGCCGGATTTCCGCGACGTCCGCGGCCAAACCACCGCCAAGCGCGCCCTGGAGGTCGCCGCGGCCGGCGGGCATAACGTGCTCATGATCGGGCCGCCGGGCTCGGGCAAGACCATGCTGGCCAAGCGACTGGCCGGCATTCTTCCCCTGCTCAACTTCCAGGAGGCGCTCGAGACCACCCAGGTCCACTCCGTTGCCGGCGTGCTGGCGCCCGGCGCCGGCCTGCTGGTCGAGCGCCCCTTCCGCGCACCGCACCACACCATTTCCGACGCCGGCATGATCGGCGGCGGCACCGGCATGGCCCGCCCCGGCGAGGTCTCCCTGGCCCACCATGGCTTGCTGTTCCTGGACGAGTTCCCCGAATTCCCGCGCAACGTCCTCGAGCTCCTCCGCCAGCCGCTCGAGGATGGCTCGGTCACCATCGCCCGCGCCAACATGACCCTCTCCTTCCCCGCCAGCTTCATGATGGTGGCGGCGATGAATCCCTGTCCCTGCGGCTTCTACGGCGACACCACGCGCGAGTGCCGCTGCACGCCGGCCATTATCCAGCGCTACCTGGGCAAGATCAGCGGGCCGCTGCTGGACCGCATCGATCTGCACGTCGAGGTGCCCGCCGTCCCCTACAAGGAAATGCGCGCCGACGAGCAGGGCGTCTCCTCGGCCGAGATGCGCGCCCGCATCGAGCGCGCCCGCCAGATCCAGCACCAGCGCGGCCACTACAACGCGCAGCTCCCGACCAAGCTGCTGCGCAAGCTCTGCCGCCTGGACGACTCGGGCGAGCGCACTCTGGAAATGGCGATGCGCCGCCTGGCGCTTTCCGCCCGCGCCCACGACCGCATCCTCAAAGTCGCCCGCACCATCGCCGACCTCGACGAATCCGAAGCCGTCTCCGCCAAGCACCTCGCCGAGGCGGTGCAGTACCGGAGTCTGGATAGGAATTACTGGACGTGAAATGGCGCTTCTGGGAGGAAGAACTCCATGGACTTGCACGACAGTCTGAAGCTCTTCCGCCCAACCGCGCCCTGAGTGGGTGACTCGCCACTAGACGGTAAAATGCCGAGACAACAGGGAGCTCACTTTTGCCAGAAGCTCGACGGTGGCCAGGGGAGCGGTCAGCGACACTTCGGCTCCCGGCATCGGATGGCCACTCTCGTGGTACGGCTGAATGCCAAGGTAGAATCCTCCGCGCTCCTCCCAGTCCGTGACTGGCTTTTCCGAGAACAACCTGTTCCGGCCGTGAGTGTTAAAATCGACGCCTTGGGGAGCATGCTCCTTTTGGTGGCCATCTCGGGGTTGGCGGCCGGGGGTGGCACCCGCTCAGAATCGCTGATTGACCTTGCCTTGTTGTCAATCGGTCGATACAGAATCAACATCGCGCGTCCAGGCAGTTGAAAGCCCGATCGCGCGCAACAAGCTGGCCGAAGGAGGCTCGATGAGGCAATGGCTTTGCAGTTCCCTAACTGCCTGCATCCTGGCAGGCCTGGTTTTGCCGTGCACCGCATCTGCCGACGCGCTCGCGGATATGCGCAAAGCGGGTAGAATGCTGTGGGGCGGGGATCAGGAGGGAGGCGGCCCATATGTCTTCCCGAAAGAGAACAACCCCAGGCAGGTGACCGGGTTTGAGGTAGATTTTGCCAACCGCATCGGAGAGTACCTCAAAGTGAGGGCGGAATTCACGCAGGGGCAATGGGACAAGATGCCCGATATGCTTCGCACCGGAAAGATTCACGCCATCATCAACGGGTACGAGTTTACACGCGAACGCGCCGAAATCATGGATGCCACGATCCCATACTACGTCTATGCGCTGCAATTGATGGGGCGCAAAGACAATCCCAGGATCAACTCGTGGGCCGACCTCAGGAAGGGCGCCGGCGCCGCGAGGTTCAAGATCGGCATCCTGAACGGGTCGGCCGCAGAGACTTACGCGCGGAAGTTCTGCGGCGGGTTGTGCGAAGTGGTCGCCTACGAGGGAAACACCGACACCATGCGGGAGGTGGAGACCGGCAAACTCGACGCCACGATCGAAGACACTCCCATAGCCTCGTTCTACGCACCCCGTTTCAGGGCCTTGCGCCGGATCGAAGAGCCGGTTCAGCGGGGCTACTACGTCATCTACGTGAAGAAAGGAGAGACAGCCCTCCTGCAAGCGCTGAACGAGGCCATCGTCCTGATGGTGCGCAATGGAGACCTCGAACGCATCTACCGCAAGTACGGCATCTGGGACGCGCAACAGGCGGAGCTTGCCGACATAAGCGAGAAGGGGCGCTTCTACGGGTACTTCAAGGCTGCTGACGCCAAGATCGAAAGGAACCAGATGCCGACCGAGGAGTCCGTCAAGGTCGACACCCGCAAACGCGGCTGGCAGGTAGTGAAAGATTACAGTGGGATCCTGGTCCAGTCGGCAGGCATGACCGTCGTTCTTTCATCTCTCTCATTCCCGCTCGCGATCCTTGTGGGCCTGATGATTGCCATCGGCCGGCTTTACGGGCGTTCCTGGCTCCGGCTGCCACTCACCGCTTACGTCGAGTTCCTGCGTGGTACACCCGTGATGCTCCAACTCTACTTCATCTTCTTCTTCCTGCCCGAGGTTGGGGTGAAGGTCCCGGCGTTCTGGACTGGCGTACTGGGATTGGCTATCAACTACTCGGCCTACGAGTCGGAGATTTACCGCGCAGGCCTCCAGGCAATCCCCAAAGGGCAGATGGAGGCAGCGCTTTCCCTCGGCATGTCGCGCGTTCTCGCCTTGCGCCGCATCATTGTGCCGCAGGCGGTGCGAATCGTCATCCCGCCGGTCGTCAATGACTTCATCGCCCTGTTCAAGGACACTTCGGTCTGCTCGGTCGTGACCATCGTTGAACTGACCAAGCGGTTCTCGGTTCTCTCGATGAGCACGCAGGCGACCGTGGAACTGATGGGGATGACGGCGATCCTGTATCTCATGATGAGTTACCCGATGTCGATCATCGCCCGGCGCATCGAGACGCACCTGGGACTGGAGCAGCAGGCATGATTACGGTCACGAACCTGGTTAAACGGTACGGCCCGAACGAGATTATCAAGGGCATCTCGTTGGAGGTCCACAAGGGAGAGGTTCATTCCATCATTGGGCCGTCGGGGGGCGGCAAGAGCACTTTCCTCCGCTGCATCAACGGCCTGGAACCCTTCCAAGCAGGAGAGGTCCGTGTGGGCGATCACGTGCTCACTCCCGCGACCAGCCCGCGGTCCGACGCGCGGCTCCTCGAGGCCGTGCGACGCCAGGTGGGATTCGTCTTCCAGCAGTTCAATCTGTTCCCGCATCTGACGGTGCTGGAAAACGTGATCGAGGCGCCCAGGCAGGTTCTGAAGCTGAAGCGCGGCGAGGCGATACAGCGCGCGGAGACATTGCTGGCGCGCGTCGGCCTCTCAGCCAAGGAAGACGCATACCCGAGGGACCTCTCCGGCGGGCAGCAGCAGCGTGTCGCCATCGCGCGCGCACTGGTCATGGAACCGGGCACCATCCTCTTCGACGAACCGACCAGCGCACTCGACCCGGTAATGGCGGGCGAAATCCTCTCACTCATGGAGGATCTCGCCAAGGACGGCCAGACCATGATTGTCGTGACCCATTCGATGGGATTTGCGCGCAATGTTGCGAACCAGGTTCACGTCTTCGCGGATGGCTACGACGTCGAGAGCGGGCCTCCATCGAAGGTATTCGGCGACCCGCAGCACCCGACCACAAAGTCATTCCTGTCTCAGAGCGCGAAAGACTGATCGCAACGGTTGGAGCGGGAAACAAGACACCCACGCTTGCTCCGACCCGCCGCGGACTCGACGCGGGAGTGCCGCTGCACGCCGGCCATCATCCAGCTCTACCTGGGCAAGATCAGCGGGCCGCTGCTGGACCGCATCGACCTGCACGTCGAGGCGCCCGGGGTGCCCTACAAGGAGATGCGCGCCCGCCAGATCCAGCATCAGCGCGGCCACTACATCGCGCAGCTTCCGACCAAGCTGCTGTGCAGGCCCTGCCGCCTGGACAGGAATTACTGGAGTTGACCCCCGCCTGCGGGGGTTGGGCGCTCGGGAAGCCGCCGTTGCGGCACTCAGCGCGCGCCCAGGGTCCACCCCGGGACCTGGAACTCGTAGTGGCCGGAACCGCATTCGGATACCGCGCGCCGGCCCTCGGTGGTCTGGGATGCAGGCGAGGCCGGGAGGACGACAACGGCGGTGATGCCAGGAGGGATATCCACGCTGAGGAGGAACGTAGTTCCCTCGATGCGCCAGCGAACCCCCACCGGCCCGCGGAAGGTTTCCCAGGAGGCGTCCACGCTAGTCAAATCGCCGACCGGCTCGGGTTGAATGCGGATGCGGGTCAGCCCGGGCGCTTCCAGGTCGGGGCGGATGCCGGCCAATCCCGCATAGAACCACTCTTCGATGTGACCGAGCATCAAGTGGTTCTGGGAGGCGTTGGGGTCGGAATCCCAGGCCTCGGTGAGCGAGGTGGCGCCAGCGGCGAGCTGCGCGCCGTAGCTGGGCGGATCGGTCTGGCTGCTCATGTCGAACAGCACGTCGCTCCGGCCGGCGTCGATCAGGGCGCGAACCACGTAGTGGTAGCCGATATCCCCAGCGCTGGTGTGGTTGCCCGTGCGGCGGATGTCCGCTACCAGTTGTTGGGTGAGGGACGCGCGCGCGGATTCCGGCGCCAGCCCGAGGGCGAGCGGCATGGCGAGCGCGGTCTGGCTGCCGGTCGAGTAAGTGATCTGCTCGGGTTTGTAGAAGGCTTTCTGGAACGCTTCGCGGACCTGGCCGGCTTCCTTGGCGAACCGGTGTGCGTCTTGTTCCCGGCCCAACAACCGGGCCGCGGCTTCGAGGACGCGGAGGTCTTCGAGGTAGGTTGCCGTCGCGGTGAGGCCCTTGGGCGTGAGCTTGGAGGGGCCTGGCCTGCCCGGTCCTATGTCGAACCAGTCGCCCAGGCCGTAAGAGAGCAGGCGGCCCTCCGACTTCGATCCCAGGTACTCCGCGTAACGCTTCATGGTGCCGAAAGAATCTTCGAGCGGCCTCCGGTCTCCGTACCACTGCCATGCCAGCCACGGCAACAGGATTCCGGCGCTGCCCCATTCGGGCGAATCGCGGAATCCGAGGTCGAACCAGCCGAATACGACGTACTCGGGCGCAATGCCCGGGATGAGACCGTCGATGGTCTGGGCTTCGCGCACATCGCGGATCATCTTGGGGAGCGCCGCGCGGAGATCCCAGTTGTAGAGAAGCGACGGGCCCATCAGGTAGGTTTGCTCGAGCCAGCCGAGCTTCTCGCGGTGGGGGCAGTCGGTGACCACGTGCTGGAGGTTGCTGCGGACGGCGGCGTCGATCAGGGCATGGATGCGGTTGAACAGCTCCTTGGAGCAGGAGAACCGGCCGATGCGGGCCGCATCGAGGTGGACGAACTGGCCTTCGAGCTGGTGAAGGACGGGCACGCCGGCCAAGGGTGCGGCTTCCGGCGCGGCCCCTTCCACCTGCACGTAGCGAAAACCCGTGTAGGTGAAGCGGGGCGACCAGGACTCGCGGCCGGCGCCCTGAAGCGTGTAGGTGAAGAACGTGGGGCCGCCGGAGGACCTCTGCGTCACAAGCCCGTTCGAGTTGAGCAATTCGCCCGGCGTTAGCCGAACCTGGGCGCCGGCCTTGCCGCTAACTTCGATCTTGGGCCAGCCGGCGAAGTTCCGGCCGAGGTCGTAGACGAAGACGCCGGGCTTGGGCTGCGTGATGCGAGCCGGGTGGAAGGTCTCCTGGACGCGGATCGGCGGGCTGGATTGCGCGCGCATGACTCCGCCGGGAGCTTCCGTGACCATCGCCGGCGTCCACCCGGAATCGTCGAAGGCGGGCCGGTCCCAACCCAGCGGCTCGAGGCGCGCGTCGTAATCCTCTCCGCCGTACATGCACGAGAACGTGATCGGGCCATCGTGGACCCGCCAGGAGGGGTCGGTCGAGACGTCACGGGTGGAACCGTCTTCGAACTCCAGATGCAATTGAAGGTACAGCCGCGGGTGGCCAAACGATCCGGTGAACTTGGTGTAGCGGCCGCCCGCCACGTTGTAGAAGCCGTTGCCGAGCAATACGCCGAGGGTGTTGGTCCCGGGCTTCAGCATGGGGGTGACGTCGAAAGCCTCATAGAGCACGGTGCCGCGGTAATTCGTCCAGGCCGGAGCGAGGACATGATCGCCCACCTTGGTCCCGTTGATGCGGAGTTCGTGGAAACCCATGCCCGAGAGGAATGCGAGCGCGCGGCGGAGAGGGCGGTCAAGGGTGACGTCCTTCCGGAAGATGGGCAACGGGCCGGAGCGCAGGCTGGGGTTCCGTTGAGCGATCCAGAAGCCCTTCCATTGTTTCGGATCGAGCACGGCCATGGTCCACTCGGCCGGCTCGCTCCAATCCGAGGCAACGCCGCTCGAGTCCCACACGCGCACCTTCCAGCAGGAGCGCTGGCAGGAGCGCAGTGCGGCGCCGCCGTAAGGAATCCAGGCGGTCTCGGCGGAGTTCACGCGGCCTGAATCCCAAAGATCGGCCTGTCCGGGGACGAGCTTGGCGGGCGCGCTCGCAACCAGGATCTGGTAGGCGGTCTGCCTCTGAGCGCGCTCGCCGGAGCGCAGCTTCCATCCAAGACGAGGGGGCGCAACGTCAACGCCGATGGGGTTGCGGCGGGCCTCGCATTCCAGGCCATAGGGCGTGAGTCCGGCGCCGAAGGTGGCCCCCATCGCCAAGAGCGCGATCGCGGATGCAGTCCGTATTGATCCTGCTCTCATTGTCGTGCCGTTTCGTCCGGTTGATTCGTGGAATAGTATAGCGTGCCGTGCCGATGGCCGGCCCGGTGAGGCACAATGAAGACGCAGAGTGGATTCAACGATGCGGGATTGGGCAAACCCAGGCGTGGCAAGCCGCGTGGTCGTGAGCAGAAGCGCCCGGCCGGAGTACGGACCGCTGGCCGAACCCGTGGCGGCGCCGGAGCTCAGCGGCCGCTGCGCCACCACGGTCGCCCAGGCGGCGCTGCGCGACCTGTTCGTCGCCTGGCAGCTTGACGGCCAGCGCTCGGGGACGCCAGAGTGGAACCCACTAGGCGACCTGATTCCGCCCGGTGCACGGGTGGTCCTCAAGCCGAACTGGGTGCTCCACCACAACCAGTCCGGGGCGGGCCTGGACTGCCTGGTGACGCATGCCAGCGTGATCGAGGCGGTTCTGGAGTACGTCGCGCTGACCCGCCCGTCCGAGGTAGTGATCGGGGACGCGCCGCTCCAGAGCTGCGACTTCCAAGCGCTGTTGGGCCAATGCGGGATCGAGAGTCTGGCGCAACGCTTTGGCGACCGGGGCCTGAACCTGCGGATCGTGGATTTCCGGCGCACCGTGCTGCATGGGCGGAGGCTGGGCCACGCCCGCAGCGAGAACTGCCGCGAGCTGGCCGACTACGTCCTGTTCGACCTGGCGAAAGAGAGCCTTCTGGAGCCGATCTCAGCGGATGCCCGGAAATTCCGGGTGACCGTATACAATCCGGACCTGCTCCATCGGACCCATGCGGCCGGCCGGCACCAATACCTGATCGCCCGGGAAGTGATCGAGGCCGACGTGGTGATCAACCTGCCGAAGCTGAAGTGCCACAAGAAGACCTGCATTACGGGGGCGCTGAAAAACCTGGTTGGCATCAACGGAAACAAGGAGTTCCTGCCACATCACCGCAAGGGAGGCGCCGGGGGCGGTGGAGACTGTTATCCGGGCAACTCGTGGCTGAAGCGGCGGGCGGAGGATCTCCTGGATGCGGCCAACCGGCTGCCGCCTGGCGCTTTCCAAAGGCTGCTGGGGCAGTCGGCGGAACTGGCCGCCCGGGGGGCGCGGATTCTCGGGGCGGACGCCAACCTGGAGGGGTCTTGGCATGGGAACGACACGATCTGGCGCACCTGTCTGGACCTGCACAGGGCTTTGCTGTACGGGCGGCCGGATGGAACGCTCGACAGTGCTCCCCGGCGACTGGTAATCACCATCGCCGACGCCATCGTCGCGGGCGAAGGCGAGGGGCCGCTCGAGAGCACCCCGGCGCCCGCCGGTTTCTTGTCGGGGGCGCTCAACCCCGCAGCGGCAGAGTGGGTGCATGCCCGGCTGATGGGCTTCGACCCGGAACGCATTCCCCTGGTCCGGGAAGCTTTCGCCGCGTTCTCATATCCGCTGGCAACGTTCCGGCCCGCGGACATCCGCGTCCGGATGGGAGGGGCGGAATTGGGCGCCGACGAGATCCTGCCGCTAGACGGGCGTGTTTTCCGCCCGCCGTCGGGCTGGGCGGGCCATTGCGAGCTCGGCCGGAGCCCTTCGGCAGCGGTGGGCGCGAGGGGCCGCGCTTGACGGCGGGGCGGCCACCAATCCGTGTGCTCGCCGTCATGGAAGCGAGTTTCGTCAGCGGCCCCGCCAAGAACCTGATCGAGTTTGCGCACCAGGCGGCGGGCCCGCCGGCGGATCTTCCGGGTGTGCAAGTGACGGTGGCGACGTTCCAACGCGGGCCGGCGGAGAGCGGATTTGTTGCCGGAGTGAGGGCCTCGGGGCTGGAGGTGGAGGTGATCCGCGAGCGGCGGGCCTTGGACTTCGGGATCATACCGCAACTGCGCGAGATCGTTTCCAGGCGACGGCCGGACATCCTGCAAACGCACAACATCAAGTCGCATTTTCTGGTGCGGTATAGCGGCCTGAACCGGCGTTATCCCTGGATCGCATTCCAGCACGGCTATACCACCACGGACGCCAAGATGAGGCTCTACAACCAGCTTGACCGGTGGTCGCTGCGCGCGGCGCGCCGCGTGGTGGCGGTGTGCGAACCATTCGCCGCCGCGCTGGTGCGGACGGGGGTTCCCTCAGACCGGATCGTGGTGCGGCACAACGCGGTCAACCCGTTCATCCCGGCGGCGCCAGAGGAGGCGCGGCGGGTGCGGGAGAGCCTGGGGATTCCCGAGGGAGCGCTGGTGGTGCTCTCGGCCGGGCGCCTGTCCAGGGAGAAAGGGCACGCCGATCTGATCCGGGCGCTGGCCGCGGTACGGCGGGAGCGCGCGTTGCCACTGTTTCGGCTGGTGATCGCTGGCGACGGCCCTGAACACGGCCGGATCGAGCGGATGTGCGCCACGCTGGGAGTGACGGAGATGGTAGTCCTGGCGGGCTGCCAGCCGGACCTGCGGGCGTATTACACGATGGCGGACATGGCGGCGCTGCCGTCGCACTCCGAGGGATCGCCCAACGCCCTGCTCGAGGCGATGGCCGCCGGGCTGGCCGTGGCGGCGACCCGCGTCGGCGGCGTGCCTGAGATCGCCGCGAACGAGGAGAACGCGCTGCTGGTGGAAGCGCGGAGCCCGGAGGCGATGGCGGCGGCGCTGGGCCGGCTTCTGTGCGACCCGGAGCTGCGGAAGAGGCTGGGGGCATCCGCCCGAGGCGTGACGTCGCGGTACACGCCGGAGGCTTACTATCGCGGCCTCCTGGAGATCTACCGGCAGGCGCTCAACCAACCGCAATAGGTATCGTACAGCGATTCGCCCAGCGTGTCCCAATCGTAGCGCCGCGCCAGCTCCCGTCCGGCGGCGGTGAGGCGATGCCACAACTCAGCCTGGTGGGAGAGCTCAGCCAGTCTCGGCAGCCAATCCTCGTCTTGGTCCGCGATCAGGATATCCGCGCCGGGCGAGACAGACAAGCCTTCGGCGCCGAAGGTTGTGGAGACCACGGGCACTCCGGCGGCCATGGCCTCGAGGATCTTTAAGCGCGTGCCCCCGACGGTGCGCAACGGGACGATGGCGGCCAGAGCCTCCTGATAGTAGGGCCGGACATCGGAGACGGTGCCGGTGACCTCGACGCCCGCCTGGTCGCGCAACGCAAGGACGGCGGGTGCAGGGTCGGAGCCTACCAGAGTGAGCCGCCAGGAAGGGAAGCGGGCGTGAATCCCGGGCCAGACGGAGCGCACGAACCAAACTGCTCCTTCGATATTCGGGTGACCGTTCATGGAGCCGACGAAAACGATGCGGCAGCGGCGATCCGGGGGCGGCGCCGAGTCGCTGAAGGAGCCGGCGTCAACGCCATTCTCGACTACGGCGATGCGCGCACGCGGAGCAAGGCCCGACAATTGCTCACGCTCCCGTTTGCTGCATACCACGTGGCCGAATGCCTGGCGGAGGATTTCCTTTTCGACAGCGGCGAGACGCCGGGCGGTCGCAGAGGCGTACAGCCTGTGAAAAGGCGACCCCGCGTTTTCACTGTAGCGGCGCATTACCTCCGATTCGATGTTGTGCCAATCATAGATCACTGGAGCCCGGGTATTCCGCTGGAGGAACGGCGCATAGGCCGCCATGTGAACGCTGTCGATGTGCACCAGATCGAATTGCTCTTGACCTAGCAGAGCGCCGATCGCCGCTTCCATTTCGTCCGAGGTGTAGTTCACCACCGAGAGGGGCCAGCGGCCCAAGAGTCCCCGCGCGATCTTCCCCGCGGTGTAGAGGGGCGGCGAGGGTACCGGCACGATCCTGTGGCAGAACGGAAGTTCGGCCGAAGTGAGGGCCGGGCGCCCGGCCTGCGTGAAGGAGACGTGCGTGAGCGCGGCGTGGCGGCCAAGAGCTCTTGCCAGGTGGAATTCCCGCAGTTTTCCCCCGCTTAGAGGCGGGTAGCACTGCCGCGGTGAGAGGAAGAGAATGTTGCGGATCCGTCTCACTTCTGTTATGGTACTCGAACAAGGGCATCTGTGGCCAAGCTGCGCTGAGTCTGGGGGCGACAAATCGAGGGACGGAAATGAGAGTCTTGATCGCAGACCCGCCGCAGCGAGAGCGTCACTACGATGCGGCATACCCCAACCTGGGAATCCTGTACTTGATCGCCAGCGGGCGACAACGCTTTGCCTCCGATGGGGTGAGCTTCCACTATCTGGAGAGCCACCACGACCTGGCGAGCCACCTGGAGGCGGTCGAGCGCCTGCGCCCGGACTTGTACGGGATCTCGTATGCGTCGTTCACATCGCCGCTGGCTCACCGGACCGTCGCCGCCGTTCGCGCGCGGTTCCCGGGCCTTCCGATCATCGCCGGCGGGGCGCACCCGACGGCGGCGTGGGAATCGATTCTGGGCGCGACGCCCGTGGATGTGTGCGTGCTCGGCGAGGGGGAAGAGACGTTTTGCGATCTGGTGGCGCATTATGCAGGCTCCGGAACCCCGCTCGAGAAGATCCCCGGGGTGGCGTTCCGGCGGGACGGGCAGCCCTATCGCACGGCGAAACGAGAGCTCCTGGAGCTGGATCGGATCCCCATGCCGGCGTGGGACCTGGTGGACTTCGCCGACTACGAAGGCATGCACTTCAAGCGCGCCGAACCGCAGACCTACGTGCTGGTGAGCCGGGGCTGTCCGTTCGACTGCTGGTTCTGCTCGAATCCGATCTGGAAGGAGAACAAGCCTTGGGTGCGGGTGCGCCGGCCGGAAGCGGTGGCCGAAGAAGTCGAGTTGCTGTATCAGCGGGGCGTCCGGGAGATCTACCTCAGCGCCGACGAGTTCAACCTCAACTTCGAGTGGCCGGTTGAGGTCGCGAGCGCCATCCGGAAGCTGGGGCACAGCGACCTGTTTTTCCAATGCAACGTCCGGGCCGACAAGGTCACGGACGAGATGGCAGGGGAATTCGCGAAGATGAATCTGTGGATGGTGCACATCGGCATCGAGAGCGGGAACCAGCGCACCATCGATGGTTTGCAGAAAAGGATTCGGCTGGAGCAGGTGGTGGAGGCCTGCCGGGTTTTCCAGAGGCACGGCATCCGGGTGTTCGGCTTCATGATGCTGTACCACGCCTGGGAAGAGAACGGGCAACTGGCCTATGAAACGCCGGCGGATGTGGACAACACGCTGCGGTTCAGCCGGCGCCTGTTGAGCGAGCGGCTGATCAATTACATGTCGTGGCAAGTGGCCACGCCCTATCCGGGGTCGCGGCTCTGGCACACCGCGAACAAGTACGGGCTGCTCCTCGGTTCCGGCCGGTTTGGCGACGTTCGAGAGAGAGCGATGCAGTTGCCGGGGGTCTCGGAGAAGGACGTCCGGCGCTCGCTGCGGAAGGGCTACCTTTTGAAGGGCTGGGCCGCCCTGAGATCGGGCCGCATCGGCTGGAAGCACGTCACGCGCCTCAGGCAGAACCTGGGCGTGATCCTGGGGCAGGACTGGATGAAGAAGTAGGTCCCGATGGCAACCCTAATGCTATCGCTTGCAAGCCGAATCTGCTGGCGCCGGACGCTCAAGCGCAACGGACGTGATTGGGCGGACCTGGAAAGCTTTCCGACGCTGAGCCCGGAGCAGCAGCGGCGGGAGCTGGCGGACCGGCTGCTGGCGCAGATCCGGTACTTCGGAAACCGGGCGGACGCGTTGCCGGAATGGAAGGAGGCGGCGCGGATCGCCGACCCGGACACTCTGTGGAGTGTTTGGCCCAGCTTGCCCATCGTAACGAAGCGGGTGCTGCGGGACCGCTTTCCGGCAGGGGAGATTCAGAAGCGTTTCGGCGGGAAGTTGAACTCCAGCGGCGGCTCCACCGGCGAGCCGACGCAGTTCGTGCACGACCTGGCGATGCAGAAGGCCGCTTTCGGCGGGAACGCCTACACGCGCCTGCGGATGGGTTGGCGACTGGGGATGGCGACGATCATAGTGTGGGGCTCGGAGCGGGACATCGGCCGGGAGACCGCGAACTGGAAGGTGCGGACCCTTTACCGGATGTTGCGGGAGTACCTGGTGGACGGCTACCACCTCAGCCAGGCCACCGTGGAGCGAGTGCTCGAGATCGCGCGCGCCGAGCGACCGGTGGCGATCTACGGCTTCACGTCGATGCTCGAATACATCGCCCGGGCGGTTGTGGAGCGGAACCTGGAGCTTCCGACCGGCAGCGTGCAGGTCGCCTGGAGCGGCGGCGAGATGCTGTTTCCGGAGCAGGTGGAGGTTTTCCAAAAGGCCTTCGGCGTTCCGCTGCTCAATCGCTACGGCGGGCGGGAACTTTCTACGATGGCGTGCCAGTTCGAGGTTGGCGGACCGCTGCATGTGCTGCGGCCCTGGCTGTTCCTGGAGGTGGTGGATGAAAGCGGAAGGCCGGTTGCGCCGGGGGAAACGGGGCGGCTGGTTTGGACGAGCACAATCTGCCGTGGCACGCCGTTTTTGCGTTACGCCATCGAGGACCTCGGGGTGTTTGACGCCAGCCATCAGAGCGAATCCGGGGTAGCCGCGCTTAGGCAACTGCAAGGCCGGGCGGCGGGACTGCTGCGATTGCCCGACGGCCGGACAATCAACAACATCTACTGGAATCACACGTTCAAGGAATTCCCGGAGGTGCGGCAATTCCAGGTGGTGTTGAAGCGGAATGGCGAGATCTGGATCTCTCTGGCCGGAGCGGGGATGGCGGAGGAGCGGGAAGGGCAGTTGCGCGGGATGCTGGCCCACCTGGTGGCGGGGATCCCCGTGAAGTTGCTGTGGATGGACCAGATTGCTCGCACGGCGCAAGGCAAGCTCGTTCAGGTGATTCGCGAGCCAGAGGCGCCGGATTCGAGCAGCTCGAGATAATAGCGCTCCTGGCGCGCCACCGCGTCCCTGAGGTCGAACTCTTGGCGGCAGCGTTCCAGTGCGCGGCGTCCCATGGCGGCTCGCCCAGCCTCGTCCCGGAGGAGTGTGAGAATTGGCGCGGCGAAGTCCTGTGGGTCGGGCGTACCAACGAGGTAGCCATTGACGCGGTCCTGGATGGCTTCGGCGTTGCCGCCGGCGTCGGTGGCCACCACCGGCAGGCCGGCTGCCATGTACTCCAGAATGGCGTTGGAAAAGCCTTCACTCTGCGAGGAGAGGCAGCCGATCGACATGCGCCCCAGGTAGTCCGGCACGCTGCCCTGGCCATCCGAGAAGAACACCTTGCCGGCGATGCCGAGGTCGCGCGACAGTTGGGCCAGTCCCTCGCGGAGCGGGCCTTGGCCGACCAGGAGAAACACGGCTTCCGGAACCGCTGCGGAGACGATTGCGGCGGCGCGCAGGAACAGATCGAGGCGCTTGACAGGCCGGTAGTTAGCGACGACGCCGACCACTCTGGCCTGGGGAGGGATGCCCAGCGACTCGGCGAGGCGCGGATCGCCGCGCTGGGGTGCGTACCGATCCAGATCCACGCCGTTGTAGAGGACGTCAACCCTGGCAGGAGGGATTCCCTCGGTCTGAATGGTGAACTCCCGGACGCGCTCGGAGTTGGCCAGGATGCGGGTGGTGTGGCGGTTCAGGTAGCGGAACAGCCGGAGATAGAAAGGCGTGTACCAGTAGCCCATGTTGCGACGGGCGCTAACGACCGCCGGGCAGCGGGAACCCTTGGCGGCCAGCACCCCCATCACAGTGGCCTTGGGCATCCAGGTATGCACGATGTCGATGGCCTGTTCGTCGATGTAACGCCGGAGGCGGCGGATCTGCCGCAGGCCGTTGGGCCGGAAGACGCTGCCGACCGGGAAGACCGCGGTGGAGCAGCAGGCCGAGAGCTGGTGCAGGTGCGGGCTGTCCTGGAGGCAGGCCAGGTGCAGGTCGAAGGCCGCTCGGTCCAGACGGGTGAGCAGTTCGACGGCATACGCCTCGGTGCCGGCGCGCTCGGCGACGGAGTCGATACAAAACAGGACCGCAGTCTTGCGCAAGGGGCTATTATATCGTCGGCGGAAGCAAACGCTGATGCCGGCTGAGTTTGGCCTGGCGTCTCGGAGCGGTCCCGGAAGGGGGAGTTGTCGTAGGATAGAGGGTTCGGTTTCTGGAATGAGTCCCCCCATCCCAGCCCAGGACGGTCGAGCACAGAGGCCGGCGCCCCCGACGCACTCCAGTTGGCACGAGGCCAGATTCCTGGACGCCCTGGAGTTGGAGGGATTACTCCCGCCTTCTGGGCCGCTGTACTCTGCCGAGTCTTGGGAAGACACACCGTTCAGCAGCCTGGTAGAACATGTGCGCCGTGGCCGGATCGCGGCGGCGATTGCGCGGCGAGTGGGCCAGTGGCCACTGGCGGGAGCACTGGCGCGCGCGCTGTGCGACCTGGGCCTGGCTGGGCGCCTGCTGGTGCGAAGCCGCAAGCCTGCTTCCGTCGCCCTGGTGTTGCAGGAGCGTGCCGTTCTTTGGTTCGCGCTGCTGCGCTCGCTGTTTGGAACAAGGGGCAAGATAGTTTTGTTTGCGTATTACCTGCACCCGTCCAGCGGCATCAGAAAGAAGCTGCTCCGCCGTGCGTTTCGGTCCGCCGACGTATGCGCGATGTTGTCCCGCGAAATGGGCGAACGCTACAGCAGAGAACTCGAGTTGCCAGCAGAGCACTTCGTGATGATTCCCTACAAATCGAACCACTCGCTGTTGCCGTCCGAGGCGCCGCTGTTCTTGGGAGACTACGTGTTTTCCGGCGGCAACTCGGAACGCGACTACCGGACCCTGTTCCAGGCGGTGGAGGGGCTGGAGATCCCGGTGCTGGTGTCCACCACAGATCCCGCCTGGACCCGGGGCGGTCAGATTCCGCGCAATGTGGTCCTGATTCAGGCGCAGGAGCCGCATTATCGGCGCCTGATGGCGGCGGCCAGGCTGGTTGTCGTTCCGCTGACCGCGAACCGGTTGCGTGGGGCGGGGGAGGCCTCGTTCCTGAACGCGATGTGGCACGGCCGGCCGGTGATTTGCGCCGACGACGTGTCCGCCCCCGAGTACATCGAGAACGGGGTTGACGGAATTGTCGTGCCTCCGGCGGATCCTTCCGTACTGAGAGACGCGATCTTGATGGTCTGGGGAGACCGGGAGAAGGCTGAAGCGCTGGGCCGGGCGGGCCGGGCCAAGGTGGAGTCCGGCCATACCCACGATCTGTACTGCGAACGCATGGTAAAGCTGGGCTGCATTCTCTCGCGCGAAGGAGAATTCCGCTGTCCCCGAGCGCGAGCGGAAGCAGAGCCTGAGCATCGGCCGAGGTGACCGCGACGTGACGACTCTGCGGTGGCTCAAGCTGGCGGGGTTGCGAATGGCGGCGAGCCTGGGCCTTACCTCCTGGGCGCTCCACAGCCGCTGGCGGCAAGAACGCTTGCTGATCCTCTGCTACCACGGGATTTCGCTGGAGGATGAGCACGAGTGGAATCCGTCTCTTTACGTTGCTCCGGCCCTGTTTCGCCAAAGGATGGACGCGCTGCACCGGATGGGTTGCGCGGTGCTGGGGCTGGGGGAGGCACTCGAGCGCCTGTATTCGGGACGCTTGCCGAAGAAAGCCGTGGCCATCACGTTCGACGACGGCAGCTACGACTTCTACCGGAGCGCCCATCCCATCCTGCGGGAGTATGGCTTCCCGGCGACGGTGTATCTGACGACGTATTACGCGAGCTACAACCGGCCGGTGTTCGATGTCGTGCTGAGCTACCTGCTGTGGAAAGGCCGAAACCAAGCCCTGGAATGGCCGGAGTTGCTGGAGCGGGCCGCGTGGCTGGACAAACGGGGGCGGCGGGCCGTGCAACTCCGGATCCGGAGCCGGGCCCAGCGGGAAGGGCTTTCGGCGAAGGATAAGGACGGCCTGCTCGAGTCGCTGGCCGGCAAGCTGGGCGTCGACTACCAGGGGCTCTGTAACAAGCGGATGCTCCACCTGATGACCCTGGAGGAAGCCAGGGAATTGGCCGAGGAGGGGGTGGACATTCAGCTCCATACGCACCGTCACCGCCTGTGGCGCCAGCGGGATTTGTTCACGCAAGAGATCGAGGACAACCGGCGCTCGATTTCCACGATCTCCGGGAAGCCGCTGGTGCATTTCTGCTATCCCTGCGGTCTGCATTGGCCGGAGGTGGCCGAGTTCCTCGGCGCGTGCGGGATCGAGTCGGCCACCACGTGCCAGCCGGGGTTGGCCGACCGGCGGACGAACCGGTTCTTCCTCCCGCGCTTTCTGGACTCTTCGAACGTGACGGTGGCCGAGTTCATGGCTTGGGTGAGCGGACTGGCGAGCTTCCTTCCGCAGCGCGGCAACGGGCCCAACGAGAGTGAACGGTCAGAGTACGCGTCAGCGGAAGACTGAAGCGGGAGCCGCAGCCGGGATGGCCGGGCCGGCAAGGGCTGCTGGCCGGGGCCGAACCATACTAGAATGGGCCGTGGAAGGAGTGCTGTTCCCTGTGCCGCGGCTACTGTGGCGCCGGCTTGGTGCGGGTCGCGCGGTAGCCGTGGTGCTGCTGGCTATCGGCACTGCTGGGAACGCGGCCGGCGGAAGCGAAGCGGTGTACTACGTGGCGCCTGGGGGCAGTGATGCGCCGGGCGCCGGGCCGGCGGCCAAACCCTGGGCGACCATATCGGCGGCCGTATGGAACGCGCCCGAGACCGGCGGGACCATCCTCGTGCGGGACGGCCTGTACCAGGGAAATGTGAAGATCTCCCGCAAGTTTCGCGGCCTGCTTGTGATTCGGGCGGAGAACGCCTATCGAGCCCGGTTGCGCAACGACGATTATCAGACGCTGTCGATCTGGGACGCCGCCAACGTGGCGGTCATGGGATTCGACATCGCCCGGGGGAAGTACCCCACCGATTCCCCGCTGTGTGCGCAGATCGCCCGGTCGGAATCCATCGCGCTGGTCGATAACATCATGCACGACAGTTTCAACAACGACGTGCTGAAGATCAACGAGGCGTCGCGCAACCTGTTGATCATGGGGAATGTCTTTTACAACCAGGAGGGTCCCGCCGGCCAGCACATCGACGTCAACGGGGCGACGGAGGTCACGATTCGCGATAACATCTTCTTCAACGACTATTCCGGCAGCCCGTACGGGGGCAAGGACTCGCACGGATTCATCGTGGTGAAGAACTCGGGCGGGGTGCCGGAAGCGCGGCGAACGCGGATCGCCTGCAACGTGTTCCTGAACTGGGTGGGCGGGGCGGGGAGCAACTTCGTGCTGTTCGGCGAAGACGGGCTGCCCTTTTACGAGTACCAGGACGCGGTGGTTGAAAACAACCTCATGATCGGGAATTCGGCGGAGAGGATGCGGTCTCCGTTCAGCTCGAAGGGCGCCAAGAATATCGTTTTCCGGAACAACACGATCACCGGGGACCTGCCGAGCTCGGCCTACGCGGTGCGGTTCACGCAGGGCGGGCCGGGGGTCATGAACAAGAGTTTCCAGTTGCTGAACAACATCTGGTCCGACCCGTTCGGGACGATGGGCAACTTCGCCGACGGTTTCCGGGAAGAGGCCGTCAACCTGGTGATCGACAGAAACCTGTATTGGAACGGAGGCCAGCCGATCCCGATCGGCCGGTCGCGGGAGAAGAGGGTGGCGCAGTACACGGACGACCGGCGGGCGATCGTCGCCGATCCGAAGCTTCCCCCGATCGGCCAGGTGGTGCTGCCGCGGTGGACGGGAGAGAGCTTCCGGAGCGGGACGAAGACCATCCGGAAGGAATTCGAACGGCTGGTTCGGCTCTACGGGGCGCCGGGCGCTTCGAGTGCGGCGATTGGGGCGGCTGACCCGGCGAAGTCTCCGCGGAGGGACATCCTGGACCGCGTTCGGGGGGCGCGGCCGGACCTGGGCGCAGTCCAGGTGGGAGCGGCTTCGAGCGGGCTGCGAATCGTGCTGGCGGCGGAACGGCTGACCGGCGGCGGGAGCAGCACGTTGAATCAAGTGGTTCTGAGAGGACCGGCGGGCCGTGACGGTTTGAGAGTAAGCTTGCGGAGCGCGGATCCCAACCTGGCGAGCGTGCCGGCGTCAGTGCGGGTGCCGCCCGGGGCGGCCCAGGCCTGGTTCAATCTGAGTACGTTTGAGGTTCGCCGCGCCACACGCGTAGCGATGGTGGGGACTGCCGGAAAACGCCGGGGCCGCGCGGTCCTCACGCTGACGCCGGCCGGCGTGAGCGATGTGAACCTCGGGCCCGAGACGCTCACCGCCGGCGCCGATCACAGTACGCGCAACCTGGTTTACATGGACGGCGTGGCCGGCAAGGAGGGCCTGACGGTTGCTCTATCCAGTTCGAAGCCCGACCTGGTATCCGTGCCGGAATCGGTGCGGATTGCGCCGGGGAAACCCTACTCGGAGTTCTTTCCGGTCCACACGCACTTCGTTGCGGCGCAGACCACGGCGACAATCACGGCGAGGCTGGGCTCCTCGCGGGCGAGCGGGACGGTAACGCTGGCGCCGCCGAAGTTCCAGGTGATCCTGCGGAACGATGGGGTAGCAGGCGAGATGATTACGGGACCCAACCGGGTGACGCTGGGTTCTCCGGCCCCAGCGGGGGGCGGCACGGTCGCACTTTCGAGCTCGAATCCGGGGCTGTTCAAGGCGCCGAAGACGATTCCGGTCGGGGCCGGACGGGTCGTGGCCGAGTTCCTGGCGGAGACCGGAGCGGCGGCGGCCCGGACCGATATTACGGTCACGGCCAGGTACGGCGGGGAGACGGCAACGGCCCGGTGCTGGGTGGTCCCGCTGCGGCCGTTTCGGCTGCGGCCTTCCGGCCCAATTCCGTCCGGGGGGAGGGGCAGCGTGGGACTGACGCTGAACGGCCCGCCGGCAAAGGACACCAGGGTGGACATCTCGGTCCCGGCCGGAGCACCCGTGGTAGTGCCCGCAACAGTTGTCGTACCCGCGGGCCACTGGGGGACCACCATCCCGGTGGAGGGCAAGATGGTCTCGAGCAGGCGCACAGTGAAGCTCACGGCGAGCCGCCGCGGCGAGGGGGTTTCGGTGGACCTGGAGGTGGTGGCTCCCCAACCGGATCGGTTGCGCTCGCCGGGAGGACGGTGAGGGGTGGGCTGCCAATGACGTCGAGCTGGATGGGACAGGGAACGACATGGGACCGGCGATTAGCGTAGTCATCCCGCTGTGGAACAAAGCGACGACGGTGCGGCGCTGTCTGGAATCGGTGGTGCGCCAGACGTTCCAGGACTTTGAAGTGGTGGTGGTCGATGACGGGTCCACAGATGGCGGCGGCGATATCGCCCGGCAGGTCATGGACCCACGAATTCGGGTGGTGAGCCAGCCCAACCGTGGCGCCGCCGCCGCGCGGAACCGCGGGCTGGAGGAATCCCAGGCGCGATGCGTCGCGTTCCTGGACGGGGATGACGAGTGGGCCCCGCAGTTTCTGGCGGCGATCATGGGGCTGATCGAGCGGTTTCCTCGGGCGGGCATGTACGTGACGGGTCTGCGGCACTCGTGGGAGAAGGAGGGCTACTACGAGGACATTTCGTTCGTTCTGCCGGGGGAAGGCGATATCGGACAGACCGATGAGTACTTCGCGGCGCCGTGGGAGGCGCATGGTATGGCGTCCGGGTCGTCGACGGCCATCCGCAAGGAGGTGGTGGACGTGGTAGGCGCCTTCCCGGTGGGCGAACCGATGGGGCAGGAGGTGGATCTCTGGGTCCGGATCGCAGCGCGGTATCCGGTCGCGTTCGACCGGCGCATCCTGGCGATCTATCATCGGGACGAAGGACAGCGGGAAGGGCGCCGGGCGAGCCTGAAATGGCCCTACCCTCCGGCGATAAGGAGCCTGCGCAAGGTGGTGGAAGCCGGCGGTCTTCCTCCGGACAAACTAGCGCAGATCAAGCGGTTCGTCGATTACCGAGCGATGGAAAACGTCTACTGGCAGGCGTGGCTGAAGCTGCCGTCGACCCGGCAGGTCATCCTGGAGGAGCCGTACTACACCTGGCGTTACCGGTTGGAGGGGGCACTGCTGCGATGGGGGGTGCGGATTCTTTCCCCGAAGATGCTCTATAGACTGCGCTGGATTCCGGTAGCGGCGGTGAGGAAATTGAAGAGGTTGTTCTTTGGCAGCCCCGATGTCGTTGTGGGGCGTGTTTTCGTGCGACGCAGGATGCCGGCGACGACGGAGTCCCAGGGAGCGGGGTCCCCGGAACTAGCGCCCCACATGACTTCTTCCGCGCATGATCCGTAGCGCGGGCTGACAGTGCCCGCGTTCCCGGGCGAGAGGGGGGCGTCTCGCACATGCGGAGCAGCGCGTCCGCCTCAACCAGCCCTTCACGACCTCCCGTCACGGCGCGCTTCCAGCCCCTGTTGTGCCTGGTCCGGAGGAGCCTGCACGCGGCAGTGAACGAAACCGCTGCGCGGTAGGCGCCTTCGCTCTGAGCCAGCGTGGCGGGCCGCCCCTGAGAAATACTGGATGAGGTTTATTCCCCAATAGACCAATCCGATTTCTCAGGAGCAACCC
>JBEKWU010000027.1:0-47664 GCA_049512775.1 Bryobacteraceae bacterium
CCGGTGAGCGTGTGTACCTTCCATGCCGTGAGCGCTCGCAATTCCTCCGGGTCTTCCATGTTGTCGAGATATGCGAGCATCTTCCGCAGCTTGTCCAAGGCATCGGGTGGCACGCCTTTCGCCCTGCCCTCCGCGTAGAGCCACTTCAGGCCCTTGTGGGCGAAGTTCCGTATTCTCATCGGCGGACTGTAGCCTGTAGCTTAACACTTATCACATGGACAATGCAACGCGGGACGCAAAGGAGCACATCCGAAACATCCCAATAGCAGCGATCGCGCCGCCCGGCCCCCTTACTCCACTTCCACCCAGGCGTGCTTCTGCGAGCTCTCCAGCACCTTCTCGAGCACCCGCATCATCTGGTAGCCGTCCGCGAAGGTCGGGTACTCGACCGGCGCCGAGCGGTCCGCCACCGTCGCATAGAACCGCCGGAAGCACTGCTTGTGGGCGTCATCGTAGCCCTCGCTGTGCCCGCCCGGCAGATCGGCGTAGCTCTTGGCCCCCTCGGCCAGCAGCGATGGGTCCTTGAGGAGGATCTGGTTGTTGGCGTTGCGCTGGCCGATCCACAGCTCGTCCGGCCGCTCCTGGCTCCAGATCACCCCCGCCTTCGTCCCATAGATCTCCATTTGCAGCCGGTTCTTGCAGCCCACGTTCACCTGGCTGGCCGTGAAGGCGCCGCGCGTGCGCTCGCCCAGCCGCACCAGCACCGCGCCGAAATCCTCGGTCTCAATCGGAACCTCGTCGAAGTCCTCCGGCCGCAGCGTCTTGCCGGCGAAGGTCTCCACCGCCATTTTGGGCCGCTTGCGGGTTTTGTGGAAGATCTGCAAGTCCGCGCACAGCGCCGTGATCTTCTGCCCGGTGATGTGCTGCACCGTGTCCATCCAGTGCGAGCCGATATCGCCCATCACCCGCAGCGGGCCGTTGTCCTGGGCCACGATGCGCCAGTTCCAGTCGGTGTCGTACAGCAGCCAATCCTGCGAGTAGGTGCCCTGCACCACCAGGATCTCTCCCAACTCGCCGTTTTCCCGCAGGCGGCGCATGTGCTGCACGATGGGATAGAACCGCAGGTTGTGGTTCAGGCAGTTCGCCAGGCCCGTCGCCCGGGCGATCTCCACCAGCTCGCGCGCCTCGGCCGCCGACATCGAAAGCGGCTTCTCGCACAGCACGTGCTTGCCGGCGGAGAGCGCCTCCTTGGATATCGGAAAGTGCAAGGCGTTGGGAGTGCAGACGTGGACGGCCTCGATCTCCGGGTCGTTCAATACCTCGCGGTAGTCCCCCGTGACCTTGTCGATGCCCACCTGCCGGCCGAACGACGCCGCCAGTTCCGGCGTCTCCCCGGCCACCGCGGCCACCTCGACGTGGCCCAACCGGCGGATCGCCTCCGTGTGTACCCGCCCCATGAATCCGGTCCCGATGACAGCAGTCTTGATCTTGCGCATAGAGTTCTGGCGTGAGTCCTTTCCATCAGTCAATGTATCGCACTCGCGAAGCGGTTGAGCGCCCTGCCCGGGATTGGCCCAGGCGGGCGAAACCGCCTGCCCCACGCACCTGGGTGCAACCCGCACCGCCCGCGCGGCGTCTAGAATGGTTAGCGAGGGGATATGCGATTACTGACCCATGCGAGTCTTCTGTTGGCCGTGGCGGCGGGCGTTTGGGCTGCCGAGCCAGGCTCCGGCTGGCCCGAGGCAGGCAAGGCGGACCTCTCCGAGGCCCAGATCCAGGACATCATCGCCAAGTTCGCCGCCAAGGAAACCGATTTCGCCCGCGCGAGAGAGAACTATACCTATCGCCAGACCGCGCGGGTTCAGGAAGTGGACGCCGGCGGCGCTCCGGAAGGCCGGTGGGAGATGGTCGTGGACGTCATCTTCTCGCCGGAGGGGAAGCGGACTGAGCGGGTCGTGAGGGCGCCGGTCCAGACGCTGCGGAACATCCAGCTCACCCCCGAGGACGAGCAGGACCTGCGCAACGTCCAGCCGTTCGTGCTGACCAGCACCGAGATCCCGAAATACGAAATCCGCTACCTGGGCAAGCAGAACGCCGACGAGATCCCCTGCTTCGTCTTCGCCGTCAAGCCGAAGAAGATGGAAAAGGGCCAGCGGTACTTCCAGGGCGAGATTTGGGTGGACGACCGCGACTTGCAGATCGTCAAATCGTACGGCCGCGGCGTCGGCATCGTCGGCAAGAACAACATGTTCCCGAAGTTCGAGACCTACCGCGAGCAGATCGACGGCAAGTACTGGTTCCCGACCTATACCCGGGCCGACGACGTGTTGAACTTCGAGCAGGGCCCCCAGCGGATCCGGATGCTGGTGAAGTACGAGAACTACAAACAGTTCAAGAGCGATGTGCAGATCCAGTACGGCGACCCGGTCGCCACGCCGCCGAAAAAGCCTTAAAGCGGAACACCCGCCGGAGGCGGTTAGCGCCCGTTTTTCGCCGTCTAGGCCCCAAAACGCCCCGCACAGGCTCGGCCGGTCGAACATTCCGCTATCCTATGCTTTAATAAGCCAGTTGGGCGGGTATGCGTAAGGTTCCTCTGGTCAAATCGCTGAGAGTCATCGGGCGGGGCTCCCGGAACTGGGTGGCCGAGCGGCCCCTGGTGGTCTCCTTCGAGGTGACCGACTCGTGCACCTGCTGGTGCAGGCATTGCGACCACGGCGGCCCCAAGGACAATTCGCGCAACCTCAAGCCCGCCGACTACCGGCGGTACATGGAGGTGCTGCGGCCGTGCGTGGTGCAGGTCTCGGGCGGGGAACCGCTCGTGCGCGAGGACCTGGTCGAGGTGGTGCGGAACATCCAGTGCGACTCGGGCCTGCCCTACACCATCCTGGTTTCGAACTGGTCGCTGATGACCGAGGAGCGCTACCTGGCGCTGCGTGAGGCGGGCATCGACCAGTTTTCGGTCAGCCTGGATTTCCCCGACCAGCGCCACGACCAGTTCCGCCGCCACCCCGGTCTTTACGAGCACCTCAGCCGGATGGTGCCGCGCCTGGCCGCGCTGGGGCACGACGACATCGTGCTCAATACCTGCATCACCAGCGAGAACCTTCGGGAGATCAACACCGCTGCCGACAAAGCGCGGGAGTGGGGCGTGAACATCTGTTACAGCGCCTACTCCGCGCGACGCACCGGGTGCCGGGATTACATGCTCACCTCACCCGAACAACTCGCCATCCTCAACCGGGAACTGGATCGGGTGGAGACGCGACGCGACCACACCAACTGGATCGTCAACTCGCCCACCACGATGGAGGCCACCCGCCGCTACTTCGAGAACGCCGGCAGGCCAGGATGCAAAGCCGGCCTCCGCTTCCTGGTGGTCACCGCCACTGGCGCGCTCCAGCCCTGCTCGATGCAGTTCCAGCGGTACCCGCTCGAGCAGCAGGCTCGCATGGTGAGCGAGTTCACCGCGAAGAATACGTGCGACCAGTGCTACGTCTCGATCCGCTCGTACCTGGACAAAAACTACTCGACATTGCTCTGGGAGAATGTGCGCGGGTTCTTCTCCTTCAAGCCGCGCCCGGAACACCAACCGGCGGCGTAATTGGCTTCGGCGCAAGCTGATAGATGCGCGCCTCGCCGGCCGATAGCGCGGCGATCTGCGCGTTCGGCGAGGAACCGGCGCCATCCTGGGCCCGGCAGTTTTCGATCCACGCGCCGCAATCGATGAGCGTAAACAGGCCACCGTCACCGGCCTCGCGCACCGCGATCCTCGCATGATGGGTGTGGCCGATCACCGCCACCTTCAGATTCAACCCGAATTCCCGGTTGGCCTTGAGGCACTCCCGGTACGCGGAATCCAGAAACCGGAGATTGGCGATATCGGCGACACCTTCCCGCTGCACGTTCCACTCGGGCGGGATGCCGTCCGCGCGGGGCGGCCGGAGGGGACCGATCGGGGCGGCCTGCGCCAACTGGATCTGGCGGCGGTAGTCCCGCCCGGCGTGCGATTCGAGCGACAGCGCGCGCATCCGGCCCAGCACATAGTCGTTGGGAGCGACGCCGGCAGCGAACAGGTAGACGAAGATCTCCTGGATCGACGCGGGCAGACGCTCGACCCAGTCGAAGTAGTCGCCGTGCAGCACAACGACGCCCGGCGCGGCGTCGGGAAGGTAGTAGCGGCGTTCCCAACCCGCGTAGTCCGGCCACCGGCACAGGTCGAGATCGTGATTTCCGAGCAGGAAGTGCAGCCCGAGGCGGCGATCGAGAAACGCCGTAATCAGGTCCTCGTGATCGTCCTTGATGCGCGCCGGGACGTCGGGCTGCTGGTCCGGCCGGGGGGCCTCCCGCCACAGATCGAGGAGGTCGCCGAGTTGGTAGACTTCGACGGTCTCGTCCTGGGCGGCTTGACTCCTCAACTCGGCGAGCGCCGCGACTACGCTGGTGAGCAGCTTGGGGTGATTGGTGGCATACGTGAATTCACCCTCGATGAGGCGCTTCTCGCTGATCAGGTGCACGTCGCCGATGAAAACCCGCAGGTCCTTGCCGTTCGGGAAGCCGAGTCGTTCGTGCCGGAGCGCGGCGACCAGCCTGACATCGGCTACGGACTCGAGACTCGCTAGCAGCCGTTCATGCATCTTAGTGTCGCGGCTGGCGCGGGTCCGCGGACAACGTCACCAGCAGTTCCGCCAGCCGCTGATGGCGCGGATAGAAGATCCACCAGTACCGGCCATCGCCGACAGCAACCGGGCTGATCGCCGGCGGGGACTCCTCGCGCGCATCGATCACCTGCCGCAGCACCGGTCCGGGAAGCCACTTCCGCAGGGTTTGCTTCTCCGTCAAGTCTTCCAGCGTCAGCAGGGGGGAGTCGGCGAGCCGATCCAGCAGGGGCCCGTAATGCACCTCGGCTGCGGGATCGGCTACCGTATTGCCGACGCGATCGACGTCCCCTCCGGCTCGCAGAAACCGCAGGAGCTTCTCCCGGCCAGCAGCGGTCAGCGGAAGCGGCATGCGCTCGTTGCGCGCCAATTCCGTGCGGAAGCGCGCCTCGCGCACGGGGACGTAGCGCACATGGCAAGCCGCCAGGCCCAACGTCAAAACCGCTGCGATCCGCAGCCGCCGGACTTTCATGGCTCGCTCCGATCCGGCGGACAGGAGCCGGCCTGAGGCTCGGGAGGCATCGGCACCTTGACGATGGGCTGGCCGAGGCAAAACGGCTGCGAGCAGGCCGGGACGCCGCCGTCCGGAGTCTCGACGCGGAAGATGTACTCCGCCCCATCCTGGCCCCTCTCCGGCGCCAGCCAGATTGCGGTCCAGGTGCGTTTCCCCGCGGTCGATTTTCCGTCCACAAGCACGGTCAGCAGATTGGGACCGCCGTCATCGTCAACCAAGCTGCCGTCCCTCTTGAGAATGGCCACTTTTCGCTTGTCCGTGGCCCAGTCCGTGCAGGCGTCCTCCTCCCACTGGAAGCGCGGCGCGTGGTCGTTGACGCGGTGCTGTGCGTCCGGCATGAGCGGCTCGAGGTCTTCGTAGGGCACATTGCGGGGCTCGCCGAACAACTCCGGTCCGAAGTGGAATGGGAACTTCGGTCCGGCGTTGAACCTGCGGGCGGGAACCGGATTCGGGGCCGGCTCCGGTTTCTTCCCCACTTTCACCAGCAACTCACCGATGATCTTTCCTTCGTCCTTGCCGAAAATCGTCGAGCTTCCCTCGTAGTTCTGCGCCGCGTATTCCTCCCGGCTCACCGTGTACCCCAGGTATTCGTTGGCCAGCCCCACCAGCACGAACGGCTGCCCGAACTCCTCTCGCAGCTTTTTCCGCAACTGTCGGCCCATGACCGTCGTCATCTCGACCGGGATCGCCGCCAGCCGCAGCGAGTTGCCGATCCGGACGGTGGAAACCGGGAGCTCTCGAGGGTAGCTTCGAGGAGAGTCGAGAAACGGTTTCAGGACTTTCAGCAGCCAGATGTCGTGCCGCTCCAGGGCGGGAATCTTCGCATCCTCCGCGTTCGGTCCGCGGGTGACGCCGCCGTGCCATCCGTAGCCGTAAAGGACGGTGCGCCCGTCTTCCGCGCCTCCCAAGGAGGCCACGCCCACCTCGGGGCGCGGAGAGAAACCGGCGGTATCGGGGCTGCGCGGGTAGGCCTGAAAAGCCTTGCTGGAGCTTTCGATGTCCGCAACCTCCTCCGGCGCGCCGGCGCTCTCCAGGACCTGGCGCACCGATCCGGCCAGCCGTTCTCCCAGGCGCAGCACGTCGTCGCGGTTCTGCAACGACCACCGCGGAGAGACGTCGCCCTCCGCCCCGTTGAAAAAGCCGGCGGTCACGCCACCCGGCTTCCCGGCGTCGCGCTCGAGTAGATTCATGGCGTGGCCGGTCAGGTCGGAAGCGTACAGCGGGCTGTCGTGCGTCATGGCCGTCGGGTGCACGGCGAAGAACACCAGCAAGGCGATGCGGCGTCCGTCACGCAGCACTTCGAGAACCTTCAGGGTCGGATCGACGGCCAGGTAGCGAGGGCAGTTCCGGCCGGGTCCGTCCGGGCAGTTCATCCCGGCGCTCGCGCTGGCGTCGAGGACCGCCGCGATGTCGTCTTGCGGGTTGCGGAAGAAGGCGTCGATGGCCCGGTTGCGTTGCAGGTCCAGCGCGTAGCCGCTCCGCAGCACGACCTGGTGCCGGCTGCCGGAGGAGTTCTGCGCGTCCTGCCAGGCGTCGCCGACCGCCGTGGCGATTCGCTCCGCCAGGAAGTGGAACAGTGCGCCGTCGAAGCCCGGCAGGGGCCCGCCCCAGTTGTAGGTCGCCGAGGACATGTACCCCGCCGGGCCGTGATGGGTATGCGTGGCGGCCAGGAGCAGAGCGCCGGGAGCCAGCGGGATGTGGTGTTTGGCCGCCACGAGACGGGCCACCTCGGCGTGCAGGCCCGCGGGGATCGCAAACAGTTCGCAGGAGACCAGTGCCAAACCGCGACCCATGGGATCCTGAAAAACGAAGGAACGGGCGTACAGGCGGGTCCAGTAGCCGCGGGCGATGCGGCCCCCGATCGAGTGCCCGCCCAACGGGTATCCGGGCGGCGGGGTGATTTCCACTTTGGCCGCCCCGGCCAGGAACCGGCCCGGAGCGTGCGGCGCCGGAACGCTGTATCTCGCGATCGGAATCTTGATCGAGCCGCAGCCGGCGCAAAAAAGCGCGGCAAACACAGCCATACCCAACCGGCCGCCCACTGGAGTGTCCATGAGCTGCCCCCTCCGCGTCCCCGTATACTTCCCAGAGGACTGCTATTACCTCCATAATATACCCTCCCGAGCGCCGCACCTGCTTCAAACCGGGCCGTAACGGCGGCAGCGCCGACGCGTCTATCCTGAAGTCATGTGGAACGACCTCCGGCTCGCGCTCAGGACGCTGCGGCGCAGCCCCATGTTCACCGCCGTGGCCCTGTTGTCGCTGGCGCTGGGCATCGGCGCCAATACGTCGATCTTCTCGTTGCTGGACCAGGTGATGTTCCGATCGCTTCCGGTACGCGATCCCAATGGCCTGGTGGTGTTCCACCGCGAGTACATGCCACCCGGCAGGGCGACCGCCGACAACCACGAGACGGTCTTCTCGTATCCGCTCTACAAGGACGTGCGCGACCGCGCCACCATGCTCGACGGAGTGATTGCCCGCGCCGGCGCCGGCGTCAACCTGTTCTATGGCGGCCACACCGAGCGCGCGCACGCGCAGTTGGTCTCCGGCAACTTCTTCCAGGTTCTGGGGGTCCAGGCCGCTCGCGGACGCGTGTTCTCGCCCGAGGACGAGGGCGCGCCGGGCTCGAACCCGGTGGTGGTGTTGAGCTACGGAGCCTGGCAAACCCGTTTCGGCGGCAAGGACTCGATCCTGAACCAGAAGGTGAACGTGAACGAGCAGCCAATGGTGGTCGTCGGTGTCCTGCAGCCCGGATTCCATGGCGTGCTGGCGGGCGAGCCGCCCGAGCTTTACGCGCCGCTCAACATGATGCCGCAAGTCACGCCGCTCATGGATCGTTTCCTGCTCGACCGGAGTGTGCGCTGGCTGAACATCTTCGCTCGGCTGAAGCCCGGAATGTCCCGCCGGCAGGCTGAGGCCGCCATCGACACCGTCTACCATCCGATCGTGGAGCAGGAGCTGGCGCAAATCGGTCGGTTGCGCAACGAGCGGGAGCGCGGGCGGTACCTCGCCCAACGCATTCAGCTCCTCGGCGCCGCCCAGGGCATCAACCCGCTGCGCACCGAATGGCGGACTCCGTTGTTCGCGCTGATGGCCATGGTCGGACTGGTGCTGCTGATCGCCTGCGCCAACCTGGCCGGCCTGCTGGCGGCGCGCGCCGCCGCACGGCAGAAGGAGATCGCCATCCGGCTGGCCCTGGGCGCCGGGCGCTGGCCGATCATCCGCCAACTGCTGCTGGAAAGCGGGGTGCTGTCGATCGCCGGCGGCTTGCTGGGCCTGCTGGTGGCTTTCTGGACTACCCGTGGCCTGCTCCGGCTGGTCGAGGATGACGGGTGGCTCTCTTACGCCATCGACCTGCGGTTGCTCGGCTTCGCCATGGCGCTGTCGTTGCTCACCGGCTTGGCCTTCGGCCTGATTCCCGCGCTTCAGGCGGCCCGTCCCGACCTTGCGCCGGTGCTCAAAGGCATGGCGGCGAGCGTTGCGGCCGCACGAGGCCAGGCCCGCTTGCGCCGCCTCCTCGTGGTGGCGCAAATCGCGCTTTCCCTGCTGCTGCTGGTGGGCGCCGGACTGTTCACGCGCAGTCTGTACAACCTGCTGCGCGTGAATCTCGGTTTCCGGGCCGAGAACCTGTTGACCTTCCGGATCGACCCCGCGGCCGGCGGCTACGACGACCAGCGCGGCCTGGCGCTGTATCGCGAGTTGCGGGAGCGCCTGGCCACCTTGCCGGAGGTGCGCGCCGTGGCCGCCGCGAGCTCCGGACCGTTCACCGGCGGGAACAGCGGCGGGAGCGTCAACGTCGAGGGTTACCAGCGCAAGGAGGACGAGGAAGCCGGATCTTCCTGGCAGTCGGCGAGCCCGGGGTACTTCCGTGCGATGGGCATCCCGCTGCTGGCCGGCCGGGAGTTCACCGAGCGGGACGACGCGGCGGCCCCCAAGGTCGTCATCGTCAACGACGTCTTCGCGCGGTATTACTTCGGCACGCAGAGTCCATTGGGCCGCCATCTGGGGCACAGCCGCACCGAGCTCCGCCGCGAGATCGTGGGCGTGGTAGCGAGCAACAAGCACGGGGACCCGCGCGAGGCCGCCTCCCGCTATTACTACTTCCCGTACACCCAGGACGAGCGGCTCGAGGGACTGACTTTCTACGTGCGCACCGGGCGAGAGGGGAGCCGGCTTGGCCCGCAGGTCCGCCGGCTGGTGCAGCAATTGGATGCCAACCTGCCGGTCACCAACATGAAGTCCATGCAGGCGCGGGTGGAGGAATCGGTATTCGCCGAGCGGCTGATCGCGCTGCTGGCGGCCGCCTTTGGTGCGCTGGCCACGCTGCTGGCGGCGATGGGCCTGTACGGCGTCATCGCTTACACGGTGGCGCGGCGGACCTCCGAGATCGGCGTCCGGATCGCGCTGGGCGCCTCACGCGGCGGCGTGCTCTGGTTGGTGATGAAGGAGGCGGGCCTCCTGGCGCTGGCGGGGATCGCCGTGGGCGTGCCGGTGGCGCTCGCGCTCAGCCGCCTGGTCCAGTCGCAACTGTTCGGCATCACGGCGGCCGACCCCATCACCTTCGCCGCGGCGGGCGTCCTTCTGGCCGCCATCGCGCTCCTGGCCGGCTATCTTCCGGGCCGCCGCGCCGCCCGCATCGACCCGATCAGCGCCTTACGATACGAGTAGGACGACGAACTGGGGGCCGAGGTTGGTGGCGGCCAGAGCCGAATCAACGACCCTGGCTCGCGGCGGCGTCCCCGGCTCGGGCGTCGGGGATGCGGTAGTCTGCCGTGACATCGACCAAGGATCTTCCGTCGAAGTCGTACACCGCGACGTACTCCTCCCGGTGGATTCTGGAGCAGGCCGCGGGTGGAAGGATACGCACATCAGGGATTCCAAACAGACGCCAACTCCGATCGGGAATGACCGCAGCGTGCAGGCGAGGGGCAAAGGACTGGACGACGATGGGAGAGCCAGGCTCGCGCCCATGGATTCGGCGCAGCTCCTGGATGAAGCACCGGGCCACGACGCTGTCTTCATGATAGCCCGTGGTCAGTTCCCGGGCCGCCACCAGCGACGAGACCACGTATATCCCAACCCATGCCGCCGTCGCGACGCGCAGCAGGCGGGATGCGTCGCGGCGCGCGCGATGGACGGCGGCGGCGGCCAGGACGGCCAAACCGATGCCGGGAATCGCGGGGTAGTAGTCGACGATGCGATCCCGCAGGGGCAGAACCGGCGCCAGCGCCAATACGAACCAGGCGAGCCAGAAGGCGGCGCTCCGATCTCCGGTGCGCGCCGTCCGCCAGAGGTGCAGCAAAAGCCCGGCCGAGACGGCGACGCTCAGCCACATGCCGGTTCGCCGCCCGAGCAGCCCCAGCGCAAACAGCCGCCCGGGCCCGGTCGCGTTCTGCCAGTGCCGCAGGAAGGTCCGGATCACGCTGCCATCGAAGTGCAGGGCGTAGAGGCCGGTTCTTGCATGGGGGTGGATGAGAGTAAACTCGATGACCAGGAAAGCCAGCGATCCGAGGAACAGCGCCAGGACACTCCTGGGAATCCGCCGGCGCCGGCACAGACAATAGGCCGCCGCCAGAGCCGGGTACGCGACCGTTATCTCGGTGGTTCCGAAACCGGCCAGAAACGCCAGCCATTGGCCGGCGCAATAACGTGTCTTGCCGGTTTCCAGGAAGCGCTCGAGCTGCCACAGACCGAGGAGAAAAAAAAAGGCGCCAAGAATCTGGTTGTACAGCGCACTCCACGTCATGACGGGAGCCAGCGCGCTGTTCACGAGCCACAGCAGCGGAGCCAGACCCGCTGCCAGCACCGACCGCGTCAGCCGGTGAACGATGGCGATCAAGAGCGCCAGGCTGGCGAACGCCGTCAGAAAGGCACACAGGCGGAACGGCAACGAGTTGAGACCGAACACCCAGGACAGCCCGAGAAAGTAGGCGCGTTCACCCAGGAAACGCACGGTCCCTTGAGCCTTGGGCGCAAACAGCGCGTTCAGCAGCGAGCCTTCGGCTCGGACTTGAGCCTCGAGGCCGAGCCAATCGAAATCGTCGCGCTGGAACCATGCCGTGAGGCCGGGCCAGTAAAGGATCAGACAGAACAGGCACGCCACAACCCAGCACGCGAGCAGCGGGTGGCTGCGGACGAGGGAACCCAAAGAACCCCGGCCAGCCGCGATCTTCGGGTTCAAGCTGGGACACCCATGCAGCCAGAATAGCGGTTTGTGCCGGACAGAGGGCCGTGCAGACTCAGACTGCCACCGGGATTTTGGCGCCGAAGCGGAGCGCGGCGACGATGGCCGAGGGGACCTTGTCGAGCGGGACGACGCGATCGGCCGCGCCCAGCACGATGGCCTCCCGCGGCATGCCGAAGACGACACACGAGGCTTCATCCTGGGCAATGGTGGCGCCGCCGGCCTGCTTCATCTTGAGCATGCCGCGGGCGCCATCGGATCCCATGCCGGTCAGGATGACCCCCACCGCCTGGGCTCCGGCGCTCTCGGCCACCGAGTTGAACAGCACGTCGACCGAGGGGCGCTGGTAACACACCGGCGGGCCGGTCTTCACTTCCACCCGGTAGCGCTCGCCGGCCTTGCGGAGCAGCATGTGGAAGTTCCCGGGCGCCACCAGCGCGCGGCCCGTGCCGACCCAGTCGCCGTCGACCGCTTCCTTGACCTCCATTCGGCAGAGCCGGGCGAGCCGCTGAGCAAAGGCCAGGGAGAACCCGGCCGGGATGTGCTGCGTGATCACGATCGCCGGAGAATTGGCGGGCAGGCGGGTCAGCACGCTCTCGATGGCCTCGGTGCCGCCGGTGGAGGCGCCGATGGCGATGAGCCGCGAGGGGCTGAGCGGCTCCGTAACCGCGTGATCTATTTCGACGGGGGCCGCCGGCGGCGCGGGCGCGCGGCGGGAAATGCGGGCTCGGGCCGCCGCCCGGATCTTCGTGGCCAGCGTCGAGCGCAACTCGCCCACCGAGTACGGACCGCCCGGCTTGGCCATCACTTCGACGGCGCCCTCCCGCAGCGCGGTGATGGCAGCGGTACAGGAAGCCTGTCCCAGGGAACTGATGACGATCACCGGCATGGGGCGATAGCGCATCAGCTTCTTGAGAAACGTCAGCCCGTCCATGCGGGGCATCTCGATATCCAGCGTGAGCACATCGGGCTCCAGCGAGAGGATCTTGTCGCGCGCGATATAGGGATCGGGCGCCGTCCCTACCACTTCCAGATCGGGCTCCGCCGACAGGGCGTCGCTCAGCAGCTTCCGCACGATCGCCGAGTCGTCCACGATCAACACCCTGGTTTTGCGTCCTATCATCGCTCAGGCCTTGTCGAAGCTCAGAAACATCGTGAGCGCGCCGTTGTCCAGATCCAGCGACCGCACCGTAGCGCCGGCCTCGGCGCCCTCGCCCGGGGGCTGCAACTCCGGCAGGCGGATCTCGAACGCCGATTCGGTCTCCACCTGGCTCAGCACGGCCCCGCAGATCATGTTGGTCATCTCGCAGACGACCTCGCCGACCTGCGCCTCGGTCAGTTCCCGCTCCTCCTCGGCGCCGAGGAAATTCCCGGCCATGGCCCGGGCGGCGCCGGAGGAAAGCCTCAGTCCGAAGGTCCCCGAGGGGGCGCCGTGAAACGAGGCGCGGGCGCCCAGCGTCGGCTCCTCGGGGGGCGCTTCCCTCTCCCCCAGGATGCTGGTGAAGAACATGGTCTCGAGCACTTGCTGCGCAGCGGAAAAAAGGATCTCGGCATCCCTAGGCTCAGGCATGGCACACCCCCAGCACGCGCTCCAGTTCTGCGCGCAGCGACTCCGGAAAGAACGGTTTGGTAACGTATCCCCGGGCGCCCAGATCCATCATCTGGCGGATCCGGTGCTGGGTGGCGTCGGTGGAGATCACCACCACCGGGATGGCGCCGAGCGACTCATCGCCGCGCATCGAGGCCAGGAACTGCTCGCCGTTCATCACCGGCATGTTGATGTCGGTGAGGATGATGTCCACGGCCCGCTCCCGGAGCAGCCGGCACGCATCCGCGCCATGCCCGGCCTCGAGACACTCCTGAAGGTCGAATCCGGAAAGAAGGATTACCCGCCGGATCACCGACCGCATGGCCGGCGAATCGTCCACAATCAAGACGCGGAATCCCATCGGTTTATCCTTTCGGCCGGGGAAGAGAGGGCCCGAACTCCTGCTCGGCGGCGCCCGCTCTCCGCAGCCACATCGTTCCCGTCGCTACCTCCATTCGGATGGTCCGGGAGGAGGTTCCCCCCACCTGCTCGGCGTGAATCAGAACGCCGGCTTTCCACAGGATCCCGCGCAGCGCAATGTAGTTCCGCCGGCCGATGTCGAACACGCCGTGGTTGTCCAGCACCTGAGCGCCGCCAAACACCCGCACCACGATGCGCTTCTTGTCCGCGCCTTGCTGGTAGGCATTGCGGAACAGAAGCGGGACGCCGGTATCGGCGAACATGTAGGGGCGCTCCCGCGCTTTGTCCGGGTCGATGCCGGACTCCGGAAGCATGAAGTGCAGCATGCCCCCGACCCGCGCCGCGGCATCGTAGATGGCCACTGCGATGCAGGAGCCCAGGGCATAGGTCACCAGCACGCTTTCCGGATCGCTGCTGATCTGGCAATCGGCGATTCCGACAATCATCAGTCGCATGGCCCGCGTTTCCTCCGCTTCGTGGAAGAGCTGCCGCAGCACGGCTTCCTGTAGACCGCCGGCTGAACGTATTCGAGAGACTGCCGCTCGCCGAGCAGGCCCTCCGAGTGGCCCGTGAGCAGGTAGCCGCCTGGCTCCAGACAGTCCACCAGCCGCTGGAGCAGGTCCTGCTGCGTGGGCTTATCGAAATAGATCATGACATTGCGGCAGAAGATCACCGCGAAGTGCGGCAGATTCCCGATGGGGTTCATCAGGTTGAGTTGCCGGAACTCCACCCGGCTCCGCACCTCGGTTTTGACCCGGTACCAGCCCTTCCATTCCTTGTCGCCCCTCAGGAAGTACTTGTGCAGCCAGGTCTTGGGGAAGTTCTCGAACCGCTCCGCCGGGTACGCCGCTCTTTGGGCAGTTTCCAGCACGCGGGAGGAAATGTCGGAGGCCAGGATGTGGATGCGAGAAGCGGCCTGGAACCCAAGTTCCTCCAGCAGGCAGATGGCGATCGAGAAGGGCTCTTCGCCGGTGGAGCAGGCCGCGCTCCAGATCTCCAGCGGGTTCCTGTCGCGGAACTCGGCGGCCACCGTGCGCCGCAGAAAGTCGAAGTGCTCCGACTCGCGCAGGAACATGGTGTGGTTGGTGGTAAGGGCGTCGAGCATCTCGGTGAGCGCCTCGCCGGTGCGGTCCGCCAGCGCCTGGTCGAAGTACTGCTGGAAGGTCCGGAAACCCCATTGCTGGATCTTCTTGGTCAGCCTGGCCGAAACCAGCTCCTCTTTGCCGGCGCGCAGGTCCAGCCCGATTTTCTCGCGGACCAGTTGGCGGATCTGGTCGAACTCCCGATGGGTCAGGGGACGAATGTCGGCGGCGCGCACGTGGGCTGGCTCCAAGGTCTCACCCATCGCGGTGTTCGAAGATGCCATTCAGATCCAGGACCAGGACCACCTTGCCGTCGCCCAGGATGGAACCCCCGGCGATGCCCGAGCTGTTTTTCGTCAGATCGCCCAGGGTCTTGATTACCACTTCCTGCTTGCCGACGAACTCGTCCACCATCAGGCAGAAGGTCCTGCCGCCGTCGTCCGCCACCAGGAACACACTCTCACTGGGGTCCTCGGTCCGCGGCTGCACGTGGAACCTCCGGTACAACCGCACCAGCGGCAGCAGCCGCCCGCGGATGAGCACCATCTCTCCCTGGTTGCAGGCGGTGGAGACCATCTCGCGGGTGGGGCGGAAGATCTCCCTGACCGCGAACAGCGGCACGACATAGCGCTCGCGGCCCACCCCGATCACCAGGCCGTCGATGATGGCCAGGGTCAGCGGCAGCTTGAGGAGGAAGGTGGTCCCCTGCCCCAGCGTGGATTGAATCTCCACCCGGCCGCGGAGTTTCGTCAGTTGCCTCCGCACCACGTCCATGCCCACACCCCGCCCCGAGACGTCGGTCACGCGCTGGGCCGTGGAGAAGCCCGGTTCGAAGATCAAGTTGAAAATCTCCTGCTCGGTGGGGCGCGCGCCCTCGGCGATCAACCCTTTCTCGCGGGCTTTGGCCAGCACTTTCTCCTTGTCGATGCCGCGGCCGTCGTCAGACACCTCGATCATGATGTGGCCGGCCTCGTGACAGGCCTTCAGATGCACGCGGCCGAGCGGGTCTTTGCCCGCCGCGCGGCGTTCCTCCGGCGTCTCGATGCCATGGTCGAGCGAGTTCCGGACCATGTGGATCAAGGGATCCGAGAGGGCCTCGACGATGGTCCGGTCGAGTTCGGTCTCCTCGCCGGCCAGCTCCAGCTCGACCTGCTTGCCGCTCTTCCGCGACAGGTCGCGCACCAGCCGGTTCATTCGCCGGAAGAGTTGGCCGATGGGCACCATGCGCATGGACATGGCGGTTTTCTGTAGCGCTTCGGTGATGCGTGCCAGTTGCGCCAGGTTGCGCTGAAGGCGGGGGCTTTCCAGATCCTTCAAGTGCGGGTCCTGGCTCACCTGCGATTGGGCGATCACCATCTCCCCGGCCATTTCGACCAGGAAGTCCAGCTTGGAGGTATCGACCCTCACAATGCGGGCCTCGGTAGCGCTCTGGCGTTCCTGGGCGGCGGGTTTGTCGGGGGCGTCCCGTTCCGCGCGGCCGTCCGGCGAATCCTCGGCGCCGGGCTCGGCTTCCGAGGGCGCCTGCACCAGCGCCCGCACGCGCTCGAGCAGGTCGCGGTTATCGGGGGCCGGCTGCCTGGGCCCGCCGCGCACCGCCGGCTCCAGGCGCCGGAAGGCCTCTTGCAGGTAATCCTTGCCGGCCAGCACGACGTCGATGACCGCGGGCGTGATCCGCAGTGCGTTATTGCGGGCGCGATCCAGCACTGTCTCGACCTCATGGGCCACCCGCTGGATCGCGGTCAGCTCCAGGAAACCGGCCAGTCCCTTGATGGTATGGAAGCTGCGGAAGGCGGAGTGGATGGCCTCGGCATTGGCGGGATCCTGCTCCAGGGTCAGCAACTGGCCCTCGACCGCGCTGAGGTGCTCGTTGGACTCCGTGAGAATATCGTTCAGCAGCTCGGTGTCCTGCGCCAGGATGGCAGCGGAAGAACCCGAACCCGGCTCGCCGCCGGCGGCCGCGGGCCCGTTCTCCAGGGCCGCCTGCAACTGTGCGATCCCCTTCGACAGCAGGTCCTGGGTAGCGCCGGCATCCTGGCCGGGGATCGGCACGCCAGCCAGTTCGCCGGCGATCCGCGCCACCTCTTCCCAACCCGCCTCCAAGGACTGCTGACGGGCTGTCGCCAGGGCGGCCGAGAGCGCGCGAAGCGCCTCCAGGGTCGCCGGCGTCTTCTGCATCACCACCATCATCGCCAGATCCTCGACCTGGCGGCGCAATCCCTCCACGATGGGGCCGCTGCTGGGCATGACTATCCCTCACAAAACCGTCGACTGGATACGGTGGGCGCCGCAGGCGGCTGCTGCGCTCCGCAGCGGTCCCGACAAGTTCCTTATCGTCCTCGACATGAGGTTGTGCGACTGTCTGGGGTGGTTTTGAGGCGGGGGGAGAGCCGGTAAGGTGAACCTCTCGGGCGCGCCTAGAGCCGCCGTGCCGCCGGAGTCCGGTGTTCCACTGATTGAGGGCGTGGAGCCGTTGGGCCGATGCTGATAGTAGAGGACCGCGCGGGTTCGCCGACGGCTCAGGCTGCGTGGAGTCCGCCCCTTTGCCATGATTGTCAACGCCCAAGTCTCCCCAGAACCTCTCTCCGGCCTGCAAAAGGCCGCCATCCTACTGGTCACGCTGGGCGACCAGGTCAGCGCCGAAATCGTCCGGCATCTCGAGGAGGACGAAGTCCAGAAGGTCAGCCACGAGGTGGCGCGCGTGGGCTCGATCAGCAACGAACAGGCCGAATTCGTCCTGCAAGAGTTCTTCGACATGTCGGTGGCCCACGACTATGTGCTGAAGGGGGGACTCGAGTACGCCCGCAAGCTGTTGGTGGGCGCGTTCGGTCCCGAAGCTGCCACGCGGTTGCTGGACCGGTTGGTCAAGGCGCTCGGCAACGAGTTCGCCAGCTTCGATGCCTTGCAGAAGGCCGACCCGCAGCAGCTCGCCCGGTTCATCCACAGCGAGCACCCGCAGATGGTGGCGCTGATTCTCTCCCACCTGAATCCCTCGCAGGCCGCGGCGCTGCTGATCTCGCTGCCCCTGGAGATGCGCGCCGACGTGGCCTTCCGCATGGCCAGGCTGGACCGGATTTCCCCGGAAATCATCTCCAGAGTCGCCGCCATCATCGGACAAAAGCTCAATGCGCTGGGCGAGGTCAGCCGGGAATCCTACGGCGGCGTGCGGGCGGTTTCGGAGATGTTCAACCGCATGGATTCGGCGCTGAGCAAGGAGATCCTGAGCTCCATCGAGCAGCGCGATTCGACCCTGGTGGAGAGCATACGCCAGCTTATGTTCGTGTTCGAGGACATGGCGCTGATCGACGAGAGCGGCATCAAGGAAGTGCTGAGCCGGGTCGACCGCAAGCTGCTCACCATCGCGCTCAAAGGCACCAGCGAGGAGCTGAAGCGGCATTTCACGGAGTGCATGTCGCAGCGCGGGGCGGAAATCCTGCGCGAGGACATGGACGCGCTGGGCCCGATCAAGATCAAGGATGTGGCCGCCGCCCAGCAGCAGATCATCGCCCTGGTCCGGCAGCTCGAGAGCGAGGGGGTGGTGAGCCTAAAGGGAACGGCGGGAGAGCGTTACGTGGTCTAGCAGTCTAAACTCCTCTCCGCCTCCACCCGATAGGACTGGTGATGCTCCTGGACGTGCTTATCGTCGATGATTCAGCGGCTATTCGGAAGATCCTCCAACGCGTGCTGAAGCAGGCCGATGTCCCCCTCGGGGAAGTGTACGAGGCAGCCGACGGTCTGGAGGCCCTCAAGGTTGTCGGCGCGCAGAGAGTCAACCTCATTCTGGCGGACATCAACATGCCGAATATGGATGGGCTGCAATTGCTGCGCAAGCTCAAGGAGGAGGAACAATGGAAGGGTGTACCGGTCATAATGGTGACCACCGAGGGGGGCCAGGCCAAGGTGATGGCAGCCGCGGAACTCGGGGCGGCCGGATATATCCGCAAGCCGTTCACCGCCGATCAGATCCGCCACAGTCTGGCGGCCTTCCTGTAATTGCCGGAAAGGGAATCCCGTGGAACCAATCGATCCCGAAACCCTGGTGAACTCGATTCGCACCGCTACGAGCGAGGTCTTCGAGATGATGCTGAGTCTGAAAGTCACGCCCGGCGAAGCCTACCGCGAACCCCACGTTATGAAGCCCACCGATGGCGTCATCGCCCTGGTCGGGCTGGCCGGGCAGTGGATGGGTACGGGCATCCTTCAGTGCGATGCCGCTTTCGCGTGCGAGCTGTACTCGCATCTGCTCGCCGCCGAATGCCCAACCGCGCCGGAAGGCGTGAACGGCGACGTCCTGGATGCTGTGGCGGAGATCGCCAACATCATTGTCGGGAACGTCAAGAACACCCTGGAAGAGCACTTGGGCCCGATGGGCATGAGCATCCCGACCGTAGTGTTTGGGCGCAACTTCATGACCCGCGGGGGAAGCAACGACCCCTGGACCGTTGTCCCGTTCGCCTGTGAGTGCTCCCGGATGTTGGTGAAGATCTGCCTGACTCACAGCCCGGAGAGCGGGGAGCTGCGCCGCGGGTTGCCGGTGCCGCGCGGGTTTTCGGTGTAGGGACGGTGTTCAGGCCCCCCCTGCGAGGGCTTTTCGGCTTGCAGCGCATCCTGGACTGCCCGAAGCACATCCCGCGGCGCCACGGGCTTCGCCAACGTCTCCCGCACGCGTAGCAGCACGGAGGTTCGCTTCGGATTGGCCCTGGAGGCCGAGATGGCTATCAGCGGCACTCGGGGGAACCCCGCGCCGATCCCCCGAATGGTCTCCAGCCTGTCCCGGCCAGGCATCGCCAGGTCCACGATGGCGACGTCCGGCACGCGCCGCCGCATCGCAGCGATCGCCCCCTTGCCGTTGCGGGCCTCCAGGACCTCGTAGCCCGCGTGGCTCAGAATCTGACCCAGCAGGGTACGGAACAACGCTTCGCCGTTGACTACCAGGACACAGCCCCGCCCCCGCCTTTGATCCAGGACCTCGCGCACCTTCCGCGCCAGGACATTGGCGCTGAACGGCTTTTGCAGGCAGGCCGTGTTCGGAGGCAGTCCGCCGTGCTCGGCGACTGCCCGCTCGGCATCGCCGGAGGTGAACAGCACCCGCATCCCGGGCCGCGTCCTCTCCAGCCGGTCCGCCAGCTCGAAACCGTTCATTCCTGGCATCCCAACATCGGCCACCGTCAGTGAGATCTCCCCGCTGTGCGCCTGGCTCACACGGAGGGCCTCGGCCCCGCCAGCGGCCTCCAGAACCTGGTACCCGCGACCCCTTAGGATCTCCGCCGCCAGTTCCCGCACCTCCGGGTGGTCCTCCGCCACCAGAATGGTTTCCGCCCCGCGCGGCGGGGTCTGATCCGCCGGTCGGTCGTCGGCCGCCACGGCGGAGGCCTGAGTCCGCGGCAGGAAGATGCGGAAGGTCGCGCCGGCGCCCGGCGCGCTGTCCACCAGGATGTGCCCGCCGCTCTGAGAAATGATCCCGTAGACCGTCGACAAGCCCAGCCCAGTGCCTTTGCCCCGCTCCTTGGTGGTGAAGAACGGCTCGAACAAACGGGCCTTCACCTTTTCGCGTATGCCACAGCCGTTATCCGTCACCGACAGCCGCGCGTAGGCGCCCGCGGGAATGCCGGGCGCTGCACCGCTCTCGGCAAGATCGACGTTGCCGGACTCGATAACCAGCTTGCCCCCGTGGGGCATGGCGTCGCGGGCGTTGACCGCCAGGTTCATCAACACCTGGTGGATCTGGCTCGCGTCGGCGCGCACGAGGCCCAGAGCCGAATCCAGGCGCGTGATCAGCTCGATGTCGTCCCCGATCAGGCGCTGCAGCATGCTTTGCGCTTCCAGCACCACTGCGTTCAGATTCAGGAATCTGGGCTGCAACGCCTGCCGCTGGCTGAAGGCCAGCAGTTGCCTGGTGAGCGCGGCGCCGCGTTCTCCCGCGGCGCAGATCTCCAGCACGCCCGCCCGCGCGGGATCCTTCTCCGGGAGCGTGTTCAGCAGCAGTTCGCCGTAGCCGTTGATGACCGTGAGCAGGTTGTTGAAGTCATGGGCCACGCCGCCCGCCAGGCGGCCGATGCTCGCCAGTTTTTGCGCCTGCCGGTACTGCGATTCAAGCGCGCTGTGTTCGGTGATGTCGCGGCCCAGGCTGGCAATCCCGACGATGTTGCCCGCCAGGTCGCGCAGCACCGTACTGTCCCACTCCACCAGGCGGCTGCCACCGTCGCGAGTGAGGATCGAGTTCTGGTAGTGAGCAGGGAGCTCAGACCCGCTGATGGCCGCGCGGAAGATCTTCTTCATCTCCTCCCGCTGGCTCTCCGGGATGAACGTGTCGATCCAGTTCTGGCCCATTGCGTCCGGGATCCGCCAGCCGGTCAGGCGCAAGAAGTAATCGTTGCCGAAGGTGATGTTGCCGCCGGTGTCCAGGACGATGGCCATGAGATGCACAGTCTCGAGCAGCTCGCGCAGCCGCCGCTCGGACTCCCGCAGGGATCCCTCGGCCCGCTTGCGCTCGGTAACGTCTTTGAGCACGGCCAACAGGTGGAACTCTCCCAGGATCTCCGCCCGGTTCAGGCTCACCTGGACATCGAAGGGCGTCCCATCGGACCGGCAGTGTTGCCATTCGAACGACAACACTTCTTCGGCCAGCGCGCGCGCGATCATCTCGCGGGCCTTCTCGCGCGAATCCCGGCCGTCGGGCTGGAGGGCAGGAGAGAAGTCCGCGAGCGTCCGCCCGAGGATCTGCTCGCGAGTGCAGCCGTACATCTCCAGCGCCTTGCGGTTGCAGTCGACAAACCGCTCGCCCCGCACTAGCAGGATGCTCTCGCCGGCGCACTCGAACAGCGCGCGATAGCGACGCTCGCTTTCTTCCAGGGCCTTTCGCATCCGCGTGGGTTCGGTGATGTCGCGGACCAGCACCAGGGCGTACTCCTGGCCCCCGAACTCGAGGTGGTTCATGCGGAGCTCGGCCGGGAAGGCCACGCCGTTCCCGGTCCGGCACTCGGTCTGCCACGCCGCGGAGCCCCGCTCCTTGGCCTCCCTCCAGCGCTCCCGCCACCCTTCGGGCTGAAGGTCTGGCATAAACCGGGAGAGTCGCGTTCCGAGCAGCTCCTCCCGCGTGCCTCCAAGCAGATCACAGAATGCCTCGTTGGCGTAAGCCAGCCGAGCCGCTTCATCCGCCCAAAAGACCGCCTCCGAGAGACTCTCGAGACAGCAGGCGCTGTTCCACGGATGCTCCGCCCGGCCCGGCGCGCTGCACGACGCGACTGGAACGGTTGGCAGACGTTGATCCCGGCAGTCGATGCGGCGGTCGATCTGCAACGACTGCACTTGCTCCACCGAGCCGCCGGCTGTATCGGGCTTGGCCATCGTCTGTCGCGCTCCCGCACCGCGCCGGGCCGTCCAGGGGTGCGTTGCGTACTCCGTACTATCGACGGTTTGAGCGATGAGTACAGCCCCCGGGAGGGCAGGCCTCACTTTGCTCTACAAAGTACTTGACAGAAATGCGCCCCGGCTCTATACTGGCCTGGTGCTTCCCGCTCAGACGGTTCGCGGTCTCCCACCGGAACCCACCGCCCTGCATACCCATGCCATGGATAGCCTTCGCTACATCCGCGAAACCATGGAACGGGCCACGGCGTTCACTGCGATTTCCGGCTGGGGCCTGGTCATCGTCGGCGCCACGGCGACCGCAGCGGCGGTGCTGGCTTCCCGCGTCTCCAGCCCCGAGGCGTGGCTCGTCATCTGGCTGGCCGAGGCCCTGGTATCGCTGGCGATTGCGGGGGGCACCACGGTGCGGAAGGCGCGGGCGTCCAAGATGCCGCTTTTTTCCATGCCCGGAAAGCGCTTCGCGCTGAGCTTCTCCCCTCCCATGGTGGTAGGCGCGCTGCTGACTGCCGTGCTGTACCGTGCCGGACTCTCGGGCGCCCTTCCCGGCGCCTGGATGCTGCTGTATGGCACGGGAATCGTGACCGGCGGGGCCTTTTCCGTGAAGATCGTTCCGGTCATGGGGTTGTGTTTCATGGCCGAGGGTGCGGCGGCCTTGTTCCTGCCGGTCTCCTGGCTTGCGGGCCTGATGGTCGCGGGTTTCGGAGGCCTGCACATTCTTTTCGGCATCATCATCATAAGGAGATACGGTGGCTAGACAAGGCGCCCTTTCCCGGCCAGTTCCCGCCGCGGCTGGCCCGCTTGGCGAGGTCGTTGGCCACGGCGCGGAACCCGGAGCGCCGGGGTTGGACCGGCTGATCCACGAGCGCATGCGGCTGGGCATCGTCAGCGCACTTGCGGTAAACCAGACGCTGACCTTTAATGACCTGAAGAAACTGCTGAAGACTACCGATGGAAATCTGAGCGTGCACGCTCGCAAGCTGGAAGAGGCGGGCTACATTGCCTGCACCAAGTACTTTGACGGGCGGCTGCCCAAGACCGAATATCGGCTGAGCGAAAAAGGGCGGCATGCCCTGGAACGGTACCTGGACCACATGGAAGCGCTGATCCGCGCGATGCGGGAGGGCTGAGGGCGCGATTTTTTTTGCGCTGTAACTTTATGCAGAAAAGTGATTTGCACAATCTGAGCCTGGCCCGGCGGCAGCCCGGCGCTCCCCCGCTCCACATCGCCATCATCATGGACGGCAACGGCCGCTGGGCCACGGCGCGCGGTCTGGCGCGGGTAGCCGGCCACCGCCGCGGCGCCTCTGCCGTCCGCCGCGCCGTCGAGGCCGCCCCCAAGCTGGGCATCGGCACGCTGACGCTCTACGCCTTCTCCTCCGACAATTGGCAGCGCCCGCAGCGGGAAGTCTCGGTGCTGATGCAGCTCTTCAGCGAGTACCTGCACAAGGAAACCGCCGAGTGCGCCGCCAACGGCATCCGCATCAGCGTGATCGGCCGTCGCGACCGGCTCGCTCCGGGCCTGCGCCGGGAAATCGAAGCAGCCGAACGCGCCACCGCACAGGGCCGCGCGCTGCACCTGCGGATCGCGGTCGATTACTCGGCCCGGGATGCCATCCTGTGCGCCGCACGCCGCCTCGAACCGGGACGCGAGACCACGCGCGAGGAGTTCTCCCGGCTGCTGGCAAACGTCATCCACTCGCCTGCCTGCCCGGACGTCGATCTACTGATCCGCACCGGAGGGGAACAGCGGCTCAGCGATTTTCTCCTGTGGGAATGCGCCTACGCCGAATTCTACTTCTCCCAGCGCATGTGGCCGGATTTCGAGGCCGCCGACCTTCAGGCTGCCCTGGACGCGTTTCACACCCGCGAGCGTCGCTTCGGCACGGTGCTGGAAGCCGCGGCCGGATAGGGGTGACCCTAATCCAGGTCCTGCGGGGCGCCCTCCCGCAGCGGAACGAAGCGGCAGTAGGCGGCCACCCGTGACCGCACCTCCCCGCCCGACTTGTGCAACACCCGCAGCTCCTGGTCCCAGCCCGACCCCACCGGCATCACCATCCTGCCCTCGGCTTTGAGCTGTTCGAGCAGCGCGGGCGGGATCTCGGGCGCCGCCGCCGCCACCGAAATCGCGTCGTAGGGCGCCGATTCCGCATACCCCTGCGAGCCGTCCGCGTTGATCACCAGGATGTTGTGGGAGCGCCCGGTCCGCTCCAGGTTTTGCCGCGCCATCCGGGCCAGCTCGGGAATCCGCTCGACGGTAATGACGCGCGCCGCCACGGCTCCGAGCACCGCTGCGTGGTAGCCGCACCCAGCACCTACCTCAAGCACCGTCTCGGAGCCGGTCAGCTCCAGGCACTGCACCATCAGCGCCACCATGTACGGCTGCGAGATGGTCTGCCCGCGCCCGATCGAGGCCGGTTCGTCCGCGTAGCTGGAGGCGCGATGCGGCTCGGGCACGAACTCCTCGCGGGGGATCTCCAGCATGGCCGCCAGCACCCGTTCGTCCCAGATCCCACGCCCGCGAAGCTGCCGCTCCACCATCAGCCGCCGCCGGATCGCCCAATCCACAACCTACATGCTCTCAAAATCGCGGCCGGTCCGGGCAAGCGGGCTACGCCGCGCCTCGAAGTGCGCAACCGAGTGGTAGGATCTGGAGTGATGCCGACCGATGAGCCAACCCCTGGCTTGAAGACCGGCGGAATCCGGCTGCTCCGTCTTCTGGGTGCGATCGTCGTGCTGGCGTACTTCCTGCGGTACTCCACCGGGGGACTCTCGGTCGGCTTTGCGTCGGACGACCCGATGAACATCTACTACTACTGGAGCGGCGGCGTGGGTCAGCTCCTGCGGAATCTGGCTCTCTTCTTCACGACCTACCAGCGTCCGATGGGCGGTGTGTACTACAGCCTGCTCTACCCCTTCTTTGGCTTGAATCCCCTCCCGTATCACGTCGTCGCCGTCGGCTTGCTTCTGCTGAACACCTTCCTGGCGTACCGCTTCGCTGCGCTGATCACGGGATCGCGGCTGGTGGGGTGGCTGTGCGCGTTCGTCCTCGCCTTTCATGCGGGACTGTACCATCTGTTCTACAAGCCGTCGTTTATCTACGACATCCTGTGCTTCACCTTCTACTTTCTGGCGTTCAACTATTACCTTTCGATCCGCACGCGCGGCGCCCAAATGACGAAGTGGCGGATTGCCGCGTTCCTCCTGCTCTACATCGGGGCGCTCGATTCCAAGGAAATGGGCGTTACCTTGCCCGCGCTGGTACTCCTGTACGAGGCCTTCTGGCATCCTCCCGAACGCTGGTCTCCGGCCGGCGTGGCGAGATGGGCGAGGACGGAGGCCCTTGCGGCAGTGCTCGCGGGCCTGGTTACTTTGGTGTACGCGCTCGGCAAGGCGCTGGGTCCGGATGCGCTTCTGAAAATGGAGGGTTACAGGCCCGTGTTCACGGTGGACCGGTACTTCGAATCGACCGCCCGTTTCATGAACACCTTGTTCTATCAATCCACCCGGGACGGGTTCTTCAACGCCAGAACCGTGATCCTGATGTCCGCGCTGCTGCTCGCGATGGCCTGGAGACTCCGGCAGAGACGCCTCTTCCTGATGTGGTTCTTCGTTTTCATCGCCCCGCTGCCGATCACCTTCCTGCCCGGCAGGGGCGGCGCTTCTCTTTACATTCCGCTGGTCGGCTGGGCGGTGTTCGGGGGAAGCGTGCTGTTGTCTCTGGGCGAAGCCCTCGCGAAATCTCGCGTCCTGCGCCGCGTGCCAGTGGCGGTGATACAAGGCGCGCTCATCCTGGGTGCCGTGGCGGCCCAATGGGCCTGCACGGCCCACCTCATAGCCGGGATCGATCGTGCGGCGAGGAGCCAAAGCCAACTCACCGCGTCGGTGATCCGGCAGATCCGGTCCGTGCAGCCGTCGGTCAGGCCGGGATCCACCATTTACGTGATCCAGGACGTGTTCGACGGCTACGACACGGTGTTTCTGTTCGAGCTCACTTACCATGACCGCTCGGTACACGTCCAACTGGACCGCTACATGCACCTGAAGCCCGCCGGGATCCAGCGAATGGACTACGTCTTCACCTTCGAGAACGGGACGCTGAAACGGCTGAAGGGCGGGTAGATTGCCGCTCCGGGGCGAGGGGGTTTGGCGGACCAGCCCCCGGTGTTGTAGAATAGGCTATTGTCACCTTCGGGGCGCGCGCAGTTAGGGTGCGCGCGCACGCGTTTTGAGGCGGCCCCCAAGCAACACCGGACAGGAAGGTTCCTATGTACGCTGTGATACAGACCGGTGGGAAACAGTACCGTGTCTCCCCCGGCGAAGAGATCGAAATCGAAAAACTGCCCTGGGAAGTGGGCGTCCAGCTCGAATTGAACACTGTCCTGGCTGTGTTCCGAGAGCCCGACCAGATGCTGACCGGGTCCGACCTGTCGAGCGCAAAGGTCCTGGCGACGATCGTGGCGCATGGACGCGGCGACAAAGTCCGGGTCTTCAAGTTCAAACGCAAGAAGCAGTACAAGCGAACCATCGGCCACCGGCAGGACTTCACGCGGCTGAAGGTCACCGAGATCGTGGCGTAGGAGCACGGCATGGCGCACAAGAAAGGTTTGGGCAGTTCCCGCAACGGGCGCGATTCGAACGCACAGCGGCTCGGAGTGAAGGTGTTCGGCGGCCAGGCGGTCACCGGGGGATCGATCCTGGTCCGGCAGCGCGGCACCCAGTTCAAGCCCGGCGAAAACGTCGGGTGGGGCAAGGACGACACGCTGTTCGCGAAGATCCCGGGCGTGGTGGAGTTCCGCAACCGCGGGCGGCTGGGCAAGTTCATTTCGGTCAAGGCAGGCTGAAGCCAGCCCTACTAATGTTCATCGACGAAGCCATCATCCAGGTGAAGGCCGGTGATGGGGGCAATGGCTGCCTAGCGTTCCGCCGGGAGAAGTACGTGCCGCGGGGCGGTCCGAGCGGCGGCGATGGCGGGCGCGGCGGCGACGTCACCCTGGTTTCCAGCGAGCATTACAACACCCTCCTGCACTTCCGCTTCAATCCCGAGCACAAGGCTGAGCGCGGCCGCCACGGGGAAGGCAGCAACCGGACGGGGCGCGAGGGAGCCTGCATCGACGCGCCGGTCCCCGTGGGAACGGTGGTTTACGACGCCGAGACCGGCGAGCTGCTGCACGACTTCACCCGGGCCAGCGAGCGGTTCCTGGTGGCGCGCGGCGGCAAGGGCGGGCGCGGCAACGCCCGGTTCGCCACCTCGACGCACCAGGCGCCGACCGAACACGAGCCCGGGCACCCGGGCCAGGAGCGGCGGCTGCGGCTGGAGCTGAAACTGCTTGCCGACGTGGGCCTGGTCGGCTTCCCCAACGCCGGCAAGTCCACGCTGATCTCGCGGATCTCCGCCGCCCACCCGAAGATCGCCGACTACCCGTTCACCACCCTGGAGCCACACCTGGGCGTGGTGATGCTCGAGGACCTGCGCACTTTCGTGGTGGCGGATATCCCCGGGCTGATCGAGGGCGCGCACGCGGGCCACGGCCTGGGCACGCGCTTCCTGCGGCACATCGAGCGCACGCGGCTGCTGGCGCACCTGGTGGATGTTTCCGAGGCCAGCGGGCGCGATCCGGTCCACGATTTCGAGGTGGTCATGAGCGAGCTGGCCCGCTTCAGCGAAGAAATGGCTCGCAAGCCGATGCTGGTAGTCGCCACCAAGCTGGACGCCGCGCAGGACCCCTGGCGGCTGGAGTCGATCGAGCGCATGGCGGCGGAGAAGGGCCTAGCGTTCTACGCCATCTCCAGCGTCACCGGCCAGGGGCTCGACCAACTGAAATACGCGATGGGCGAGCGGGTGCTGGCGCGGCTACCTGGGCACTAGCACCGCCGGGGAGAACACCGGGCGGCGGACGAAGTAGCCTTCCTGTTGCAGCCTCCGGTAGATGTTGCCGGAGATCTCCGCGGCCGTCGGCCCGCTGACGCCGCGGCCGCCGGTCAGCAGCACCACCACCACCAGCTTGTTCTGGCCGAAATCGCTGAACGAGCCGAACCACCCCAGGTGGGTCGTGCCGCCGGTGCAGGTGCCGGTCTTGCCGCAGACCGGGGCCTCGGGATCGTAGATCGCGCGGCGCGCGGTGCCGAACTCGACCGCGCCCATCAGTCCCGGCTTGATCTGCGGGACGTACTGCGCGATGTCGAGGTGGCGCTTCACGCGCGGCAGAAACTGGTCGACCTCCTCGGAGTTCCTCGGGTATTGCAGGTAGTACAGGGTACCGCTGTTGGCGACCGCCGACAGCAGCGCCGCCAGCTCCAGCGGGGTGAGCGTGATGCCATCGCCGAAGCTGGTCATCATGCCCATGCCGCCGCCCTTGGGCGGAGCCTCGGCGAAGTAGCCGGGTTCTTCGCCCTCGATGTTCAACCCCGCCTTCTCCCCCAGACCGAACAGGCGCGCGTAGTAGCTGAAGCGGTCGTAGCCCAGCTTGACGCCCAGGCTGGCGAAGTAGACATTGTTGGAGTGGGCCAGGGCCTGGGTGAGGTCCACGCGCGTGCGCCCGTACAGGCGGATGGGCGTGACACGGTCGATGATGCCCTCGCTCAGCGCGGCCAAAGCCACCGGAATCTTGACCGTCGAGCAGGGCTGGAAGCCGCTCCTGAGCGCCACCCGCTGGTTGACCATGGACAGGATCCGGCCGGTGCCGGGATCCACGGCCACGACCGTGCCATTGTAGGGTCCCAGCGCCTCGACGGCGGCACGGCGGACCAGCGGGTCCTCGCCCTCCAGGCGGTCGCCGTTGGTCGAGTCGGCATAAGTCGGTTCCGTCCACGGGCTGAAGAACCGCCGCACGCGCGAGCGGCGCGCGCTGCGCCTGGTCAGGGCCGCCGGCGTGGCCTTGCCGGAGACGCTGGTCTTCTTCTTGACCCGCGTGGCCGCAGCTTTCTTGGAGGTCTTGCGGGGAGCCACGGCGCCCAAGGGCAACCCGGCGACAAGCACGAGGGCAACAGCCAGACAGCAGGGTCGAAGGATCATCTGCCGGTGCGGAAGCATCGAGACACCAAGAAACATAAAGCCAATCTATTGTTTGAAGCCTCCGCGGACAGAGGCTCCCTCTCTATTATCGGTCAAAACAATTCTCAACTATAGACGGCTTCCAGTCAAGCCTTTATCGCGCTTTTGTCGCGGCCAGGCGACGAGTCCCTGGAGTTCACGCAACGCCAAGGCCGGAAACAAGGACGGCCGTTTGGAGCGGGGCCCCAAACGGCCGCGAAATGTGCGCTCGAGAGAGCGCGGGCTAGAACGTGAAACGCAGGGCGACCTGGCATCGCCGCGCGTTGGTGCCATCCGGGAACCCCTGCGAAGCGTTCCCGACACCGAGGCCGGTAACTGGCTTCAGGACCCCTGCGCTGGCGCTGAAGGCGGACGTGTTCACCCCCGTGTTGTACTGGGTGTTGAACACGTTGAACCCCTCGAACATGAGGAACGCCTTGACGCGCTCGCCCATGGGAATCGCACGGGCCAGCCTGGCGTCCACGCGGTACATCCGGTCGATGTCCAGGCTGTTCACCGGCCAGAAGGGCACCCGGCTCCAGCCGCCCGAGCCGTTCAGGGTGCTGGTGTACATCATCGTGACACCCGTGAACTGCTGGCCGCTGACGCTTACGGTCGCCGAGGTGGGTTGCGCCGCCGCGAGCGTGGTGATGGTGGAAAGCTGCCAGCCGTTCACCAGGTACCGCTCGGCAGCGGAAGTGCCGTGCGTGAACGTGGGCGCCCACATCCAACTGATCACTGCCCGGTGGCGCTGGTCCGTTCCGGAGCTCCCCTTGTCCGCGGCCCAGTTGCCGGCGACCAGGTTGGGTTGCAGGAAGTAGAGCACGCCGCTCGAGCCGGCGCCGGATTGGTTGGCGTTGTCAATGGCGTGCGACCAGGTATAGGAGACGGAGGCGCTCAGCCCGTGCGCCATCTTTTTCCGAAGTTGGAGGGCGAGTCCGTTGTACCACGATTGGCCGCCGTTCTCCACCTGGTTGATGTTGCTGTACCGCGTGTCCACCTTGTTGGCCGTGATATAGACCGGCGTGGACCACGAGCCCACCTTGTTGCCACTGGCGTCCAGGATGCTATAGGTCTGCACCGCGCCGGGGGCGCCGAGGTTCACGTCGCGCTGGGTCCAGATCTGCACCCCACGGGACCACAGGTAGCTCACTGTAAGGCCCAGGTCGTGGGTCAGCTCGCGTTCGATCGCCAGCGTGCCCTGCTGGGTATACGGGTTGCGGAAGTTGGGGTCCGCGAAGGCGATTTTGGACGTGCCGGCCGGCACGCTTTGCACGTTGGGCACCACGTTGGGGAAGACGGGGGCGCCGGTCTGGTTCGGATTCACCGAGATGCTGGTCTGATACTTGCCCGGCCCGATGAACACCAATTCCTGCATTCCGTCGCCCAGGAAGCGGGCGTAGTAGATGCCGTACCCGGCGCGGAGCACGGTCCGATCATTGAGGGAATACGACAGGCTCAGGCGTGGCGCGAAGTCCTTGTTGGGCGAGTTGACGCGCGCCGATTGGGGATAGTTCGAGTCCACGTACGCCGACGACGGCTGCGGCAGAAAGCTCTTTTCGTACCGCAGGCCATAGGTCAGGGTCAGCCGTTTGGCGAGCTTCCAGGTATCCTGCACGTAGAGGTTCACGTCGCTGGTCCGGAGATCCTGGATGGCGTTTCCGAATGCCTGCGTGAAGCTGGAGTAGCTCTTGGCACTGCTGGTGTTGTTCGAGAAGTCCTTGGCGAAGTTGGTCAGACTGGAATAGTTGTAGGTCCCAGCCCAGTTGGAGAGCTGGTTGATCCAGTCCTCGGTGGTGGAGTAGTCTACCCCGAACTTCAAGGAGTGGGCCCCGTGGGTCCAGCTATAGTTGTCCACAAGCTGGAACCGCTGCTCGCTGGGGAATGTGCGCGGGTAAGAGGTGGCCGCGCCGATCGCACTGCTTCCGATGAAGATGGCCAGCGCGCCGGTGGAGGGCCACAGGTCGGACGCCCCCGGATCGGAGAGGCGGTCCTTGAACCATCCGAAGCGCAGCTCGTTCACCGCGCTGTTGCTGGGCAGGGAGGTCCAGGCCGCCTTCCCGTACCGCGTCTCCACCGTGGAACTGCCGTTGCCGCCGAGCATGTTGCCGCTGGTCAGCACGGCCTGCGTCTGGATGCCGTTGGGCGACCTCCAGTGCATGGCATTGAGGTCAACCGTGAAGCTGTTGCGCTCGCTGGGACGCCAATCCAACTTGGCGAACCCCATCACGGAGCTCACCGTGCGTGGCACGAGGACGCTCAGTTGCTTTTGAATGAAGGCGATGGCCGTGCTGCACTGAGCCGAGGTCGCGGTGCAGGTGGTGGGCACGATGTTCCCGCCGGTGTCGGTGAAGGTGGTGTTGATGATCTTGTTCAGGCCGGGAAAGTTCCGCTTCACCAGCTCGAAGTTGGATAAGAAGAACAGCTTGTCCTTGCGGATTGGACCGCCGAGGGTGCCGCCGGCCTGGTGGCGCCATTCGGGGGGATTGTACCCCGCGGCGTAGCGGTCCGGAGCGTTCAGGGTCCGGTTGCGGAAGAACTCGTAAGCCGTGCCGTGGTACTGGTTGGTGCCGCTGCGGGTGACCGTGTTGATGACCCCGCCGGTCGCCCGGCCGAACTCGGCCGAGAACCCATCCGCAAGCACCTGAAACTCCTGAACCGCATCGGCCGATATCTGCGTGGAGATGCGGGTGCGGCCGGCGTTCTCCTGGTAAAAGGAGTTGGTGGTGTCAAGACCGTCGGTGAGGAAGGAATTGCCCGCGACGGTGCCGCGGAAACTCACCAGTCCGAAGGAGCCGTCCGCGCTGACCGCCGGGGTGAGGAGCACAAACGTGTCCGCCCGGCGGCCGTTGATGGGAAGCTCGTCGATCTGCTGCTGGCCTACCACCTGTGTCACGCCGCTCTTGTCACTTTCCACCAGCGGCGCCTCGCCGGTCACCTCCACGGTGGCGGCGGCGGCTTGGACTTGCAGCGTGATCCGGAAGTCGACGGTCTGGCCGACCTGGACCTGGAACTCTTTGACCTCCCACTTGGCGAAGCCCTCCTTGGCCACAGTGATGCGGTAGCCCGAGGCGGGCACCAGAGCGGGCGCCGAGAACACCCCAGCGCTGGTGGTTTGCATCACGCGCCGGATGCCTTTGGAATCATTGAGGATGGTGACGGTCGCCTCTGGCACGATGGCGCCGGACGCGTCCAGCACGGTTCCGGATGCGGCGCCTAGGCCTGCCACCGCCTGCGCCAAGGCGCCTGCGGGGGCGAAGAAGAGCAGCGCGGCAACTGCCGCGAGGGTTGTCGTGGCGGCCGCAATCATTCGCAATCGCATAACTTTCCCCTCCTTCTGGGGCGGACTGCTTCCGCGAGTCCATAGAATACCGACATCGGAAACACAGCGGCTCCGCGTCTGGCTCGGCACATCGATGGCTCCCTTGGCGCTCGCGCCACCGGGCGGGGGAACTTCGCCGCCCGTCCCCCGCGCCTCAGAACGTGAACCGGGCGCTGATCTGCATGCGCCGCGCCTGCGTGCCATCCGGGAAGCCGGCGTCGGCCGAGGGTACATACAGGTACGTCGGGGTCGGCGTGAGCACGGCCTTGGTCTCCGTGTACGCCTGGCTGCTGGTGAAACCCGTGGCCGACCAGGTGTTCGCCAGGTTGAACACCTCGAAGTTCAGGAACAGCTTGTAGCGCCCCGACTCCCCGAATGGAAGCGCCTTGCTGAGGCGCGCATCCGAGCGGTACCAGGCCGGCATGTAGTAATTGTTCACTGGCAGCCAGGGCACGCGATAGCTGAAGCCGGAGCCGTTCAGGCTCTTGTTGGAGAACATTCCGGTGACCGGGGTGTCCTTCGTGCTGATCTGCGTGCTGCCGTACGGGTGGCCGCTGGCCATCGTCGTGATGGAGGAAAGCTGCCAGTTGTTCACGACATACTTCCAGAAGGCGCCGCCGCGTTGCGTGAAGGTCGGCGCCCACACCCAGGCGAGCACGACGCGGTGCCGCTGATCCAGCGTGCCGCTGCCCTTGTCGGCTTTGTAGTTGCCATTGTACAGCCAGTAGGTGGGGCCGCTCAGCCAGAGGTTGTTGGTGCTTTCGCCGTAGCTCTGGCCGTCGTCGATCTCGTGGCTCCAGGTGTAGGAGGCCGTCCCCTGGAGCCCGTGGGAGAAGCGCTTGTTGACCAGCACCGCCAGCGCGTTGTAGTAGCTGTTGACACCGTTCTCGTCATAGGCGATGGTGCCGTACTTGGTGTTGGGGCGGCTCCCGGTATAGACCGGTGTGGTGTAGGCCCCGACCGCGTTGCCGCTCACATCGTTGATGGTGTAAGTGAAGTTGGTAGTCGTCGTAGGCAGGTTGAGGTCGCGGATACCGTAAAGCTGGATGCCCCGGCTCCAGATGTAGGAGACCGTGGCTGCCAGGTCCGAAGTGAGCTGGCGCTGGATGCCGATGTTGCCCTGCTCCGAGTAGGGCGTTTTGAGGTTCGGGGCGAGCATCTGGAGGCTGGCGGCGGAAACGGAACCACCGCTCGGCGCCGCGCTCAAGGTATGGGGAAACACGGGGCCGGCCGCCAGTTGCGCCGCCTGCGTGGCCGCCAGGCTGATGCTGGTCTGGTAAAGGCCGTTGCCGACGGTGAACAGGTTTTGGATCGTGCCGCCCTGGAAGCGCGCGTGGAACATGCCAAAACCCGCCTGGAGCACAGTCTTGTCGTTCAGGCGGTAAGCCAGGCCCAGGCGCGGCGCCACGTTGTTCCGCGTCGAAGGGGCATGGCAGGTGAGCGGGTAATCCTGGTTGCACACCTTGGGTTGCGGCAATTGCGCGTACTCCCAGCGCGCTCCGGCGGTGACGGTCAGGCGCTTGGTGGCCCGCCATTGGTCCTGCAAGTACAAGCCGTAATCGTTGATAGTCGTATCCGTTACGGGGTTGCCGAAGGTCTGGTAGTAACTCTGCCAATACTTGGTGCCGGCGGAGCTGCCGTAGTCCAGCGCGAAGGCATTCACGGTCTGGTAGGTATAACTGCCGAAGAAGCTGCTGATGTAGTAGACGTAGTCCTCGGTCGTGGCGATATCCGCACCGAACTTGATGGTGTGGGCGCCCTTGGTCCAGGTGGCGTTGTCCTGGAACTGGAAGCGGCGCTCGCTCGGTTCCACGCGCGGCAGGTAGGCGGCCGGGCCGAGCTGGGTGCCGTTGACCGACACCTGCAAGTAACCCAGGCCCTGGCCCAGCTCCGCGTCGTTAAAGGTGTCCGCCTGGCGGTCGGTGGCGATGCCGAAGTGGAATTCGTTCACCAGGTTGGAAGTGGGGATGGCAATCCAGGCCAGCCTGCCGTTGCGCACCGTCACGGCGTCGTCGCCGTTGCCGGTGAGGGCGCTCCCGCTGGTCGAAGAGACGGAGGTTTGGATGCCGTTCGGCGACCGGTGATGCAGGAAGTTGAAACTGGCGCTCAGGGAGTTGCGCTCGGAAAGGTGATAGTCCAGCTTGCCGAAGTACAGCTCCTGGCTGAGCGTGCGCTGAATCTGGCCGTAAAAGCGCGGCAGCAGCGCATTGATGGCGGCGCACTGCGCGCTGGTGGCCGCCGGCAAGCCGCCACTGGCCACGCCGCAGCTATTCCAGGTCTGGGTCGCGCCGTTGACCGCGGTGGTATTCAGGCTCGAGGCCATCGGGAAGTTGCGCCGCGTCACCTCGGTGTTCACGAAGTAGAATAGCTTGTCCTTCTTGATGGGTCCGCCGAGCGAGGCGCCAATCTGTTGCCGTTTCTCGCTGGGGACGTACATCTGGAACGGGTCGCGCGCATTAAAGGCGGTGCTCCGGTAGAACCAGTAACCGCTGCCGTGCAACTCGTTGTTCCCGCTGCGTGTAGCGGTGTTGACGACGCCGCCCATGGCGCGGCCGTACTCCGCCGAGGAGTTCGAGGAAACCACCTGGAATTCCTGCACGGCGTCCTGCGAGATCTGCGCCGCGATGCGCGTCCGGCCGGCGTTCTCGTTGTAGAACTGCTCGGTGGTGTCGATGCCGTCCACCAGGAAGGCGTTCTGGCCGGCCACGCCGCGGAAACTCAGCAGCCCGTAAAATCCGTCATTGCTCACGGCCGGTTGCAGCAACACGAAGGAGTCCACGCGGCGGCCGTTGATCGGCAGGTCCCGGATGGAACGCGTATCCACCACGCCGGACACATCGGACTTGGTGTCTTCCACCAAGGGAGCCGTTGCCGTCACTTGCACCTCCGTGGCGGCGCCGCTCAGGATCAGGTTGACGTGCAGGTCCAGGTTCTGCCCGACCCGCAGTTCCAAGTCCTTGGCCTCATAAGGGTTGAAGCCCGGCGCGGTCACTTTCACCTGATAGCCGGGACCCGGGACCAGCGCCGGCGCGGTGAACAGCCCGGCGTCATTGGTCGTCAGGGTGCGGGTGGCGCCCCGGCTGGGGTTCGAGATCACCACGTTGGCGCCAGGCACCACGGCGCCGGACGGATCGCGGACCACACCGGAGATTCCCGCCACCCCGGCGGCAGACTGGGCGAATAGGGTATGAGCCACGAACAACAACAACAGCAATGCGGCGATTCTTGATTTCATAACTAACCTCTCCTCGATGCCAAAACTCCCGTCTTGGGCCCCCGGGTTCCAAATGCGCGTACCACGCGGAGCTCATCCGGCCAGTTCAAGCTGCCCACGCCGGCTACCGGCCGGGCAAGCTCGGCAAGGGGGGCGTAAACACGGGCACACCCGCCGAAGATGAACAAGCGTATTCCCTGCTCCGGACCCCCACCGGTAAAGAATACCAGAACCAGGTTACGGTGGTGTTAAAATCGTGCGCTCGGGCGCGCTGCTCGGCAAGCCCTTCAAAACACAGGACTGGATTTGGAACCGCGACGGCCGGGAGGCGCGAAAGAGCGGCTGGACAACCTGAAGCATGCCTCGCAAGAGCCTGCAAGTTGTTCATTCTTCTGTAGGTTTTTCGTACTCCCCACCGGAATCCCGAGTGGTAGCCTGGTACATGTATATGGAGGCAAACGAGAAAGCCGAAATCTTAAAGGCGCTCGAGCGCGGCCAGGAGGCGTTTCTGGACGCTGTGAGCGCCATAACCGAAGACCTTGCCACGAAGAGCCCCGGCGCCGGCCGATGGTCCGTCCTGGAATGTGCCGAGCACGTGGCCATCTCCGAGGAATTCCTGTTTTCGCAAGTCACCCAAGCCACACGTTCGGATGTGCCCCTCATCAACCCAGAAAGGGAAGCCGGAATCTTGGCCCGGGGCGCGGATCGAACCACCGCTTTCGCCTCCCCGGAAGTGGGAAGACCAGCCGGACGCTTCTCCACGCTGGCGGACGCAGTTCAACACTTCCTGGCCAGCCGGGAGCTGACCGTTCGGTTCGTCGAGAGCTGCGATGAAGATCTTCGCTCCAGGTTGACGGCGCATCCGCTTCTGGGCCCGATCAACTGCTACGAAGCTCTCCTGCTGATGGCGGTTCATCCCCAGCGCCACGCCCAGCAGATCCAAGAAATCAAGGCTGCGCTGGGATAAAGTGGGCTGGAAGCCGCCGCCGGAGTTCGGGGTTTCCCAGCCTGTCCCCGAAGCTCGAAACTACGCCTTGTACTTCTCGCTGCACCCCGCGGAGCAGAAGTGCACTACCTGGCCGTCCACGGTCTTCTTGACGGAAGTGGCGGTGGAGACGTAGGTGCCGCAGACGGGGTCGCGCTTCAGTTCGCCGACCTTGCGGGGCTCGGAACCAGCCGAGGCGCGGGAATCGGAATCGGGATTGAACAGCGAGGCGAAGCCTTTGCCGACAATGCCGAGAATGGAGCGCAGCAGGCTGATGAGGATGAGCGCGAGGAAGATGTAGAAGACAGCTCGTACCATGGGACGGGGCGCCCTTCCGGGCGCCCCACTCCAAATCTCAGGTTACTTCTTTTTCGCCTTCTTCACCTCCAACGCGGCGGGGTTCGTATAGGTGGTCTGGATCTGGGCGGCGATGAAATCGAGCATTCCCTTGGCGCCGGGGGCGTTGGGGCCGTTGGGCGCCAGCTTCAGGTATTCCTCGTAAGCTTCCTTGGCGCCGGGCGGCGGAACGGTCTTGCCGTCGGGCGACAGCTTGGCGTCGGCCATCAGGCAGTTGCCCAACTGGAAATATGCTTCGGCATAGCTCGGGGTCAACTCGATGGCTTTCTTGAAGGCCTGGGCGGCGGCCTCATTCTTGCCCGAGTTGACCAGCAGCGCCCCGAGGTTGAAGTAGTACCTCCCGCCGCCTGGCGGATCCAGTGTCGCGGCCTTCTGCAACTCCTCCTGGGCCTCGGGAAGTCTCCCGGCCCGAGCCAGCGCCAGCGCGTAATTGTTGTGATAGCCGGCGTCGCCGGGCGCCGAGGCCAGCACCTTGCCCCAGGCTTCCAGGGCCTGGCTCAAGGCCGCGTCGTGCTCCGCGCCGGTCTTGGTCGCGGCCAGCGAGGTCCAGGCTTCCGCAAGGCGGCCCAGGATCACGCTCTCGTTGGTGGGGATGGAATTCGCCTCGGCAGCTTTCTTGAACGACTCGACCGCCACGTCAAACTGCTTGGCTTCGACCGCCTGCATGCCCGCATTGAAGGCGTCGTTCACGCTCCGATCCTTGGCCATCTGCGCTTGCTGTTCCTTGGCCCGCCTCTCCAACTCGGCCCGCTGCTCGGGGGTGAGTTCGCGGCTCTGCTCGGCAGTGAGTTTCCCGGTCTCGGCCGCCTTCTGAAGCGCTTCGTTCTTCTGCTTGAGTTTGAACAGGTCGAAGTTAACGATCTTGGGCTCGCCCATACTGGTACGGAGGCCTCTCACGATATCCCTCTCTCTGCCCTCGACTTCCACGCTCACGTTGTAGTTGCCCATTTGCAGCCCGCCGTAGTAATAGTCGCCCTTCTTCTTGGTCTTTACGGTGTAGTTGCCCCGGATGTCCGTCCGGACGATCTTGATGACGGCGTCCTTTAATGGCTGGCCGTCCTCTCCGATCACCGTACCGGCGATGGCAGTCGTGCTTTGGGCCAGGGAGAGCCCCGCGAACAACATCCCGGCTGCCGCGCTCCAAGCCATTCTTCGCAATATCATTGCAAACCTCCGCGTCTTGATGGGATTGTGCCCTTTCCGAGCATACTACAAAGAACAGGCTGGTGGCCTGTGGCCGGTAGCTTGTCGGCGACGCCTGGGATACCCACCGCCGCGCTGCTTTCGCCGAAACGTCCTGCTGCCGGTCGGCCAGGCGCCGACGACGGGCTACGAGCTACAGGCTCTCCTTGTACCCTGACACCGCTTTGCCGCATCCATGAAGACGTGGGATAGTTTAGAATGAAGTAGTTGGGGGAGAGGGCCACAAGCATGCGCAGGTTAGTGCTTTGGGTGGCGCTGGCCGCCGCGGCGTTCGCTGCCGACGCTCCGTTGCTGGAGCGGGCGCGGGAGCTCTATAACCGGACGGAGTACGAGGCCGCGCTCAGGATCTTGGGGTCCATCGCCAACAAGGATTCGGGGACCTACCTGCTGATGGGCCAGTGCCAATACATGCAGGGCGACGTCAAGAAGGCCTCCGAGCTGTTCCTCAAAGCCGTGGGACTGAAGTCCGGCGACTCCGATTATTGGATGTGGCTGGGCAGGGCCTACGGACGGCGCGCCGAGACCTCCAGCTTCTTAACCGCCCCCGGGTACGCCGTCAAGGCGCGGGAGAATCTCGAGAAAGCCGTGCAGCTCAACCCCCGGAACCTGGAGGCGATCAGCGACTTGTTCGAATACTACCTGGACGCGCCCGGCTTTCTCGGCGGCGGCCTGGACCGGGCCGCTGCCCTGATCAAGCGGGTCGGCGAGCTGAACCCCGCCGAGTACCACTGGGCGCAGGCGCGGCTGGCCGAGAGGCGCAAGGAATACCAGACGGCCGAGCAGCAGTTCCGAAGGGCGGCGGACCTGGCCCCGCGTCAGATCGGACGGGTCATCGACCTGGCGAAGTTTCTGGCCAGGGCGGGCCGCTACCAGGAAAGCGAGGAAGCCTTCCGGCGGGCGGAGCGGATCGATGCCAACGCCCCCAAGCTGCTGTTCGAGCGGGCCAGCACGTACATCCGGACGGGCCGCAACCTGGAGCTCGCCAGGGAGTTGCTGAAACGGTATCTGGAAGCGTCGCTCACGCCCGACGATCCCCCCCGCAAGCAAGCCGAGAAGCTGCTGAGATCGGCGTCTAGCAGCTAGCGCCGCCCGAACATGTTCCTCACCGAAGCACTTTCCTTCAGCATCAACGCCCTGAAGGCGAATAAATTCCGCACGTTCCTGACCGCCCTCGGGCTGGTGATCGGCAACTCCTCGGTGATCTGGGTGGTCACGATTTCCCTCACCAGCCGCGACTACATTCTGGAGCAGATCCAGGGCGTCGGCTCCAACATGATCTGGGCGTACTACGAGGCCGCCAACCAGCAGTCCACCGCGCAGGTGGCGGCCGATTTCGTGAAGCTGGCGGATATCGAAGCGGTGCGCCGGCAGCTTGACAACCGCGTCATCGCCGTCACCGGCGTCATGCAGACCTACACCAGCATCGTGGTCAACGGCCGGGAGCGGGACATCCAGGTGAACGGCTCCGACGAGCAGTACCCGAGAGTCCGCAACCTGGTGATCCTGGCCGGGCGCTTCCTGGACTCGAGCGACGTGGCGCTGCGCCAGAAGGTGGCTCTGGTCACCGAGAGGCTGGCCAAGCGCCTCTTCGGGGGCCAGCAGTCGGCGGTCGGGCAGCGCGTCAAGATCCACGGATTGCAGTTCACCGTGATCGGCACGTTCAAGGAGAAGGTTTCGAGCTTCGGCCTGTCCGAGCTGGCGGGCGAGAGCATCCTGATCCCGGTCACGGTGATGAGCTACTTTGTGCCGATCGAGCGAGTCGATCCGATGTACGTGCAGGCCCGGCGCGCGGCCGATGTGCCGGCCCTCACCAGCGCAGTGCGCCGGATCCTGGAGAGCCGGCACCGGCCGGGCGCCCGCTATCTGGTGGATAATCTCACCGCCATCCTGGAGGCCGCCAAGAAGATCGCGCTGGTGATGACCCTGGTGCTGATCATGGTCTCGGCCATCGCGCTGGTCATCTCCGGAATCGGGATCATGAACATCATGCTGGTGACGGTGACCGAGCGCACGCGGGAGATCGGCGTGCGGATGGCGGTGGGCGCGGCGCGGCGCGACATCCTCCAGCAGTTCCTGCTGGAGGCGGTGCTGATCAGCGTGGTGGGGGGCTCGGCGGGGATTCTGATCGGGTTGGCGCTGCCGCTGAGCGTGCGTTTCCTGCTGGACGACGTGTCGATCCCCATCTCGACCCTCTCGATCGCGATCGCCTTCGCCGTGTCCTGCATCGTGGGCCTGGTTTTCGGCCTGTTGCCCGCCAGCCGCGCGGCGCGCTTGAATCCGACCGAGGCATTGCGGTACGAGTAGACTGTTGCGGGAGCAAATCGAAGAAGTGGAACGACGCATCGTCGCCGCGGCCCGGCGCGCCGGCCGGCACCGCGAGGAGATCACGCTCATCGCCGTGACCAAGACGATTCCGGCGGCGGCGATTCGCGAGGCGTACGACTTGGGACTGCGCGAGTTCGGCGAAAACTACGTGCAGGAATTCGAGGGCAAGCGGCCGGAAATCGAGGGCCTGGCCGGCGCGCGCTTCCACCTGATCGGGCACCTGCAATCCAACAAGGCCCGCCGGGCCGCCGAGGTGTTTGACGCCATCCAGACGGTGGATTCGGCCAAGCTGGCGCGGCGCCTGAGCGAGGCGGCAGGCCGCGAGCTCGAGGTGATGGTCGAGGTGAAGCTCTCCGGCGAGGAGGCCAAGAGCGGCGCCGGGCCCGAAGAGCTTCCCGCGTTGATCGAGGCGGTGGCAAGCCTCCCCAATCTGCGCCTGGCCGGGTTGATGACCATGCCGCCGTGGTCGGATTCGCCCGAGACGTCGCGCCCGTATTACCGGCGGCTGCGGGAACTGGGGTTGCGCTGCGGGCTGCCGGGCCTCTCGATGGGCATGTCGCACGACCTGGAGGTGGCCATTGAAGAGGGCGCCACTCACGTCCGGGTGGGCACCGCGCTGTTCGGCTCCAGAAAGAAGCCGTGACCATCGGGTTCCACTCCCCGCTCCCGCCCGCGCCGACCGGCGTGGCCGATTACGCCGCGGCGCTGCTGGAGGAGTTGCGCGCGCGCGGCGATGTCAGGGTGAATTCGGCTGGCGGGGACGTCTGCCTCTACCATCTCGGGAACAATCCGCTTCACCGCGAGATCTACCGCCAGGCGCTGGTCCGCCCGGGAGTGGCGGTGCTGCACGACGCGGTGCTGCATCATTTCCTGCTGGGCTGGCTCGGCCGCGCGAACTACATCGAGGAGTTTGTCTTCAACTACGGCGAGTGGAGCCGCGGCCTGGCCGCCGAGCTTTGGGAGGCCCGGTCGCGCTCGCCGCAGGACCCGCGCTATTTCCAGTACGCCATGGTGCGGCGCGTGGCCGAGGCCTCGCGCGCTGTGGTGGTGCATAACCCGGGCGCGGCCAGGATCGTCGCGGCGCACGCCCCCTCCGCCCGGATCGTCGAGATCCCGCATCTGTTCCGCCCTCCCGCGCCGGTGAGTGAATCCGAGGCGTTGCGCTGGCGCGCCCGGCACGGCATCGCGCCCGGCACGTTCCTGTTCGGGGTTTTCGGGCATCTGCGCGAAACCAAGCGGTTGCTGCCGGTGCTGCGGACCTTCGGCCGCGTGCGGGCGGCGGGAGCCAATGCCGCCCTGCTGGTCGCCGGGGAATTCGTCTCCGAGCACTTGGCGCGGGCGGCCCAGCCGCTGCTTGGCGCTCCGGGCATCTTGCGCCTGGGGTATCTGCCGGAGCGCGAGCTCGGGCTGGCCGGCGCGGCCGTCGATGCCTGCATCAATTTGCGCTCGCCGGCCGGGGGCGAGACCTCCGGCATCGCGATGCGGCTGATGGGGATCGGCAAGCCGGTGCTGGTGACGACGGGCGAGGAAACCGCGCGTCTGCCGGAGGCCGCCTGCATCCGCGTCGTCGCGGGCCTTGCGGAAGAGCGCATGTTGACGGAATATATGGTGTGGCTGGGCGAGCACAGGACGGCCGCGCGCGAGATTGGCCTGCGCGCCGCGGCGCACATCGCCGCGCACCACTCGCCCGCCGAGGCCTCCAAGCGGTATTGGGATCTGCTGTGCGAATGCTCCGGCTGAGCGTGTTGCTGTTTTGCGGCTTCCTCTGGGCCGCGCCGCCCGACGGAATCGAGCGGGAGTTCGACGTCCGCATTCGCATGCGGGATGGCGTGGAACTCTCGGCCAATATCTTCCGGCCAGTTGCAGCCGGGCACGTTCCCACGATCCTGGTGCGCACGCCCTACGACAAGGGCGACGACCTGACGCCAAACTACCGCGCGTTCGTGGTGCACGGCTACGCGGTGGTGGTGCAGGACGTACGCGGCCGCTATGACTCACAAGGCGTGTTCGAGCCCCTGCGGCAGGAAGCCGCCGACAGCGAGGACACGCTGAACTGGATCGCGCGCCAGGGCTGGTCGAACCGGCGGATCGGGATGATGGGCGGCTCGTACGTCGGCATTGTGCAGTGGAAATCGGCGCTGCTCAACAATCCCTATCTGAAGGCCATTTTCCCGGTGGTCGCGGGCTGCGACGACTACTTCGACCGCTTTTATTCCTTCGGCGGCACCCTCAAGCTCGGGCAGCGGCTGGAGTGGATGTCGGAGAACCTGCGCGCACCGGATTTCCCCAAACCGGACTTCAACCGCTTTGTGCTCAATCTGCCGCTGCGCACCTCCGACCGGCTGGCGACCGGGCGGACCGTGGGTTTCTACCAGCGGGCTCTGGACCACCCGGCCTACGATTCCTTCTGGAAGAACTTGAGCACCCGCGAGAGGATCGAGCACATCCACGTGCCCGTGTTTTCCGTGGGCGGCTGGTACGACAACTTCGTCGAGAGCGACCTGGAGGCCTTCCGGCTGATGCGGAAGAACGGGCGCATTCACCGCATCCTGATCGGGCCGTGGCCGCACAACATGTCCTACAGCTTTCCGGGCGTCAACTTCGGGCCGGAAGGGAAACTGCCGATCCTCGGTCTCCAACTCGAGTGGTTCGATTACTGGCTGAAACGAGAGCCGGGACCGAACAGCCACCCCTCGGTCGCCAGCCCGCCAGCGCGGATCTTCATCATGGGGGCCAACCGCTGGCGGGATGAAGAGGAATGGCCGCTCAGCCGCGCCCGCCTCACCCCGTTCTACCTGTCCAGCCGCGGCCGGGCGAATTCGCTGGACGGCGACGGGCGCCTCCAGCCGGGCCAGCCGCGCGGCGATCGGCCGGACCAGTTCGTTTACGACCCCGCGAATCCGGCGCCGACCGCCGGCGGAGCGGTGTGCTGCAACCCGAGGGTTTTCCCGTGGGGGCCGGTGGATCAACGGCCCGTCGAGAAACGGCGCGATGTTTTAGTCTACACCAGCTCTCCCCTCAAGCGCGAGCTGGAAGTGACCGGACCGGTCCGCGTGGTATTGTACGTTTCGACCTCGCAGCCCGATACCGATTTCACGGCCAAGCTGGTGGACGTGTTTCCGGACGGCCGCGCGATCAACCTGACCGACGGAATCCTGCGGCTGCGCTACCGCGAATCGCTGGAGAAACCCATGTTCGCGCATCCGGGGCAGGTCTACCCCATCGCCATCGACGCCGGCGTCACTAGCAACCAGTTCGGCAAAGGGCACCGCATCCGAGTGGAAATCTCCAGCAGCAGTTTTCCCCGTTTCGATCGCAACCCCAACACCGGCCGGCCGGTAGCGGACGAAAAGGAGCTGTGGCGGGCGTCCCAAACGGTCTTCCACGACCGCCAGCGCCCCTCCCACATCGTGCTGCCGGTGATTCCGAACTGAGGCGGCGTTTTCCGCGCCGCCCCGATCTGCGATAATGAGAGGCGAACCCCACTCCGGCGCGGTAGCCAAGTGGTAAGGCAGAGGTCTGCAAAACCTTTATTCGGGGGTTCGATTCCCCCCCGCGCCTCCAAGAAAGCCGCTGGACTCCAGTCGGGCCCGCTCTACGCGGCGTCCTGAATATCCAGGGAGATCCTTTTGTTCAAGGCCGCGAAGGCGGATTCGATTTGATCGAGGCGCGAAGCGTGCTGCAAATCGAGCAGGCGATCCACCTGGCGCATGTGGCACCTCAGGCGGCGCGCCAGTTCGGCCTTGCGGATTCCCGAGGAACGCATCTCACCGTAGAGCCGCACCTTCGCCTCGGTCAACACCGGCAGGGTCAGGGAGCAGCCCCGCCTTCTCACTTTGGACGGAACGGGGAGGTCCCGACGGCTTTCGATGTAGTCGGCGAGTACATCTTCGAGCAGATCCGCCGCACGAGCCAGCGCCTCGTTCTCGTCATCGCCGAAGGTATGAGTTTCAGGCAGGATGGGGGCCGCTCCCTTTCTTCGCGGTAGCCGCCCGGGTGTACGCTTCAATGTGGGAGGCACGGATGGACTCGCACGTACTCCTGCAAAAGATGTCCGGGGTGTTCGTCCCGATCTCGACTCCCTTCCGCGAGGACGAGGAAGTCGACTACGAGGCGCTGAGGTTCAACCTCGAGCGGTACGCGGAAAGCGGCGTGCTTGGCTACCTGGCGCTGGGGTCGAACGGGGAGAACCGCAGCCTGACGGAGGAGGAGAAGCTGCGCGTGCTCGAGACGATCGTCCAGCACAAGGGGCGCGGCCAGGTGGTCATGGCGGGCGCCACCTACGACGCCCAGCGCGACACCGAGCGATTCCTGGCGCAAGCGGCCGATCTGGGCGCCGACTTCGGGCTGGTGCTTTCGCCCGGTTACTTCCGCAAGCAGATGACCGACGAGGTGCTGTTCCGCTATTTCTCGACGCTGGCGGATGGCACCCCAGTCCCGCTGCTGATCTACAACGCCCCGGCCTTTTGCGGCGTGACGGTTTCCCCCGTGCTGGCCGGCCGGCTGGCGGCGCATCCGAACATCGCCGGCATGAAGGACAGCGCGGCGAGCGGCATCGAGGAGTTCCTGAAGTTCGAAAGCGAGTCCTTTCACGTTCTGGCCGGCTCGGCCACTTTCCTGTTCCGGGCGATGCTGGGCGGCTCGGTGGGCGGCACGGTCTCGCTGGCGAACTCGTTCCCGTGGATGGCGCTGGAGCTGTTCGGCCTGGGCCAGGCGCGGGACGAGGAACGCGGCGTTCCCTTCCAGGCGCGCGTGACGCGTGTCAACCGGGCGATCGCTGGCGTCTTCGGCCCCGCCGGCGTCAAGGCGGCCATGAACCTGGCGGGCCTCAAGGGCGGGATTCCCCGCCGCCCGCTTCTGCCGCTGACCCCCGCGCAACAGGCCGAACTCCAGCGGGTCCTGACGGAAGAGGGTCTACTACCGTGAGGCCCGACATCCTCGCCCTGGACGTGGGCACGACAGCATTCAAGCTGGCCGTGTTCTCCCCGGGTCTCGAGAAGAAGTGCGAAGCGGCGCGTCCTTGCGAAGTCCGGGTGTACGACGGGGGCAAGGCCGATATCGAGCCCGAGACGTGGTGGCAGGCGCTGCGGGAATGCTGCGCGGAGGTGCGGAAGGAGCTCGGGCAGGTGGGCGTGATTTCGCTGTCCGTCACCACGCCGGGGCTGACCCCGATGGCCGCGGACGGCACGGCGCTGGGCCCCGCGATCCTGTTCTTCGACGGGCGGTCGCATCGACAGGCGCGCGACATCCGCACCCGCGTAGGAGATGAAAAGTTCCTCCGGGAGACGTGCAATCTGCCGGTAACGGGCGGCTCGTCGCTATGCTCGATTCTGTGGATCCGCGACCACCAGCCCGACGTGTGGGCCGCGACGGAGAAGTTCGGCCACACCAACACGTACCTGGTGAAGCGCCTCACCGGAAACTGGGCCATCGACCCCTCGACGGTGTCGATCACCGGGCTATACAACACCGCGGCGAACGACCTGAGCTGGAATGCCGAGGTGCTGCGCCTGGCGGGCATCCCGGAAAGCAAGCTGCCGCCCGTGATGCATTCTCACCAGGCGGTAGGGCGGATCTCGCCCGCGGTCGCCGGCGAACTGGGCGTGCCACCGGAGGCGACCGTTCTGTGCGGAGGCAACGACGCCGTGCTGGCCGCCTTCTCGGGCGGCTTGAGGGAGCCGGGCACGATCAGCAACGTTTGCGGCACCTGCGAAATCACCGCCGTCTGCGTCGATTCCCCCGTGCGCTCGCCGAATTTCAACCTGCGCTGCCACGTCGTCCCCGGCCGCTGGTTCACCTTCTTCGTGCTCAACACCGGCGGCAAAGCGCTGGAGTGGTTTCAGTCGGTGTTCTGCAAGGAAATGACGGAGGAGCATTTCTACGGCCAGTACATTCCCTCGGTGCTGGCCGGTTTCTTCGCCGGCGGCGACCCGGACCGGCGCGAGGCCGCGCTGCCGGAATACGTTCCGTTTCTGGGCGGGTCCCGCTATTCCGCGGATCCCCTGAAAGCCAGCTTCTCGCGGGTGTCGCTGGAGACGACGCGGGAGGACCTGCTGCTGGGCCTGATTCGCGGCAACGCTCTGTATCACGGCGCCCACCTGGCCGAGGTTGGCTCGATGGTGAAGCTGGGGCGCAAGGTGAGGACCACCGGCGGCGGCGCCCGCATCCCAGGCTACATCGCGGCCAAGAAGCGCTGGACCGGAGACTTCGATTACGAATACCAGGACCAGTCCTCGCTGCTGGGCGCGGCGATGCTGGCCTGCAATCTCGATTGAGGAGTCGTGTATGCCAGTCGTTCCGATGCAGGAGATACTCAAACACGCCTTCGAGAACCGCTACGGCGTGGGGGCTTTCAACATCGTCAATGACCTGACCATGGACGCGGTGCTCACCGCGGCGGCCGGGACCAGGTCGCCGGTCATCGTCCAGGTCTCGGTGAAAACCGTGAAGACGATGGGGGCGAAGCTGATTCAGTTGATGTTCCAAGAAATGGCGAGCCGCGTTCCGATCCCCGCGACCCTTCACCTGGATCACTGCCCCGACCGCAAGCTGATCGAAGAGTGCATCGCCGCCGGGTGGAACTCGGTGCTGTTCGACGCCTCCAAGCTGACTTACGAGGACAACATGGCGCAGACCAAAGAGGTGGTCGCTCTGGCGCACCGGCACGGCGTCGCGGTGGAAGGCGAACTGGAGGCCGTCAAAGGCGTCGAGGACGGCATCGGGGATGAATACGGCGGAGCGGTGGTGGCGCTGGACCAGGCGGTGGCCTTCATCCGCGAGACCGGGATCGACAGTTTCGCTCCGGCCATCGGCACGGCCCACGGGCTGTACAAGGGCACACCGAAAATCAATTTCGAGCGGGTGTCGGAGATCGTCGCGGCGGCGCCAATCCCCCTGGTGGTGCACGGCGGCACGGGCCTCTCCGACGACACCTTCCGCGAGTTGATTCGCCGCGGCGCGCCCAAGGTCAACATCTCGACGCAATTGAAGATCACGATGGCCGACGGCTTCCGCGAGTACCTGGCGGAAAAGCCCACCGAGTACGACCCGCTGAAGCTGCTCGGGGCGGTGAAGAAGAAGGTGGTTGAGGAGGTGGCCCACTTCATGCGGATTTTCGGCAGCGAGGGGAAAGCGGCATGAGCAAGGCGCTCATTTTCGATTGCGACGGAGTGCTCGGCGATACGGAGCAGTTCGGCCACCTGCCCGCCTTCAACCAGATGTGGAAGGAGATGGGCGTGCCGTGGGCCTGGCCGGTCGAGGAGTACGGGCGCAAGCTGAAGATCGGCGGAGGCAAAGAGCGCATGGCCAGCCTGTTTGAGGAGCCGACGTTTCTCCGGGCCTGGCCGGAGTGCCCCACCGGGGAGGCGGCGCGCAAAGAGACGATCGCCGCCTGGCACAAGAAGAAGTCGGCCCTCTACAAGGAGATCATCCTCTCCGGGCGGATTCCGCCGCGCTCGGGCGTCCGGCGGCTCTCGGA
>JBEKWU010000028.1:0-63615 GCA_049512775.1 Bryobacteraceae bacterium
CCCAGGCCCTCGGCACCGCCCTCCAGGTTTACGATGCTCTCCTGACGCGCCTGCCGGCAGAGGTGCACCCTTAGCCGCTCGGTCTGTTTCGTAGTATCCTCAACGACGGAAGGACGGGCGGTAACAGTGCGGTCCGAGTACCGCGGCAGCCTCGATTCAGTTGCTCACTTCGCAGCCTGGGCAGCCCGGCTGCGAGGCGAGCGCTAAGCTATCCGCGGCGACGCCGGAGTCCTGAAGCACTTACTCGACGCAGCGCGGCGGCAAGGAGCACAAGCCATCCAGGAATTCCACGAGGCGGTTCGGCGTTGCGCCCAAGTGTTCGGCTCACTGGGTGAGCCCCTGGCTGTGCTCGACTTCACGCAGCACCGCTGGGTGGCCGGTCACAGGGAGGAAGCTCATTCCGACTGGCTCCAATGGATACTGGCGCAAGCCGAACCGGCGGAAGTGCTGCGCATTTTCGGAGTGCGAGACCCAAGAGTGCTCTCCGCGTGCGCCGGTTGCACGGTGACGGTCGAGCGAGAGCGCCGGGTCTGCTACGGGGACGAAGGGAAAACCGGCAGGCTTGACCTCGAGATCCGGCTTGGCGACATGGCATTGCTTGTCGTCGAGGTGAAGCTTGGCGAGGCCGAGTACGCCGACACCGAGATACTGGCTAACTATCGCGCGGCGCTGGAGGCCGAAAAGCTGACTCCATTGTTAGTCATCCTGGTAGTAGACGCGGCCGACGAGGAGTACCACGGTTTCAAGCCGCAGCTCTGGGCCGACGCGTGTATTGAGCTGCGGCTCGCAGCCGTTCGATCGTGCGGCCGCCAGGAGCATCTGAGAGCCGCGATGATCCTCGCTTTTGTTGCGGCGGTGGAGCAGAACTTGCTTGGATTCCCATGGGTGGGGCGCAAGTTCCAGCGTGAAGTGGCTGCCTCACTGGTCCTTCCGCGCGCGACAGAACACCTCACTCGATTCTTGGAGGCTTGCGAAAGTGACGAAGAAAACCGCGCGTGATGCCTTCCTCGCGGATTGCGAACCCTACTTCCTCGACGCCGTCCACACGATTGCCGAGTTTGCGCGGCGCACCCAGGAGATTGTCGGCGAGGCTGTGGACCGGCACCGAGGGCCCTTGTTCCAGGCACTGGGTTTTCCCGAGGATGAGGTTGTCCGGTCGGATTACTCTTGGCCCGATAAGCTGCAAAAAACGAAGCCAACAGACGGACTCGAGCTCGGCAAAAGGCTCAAAGTCTCGGACCGGCTGGACACAGTGATCTACAGGTACTGGGAGGGCGAGGAGAAGAAGGCCGGCATTTGCGCCTGGATCCGGATCAAGGGGGATCTCGAGGGCTTCCGGAAGGCGATAGAGAACGTCCCCTTCCCGGAAACCGACGACTTGTGGGATGAGGAATTCGAGTCCGGTGGGGTGTACTACGTCTGGCGGGTGCTGAAGGACTCCGAGATCGCTCAGCTTGCCTCCAAGCTCGACGAATTCATCGAGTACTACATCCACCTGTTGACGGAGATCGGTGGGGTGCGGAAGCTCTTGACATGAACCGTCGAGGAACCACAAAGAAGTAATGGCGGGGACGACGAGATTCGAACTCGCCACCTCGTCCCCATCGCCAAGCATCACAGCCTCACCGGAGCGACGCTGGGAATGAAGAACTGGTTCGGGATCCTGGGTGGCCAGCGGCAGCGCCTGCACCAGCGCATCCACGAGAGCCTGGCCGACCTGGCGGACTTCCTGCGCCCCACGCTCACCCTCCTCGACGCCGCGAGCCTGCGCTACCTCAAGCTGGCCAGTGACCGCGGCCTGGGCACCACGGATTTCGAGCGCCTGCTGGTGCGGGTGGCGTCCCATAGGACACCTCCGCGTGCGCTTGCGGGGGACTGATTCCACGAATCGAGCCCCGAGTGTCCCCGGGCTTCTTCACGGCTCTTGCGCGTGCGCCGCTGGCCTAAGCCGTCGCTCCCTGGTTCTGGTCCTTGGGCGGCTGTGCGGCGGCGAGAATGGGCCGCAGGCTGCTGAGCGACTTCAGGGCGTTGAACCAGAACGGGGATCCCAAGCTCAACAAGGCCCAGCTCACGAGAATCCCGAAGATGTGCTTCTTCCCCTTGGGGGGGAAGCCGGGGTAAGGGCTGGGAATCAACTGGAAGCCGGAGCTTTCCAACTGACTGCGGATCTTGTTGGCCCGATCCATCAGCTCGACCGACACCAGCCTGCTGTACTCCGCGGTCAGGGTCTTCTTGGCATTCTCATCCCCGATGAGCTTCGGCTGGATCCAATTCACCGCGGCATCCAGACTGGCAAAGGCCGGGGAAACATCGCCGAGGTCCTTCGTGGCGGCCGGCTCTTTCGTCTTCAGAGCATCCAGGGCTGCCGTGTACGCCAGCGGCTCGACGCCGGCAGCGGATGCCTGCGCACTGCCGGGCGGCAGCGCGACGACTGAGGCGGCCTCTTTCATCATGGCGTCCTGGCTGTTAACCAGGCTGGCGCGCATCTGCGGGTTGGACCACAACTGCACCAGCAGCTTGAAGGAGTCCAAATGAACGGCGAAGGCGATCAGGCCCGCGAACAGCACGGTCCACAAACGCATATGCAGCGCGAACCGGGCGGCGACGCGACCCATCGCGGTGTTGAACAGAGCCTCGAGCTTGCCCATCGAGTTGAGCGCTTTTTCGGCGAGTTTCTGGGCAATTTCACCCGCCTGCACCGCGGTGCCCGGAGCCGCCACGGTGACGGCGCCGGCGAGCAGTTTCACCTGCCGCTGGACATCGGGATCGAGCTCTGCCAGGGCGTCGTCGATCACCTGCGCGGTGGTCACATTCCCCTGAGCTCTCAGGTCGGCGGAGATATGGCTCAGCGAGCGGGCCAGTTCGTCGGGCCGGAGTGCCGAGGCGAGCGTCCAGCGGCCGATCAGTTTGCCGATCACCGGGACGTCTTTGAGTTTCGAGAAGATTGAATCGGAGATCAACGGGCGGCGCAAGACCACTTCGGCTTGATCCACGAGCCGCTGGTCGAAGTTCGCAAAGAGCGTTTTCAGGCCCCAGAGCAGATTGGTGCCGCGCAGCCCGAGCAGCGCGGAAATCATCTGGGTGAAGACGGTAATCAGGAGGCTCACTCCCAGCATGACTACGGCGAAGGCAATCAACGTTTCCAGGTGTTCGAGCGTCATGAGGCACCTTCCATCGACCGAGTTTATTCCAGGGGTGGGTGGAATTCAATAGGAATGCTGTGTTTTGAGCGAAAAAATCAAGAAACTGCATCCCGGACGCACCGAAAACCGATGTCAGGGTACCGGCTCTCCGGGCGAACGTCGCCCCGGTGCGACGCGCGCAGGCTTCTCGCAAAGTAGTACCAGGAACCGCCCCGCAGGACCCGGGTCTCGCCCTGTGCCGGTCCGCGCGGGTTGCCCCGCGGCGACTTCCCGTAACAGTCTTCGCCGTACCAGTCCGCCACCCACTCCCAGACGTTCCCCGCCAGATCGTGGATCCCCTCGGGGGCCATCCCCCGAGGGAACACTCCCACCGGGGTGGCGAGCCCGACTCTCGTCTGGTCGTAGTTTGCTCGGCTGGGGTCAGGGGCTTCGTTCCCCCACGGATATTTCCGTCCCACAGACCCCCGGGCCGCCCGCTCCCACTCGGCTTCGGTGGGCAAGCGTCCCCCGGCCCAGGCGCAGTAGGCCGCCGCTTCGTCCCATGTCACCGAAACCACGGGCCGATTCGGGTGCAGCAGTTGGTCGGCCCAGTCCTCCGGCTGCTCGCGTCTGCCGCGGTAGCCCTCGTCATCGAGAAACCTGGCGTACTCTTCCACGGTCACCGGATAGCGGCCGATCCGATAGGCATCCAGGTACACCTCGTGCACCGGGGACTCATCCTCAAACGCGATGGGATCGTAGTTCGGCTTCGCCGGGTCCTGGCGCTGGGCACCCATGAGGAACGTCCCCGCCGGGATGGTCACCCAGTTGTCTTCGCGGAGCCTGGGATCGCCTGCCTGGCCCAAGGCTTCGGCTGCTTCCAGACGCTCCTGAAGGCTGACACCCGCGGACTTCTCCGCGTCGAAGATGTCCAGCACCGAACCAAGCATCTCCTGGTAGCGTGGATCCGCCGCATGGTAAGCCAGTGGCCGCAGGTCGCGGAGAATGGCCCCGAGCAGGCCGGCGCAGCGCGCGCGCTCGGCCAGCGAGGCCTCCGGCTTCAGCCCTTCGAGCACCGCCCGGAACAGCCCATCCACTTTCTCGGAACCCTGCCTTACCAGCAACGTGCCCGCCAACAGCAGCACCACCTCGCGCCACTCCGGGCGATAGAGTCTTCCGGCGTCCAGTAGGAGCTCCTGCTGGTCCGCTTCCGGTAGACCGGCGATGGCCCGCGCAGCCAGGTGCTCCTGAAACGTCAGGTGCCAGAAGCGGACCTCGCTGCCACGACTCACCACGATGCCGCTGTCCACCTCCTCCTGGTCCAGGAAGCTCTGCGCTCTCGGGAGCTGTTTGTCCCTGGCGATTCCGCGAAACTGCGGGGCGATGATTTCGGCCGCCGGGCCTCTGGAGATCTGCGTGAGGCGGCCCTTCGGCTGGTTCTGCATCCCGAGGGCGAGATGGGCGAGGAGCGCCAGGCAGCGGTCGGAAGGCTCCCGGTCCGGCTTCTTCTCGCGCGACCGCGCCAGCCAGGTGAGGATGGATTCGTAAAGGTCGGCGCGCTGCTCGGGGAGCCGGCGCTCGTTCCAGTGCACGACGGCCAGCGCGGTCAGCATCACCGGGTTGCGCGCCATCCGCCGGATCTCCACCCGTGCGCGCAGCGCATCGACGAGTTCCTTGCGGTGCGCCTCCGCCGCGGCCGGGTCGCCGGAGTACAGGCAGCGCGACCAGTGCTCGAGGAAGCGCTCGATGCCCTCGGGCTCGAGGTCGTCGATCCGCACTTCTTCGAACCCCGCGAGCGTGGACTGGCCGGCATAGGCTTGGGGCCGGGTGGTCACCACGAACAGGCACTTGCCATAGGAGCCGGTGGCTTTCTCGAACAGGCGCGCCATGGATTCTCTGGCGACGCGATTCGGGGTTTCGTCCAGGCCGTCCAGCAACACGACTGTGGAGTCCTCGGACAGCTTCCGTTCGAAGAACTCCGCGTCCAGGCCCCATTCCCGCCTTTGGAGGAAGTGGGCCAGCCACTCGGGGGATTCTCGGGTGGTCGGGGCGCCGGCCTGGTGCTGCTGGCGGCAGTTCGCGATGTGCTCCTCGAGTTCGGCGATGCGGATGAAGATCGGGAAGCCCCGCTCAGGGTTTTGGCATAGCCCGTAGGCGATTTTCCGCAGAAAGGTCGTCTTGCCCGCGCCCGGATCGCCGACGATCACCAACCTCCGACGGCGCAGCGCTTCTTCCAGCAGAACCGATCCCCGAACCTCGCCACTCATAGCCGTCTTCAGGGGAATGTACAGGTCGTCGATAGGGAATCGATACGCCTTGCCGGTTCCTACCTGCAAGCCGCGGATGTCGATCCAGGCCGTCTGGTCGCGCAGCGATTGAAGGTATTTGCCCGGGTCGGATTGCGGAACGGGCCGGCCGAAGAGCGCGCCCAGCACGGCGGTTTTCAGACTCTCCGGGCTCGTGAAGGTGGCGCGGACGCCGAGGCCGCTCAGCCATTGCTTGAACTCTCGCAAGGCGGCGACGTTCCGTTTCGCCTCCTCGGCCAGTTCGGGCGTATAGGTTCCGTCCTCGATTGCCTTGGTCACGCGATAGGCTTCGCGGTGCTCGGCCAGCCAGGGCTGCTTCTCATCCACGAGAAATGCCAGCACCTCTTCTTTCTCATTGGCGCGCTCGCATTCCAGCCAGGTGATGCTCTTGTGCCCGCCGCCGGGCTGATCCGGCGGCACCCATCCGTAGCGGTGCGCGACGATTGCCACCACCACGTCGCAGCCGTCAACCTTCTCCATGCATGCCTGGTAAGGCGGCTGGCGCCCCTGGGCGGTGAAGTACTCCATCATCACGGGAAAGAACCCAGCCAGAATGGCGGCGTCCCTGGCGGCGTTTCGGTAGGGTTCGAGGTCCTCGCTGGTCGAGGAGATGAAGAGCTTCGGCATGGCTCCCGCTCCGGGATCTGGTCGATCATAACTCAAGCTGGCCGCTCGCCGCCCGCCCTACACTGAGAAACATGGATTCTCTCAACCGGCGGGAGTTTTTGGCGCAGGCGGGGCTCGCCTTTTCGCTGGGCGCCGTCAGCATGGATTCCAACGACCCGATTGCCTCGGCGGCGCCGGCGCGATGGGCCGCGTCCGAACTGGCGGCCGCGCTGGCGGAGCGCAGGTTGCAGACCCGTGTCGTGGCCGCGGGCCGCAGGGCGGCGCCGGACGCGCCGGAGTCGCTGGCGATCGTGCCGGGCAAGGAGATACTCGCCTGCGGAAGCGACGTGCGCGGGCTGGTGTACGCTCTGCTGGAGCTGGCCGACCGCGTCCGTCGGGGGCAGACTCTCGAATTCGAGAAGCCTGTAGTCGAAAGCCCGGCCAACCGGATCCGCAGCATCCTGAAATGCTTCGTGAGCGAGGTCGAAGACAAGCCCTGGTTCTACGACCGGGAAGCCTGGCGGCAGTACCTCACCATGCTGGCCAGCGAGCGCTTCAACCGCTTCAACCTGGCGTTTGGCATTGGGTACGACTTCACCTGGGACGTCCGGGATTCGTATCTCCATTTCCCGTACCCGTTTCTGGTGGCGGTCGAGGGCTACAACGTCCGGGTCACCGGGCTGGCCGAGGACGAGCGGGAGAAGAACCTCGAGACGCTGCGGTTCATCAGCGACGAAACCGCTGGACGGGGCCTCGATTTTCAGCTTGGGGTGTGGACGCACGCCTACGACTTCTCGAAGACCGCGAAGATCAGCCATACGGTCGAGGGCCTCACGCCGGAGACGCAGGCCGCCTACTGCCGCGATGCGCTGCGCATGGTGCTCGAGAAATGCCCGTCGATCCGGGGTGTGACATTCCGCATCCACGGGGAAAGCGGCGTCGCCGAAGGCAGCTACGGATTCTGGCGGACCATCTTCGAGGGGGTCGCCGGGTGCGGCCGGCAGGTGGGGATCGATCTGCACGCCAAGGGCATCGACCAGGGCATGATCGACACGGCGCTCGCGACCGGCCTCTCTGTCACCATCTCCCCGAAGTATTGGGCCGAGCACCTGGGCCTGCCGTATCACCAGGCGGCGATCCGGGCGCTGGAGCGCGTTCCGCGCCAGCTCTCGGCCGGTGACCGGCGCCACCAATGGCCGGCTCCGAGCGAGGGCCTCTTTTCGCTGAGTTCCGGTTCCCGGAGCTTCATGCGCTATGGTTATGGGGACCTGCTGCGCGAGGACCGGCGCTACGGCATCCTGCACCGCATCTGGCCGGGCACCCAGCGGCTGCTGCTGTGGGCCGACCCCGGGTTCGCGGCCACGTGCTCGCGGGCGTCGAGTTTCTGCGGCAGCGACGGGGCCGAGGTCTTCGAGCCGCTTTCGATGAAAGGGCGAAAAGGCTCGGGGGTGGCGGGAGGGCGGTGCGGATACGCCGACGCCTCGCTCGCGCCCCGGCACGATTGGGAGAAGTACCTGGACACGTATCGGGTCTGGGGCCGGTTGCTGTACAACCCAGCGGCTTCGGTTTCGGTGCATCCCGCGCTCGCCGAGGCCAGCCGGCTGCTGCCACTGGTCACGATGGCGCACTGCCCGTCGGCGGCCAACAACAACTACTGGCCGGAAATGTACACCAACATGTCCATCGTGGACGCGGAGAAGAAGCATCCCTACGGGGACACTCCCAGCCCCAAGCGGTTCGGCACGGTCAGCCCGCTCGATCCGGAACTGTTCGCGCGCGTGGACGATTTTGCGGAAGAGCTGCTCAAAGGGAAGCGCGGCGCGAAGGTTACGCCGGCGGAAGTGGCGGGGTGGCTGGAGCAGATGGCGGCGGCCTCGGCGAAGCACTTGGAGCAGGCGGAAACCAGCGCGCGCCCGGAGTTCCGCCGAATGGCGATTGACGTGGCGATCGAGATCGGGCTGGGTCGGTTCTTCGCGTGGAAACTGCGCAGCGGCGTGCTCTGGGCGCTCTATGACGGGACGGGCGAGCCCGCGGCGCTCAAGGAGGCGCTTAAGGCTTACCGCGCCGCGCGCGCCGCCTGGGCGGAGCTCGCGAACCGGGCCGGCGGCGTTTACGCGAGCGACGTGACCTTCGGGTGGGATAAGCACCTGCGAGGCCACTGGCTGGACCGCCTGCCGGCCATCGACGAGGATATCGCCGAGATGGCCAAGCGCCCGGCATCCGGGAGTCAGGCCAGCGAGCGGGTGGCGGGCGCCATCCGCGACGTGCTGCGCCCGCCGCGACGGCCGGTATTCGAGTGTCATCACGCACCAGCGGCACGGTTCCAGCCGGGGGAGCCACTCAAGATCGAGCTGGCATCCAAGGAGCGACCCGCGGCGGTGCGGCTGCACTACCGGCGCGTTAACCAGGCGGAGTTGTGGCGCGTGGCGGAGATGACGGTGCGCGGCGACCGGTACGCGGCAGCGATCCCCGGCGACTACACGGCATCGCCGTTCCCGCTCCAGTATTACTTCGAGCTGCGCGACCGGGCCGGCGCCGCCGCGCTATTCCCCGGCCTGGCGCGCGATTTCTCGAACCAGCCCTATTTCGTCCTGCGGCAGGGATGACTGGCGCTTCCGCGCGCGCAAGGAGAGAACGGCTTCCAGCAGAGGGAGGAAGCCCGAGACCCGCCTGGCCCGGATGACCCAGTTCCACAGCGGCTCGAACTTCTTCCAGCCGCCGGCGTAGGCGATGTGCCGCAGCTTGCCGGTCAGGCTTTCCTTGGTGAATGCTCCCGCGAAGATGGAGCCCCAGCGGTAGAACTCGCGGGATGCCTGCCGGTAGCCGGCTTCCAGCGTTTCCGGCGCCATCCTGGCCGGGCGGAACACCGCGTGGCGGGCGTCGTACAGATCCCAGTTGACGGTCTTCATGCGGCCTTCCGCAGTCATGCGCCGGTGCAATTCGGTCCCGGGGTAGGGTGTCAGGATGTGAAACGTGGCGGTTTCGATCCCTTGCTCGATGGACCATGCGACCGTGCGCTCGAAGACGCTGGCATCGTCGTCGTCCATGCCAAAGACGAAACTGGCGTTCACCATGACTCCCAGGTCGTGCAGGCGGCGGATGGCGACGCTGTAATCGCGCTCGAGGTTCTGCACCTTGTGCTGCGCCTCGAGGTTCTTGACGCTCAGGGTCTCGAAGCCGATGAACAGGCTGCGCAGGCCGCTTTCCGCCGCCTTCTCGACGAGGCCGGGACGCAGCACCGACGGGACGGTGGCGGCTGCCTGCCACAGCCGTCCCATTCCCTTCATGCCATCGAAGAGCGCCACGGCGAAACGGGGGTTTCCGAAGAGATGGTCGTCCAGGAAGTAAAGATGCCGGCCGGGGAGGCCCTGGATCTCGGCGAGCGCGTCATCCACGCGCTGGGTGTAGAACGACTTGCCGCCCTGGAAGAAAGCGTCCTTGTAGCAGAAGTCGCAACGGTGAGGGCAACCCCGCGAAACCACGAGCGAGTTGGGCACCAGGTAGAGATGGCGCTGGATGAGGTCGCGGCGGGGTTTGGGCAGGCCCACCAGGGTGCGCTGCCGGGAACGATACACCCTACCGGGTCGGCCGGCGCGCAGGTCCGCGAGAAAGGCGGGCCAGGTGTCGTCGCCCGGCCCGAGTCTTCGGGCAGGGAGGTGACGTGCAGACCGCCCAGAGCGACGTGCACGCCCCTTTGCCGGTAGTGGTCGGCCAGCCGGTAGGCCCGGTAGGCCGAGGTGATGTAGACCTGAATCGCCACCAGGTCGGGCTGGTCGTCAAGATCTAGAGATTCGACGTGTTCGTCCTGGATGGTGACCCGATCGTCGCCGGACAGGTGGCCGGCGAGCGTGGCCAACCCGAGGGGTGGGAACAGGGAGTACTTGATGGGGCGCCAGAAGGGGCTGGCGGCCTCGATCAGGGCGGGGAGGATCATCTTGACTCTCATCTGGGACCTCAGTATACGAAACTGCAAAGAACTTTTCAATGCAAAGTAGAGAGCACCTCGCCTCCCCCGCACCGGGACAGTGTTAAGATTCCTCGCGGGAGGGTTCCCATGAAGCAGGTCTTTCCGATCATTCCGGCATCCACCGGGCCGTGGACTGTCCTGGTCCCTGCATTCGCAGTCTTACTCGGCCTGGTGGTGCTGTTCGCCTGGTTCGCGTATGCCTCGCGGCACGTCCGCTTTGAAGTCACCGGCGACGGGTTGAAGATTACCGGGGACATCTATGGCCGGATGATTCCCCGGCGCGACTTGATCGCGGGACAGGCGCGCGTCCTGGATCTGACCAAAGATACGGATTACGCGCTCGCCAGGAGGACGAATGGCACCGGTCTTCCCGGTTATCGGGCCGGCTGGTTCCGCTTGAAGAACGGCGAGAAGGCGCTGGTCTTCGTGACCGACACGAAGAGGGTTGCCTACATTCCCACCAGAGCCGGGTACCCGGTCCTGCTGAGCGTGGCGGAGCCGGAGCGGTTCCTCCAAGCCCTCGGAGCAATCCGCTAGCGGGCGTTGCGGCTGCGCGAGCGGGCCCGGGCAGGCGAAACCGTCTGCCCCACGGGAATCACTACAATAGATGTTGCATGCGGATTGCTCTGGGGCAGATCAACACCACGGTTGGGGACCTGGGCGGAAATGCGGATGTCATCGTCCGGACAGCTCGGGCCGCGGCGGAGGGCGGGGCGCGGCTGGTGGTGTTTCCGGAGCTGTCGCTGACCGGGTACCCGCCCCGCGATCTGGTGGAGAAGCCGAGTTTCCTCGAGCGCACCCAGCAGCACCTGGCGCGGCTGGCGGCGGAAACCGCCCATCTCGATATCGCGCTGATTCTCGGGTACGTGGGCCGGTCGGAGGTCCCGGCGGGCAAGCGGGCCACCAACAGCGCCGCGGTGGTCGAGCGCGGGCGCGTCGTGTTCCAGCAGAACAAGGCGCTGCTGCCCACTTACGACGTGTTCGACGAGACGCGCTACTTCCAGCCGGCCGAGCGCCAGTCGCTGTGCGCGATCGGCGGCCAGCGGGTGGCGCTGACCATCTGCGAGGACGCCTGGAACGACAAGCAGTTCTGGGAGCGGCGCCTATATCGGCGCGACCCGGTCGAGGAGCTGGCGCAGGCCGGGGCCGAGATGCTCATCAGCATCAACGCCTCGCCGTATCACATCGGAAAGCGCGAGTTGCGGCGCGAGATCTTCGCCAACACGGCGCGGCGTTACAAGATCCCGGTCATCTACGTGAACCAGGTGGGCGGCAACGATTCCCTCATCTTCGACGGCAGCAGTTTCGCCCTGGACGCGGAGGCGCGCGTGATCGCCTCGGGGGCGTCGTTTCGGGAGGACCTGGTGTTCCTGAATACCGAGGCGGGCCCGGGCGACCAGCACGAGAGCCTGCCGGAGGAATGCGAGGCGGTCTACGAAGCGCTGGCCCTGGGCACGCGCGATTACATCCGCAAGTGCGGGTTCCAGCGCGTGCTGATCGGCCTGAGCGGGGGCATCGATTCTTCGCTCACAGCGGCGATCGCGGTGGACGCGGTGGGCCGGGAGAACGTGGTCGGGGTGGGGATGCCCGGGCCGTATTCGTCCGAGGGCAGCCTGACGGACGCGCGCGCGCTGGCGGCGAATCTGGGCATCCGCTTCGAGGTGGTGAAGATCACGGGGATCTACGAGAGCTACCTGGCGGCGCTGGATCCGCTGTTCGCGGGCCGGGAGCGCGACGTCACCGAGGAGAACATCCAGGCGCGCATTCGCGGCGCAATCCTGATGGCGCTCTCGAACAAATGGTCGGTGCTGGCGCTGACCACTGGCAACAAGAGCGAACTCGCCATGGGCTATTGCACGCTGTACGGCGACATGTGCGGGGGGCTGGCGGTGATCAGCGACGTTCCCAAGACCCTGGTGTACGAGCTGGCGCGGGTGGCGAACCGGCGCCACGCGGACGCCATCCCCGAGAGCGTGTTCCGCAAGCCGCCCTCGGCCGAGCTGCGGCCGAACCAGACGGACCAGGATACGCTGCCGCCTTACGACCTGCTGGACCGCATCCTGAGCGCCTACGTCGAGGACTACCAGACGCCGCGACGGATCGCCGAGACGCTGGGCCTGGAGGTCGGCTTTGTCAGCGAGATTATCAACAAGGTCGACGGCAACGAATACAAGCGCCAGCAGGCCGCGCCCGGCCTGAAAGTCACTACTAAGGCGTTCGGCATCGGCCGGCGGTTTCCCATTGCGCAGAGGTTCTCCGAATGAAAACTGCGGCGGTGGTTTTGCCGATCGCCTTGACCCTGGTGTTGTCCGCTCAGCCCGCGGGCTGGCGGCTGCGGCCCGCGGGCCGGCAGGTCGCTCTGGGAACGCTGCCGATGTCGGCGGCGGTTTCGCCGGACGGGAAGTACCTGCTGGTACTGAACGGCGGTGCCGCGGCGCCCTCGATCACGGTGTTCGAAACCGCGACCGAGCGCGCGGTGGGGAGCATCTCCGTGCCGGACGCGTGGCTCGGGATCACGTTTTCGCCCCAGGGCGACCGGGTGTACGTGGGCGGCGGCTCGCAGGCGGCGGTGTTCGAGTTCGGGTTCGCGGAGGGCAGGCTGACCCCCCGCCGGACTTTTTCGCTGACGCCTCCGGAGAAGCGAACCGGCAACGATTTCGCCGGCGACGTAGCCTTCGATCCCGCCGGCCGGTTGCTCTATGCCGCCGACCTGTTCCACAACTCCATCGCCGTGATCAATCCGCAATCCGGAGTGGTGATCGAGCGGTTTGCGACGGGCCGGCGGCCGTACCGCATCCTGTTCCCGCCCGGCGGCAAGACGTTTCTGGTCTCGAGCTGGGCGGACGGCTCGGTCTACCAGCACGAAACCGATCGGGGCGCCGTGATCGAGAAGCTGCGGCTGGGGGCGCACCCGACCGACCTGCTCTGGCTGCCCGGCCAGCCGGCGGTGGAGGAGCCAGGCCAACTCGAGTGGGTGACCGCGCGGCTGTTCGTGGCGGCGGCGAACACCAATAACGTGTATGTGCTGGGGGCCTCGGAAAGCGGAGAGTTGCGTCGCATCGACACGATCAACGTCTCGCTGACCCCCTGGCAGCCGGCGGGGATGACGCCCAGCGCGCTGGCGCTCAGCCCGGACCGCAAGCGGCTGTATGTGGTCTGCTCGGACGTGAACGCGGTGGCGGTGGCGGACGTCACCGGCGCGCGCGCGCAGCCACTCGGTTTCATCCCGACAGGCTGGTATCCGACAGCCGTCCGGGTGCTGGGCGATGGCCGGGTGGTGGTGTTGAACGGCCGGCCACGTCCTTCCGGGACGGCGTCGTTCATCGACCCGCCCGCCGATGAGCAACTGGAGGCCTGTTCGAAGACCGTGCTCGACAACTCGCCCTATCGCGACGCCTTACTCGAGGATGCGGGAACCGGCCAGGACAGCCCCATCCCCGCGCAACCGGGCCAGGTGTCGCCCATCCGGCACGTCATCTACATCGTCGGGGAGAACCATCGGGACGGAGCGAACCATCGCAAGCTGGCGCGCGAGTTCGTGCGGCTGGACAACTTCCAGGTCATGGGAGAGACCCGCGCGGACGGCGAGCAGTGGGCCACCGCGGGGATCGCCTCCGACTTCGTCGAAAAGATGCGGCCTCGCCCGTTCGACTACGAGGGCGGGGAACCGGCCTCCATGCCCGCGTCCGGCTACCTGTGGACGCAGGCCGCGGCGGCGGGCATTTCGATGCGGAACTACGGCCACTTCGTCGCCAACCGCCCGCTGAAGGAGGCGACCGACGGCATCCAGGTGCAACTGGTGAAGGACCCGGTCCTCAACCGCGCGACCAACCTGCGCTACCGCGGTTGGGACCCGGACTACCCGGACACGGAGCGCGCCAAGGTCTTCCTCCAGGACCTGGCCGATTTCGAGAAGACCGGGCAGATGCCCGCCCTGATCCTGATGCGCCTGGAGGACGATTCCGCGCTGGGGCAGGTTGTCGAAGCCGTCTCGAAGAGCCGCTTCTGGACCAGCACGGCGATCTTCGCAGCGCCGGCCCTGGCGATTTCGCCGTACGTGAAGCGCGGCGCCGTGGACGGCACGATGTACAATACAACTTCCATGCTGCGTACCATGGAGCTGATCCTGGGCCTGCGCCCGATGACCGTTTTCGACGCCGGCTCTCCCCCCATGTCCACCTGCTTCCGGAGTACGGCGGACCCGCGGCCCTATGCCGCCGAAAGCCCGCGCCGGTAGCGCCTCCTATGCCCCGCATCTACCTTTGCGTGCTGTGGCACATGCACCAGCCGTTCTACAAGGACCTGATCTCCGGGGAATACAGGATGCCCTGGACCCGGCTGCATGCCCTCAAGGATTACTACGGGATGGTGGAGATCCTGGAGGAGTTTCCCGAGGTCCATCAGACCTTCAACCTGGTGCCGTCGTTGATGTTGCAGGTGGAGGATTATGCGCAGGGCAACGCGGCCGATCCCTATCTGCGGGTGACGCTCAAGCCCACCGAGAGCCTGACGCAGGCCGACCAGGAGTTCCTGCTGCGCAACTTCGTGCCGCTGAATCCGACGCGCATCGTGGCGCGATTCCCGCGCTACCTGGAGCTGTGCCAGGTCTGGCGGGCGGCCGACCGGAATGTCGGGCGCGCGCTGCGGCTGTTCAGCGCGCAGGCGTTCCGCGACTTGCAGGTGCTCTCGCAACTGGCCTGGTTCGACGAGGAATTCCTGACCAAGGACCCGGACATCCGCGAGCTGGTGTTGCGGGGCCGCAACTTCACGCCGGACGACCAGGCGCTGGCCGGCAGGAAACAGACCGAGATTCTGCGGGCCGTCCTGCCGGTGTATCGCAAGTTCGCCGCGCGAGGGCAGATCGAGATCTCGACCACGCCGTTCTACCATCCCATCCTGCCGCTGATCTGCGATTCCAACATCGCCGAGGTGGCGCATCCCTACGTGTCGCTGCCGTCGCGGTTCCGTTATCCGCAGGACGCCCGGGCGCAGCTCGAGCGGGCGCGGCAGTTCTGCGGAGAACGGCTCGGGACGACGCCGGCGGGGCTGTGGCCTTCCGAGGGCTCGGTGTCCGACGAGGCGCTGAGTATCGCCGCCGAAGCGGGGTTTCGCTGGGCAGCCACGGACAACGGGGTGCTGGGCCGCGTGCTGGGCCGGACCGCCGGGGTCGAGGACACCTGCCGGCCCTATGTCTGGCGGCAGGGCGGCCGGGAAATCGCGGTGATCTTCCGCGACCACTATCTGAGCGACCTGATCGGATTCGTGTACGCGCGGCTGGGCGCGGCGGAGGCCGCGGCGGATTTCCTCAACCGCATCCGCGACAACTGCCGCGGACTCCTGGCCAGCGGCCGCGACGCGTTCGTCCCCATCATTCTGGACGGGGAGAATGCCTGGGAATTCTACGAGCAGAACGGCCGGCCGTTCTTGAGAGAGCTGTACCGGGGGATCACGGCCGACCGCTCGATCACCGCCCTGACGGTCGCGGAGGCGCTCGAGCGCCTGGAGCCGCAGCCGCTGGACCACATTTTTCCGGGCTCGTGGATCGGGGCGAATTTCGACGTCTGGATCGGGGCGGAGGAGGACAACCGCGCCTGGGAGTACCTGCTGCGGGCGCGGCAGACCTATGAGCGGGTGGCCTCCGGGGTCTCCGGCCAGGACCGGGAACTGGCCTACGAGGAACTGCTGATCTCCGAGGGGAGCGACTGGTGCTGGTGGTACGGGCCGGAGCACCAGTCGGACTTTCGCGAGGAGTTCGACGCGCTGTACCGCGCGCACCTGGCAAACGTCTACCGGGCGCTCCACCTCACGCCGCCCGAGGATCTCTCCCACCCGATCCTGAGGATAGCGCTGCCCGAGGTGCACACGCCGCCCACCGGGCCGGTGCGCCCGAAGATCGATGGCCTGGTCACCTCGTACTTCGAGTGGCTGGGCGCGGGCGTCTACCGGGTGGATGCGCGCTCCGGGGCAATGCATGGCAAGCGGTTCCTGATCCAGGAGCTGTTCTACGGCAGCGACGGGCAAAACCTGTACCTGCGGGTGGATTTCGAGCCGGGGGCGGTCTCGGGGCTCTCCGGAATGGACGGGCACCTGACCGTCCAGCCGTGCGCCGATCCGTCTCGGGAGAGTTTCATCGTGCTGGGCTTCCGCGACGGGCAGGTGAGCGCCAGCGAAGTGCGGCTGGGGAGGGAAACCGGAGGCCGCCACGGCGGTCGAGTTCGCGTTTCACAAGGTGCTGGAGGCCCGGCTCTCGCTGGCGGCGCTGGGGGTGGGGTCGGGGCAGTCGCTGCGTTTGCAGCTATCCCTGTGGAAACAAGGGCTTCCGATCGACGCCATCCCGCAGGAGGGGTGGCTCGAGATCTCCACAGCCGAGCCGACCGACTGGCCGCTGTAGGGCGCGCTCCGGTTCGCACGTTACACCTGTAAACCGAAGTTTTTCGATGGTTTCGCGCTGTTCCCTCTTGTGCAATCTCAGGTGGGGTGCTAAGGTGAGGGGCTAGGGGACCCGCCCGGCTTCAGGCGAGGAGTGTTATCGCGCTGGAAGGGTGTTGGTCTCCCAGAGCAACTGGCCCCCCGAATGTGCCGTTGCTGCGGCAGAGAGGTTCGTGTGTCGCATCTGCCGACAATTTCGAGGTTCGGGTGTGGAGAGCTTGGTGTATAATTGTGCGACGGAGGGAGCGCTATCTCTAGAAGGGCGCCCCCCGGACAATGTGTTTGGCGCCAAACTTAAGGGAAAGGATTGCAAGGGGGTTATGAAACGAAGCAGCAGGGTAGTACTGTTCCTCATCGTAGTTCTGGCGCTGGCGTCACTGGCGCTGGCGCAGTCCATCAGCGGCGACCTCGTCGGGACGATCTACGACCCGACCGGGGCCGGAATACCAGGCGCGACCATCACGGCCACCAACAATGCGACGGGAATCACGGCGACCACGACATCGACGAGTACCGGGCAGTACCGCCTTGGCAACCTGGCCGTCGGCAGCTATAAGCTCGCGGTTGTCGCCAAGGGATTCGCCAAGGCCGAGGTGAACAATGTACCGGTCGAACTCAACAAGGCCGGGACCGCCAATGTGACTTTGCAGATCGGCGAGACCAGCACGGTGGTCGAGGTGAGCGCCACGGCCGTAACCATCGACACGACCACCGCCCAGGTGCAGACGGCCTTCGAAGCCCGGCAGTTGGCCGACCTTCCGGTGGCCAGCGTCGGGTCGGGTGTTCTCAACCTTGCGCTGCTCCAGGCCGGCGTCGGCTCCAGCGGGGCTGTGGGCGTGGGGACCGGCCCGTCGGTCGGCGGGCAGCGGCCGCGCAACAACAATTTCACGGTTGAGGGCATCGACAACAACAGCAAGAGCGTCACCGGCCCGCTGGCGATCATCCCGAACGATGCCGTGGAGCAGTTCACCGTGCTCGCCAACCAGTTCTCGCCCGAGTACGGACATTCGGCCGGCGGGCAGTTCAACCAGATTCTGAAGAGCGGCGGGAACGAGTTCCACGGGGTGGGGTACGAGTACTTGCAGAACCGGAATCTGAACGCGACGGAGTCGCAGGCGACTGAGGGTCTTCCCCGCTATGACAACAATCGTTTGGGCGGCTATGTTGGCGGCCCGATCAGGAAGAACAAACTGTTCTTTCTGTTCGGCTTCGAGTACAACCCGATCGGCGCGGCCGGGTCGGCCGGGCAGATCTTTGCGCCGACCGCGGCCGGCTACGCGGCGCTGGCCACCATTTCCGGAGTTTCCGCGAACAACCTGGCCGTGATGAAGCAGTATCTGCCTCCGACTTCGGCGGCAGTCGCTCCGTCGCTCACGCCGTATGGGTACCCGGTGGTGGCCGGCAAGACCGTCGAGTTGGGGCAGATGTCGTTCGTGGCGCCGAACTACCAGAATTGGTATACCTACTTGGGTTCGGTGGATTACAACATCAGCAGCAAGGACAGTATGCGGGGCCGGATCGTGATTAACAAGGGGAGCTTCATCGACACCGCGGCCAATTTGCCGGTGTTTTTCACCATGACCCCGAACAACAACTATCTGGCGACGTTCTCGGAGTTTCACAACTTCTCGCCCACGCTCACGAACGAATTCCGGCTGGGCTACAACCGCAACTACAATGTTTATACCGTTGGACCGCAGACGTTTCCCGGCCTGGACGCCTTCCCGAACGTCACCATCGACGAGCTGAACGTCAACATCGGTCCCGACCCCAACTCACCGCAAGGCGGAGTGCAGAACACCTACCAGGTCACGGATAACGTTTCCTGGGTCAAAGGGGCGCACACGCTCAAGTTCGGCGTCGACTTCCGCAAGCTGATCGCCCCCCAGAGCTTCACCCAGCGGGCCCGCGGCGACTACGACTGGGGCACGCTCGAGGGGTACCTGCTGGACCAGGTTCCCGATTTCGCCGAGCGGACCACCGGCAACTTCGAATACTACGGCGACCAGACGCAGCTCGGGTTGTTCGCCAACGACGACTTCAAGATCCGGCCCCACTTCACCATCAACATCGGGCTGCGCTACGAGCGAACGACCGTGCCCTATGCCGAGCGCCTGCAAACCGTGAACGCCATCTCCAGCGTTCCGGGGCTGATCACTTTCGGGCAGCCCAAGGTATTCAACAAAGGCTTCGAGCCACGCATCGGCTTCGCGTGGGCGCCCGGAACCCGTGGCAACACTTCCATCCGCGGTGGCTTCGGGATGAGTTACGACCAGTTGTTCGACAACCTCGGCTTGCTGTCGATGCCGCCTCAGTTCCAGCAGACGGTGGACGTGGGCGGCCTGTCGGCATACAACAAATTCTTGCAGAACGGCGGGATCAAGCCGACTGCTTCGGCGGGAGCGTTGAGCCAGGAGGACGCCCGTGCCTATACCGGCAGCTACATCCCCGACCAGAAGCCGCCCAAAGCCATCCAGTGGAACCTCGGCGTGCAGCACGTGTTTCGGGAGGATTACACCATCGAGGTGCGCTACCTGGGCACCCGCGGGTTGAGCCTGCCGATTCAGAACCGGCTCAATGTGCAATCGGTGGTGACGCCGCAGAACGCGCTGCCGGTGTACCTCACGGCGCCGAGCCAGACCACTCTGAACGGGTTGACCAGCACTCTCGCCAAACTCAACGCCGCTTACAACAACTACGGGTTCTTCCTGCCGCAGTACATGAATGCGGGGTTCTGGAGCAATATCGTGGCCTTCATGCCGTGGGGCAACTCCACCTATCACGGTCTCGCGACGCAGGTGACGCGCCGCTTCCGAAACGGCCTGCAATTCATGGGAGCGTACACCTGGAGCCACAACATCGACGACTCGACGGCCGAGGTCTTCAGCACGGTGACAACTCCCCGCCGGGCGCAGGATTTCCGCAACATGCGGGGTGAGCGCTCCGATTCCGCCCTGGATCACCGGCAGCGTTTCACGTTCACCACGATTTACGACCTGCCGTTCTTCAAACACGACTCCAATTGGTTCATGAAGAACCTGGTCGGCAACTGGGAGTTCGCGCCGATCTTCACGTATCAGACCGGCACCTGGGCCACCACCCAGAGCATGATCGATGCGAACCTGAACGGCGACAACGCAGGCGACCGCACCATTGTCAACCCGGCCGGCACGGTGAACGTGGGTTCCAACGTGACGGCACTGAAGAACAGCAGCGGCGATACGGTGGCCTACCTGGCGAACAACCCCGGTGCACGCTATATCACGGCGGCCAAGGGAACGCTGCCCAACGCCGCGCGCAATACCCAGCACCTGATGCCGATCGACGACATCGACCTGGCCATCGTGAAGCGGTTCAACCTCACCGAGCACAAGAGTTTCGAGTTCGGCGCACAGTTCACGAACTTCTTGAACCACCCGCAGTATACCGGGGGGTACCTGAGCGACGTGCGCTCGATCGGTTTCACCGGCGCGGGAGTGCGGAACTCCCTCAACCCGGCGTCGACCACCTTCTATCGCCCCGATCTGGTGTTCTCGAGCAATCCGCGCGCGCTCCAGGTCTCGGCGAAGTTCCATTTCTGAGCGGATCGGACGGGGGATCTCAAACCCTAGGGGAGCCTTCGGGCTCCCCTTTTTCGTTTCTGCTGCGCTCCATCCAGCCACCCGGTTCAGGTTCCAAATCGACCGGGGCAGCCCCGTTCTTACTTGCGGCTGGAATACTTGTTCAGCAGGGCGAGGAACTCGGCGGCCGCGGCCGGCGGCTTGACGTCGCCCTGGACGATCTGCTTGTTGAGCAGCGGCTTGCCGTAGAGGTTCTGGTTGGTGTCCAGATCCTGGCGCAGGGTGGCGCCGGAGAGCGATAGGCCCGCGAAGACTCCGCGCGAGCGCGACCAGGTGAGGATCTCGGCGGTCATGTAGGCGTCGGTTTCGGCGGTGGCGCTGCGGCCGACCGGGCCGGCGGCCACCGAAGCGTCTCCGCCGAGGGTGAACTTGCTCGACAGCAGCCGGTTGGCGCCGTGCTTGTTCATCACCAGCATGAGCACGTCGGTCTCCGAGACGCCAATCTGGAATCCAACGCTGCCGCCCTCGACGCGCACGCCGGCCGGGCCGCTCCAGCCCGCGCCGGGCTTACGGCACGCGAAGAACCCCCGCCCGTATTTGCCGCCTCCAACGAACGCGATCTTCTTGACACCGGGCACCACCACGATGCACTCGGCTTTGTCCAGCAACGGCTGCGGTACGCCTTTGTCGGGCGCCTGCATGATCTCCTGCACCACTTCGGTAGCCCTGCTCAATCGCTCGACGTCGCCTTTCTCGTCGGCGTAGAGCATGGATACGCTCGCCGCCAGAACCAGGGGAATCGCTCGCTTCATTGTCGCCTCCTCTCACTCCAGGTTTACCACAGGCCCAGGTGGCTCGGTACAATGCGAGCGATGGCCGCCAAACGCGCCGCGGAGGCCGAAGCAGTCGCCGTGCTGGCCGAGAAGCCTTCGGTGGCGCGCGACATAGCGCGCGTGCTCGGCGCCGGGGCACAGGGGAAGGGCTATCTGCACGGCAACGGCTACATCGTCACCTGGGCCATCGGGCACCTGGTCAGCCTGGCGCAGCCGCACGAGATCCGGCCTGAGTGGCGGCACTGGCGCCGCGACCTGCTGCCCATGCTCCCCAAAGAATGGCCGCTGGTGGTCTACGAGCACACGCAGGACCAGTTCGAGGTGGTCCAGAAGATTCTGAACTCGCCGCGCGTGAGCCGGGTGGTCTGCGCCACCGACGCGGGCCGCGAGGGGGAGCTGATCTTCCGGTACATCTACGAGGCGGCCGGTTGCGAGAAGCCGTTCAGCCGCCTGTGGATCTCGTCGCTCACGCCGGAGGCCATCCGGAAGGGGTTCCAGAACCTGCGCGAAGGCCGCGAATACGACGCGCTGGCGGACGCCGCGCGGGGCCGCAGCCGGGCGGACTGGCTGGTGGGGATGAACCTCTCCCGCGCCTACACGCTGGCGCTGGGGGACGAATTGTCGGTGGGCCGGGTGCAGACGCCGACGCTGGCGATGGTGGTCGAGCGCGAGCTGGCCATCCGCGCCTTCGTCCCGGAAGACTACCTGGAAGTCGTCGCCACGTTCTCTCCGCGTCCCGGCGCGACCTACGAGGGGATCTGGTTCGTGGAAGTGAACGGGGCCCGGCAAACACGCCTGCCCGCGGACGGAGAAGAAGCGGCCGGGGCCGTCGAGCGGGCACGGAGCGGCGAGGCGCGCATCGAATCCCTCGAATCCCAGACCGAACGCATGGCGCCACCGCTGCTCTACGATCTGACCGAATTGCAGCGCCATGCCAACCGGCTGTTCGGCTTCAGCGCGCAGAAGACGCTGGATCTGGCGCAGTCGCTCTACGAGCGTCACAAGCTGCTGAGCTACCCGCGCACCGACAGCCGCCATCTGTCGAAGGACATCGCCGCGACACTGGCCGCCGTGGTCCGGTCCGTCGCGGCGCCCTACAAGGACCTGCTGGCGCCATCGACCGGCGAGCGGCCGCTTTCCCGCCGCTTCGTGGACGACTCGAAGGTCACCGACCATCACGCCATCATCCCGACCGCGACACCGCCCCAGCGCGCCTCGCTTTCGCCGGACGAGCGCAGAATCTACGACCTGGTGTGCCGCCGGCTGCTGGCCGCCTGGCACTCAGACCACGTCTGGAGCGTTACGACCGTGATCACCGTGATCGCCAACCCCGGCGCGCTGGACCGCTACCACACCAGCGGCACGGCGGTTCAGCAGGAGGGCTGGAAGGTCCTGGACCTGAAGCGAGCGCCGCGCGCCGGCGAAGAGCCTGCCGAACTGGCGCTGCCGGCCAGTCTTGAAGTCGGGCAGCCGCAGACCGTCGTCGAGGTCAATCCGGTCAGCAAGCGGACGCGCCCTCCCAAGCGGTTCACGGAGGCGACCCTGCTGACGGCCATGGAGACGGCGGGTAAGACGCTCGACGAGAAGGAACTCTCCCAGGCGATGAAGGAGACGGGGCTGGGCACTCCGGCCACGCGGGCCGCGATCATCGAGGTGCTGCTCAAGCGTGGCTACATCGTCCGGCAGGGCAAAAGCCTGGAGGCGACCGGGAAGGGCATCCATCTCATTGAGGTGGTCCATCCGGAAGTGAAGAGTCCGGCGATGACCGGCCAGTGGGAAGCCTACCTCGGGCGCATTCACCGCGGGACGGCGCGGTTGCAGCCGTTCCTGGAGGGCATCGAAGAGTACGTGCGGGAGGTGGTGGGCAAAGTGGGCGCCCAAGCACCGCTCCCTGACAGTCGCGGCTCGGCACAGCTCGGCGCACCCACTTCCGAGCCGCGACCGCCAGGGAGCGGTGGTGTGATCGACGTGCTGCACACGAGGTTCGGGTTTCCCTCGTTCCTCCCGAACCAGGAAGCGGTCTGCCGGGCGGCCATCGAGGGGCGGGACGTCTTGCTGGTGATGCCGACGGGCTCCGGAAAGTCGCTCTGCTATCAACTCCCCGGGATCGTGCGCGGCGGGACGACGCTGGTGGTCAGCCCGCTCATCGCGCTGATGGAGGACCAGGTCGCGAAACTCAACCAGCGCGGATTCCGCGCCGAGCGGATCCACTCGGGGCGCGACCGTGCGGTCTCCCGCCAGGCCGCGATGGACTACCTGAAAGGCAACCTGGATTTCCTGTTCATCGCCCCCGAGCGGTTGCGCGTGCCGGGGTTCCCGGAGATGCTCGGCAAGCGCAAGCCCTCGCTGGTGGCCATCGACGAGGCGCACTGCATTTCCGAGTGGGGGCACGATTTCCGCCCGGACTACCGCATGCTGGGCCAGTACTTGCCTCTGCTCCGCCCGGCCCCGGTGGTGGCGCTGACCGCCACCGCCACGCCGGTGGTGCAAGACGACATCGTCGAGCAGCTCGGCCTGGGCGGGGCGATGCGCGCCATCCACGGCTTTCGCCGCGCCAACATTGCCGTCGAGGTGGTCGAGGCACCTCCATCGGCGCGGGCAATGCTGGCGCGCGAATTGCTGCTCGAAGCGATGCGGCGGCCTGCGATCGTCTACACGCCCACGCGGAAGGAGGCCGCCTCGGTGGCCCGCGACCTCAACCACGAGTTCCCGGCGGCGGCCTACCACGCGGGTCTCGAGCCCAAGGTCCGCGACGAGGTGCAGACCCGTTTCCTGGAGGGCCGGCTCGAAGTGATCGTCGCCACCATCGCCTTCGGCATGGGGATCGACAAACCCGACATCCGCACCGTGATCCACACCGCCTTGCCGGGGAGCGTGGAAGCCTACTACCAGGAGATCGGGCGCGCGGGCCGCGACGGGGCGCCCTCGCGCGCCATCCTGATGCACTCCTATGCGGACCGGCACAAGCACGATTACTTCTTCGAGCGCGACTACCCGGACGTTAAGGCACTGGAAGGCATCTACGCCAGGCTCTCCGAGCAGCCGGTCGCGCGCGAGGAACTGGAACGCAGTGTCCGGCTGGACGCCGATCTGTTCGAGAAGGCGATCGAGAAGCTGTGGATCCATGGCGGCGCGGTGGTGGACTTCGCCGAGAACATCAGCCGGGGCAGCGCTGGCTGGCGCGATTCTTACATCGCGCAGGGCGAGCGTAAGCTGGAGCACCTGGAGCAGATGTTGCGCTACGCCGGCTCGCACCAGTGCCGCATGGCGGCGCTGGTGCGGCACTTCGGCGACCGAGCCGACGGGCAGGTGCGCTGCGGCACTTGCGATTTCTGCGCTCCCGCCGATTGCCTCGCGCAGACCTTCCGGCCGCCTACCGCCGGGGAACGCTCGGCGCTCGAGCGGGTGGCTTCCGAGTTGAAGCGCAGGGGCGAGAAGGCGTCGGGCCGGCTCTACAACGACCTGTTCGCGGACCATTCCATCGACCGCGACACGTTCGAACTGCTCCTCGGCGGGATGGCGCGCGCGGGCCTGGTGGAACTCACCGAGACCTGGTTCGAAAAAGACGGGAAGCGCGTTCCGTACACCAGGGTACGGCTGACCGCGGAGGGCCGGGCGCTCGAGGAGTTCCCGGAGATCCCGGTCCAGCAGGAGATCGCACGGGTCGCCAAGAAGCGGAAGAAGAAGGTGCGACACGCTGCCGAGCCGCGACCCTCAGAGACCCGCTCCGCGCGGCCACCACGGGCCCCGGACCCAGCTCTCGGCGAGGCGCTGCGCGCCTGGCGCCTGGCGGAGGCGAAGCGACGCGGGGTTCCCGCCTTCCGCATCCTGACCGACCGCGCGCTTCAGACCATCGCCGCCGAGCGCCCGCAAAGCGCCGCGGAATTGTTGGCGGTTCCGGGCGTCGGCCTCAAGATCGTCGAGAAATACGGCGCCCGCATTTTCGACATCCTGGCGCGGGTCCCCGAACGGCAATTGTAGGGCAGCGATCAGCGGTGTTCCGATCGCGCGTCGCCGCGTTTGAGTTGCGCGCGGCGGCGGCCCTGGGCCAGGTTGCCCGCGGCCTTCTCCCGCGCGGCTTCGCTTATCTCGATGCGGTTCACCACCTGCTTTGCACCCATCGCCTTCGCCAGACGCGTGGCCGTGCCTTTGTGCTGGAGCACATCGGTGTGGCCTTCGAGCGTCGCGACACCGCCTTGCACGCGCACCTGGAACTTGTCGGAAGCGATCCCGGAGTCGGCGAAGCGGGTGCGGATGGCGGCTTCCAATCGCCGGTCCTCGGACGCCCCCATGGCGCCCGCAGCGGGCCGCGGCGCGGCCTTTTTCGGCGTCACCGTCTGGGCCAGTGCGGCCAGCACGAAGCAGAACGCGACAACCCAACGAGCTCGCATCAGGATTGGTCTCATGTCCGGCTCCAAGTATATAAGTGCGCTGTCACGGTATAATTCGCTTTATGCCGGGTAAATTTGTTCGTCGGGACTTCCTGCGGGGCGCCGCCGCTGTTTCCGCCCTCTCCTACTCACGCGTGCAGGGGGCGAACGACAGGATCGTGCTGGGCCTCATCGGCTGCGGCGACCGCGGGCGGTACGACATGGCGAACTTCCAGCAGAACCCCCAGGTGAGCGTGGCCGCGCTGTGCGATGTTTACGGAGGGCGGATCGACCTGGCGCAGAAGGGGGCGGCCGACGCCAGGAGCTTCACCGATCACCGCAAGCTGCTGGAGATGAAGGAATTGAACGCCGTGGTCATCGCCACACCCGATCACTGGCACGCGCCGTGCGCCATCGACGCGCTGAATGCGGGCAAGGACGTCTTCGTCGAGAAGCCGCTCACGCTGAGGATCGAGGAGGGGCCGGAGATTGTGAAGGCGGCGCGGGTGAACGGGCGGATTTGCCAGGTTGGCATGCAGCAACGCTCCGGCCGGCACTATCTTCAAGCCAAGAAGGAGTACATCGAGGCCGGGCGGTTGGGGAAGATCACGCTGGTGCGCACCTGGTGGCACGGCAACGGCTATCATCTGCGGCGGGCCCCGCAGTTCCTCCAAAGCAAGCCGGAGAACCTGGACTGGCCGCGTTTCCTGGGGCCCGTGAGGTGGCGGGACTACGATCCGCAGCAGTTCTTCAACTGGCGGGCCTACCTGGACTTCGGCGGAGGCCAGGTCACCGACCTTTTCACGCACTGGATCGACGTGGTCCACATGTTCCTGGGCCAGGACGTCCCCAAGTCGGCGGTGGCGGCCGGCGGCGTGTACAACTATAAGGACGGCCGGACAGCCCCGGACACCATCAACGTTCTGCTCGAATACCCCTCTGAGTTCACGGCCACCTTCGAGGCCACGCTGGCGCCGGGGATCACGGGCGAGGGAATCGAGTTCTGCGGCACCCAGGGCCGCCTGTGGATCGACCGGCAACATTTCGAGTTCACCGCGGCGGGCAGGTACGAGAAGCCGGTGGTGGTGAAAGCCGAAGGCAACATGGATCTGGACCACGTCAGCAACTTCCTGGAGTGCATGAAGACCCGGAAGCTGCCGAATGGGGACGTGCTCGCCGGCCACCGCTCGGCCCAGGCCTCCCACCTGGGCAACCTGGCCTACGTCCAGAAGCGCCGGATCGACTTCGACCCGGTAAGGGAAGAGATCCTGCCGTTTTGACGAGCCAAGTCTTAACGCTCCTGTAACAGAACCGTCACGAACCCACAACAGTCGAACGCTACCTTGAGACTCTGGAGCCCGCCGATCCCCGTGTCCGCGGAACTGATTCTGGTCGTCGCGATCATCGCGGTGGCGCTGAGCTTCGATTTCATCAACGGCTTTCACGACGCGGCAAACTCGATCGCCACCGTCGTGGCCACCCGCGTGCTCACGCCGCTCCAGGCGGTGATCTGGGCCGCCTTCTTCAACTTCGTTTCCGCATTCAGCTTCGGCACTGGCGTCGCCAAGATGGTGGGGACCGGGATGGTGGATCTCAGCGCAGTCACTCCGTACGTGATCCTGTGCGGGCTGGCCGGAGCGATCGTCTGGGACCTGATCACGTGGTGGCTGGGCCTGCCGACCAGTTCCTCCCACGCCCTGTTCGGGGGGTACGCCGGCGCGGCCATCGCGCGCACCTCCAGCCTCCAGGTGCTGGTTTGGAAGGGCTGGATCAAGACGGTTGTCTTCATGGCGGTCGCTCCGTTCCTGGGCCTCCTCGCCGCCTTTGCCTTCATGATCGCCGTCTACTGGATCTTCCGGAACTCCACTCCGAAGAAGATGGACGTGTACTTTCGCAAGCTCCAGCTTCTGTCGGCGGCGGCCTTCAGCTACTCGCACGGGACCAACGACGCGCAGAAGACCATGGGGATTATCACCGGCGTGTTGGTTTCGGCCAAGTACCTGCCCGCCTTTCACGTACCGGTGTGGGTCATTCTGGCCGCGCATGCCGCGATCGGGCTCGGAACCTTCAGCGGCGGATGGCGCATTGTGCACACCATGGGCTCGCGGATTACCCGCCTCAAGCCGCGCGGGGGCTTCTGCGCCGAGACGGCCGCCGCGACATCCATCCTGATGGCCACCGCGGTCGGGGTCGGCGTATCGACCACGCACGTGATCACCGGCGCGATCGCGGGCGTGGGCTCGGTCCAGCGGCTCAAAGCCGTGCGCTGGGGCGTGGCGGCCAACATCGTCTGGGGCTGGGTCTTGACCATCCCCTGCGCCGCCGCGGTGGCCTGGTCGATGTACACGCTGTTGCACAGCCTGGGCTTGGACCCGCGGTAGATCAGACCGGATTGACGATTGACGATTTTCGCATTGACGATTTTGGCCGGGCCTTCACGGTGAGCTGCGATGCCGCAAAGATCGCCACCAGCTCATTAGCCTCTTTAAGCAGCGCCTCCATTCGACTTGGGCGAACGATCCCGGTGTCTGTGAGCAAGTCCAACCAGAACACGGTTTCGTCCGCCTCTTCAATCACCAAGCCGAGCTTGGCGGCAAACTCCGTCCTGGACCGCGCCCGGCAAACGGCACGGTAGTTGGCGCCAACCGAAGTACCGGAACGCAGCACTTGCCGGCCGATCGTGCGGGCCACATCGGTTTTCGGAAGGGCTTGAAACATCTTCACTACACGAATCGCAAACTGCATCGTTCGCGCCCTGAGCGCGTCCGCTTCCTCGGTCACGGACAACCTCCACAAAAATCGTCAATGCGGCAATCGAAAATCGTCAATTCGCTCACAGCGCTCCGCCGGTCATTTCCTCGGCCGGGTCTCCGCCGGCCATCTGCTGGGCGAGGATCAACTGGCGGGCCTCGTGGCGCAGGGAAGGGAGGCGCGAGCCGAAGACGATCGCGCTCAGGATGCAGGCGGCGCCGCCAATCACGACCGCCACCGGCGCGCTCAACCGCGAGGCCGCGACGCCCGCGCCGAGGGAGCCTAGCGGCGCCATGCCCATGAACATCATCGAGTAGACGGCCATTACCCGGCCGCGCAGGCGGTCGGGGACCATACTTTGGATCAGGGTGTTCGACGACGCCATCTGCACGATGAAGGCGAACCCGATGGGCGCCAGCAGCGCAGCCGAGAGCCAGAACGAGCGCGAACACGAGAACAGAATCAGGCATGCCCCGAAAGCGCCCGAAGCGCAGGCCGCCCAGCGCCCCAGACCGCGCAGACCGCGGCGCATCGCGAGGGTGATCGCGCCGCCCAGCGCTCCCACCCCGGAGGCGCCCATCAGGAAGCCCAACCCCCTCGAGCCGCTGTGCAGGATGCGGTCCGCGAAAATCGGCATGAGCACGGCGTAGGGCATCCCCATCAGGCTCACGACGCCCAGTTGGAGCAACAGCGCGCGGATGGGGCGCGTTCGCCAGACGAACTGGAAGCCCTCCGCCATGTGCGCGAGCACCGAGCCGGGTTTCGGCGCCACCGGACGGGGCGGCAGCCGCATCAGCAGCAGGCCCGCGATCACCGCGACGTAGCTCACGCCGTTGGCGAAGAAACACCAGCCCTCGCCGATCGCCGCCACCAGCACCCCGGCCACCGCCGGCCCGACGATGCGCGCGCCGTTGAACAGCGACGAGTTCAGCGCAATGGCGTTGGGAAGATCTTCCTTGCCGACCATCTCCACCACGAACGCCTGCCGCGCCGGAACGTCGAAAGCGTTCACCAGGCCCAGCGACGCCGCCAGCACAACCACGTGCCAGACCTGGACGTATCCGAGCAGCGTGATCCCCGCCAGAAGTAGGGCCAGCGTCATCGCGCTGGCCTGCGTGCCGATCACGATTCGATGCCGGCTCCAGCGGTCCGCAGCCGCGCCGCCGACCGGCGCCAGGAGGAAAATCGGGATCTGGCCCGCAAAACCCACCAGCCCCAGCAGCAGCGAGGACCCCGTGAGCCGGTAGACCAGCCAGGCCTGCGCCACGTTCTGCATCCAGGTGCCGATCAGCGAAATGAGCTGACCGCCGAAAAAGAGCTGGTAGTTGCGGTGCCGGAGAGCGCGAACAGCTTCGATCGTGCGGCTCATGGCACCGGGGCGTGGTGGTTCACCGGACCGGCGCCACGGCCCAGCCCGGGGTTGGTGCGAATGGCCTCGGTGACGAAGGCTTTCGCGCGGGCGACGGCGGCCTCGAGCGGCGTGCCGCGCGCCAATTCCGCGGCGATGGCGGCCGAATAGGTGCATCCGGTGCCGTGGGTGTGCCGGGTCGCGATGCGCTCGGCGGGGAACTCGTGAAACTCGCCGGCGGCGAACAGCACATCGGTCGAGCACCCGCTGAGATGCCCGCCCTTGACCAGCACCGCGCGCGCCCCCATCGACGCCAGGCGTTCGGCCGCGCGCCGCATTCCGGCGGCGTCCTGGACCTCGATTCCCGTCAACGCCGCGGCCTCCGCGAGGTTCGGCGTCAGCAGGTAGGCGCGCGGGACCAGCCGCGCCGCGATGGCCTCGCGCGCCTCGGCCTCCACCAACGGCGCGCCGTGCTTGGAAATCATAACCGGATCGACCACCAGCGGAAAATCGAAATCGCCCGCCAGCGCGGCCACCGCCTCGACCAGCTCGCGGTTCCCGAGCGCGCCCGTCTTGGCCGCCGCCGGCCGGATGTCCTCGAGCACCGCGCGGATCTGCGCGATCACCAGATCGGCAGGCAGGCACTCGACCCGTTCCACTCCCATGGTGTTCTGGACGGTGACCAGCGTGATGGCCGCTTCGCCGTACACGCCGAACTGGTGGAAGGTCTTGAGGTCCGCCTGGATGCCCGCCCCGCCGCTGGGGTCCGAGCCGGCGATCGTCAGCGCGACAGGGATCACTCTGTCATTTTGACATTGGATCTATTTCGGCTGCTTGGACTCCAGGGCCGCCTTCAACTGCCGGTAGGCGCCTTCCTCGTAGTTCTGCTTCACCCGCTCGAACCCGGTGCTCTTCGGGTCGACCGCCCGCGGCCCGGTCTTGGCGAGGCAGCGGCCCAGCATCGTGGTGGCCAGGGCATTGTCGGGGCTGCGGTCCAGTGCGGCGCGGAAGCTGTCGGCCGCGGCGGCGAATTCCCCTTGTTTCCACAACGCGTAGCCCACGTTGAAATGGAAGTCGGGATCGGCCGGGTCGCCCTCCAGGGCTTTGCGGAAGTTCTCCAGCGCCGCAGGCAGGTTGCGCCTGGATTGCGCCGCGCCCAGGTTGTTGAACACTTCATTCAGCGGCACCGATTCCGCAACGCGTTCGAAGGCGGCCTGCGCGCCGGCGTAGTCGCCGCTGTAGTACCGGCACAGGCCCAGCAGGAAGTTGGCTTCGAAGTAGCGCGATCCCCCCGGCTTGAGTCGCGCCAGCCAGTCCGCCGCGAGCCGGTACTCTTTCTTCGCCCAATACAGCCGCCCCAGCTCGAACTGCGGCTGCGAGAAGCTCTCGTCCAGCCGGACGGCTTGTGTGAAGTAGCGGTGCTTCTGCTCGTCATTGGTGGCCAGCAACCCGCGGGTATAGTTCTCCATCGCGTCCAGGCGGACCGGCGGACGCTCGTTGAGGAACTGCTCGGCGCTGGGCGTCAGCTCGGGCGCCAGGAACCGCAGCACTTGCCACGCCAGATGCGCCTGCAACTGCGCCAGATCCTCGAGGGCGCCGGATTCCATGAACTCGGGACCCTTGCGCATCCGTGTCATGTCCAGGGCGTACGCGGTCATGCGCACGGAGCCGCGCGAGGGGGGTGCGCCCGCCGCTGCCGGCGTGCCCGCCGCGACGTTGACCTCGAACTCCCCGTAGATCACCTGGGAGGCGTCCAGCGCCTCCGCCACCTTGATCACGGAAGCGTGCGTCAGGTGGGCCTTCGCCCGGATCGACAGCCGGCGGTACACCTCCTCCCGGTCTTCCCGCTCCAGCACCAGCAAGCCGCGTGAGACCAGGGCCTCGGAGATCGTGTGCGAGACGCTTTCCGTGATCCAGTCGAGGTCGGCCGAGGAGGATTCGTTAAAGAAAGGGAGGACCAGGACTGTGTCTGCCCAGCCCGGCAACGCCACCGACAGAAGGACCACGGGGAGGAGCCGCCGCATCGACCAACCCTCAGTCTATCAGACGGCTCCCCGGAACCTGCGATCCAGAAAGTCACTTACCTCGGCCCGCGCGGACTCCTGCACAGGTGCATCCCCTCCGAATCCACGCAGCCACCGCACCTCGGGATCGCGCCGGAACCAGGTCCACTGCCGCTTGGCATAGCGTCGCGTATTCCGGCGGGCGTGGTAGAGCGCTTCGGCGAGGTCCAGATCCCCTGCGATCACCTGCACCGCCTGCCGGTATCCGTGCGCCTCGAGCGCTTTGCTTTCTTTGGGATATCCCAACGCCAGAATCCCCCGAACCTCCTCCACCAGCCCCGTGTCGAACATCCGGGCGCAGCGTTCATCCAGCCGCTCGTAGAGGGCGGCCCGCGGCGGGTCCAGCCCGAGCTTCAGAACCCGGAACCCCTGGAGGGCGTCGCGCCCATCCGCGAACCACGACGAAAGCGGCCGCCGCGTCGCCAGCAGAACCTCGACTGCCCGAATCAGCTTTTGCACGTCGCCGGGATGGATCCTGACCGCCGAGGCCGGGTCGAAGCGTGCGAGCATGCGGTGCAGCCAGCCCGGGCGCCCCGCCTCCCGGCGCGCGAGCCGCCGGCGCACTGTTTCATTACGGGTGGGACCGGGGAACAGGCCCTCGAGCAACGCGCGCAAGTAGAAGCCTGTCCCGCCCACAACGACCGGCAGGCGCCCGCGCCCCGCGATCTCCTCGAGCACCGGCCGCGCCGCTCGTGCGTATTCCCCCGCCGTGAACACCTGGTCCGGGTTCAGGATGTCCAGCAGGTAATGCGGCACCCCCCGCCGCTCGCCCGGCAGGAGCTTGGCTGTCCCAATGTCCAGATGGCGGTACAACTGGAGCGAGTCGCAGTTCACGACCTCTCCGTCGAAGTCCCCGGCGATGCGCAAGGCCAATTCGCTTTTTCCCGCGCCGGTCGGCCCTACCACGGCGACCAGAGCAGCCGGCAACCCTTCCCTCATCGCATACCAGTCTACCCGGTGGGGCGGGCCGTCCGGCTCAGGTAGTGCAACTAAAGGCGCGTTAATGGACAGACGATAGAGGGTTGTGGAGAACAGGTCATACCGTCTATGATTCCATTGATGCAGGCGAAGCTCTGGCCGGACGGCGACAACCGCGAGATGGGGAGGAAGCCACACTCGGCTGCCTCGTCGAAATATGCGCCGCTCCCCTCGGTGTGGGACGGTGAGGACGCCGAGTTGCTGGAGAGTCTCCTGGGGTTCTATCCCCGCACGCGCCCGAAGCGAATCCTCGACGCTACGGTGAATGGCGGCCGATTCTGGCGCGGGAGCACCCGCGCGGTCATCGGCATGGACATTCAGAGGGACCACCGGCCCACGGTGGTCGGCGACAACACCCAGATGCCATTCCGCAAAGGGAGCTTCGACGTGGTGGTGTACGACCCGCCGCACATCCCGAATCAGGGGAAGGACAAGTCGAAGGACTTCAACGTGCGATTCGGACTGGTGCTGAAATCTTCAAAAGAGAACGGGTACACGTTCACTCACACGTACCCACCGTTCCTGCGGGAAGCCTACGACGTTCTGAAGGACGAAGGAGTTTTGCTCTGCAAGATCGCCGACTACATTCATGATCACCAGTACCAGTGGGCCCATGTGGATTTCATCCAGGCGGCCCGCCAAGCGGGCTTTGTCCCCTGCGACTGCATTATCAAGGTCCGCAAAGGGCCGATCATCGACCCGAAATGGAAGGTCGCCCACCACAGCCGCCGGCAGCACTGCTATTGGCTGATCTTCCGCAAATCGGAAAACTGCGAGTAGCCTGGCAGGGTTCCGTTCGCCGGATGCATTGCGGCTATACTGAAACAGAGAGGGCTTCGACGCTCAAAAGGGGCATTCATCCCCATGCGAGGAAATAGGGCTTCCATGATCCGCAGATTCAGGACACTCATCGTCTCCTCCGGGCTGGTCTTCGCGCTGGCCTGGCCCGGCCCGGCACAGACCTCCGGCTCAGCGCCCGCCCCGGACGGCCGTGCTTCGGCCTACTACAACTTCGCCATGGGGCACATGTACTCGGAACTGGCGGCCAACTACGGGTATCGCTCCGAGTATGTCGACAAGGCCATCGAGCACTACCGGGCCGCCCTCAAGTCCGATCCCGGCGCCGGGCTTGTCAGCGAGGAACTGACCGACCTCTACATCCAGGCCGGCAAACTGGCGGATGCCGTCGCCGAAGCCGAGGAAATGCTGAAACGGAATCCCGACAACCTGGAAGCCCGGCGCATGCTCGGCCGCATTTACTCGCGCCTGATTCAGGACCCGCAGCAGAACCGGATCAACCAGGAGCGCCTGCGTCAGGCCATCGAGCAGTACCGCAAGATCACGGAGAAGGACGGCAAGGATCTGGACGCCTGGCTGGTGCTGGGCCGCCTGTACAAGATCGGGCAGGATTCGGTCGAATCCGAGAAGGCATACAAGAAGGCGCTGGAACTCGATCCCGACAACGAGTACGCACTCTCCGGGATGGTGATGGTCTATTCGGACCTCGGAGATGCCAAGAACGCAGTCGAGATGTCGCGCCGGCTGGCCGAGCGGAACCCCAATTCGCGCACGTTGCGGGCGCTGGCCAAGGCCTACGAGGACCTGCACGATTACGCCGGTGCGGTCCAGACACTCCGCCGCGCCCTGGAACTGGCGCCGCACGATCTCGAAATCGGCAGGAACCTGGCCGATGACCTGCTCATGGCCGGCGACATCGAGGCAGCGCTGAAACTCTACGGCGAACTGGCTCAGGCGGATCCGAAGGACCCCGTTCCGCAGCTCCGCCTTTCGCAGATCTATCGCCAGAAGCGAGACTTCGCGAAGGCGCGGGAGGCGCAGGACCGCGCCCTCGCCCTCGACCCCGACAGCCTCGATATCCGCTACAACGAGGTCAACCTCCTGGACGCCGAGGGCAAGTACGCGGACGCCATCACCCGCCTGAAGCAGATCCTGGACTCCACCACCAAGCGGGCCTACACCCATTCCGAGCAGGGCAACCGCGCCCTTCTGCTCGAGCGGCTTGGCCTTCTCTATCGCTCGAGCGAGCAGTGGGCGTTGGCGGTCGAGACCTTTCAGCAGATCGCCGCGCTGGATCCGGACGCCGGCCCCAGGGCTGCCGCACAGGTCCTCGATACCTATCGCCAGGCCAAGGAGTTCGCCAAGGCCGAAAAGGAGGCCGAGGCGGCCTACAAGAAGTACCCGGATGACCGGACCGTAAGAGTCATTCGCGCTTCCCTGCTCGCCGATCTCGGCCGAACCGAGGAAGCGGCCGCCGCCGCCAAACAGCTCCTGGACGGAAAGCGCGACCGCGAAACCTACCTGGCCCTGGCCCAGATCTACGACAAGGGGAAGAAGTTCCCGGAGATGGCCCAGGCGCTCGATGCCGCCGCCAAGCTCTCGGAAAGCAACGAGGAAAAGGCAGAGGTGTTCTTCATGCGCGGGGCCATGCACGAGAAGATGCAGAAGCTCGACCTGGCCGAGGCCGAATTCCGCAAGGTGCTGGAGATCAATCCCCAGTACGCCTCCGCGCTCAACTATCTCGGCTACATGCTGGCGGATCGCAATCTCCGGCTGGCCGAGGCGCGCGAACTCATCCGCCGAGCGGTGGAGCTGGAGCCGGCCAACGGCGCGTTCCTGGACAGCTTGGGCTGGGTGGAGTTCCGCCTGGGGAAGCTGGACGACGCAGAAACCTATTTGCGGCAGGCGCTCGAGCGCGTCTCGCGCGACCCGACCGTGCGCGACCACCTGGGCGACGTCTACTTCCAGAAGGGCCGCCTCAAGGATGCCATCGCGCAGTGGGAGGTTTCTCTGCGGGAGTGGCAGTCGAGTTCTCGCGCCGAGATGGATCCGGTCGAGATGTCGAAGGTCCAGAAGAAACTGGAAGGCGCCCGCGTTCGCCTGGCCAAGGAAGCCGGGGCCGTTCCCGCGCCGCGGCGGTAATTCAGCGGGGCCCTCAGGCCGGCAGGTGGCGCGTCCCCGCCTCGTCGGCGGCGCCCCGCAGGGCCCCCGGCCGCGCGACGATCTGCTTCATCGCGTCCGCCTGCGAGTTCATATCCAGGCCCGCCGCCGCACTCTGCCTCGGCAGGAACACCTGTCGGATCCACCCCATCCCGCTCTCAGGGGAGGCCGGGCTGGCGATGCCGCTTCTCAAACGACGGTCGGTATCTCATTGTCCGGGATGGCGGAGCGGTGCGGTCACATCGCTGTCCTTCCAGGCCGAATTCGAAAGCGGGAAACCGGCAAGTCCCCGCCTTCTCTCCGGTTCCGCATGGGCGCAGGCGGAGTTTCGTACAATGGGCAGTGGCCATGAGCCTGGCAAATCGGACCGCGATGATCACGGGGGCCGGCGGCGGCCTCGGCCGGGCAATCGCGTTCAGCCTGGCGGCGGCTGGTGCGCGGCCCGTTCTGGTGGGCCGGAACCGGGGAAACCTCGAGGCCCTACAGGCGGCGCTGGGCGTTGCCGGGGCGCTGGTTGCGCCTTGCGACGTGACCGACCGCGGCCAGGTGGCAGCCACGGTGCGCACCGTGTTGGAACAGTGCGGGGCGATTGACATCCTGATCCTCGCCGCCGGCATGAATGTGCCCAAACGCAGCCTGCGCTCGCTGGATCCCGATGACTGGGACCGGGTGCTGGCGACCAACCTGACCGGCGCGTTCAACATGGTGCATGGCGTCCTGCCATCGATGCGCGAGCGCGGCTGCGGACTGGTAATTCAGATCGCTTCGATTTCAGCGCTGCGCGTCAGCGTGATCACCGGTGCGGCTTACTCGGCGTCGAAATGCGGCCAGGCGGCTTTGGGCCTCTGCATCGGCCGCGAAGAGCGCGGGCGGGGTATCCGTTCCACGGTGATCTACCCGGGCGAAGTGAACACGCCCTTGCTCGACCACCGGTCCGGCCGGATGGATGCGGTGGACGCCCGGCGGCGGGAATCCATCCTCCAACCCGAGGACGTGGCCGCCGCGGTGCGCTTCGTGGCCGAACTGCCGCCCCGGGCGCATGTGACCGAACTGGTGATCAAGCCCACGCTCGACGATTTCGCCTAGCGCGCTGGTATGGCGACAACTGGATCGCCCTCAGGAGCCCCGAAGATGATCTCACAGCCGAGCCCGTACTTGCAGGAGATCGAGCACGAAGCCAAAGTGGCCTCGGAAGTCGTCACTCGCAAGACTCCGCAGTTCCTGAAAACACTCGATCTGGTCTCGGAGAGTTATCTTGCCCAGGTGCTGATTGCAGTGTGGGACAGCGGGCTGTACGAGTACGTGCGCCAGCATGGGGCGGTGGAGATCGGAAGGGCGGCCGCCGAGTTGGGCCTGGACGCCGAGGTCCTGGGATCGTTGATCGAGTACCTGGTCGGAAGGGCCCTGCTGAAGCCCGCAGGCGCCGCGTATGTTCTGACCGAGCGCGGAGAGTCCTACTGGAACTACGTCACTCGCGGACTGCTCACGAGTCATGTGGCCGGCTACAATCCGCTTTTGATCCAGCTTGGCCCGCTGCTGCGGAAAGAGATCAGCCTGGAGGACCCCGCCCTGGACCGATTGGGGCGTCTAGTGGCCCTGGGCGCAAGCTACACACTGTCGGGCAGCGGCATGGTCCAGTGGGTGATGAAGGAGTTGGAGCGCCTGGGCGGCAGCGACATTTTAGACCTCGGCTGCGGCGCCGGCAATTTTCTCATTCAACTCGCGCTGTCCTGGCCGCAGGTGAAAGGCGTCGGCGTGGACATGAGCGCGAGCGCCATTGCGGAGGCTAGGAAAAGGGCCCAGGAATGCGGGTTGCTGGAGCGGCTCAGCTTCCACACGGCAACAGTTTCGGCCCAGCCGATGAGTCTCAGCGCCGAGGTGGTGGAACAGGTGGAGGTCCTTACGGCGATGTACATGCTGCACGAATTTGGTGGACGCGGGGGCGCGGACAACATTTCCAGCGTGATTGCGGCCCTGCGTCGGCAGTTTCCCGGACGCAAGCTGCTGATGCTCGAAGGGACACGGGCCAATCCGATCGAGATGTGCGAAGCGCCTCCACGAAGCTTCAGTCAACTCGACTATTCGTTCATCCACCCCTTGTCGCGACAGGGGCCCTTGCGCACGCCCGACGAGTGGCAACAGATTATCGAGAACGCGGGTGCGAAACTCCTCGACCGCATCCCGGGTTTCAAGCTCGTCGCGTCCTGGATCTCCATGTACATAGTCGGGCTGGATTAACCTGGGAAGGCGGTTGGATTCCGGAGCAGCGAAGCGACAGCCATGATGCTCGCGAATCGGACGGTGTTTATCACGGGCGCGGGCGGTGGCACCGGTCGGGCGGTCGCGCTCAGCCTGGCGGAGGCAGGCGCGCGAACGGTTCCACCCGGCTGAATACCCCTTCAATCGGACCGGATGCTGTGGTAGCATCGGGGCGGCAAAGGAGTAGGCGCTGTCGCGAGGGCTGGCCGCAGACGGACCCTGCGGGCGAGTCGCGGCCGCGTCTGGGACGCACGCGCCGGAAAGGAGTGATCATCATCGCCGGGAGCAAGCTGGACTGCGTGATCGTCGGTTTCAACGATTACGACTTGCAGGCCATCATGGGGGCGCGCGAGAAGACGGCGGGTTCTTCGGGGGCCTTCCGCCAGATGCTGGGCAGCGTCTTCCGTCACGGCGGCAGGTGGTTGCACCATGTCGAGTTCCTGAACGCGGTACTGCGGGAGGCGACGGGCCAGACCTGCCGGTTGCACCCGATGGAACTCCCCAGCCTCGCCGTCGCCTATCTCAAGTCCTACCTGACCAGGCATGGTCTGGAGGTCGAGATCGTCAACTTCTTCAACACCGGGAAAGACCGCCTGGCAGCGCTGTTGCAGGACGGCCCCCGTGCCGTGGCGATCACAACGACGCTCTATGTGGAGAGCGGCCCGATCGTCGAGATCGTGCGCTTCATTCGCGAGCACAACGCGGAGACGACGATCATCGCGGGCGGGCCCTATTTCCTGAACATCTGCACCTCCCCACGGCTTCTCGCACAGGAGTTGCTGCTGCGCCGCATCGGCGCCGACATCTACGTCCACGAGCCACAGGGCGAGGCGGCCCTGGCCAGGCTGCTGCATGCGTTGCGGGATCGGAGCGGTTCCGGACTGGGGAGCATTCCCAACCTCATCTACAGGGCGAACCTGGCAGCCAAGCCTTCCCGTGCCGCGTCGGCGGAGGAGGGTGCGCCGCCGGAAACAAGCGGCGGCGCCGAATTCGTGAGGACGCCGCGCCAGGCGGAGGACAACGACCTGGATGCGTGCGCCGTGGACTGGCATCTCCTGCCCCGGGATCTCTGTGCGCCCACGGCCCAGATGATCCTGTCGCGGAGCTGCCCGTTCCACTGCTCGTTTTGCCGCTACCCTGCGCTGGCCGGACCCTGGAAGGTCGCCGGCGTGGCCACGGCGGAACGCCAGATGCAACAACTGCGCGACGCCGGGGCCCGCGTGCTGATCCTGTGTGACGACACGCCGAACATCCCGCTGCCGCGGTTCAAACAGATGCTGGCGATGATGATCCGGAACCGGTTTGGCTTCTCCTGGTTTTCGAACTTCCGCTGCGCCAACGCCGACGCCGAAACCTACGACCTCATGCAAGCCAGCGGCTGCACGGGAGTGCTCCTGGGAATCGAATCCGGGGACCAGACGATTCTGAGTAACATGAACAAGAAGGCCTCCCTGGACAAGTACGGCGAAGGGATCGCGCGGTTGAAGCGCAATCGGATTCTGACCTATGCTTCATTCATTCTGGGTTTCCCGGGAGAGACCGGGGAAACGGTCGAGCGCACGGCGCGCTTCCTGGAAGAGACCCAGCCGGACTACTGTCAATTGCACGTGTACTACCACAGCAAGAGCGTTCCCATCCAGCTCGAAGCAGCGCGCTTCGGCCTGACCGGGAGCGACTACAGTTGGCGTCACGCCACGATGGATTGGCAGGAGGCCTGCGACGCGGCGGACAGGCTGCTGCGGTCGATTCAGGGGCCCGTCATCGGCACCGGCTACCTATCGACGTTCTGGATGATCGGCTATCTGCTCGGGAAAGGGATCCACATGCCGCACATCCGCCGGTTCATGGAGTTGTGCCGGCCGGTTTTGTTGCGGAATGCGGGGGCGCGAAACGGCGCGGACATCCGCGAGGAGCCCCTCGCCCCGGAGCTCCTGTCGGCGGCGCGACAGATCGCGGCGGACATGGACCTGGCGCAGGCTGCGCCCGCGGAAACACACCTGCTGGCATGAGGCGGGGCCCAGAAGCGCCCGTCTGGCAGGTTGACTTAGCGGCTGCGGAAGGGTATAAAAGACCTGGGTGAGCGGGACCGGGCCGGTGAGCCAGTGAGTCCCCGAATGTGGCTGAGACGCTTAAGAAAGGGTTTTGGGGTCTGGTTATGCGGCATGATCTGATTGATGGGCTGCGGCGGTTGATCGTGGAGGATCTGTTCGTAGAGATACCGCCGGAACAGATCGGACTGGACGACGGCCTACGCACCGTGGTCGGACTGGACTCCGTCGGCTTTGCCGAATTGCGCGTCCGGTGTGAATCCCGGTTCGATGTTCAGATCGATGATGAAGACTACACCCCGGAGAACTTCAGCTCTATCCACCGGCTGGCGGATCTGATCGACCGGTTGCAGAAGGCGCGGCGGATGGCAGCGGCGCCCGCGGAGCAGTGATCGCACTTCCCGTGCGGAGAGACGGCGTTGGGTAAGCGCTCAGGCCCGTTTTGAGAGGTGTCTGCGATGGGTAAGATCAGCGGGGGGGAGATTCTGGTTCGGGCCCTCGAAACACAAGGGGTCCGGAAGCTCTTCAGCCTGCCCGGGTCGGAGATCTGATGTGGCAACGTCAGCGCAGGTTGCGGTGACCGGGATGGGTTGGACCACGCCGCTGGGCGATGACCTGGATCGCGTCTGGGCGCGGTTGCTGGCGGCGGAAACGGGTCTGGTCCCCGTTCCGCAGCGGGCGCGGTTGCGGAATGCGCTGGCGGCCGTGGTGCCCGGCGTGGAGTGGGAGCGCCCGGCGGCGGAGCGCTTGCGGACGATCGCGGCCGGGGCCCTGCGGCGGGCCGTCGCGGCTGCCGGCCGCACGGCGGGCGATCCCGAAATGCAGGTGGTGATCGGAACCAGCCTGGGGTCGTTTCTGGACGACGACCCGCCCGCCGCCGACCTGCACGCCTGGGCCGACGAGCTGTGCCGCGAATTGGGATTCGCCGCCCCGCCCATTGTGGTGTCGACAACCTGTTCGTCGGGTTCGGATGCTATCCTGCTGGGAGGCGAATTGGTGCGCGCGGGCGCGGCGCGCCGTTGCGTGTGCGGTGGGGTGGACGTAGCCAGCGCAAGCAAGCTGGAAGCGCATTCCGCGTTGGGGACCATGTCGCCCTCGCTGCTGCGGGCTTTCGATGTCCGGCACGACGGCACGCTGCTGGGAGAGGGGGCCGGCTTCCTGGTCCTGGAGGGACCGGTGACGGAGCGTCGGCCGTTGGCGTGGCTGCTGGGGGCGGGATCGGCCAACGACGCGACCGGGATGACCGCGCCCGACCGGGAGGGCCGCGCGGCTGGTTTGGCCATAGAACGGTCGCTTGCGGCCGCGGAGTTGGCCGGGGAGCAGATCGGCGTGATCAACGCGCATGGCTCGGGAACCGTGCTGAACGACGAGACCGAATGCAGAGCCTTCGGCCAGGTCTTCCGCGGGCACGGGCGGCCGGTGGTGTTCGCCACGAAAGGGAACCTCGGCCACAGCCTCGGCGCGACCGGCGCCCTGGAAGCGATCGCGGTGGTCCTCGCCCTGCGCCGCCAGGAGGCGCCGCCCATCGCCGGACTCGAGCAGCCTGTTCCGGAATGCCCGCTCCCCCTGGCGCAGGGTGCGCCGCTGCCTTTTTCCGCCAGCTACGGTCTCAGCCTGACGCTGGGGTTCGGGGGCTTCAACACGAGCCTGGTTTTCGGAGCCTGCCTATGAGTAAGGCATGCGGCATCGAACTCGGCCTCGCCGTATTGAGCCGCGGAGAAGCCAGGGGCATGGATAAGACGCTGTTGGATCCGCGCGCCGTGATGACGGTGCGCTACGCCGACGAGGTAGCCTGGACCGTGGCGACCGCACTGGCCCGGGCTCTGGCGCCGGTGAGAGAGCAACTCTCCCCCCTCCTGGATCACACCGGGTTGATCGTCGCCAGCCCGCAAGGGCCCGCCGCCACCATCGCCGCCGTGGGGGCGGACGCGCGCGCCGGACGCGCCTCCCCGTTGCGCTTCCCGGCGGCGAATCCGGGTTCCATGGCGGGCGTGTCGTGCATCCTGTTCGGCTTGCGTGGCCCGGCATTGAACCTGCTGCTCCCGCCCGATCGGGGCGTGCCGGTGGGTTGGTTTCTGGCCGCCCGCTGGCTGAATCGTGACGCGGCCGCTTGCATGGGGCTGGCAGCCACCGCGCGCCGGGGGCCGCTGCCGTGCGTGGCCCGTGCGGTGCTGTTGACGCGCCGTACGGCGCGCGGCAGCGAGACGGACCAGGACCTTGCCGACGCCAGAGCGTGGCTGGCCGCCTGCCCGGCGGAGTGAAGCAGATGGAGTGCTTGCCCCTGAAAACGGTCGAGGGCTTCCTGGCGCGGACCTGCGAGGTGCCCGCGGGAGCGGCGCCTGCGGTTGCCGCTCTGCCCTGCGCCTCCATCGCCCGGCACTGGCGGGAGTGGGGTCTGCGCCCCGGGGACCTGGTGCTGCTGGCGCTGCCCAACAGCCCCGGCTTGTTGAGTCATTTCTTCGGTGTTCTGGCAGCCGGCGGCGTACCGGCGCTGCTGCCGCCCGACACGCCGGCGGCGCGGTGGCGGGAACTGGCGGGCGCCTTGGCGGCACGTGGCGCGCTGGCCGTACGGTTGCCCGGCGGCTTGGCCGGGCTGGAGCGGCTGGACACCATCGATGGCTTGCACGCCGCCCTGTTCCAGCCGGCCGCGGAACCGGCGGCGCAACGCGGCGAGGTGGTGTTGCTGACCTCCGGGACCTCGGGCGTGGCCAGCGGATGTGTGTTCGGCCTGGAAGCGCTGCTGCTCAATGCCACGCGCCACGCCGACTCGATCGGGCAGCTCGGCAGCGACACCGTGCTCGTCAATCTGCCCCTGCACTTCTCCTTCACTCTGGTGGCACAGGCCACGGCCACCTGCCTGCGCGGCGGCCGGCTGGCCATCAGCGGCCCGCCGTTCCACGCGCCTAGTTATCTGCGCAGCGTGGAAGAGTACGGTGCGACGGTTTCCTCCCTCACGCCCGTGCTGGTGCGGTCGCTTTTGGCGGCCGGGCGGTCCTGGCCCCGCCACTTGCGCGTCCTGACCGTGGGCGGCGCCGCGTTGCCCGCGGAGGATGTGGAGCGTTTGCTCAGGCTCCGGGAGGGCCGCGAGCTGTACCTCACCTACGGCCTGACCCAGGCCGGCCCCCGCGTATCGACGCTGGCGGCCAGTCGCGACGCCCCGCAGCGCTTCACGTCCGTGGGCTTGCCGCTGGCCGGGACCAGGGTGGAATTGGAGGAAGTGCCGGACGGCTCCGGCAGGAAACAACTCCTGGTGTCCTCGGAGACTGTGATGCGGCGGCCCATCGGCCTGGTGGAGGGCCGGCCGCAGGATGAGTTGCGCGCGCCGGGCATCCTCGCCAGCGGGGACGCCTTCGAGCAGGACGCGGAAGGTTACCTGTATTTCCGCGGGCGGCTGTTGGACTTCATCACACGCGGCGACGACAAGGTGTGTCTGGCCACGATCCGCCGGCTGGCCGCCGAACTACCCCACGTACGCCGGGCCAAGACTCAGGTCATCTGCAAGGATGACGGCTCCACCGACTTCCGGCTCCTGCTGGTGGTGGCTTCGTGCTGCCCTTTTAGCGAGGCGGACTATCAGGCTCGGCTAAGACGGCTGCTTCGCCGGAGTGAACTACCCGCTCAGATCGTCATGGTTCCCGAGGCGGAGCAATCTGCGGAGTACAAGTAATGGAACCAATGGACTCGACGGGCGCTTCCAGGCCAGCCCCCGCGCTGGGGGCCGGTGCGCCGCAACCATCGTTGCGGCGCTATCTGGCCACATCGGACAATCTCGTTCCGCGGCTCGTGCGCTGGTTGTACAGATTGCCTGACCGGGTGCACGTACCGGCGCCGCGAGTGGTGGCCAAACCGCTGCTCTGGGCCTTCCTGCTGGCGCGGTGGCTGTATTGCTTCTTCTTCCGCGTCCTGGTCTGCGAGCCGATCTTCAAGTCTTACTGCCGCAAGTACGGCAAGCGGCTGCGCACCGGGGCTTTCATCCACTGGATTCAGGGCAAGGGCGACATCATTTTGGGTGACAACGTCTCGATCGACGGCAAGTGCAGCATCGGGTTCGCCAGGCGCTTCGCCGATCGGCCCCGTCTGGAGATCGGCGACAACTCCGGCATTGGCCACGGCTGCGCATTTGTGGTGGGGAGACGGATTCGGATCGGAAAGAACTGCATGCTGTCGGGTCACGTGCGGATTGCCGACAGCAACGGCCACCAGACCGATGTGACAGCACGCTTGGCGCACCTGCCGCCTACTGACGATGAGGTCCGGGAGGTCGTGATCGGCGACGCTGTTTGGATCGGGATGCACGTGCTGATCTTCCCGGGCGTCCGGATCGGGAACGGCGCCGTCGTTTCCGCGGGGTCGGTGGTACGCAGCCATGTGCCTCCCTACTCCGTGGTCGCCGGCAATCCCGCGCGCGTCGTGTTCCGGTTGAAGCCGCCGCAAAACACCGCCTCTTAGGAACCGCCGAGCGTCTGCACCTGACGCAGTTCTCAGATACTCGCAAGTTACTGAATCTGTGGGAGAACTGCTCTAATCGCCGACGGAGGGCGAACCATTGGCCGTGCGGGTCTTCGCCGGAAACACCGGCGATCCGGTCACGGTCGTGGAGCAGATCCGGATCGTCACAGCGCAGTTCGGCGCCGAGGAGTTGGCGCTGGTGGGAGACCGGGGGATGGTGAAGAGCAAGGGCAAGCAGGCGCTTGAGTCAGAATGCTTCCAGAATCAGGCACTTGAGGTAGTGCGTCTCAGGGACGGTCAGCAGGATCGGGTGGTCGAGCGCTTGGGTGCGCCGCTCGAGCACCCTGACAATCCGCCCCGCGTCGAGCGCGGCGGCGGCGATGACCTCCAGCAGCATCGCTTCGCTCACGTGGTGGGAACACGAGCAACTCACCAGCCGCCCGCCCGGCTCGAGCAGCTCCAGCGCTCGCAGATTGATCTCCTTGTACCCGCGGGCCGCGCCCTCCAGGCTCTCGCGCGACTTGGCGAACGCCGGGGGATCGAGCACGATGGTCGAGTACCGCTGGCCGGCCGCTTTCAGCCCACCCAGCAGATCGAAGACGTTCGCCTCACGGAACCGGACGTTCGGGATCCCGTTGGCGGCGCGGTTCCGCTCGGCCACCGCCAGCGCCTGCGCCGAGCTGTCCACGGCCTCGACCGAATCGCACCGGGCCGCCAGATGCAGCGCGAATCCGCCGGTCGAGGTGAAGCAGTCCAGCGCCCGGCCGCGGGCGTAACGAGCCGCCGCTGCGTAGTTCTCCCGCTGGTCCAGGAACACGCCGGTCTTCTGCCCGCGCAGCAGGTCGGCGTGCAGCACCAGGCCGTTCATGCGGATCGCAACCAGCTCCGGCACTTCTCCCGCGAGCAGGCCGGAGACCGGCGGCAGGCCCTCGCGCTTGCGCACCGCAACGTCGTTGCGCTCGACGATGCCGCGCGGGGAGAACAACTCGGCGAGCGCGGCTGCGATCTCGGGCTTGGCGCGGTCCATCCCCTGGTCCAGGGTCTGCACGACCAGGTACTCCCCGTACCGGTCTACCACCAGGGCCGGGAGCAGATCGCCTTCGCCATGGACGACCCGGTAGGCGTCGGTATCCGAAACCAAGCCCCGCCGGCGCTCGTCGGCGGCCGCCAGCCGCCGCTTGTAGAACTCCTGGTCGATGGCCTCGGCGCGCCGGCTCAGGAGGCGCAAGCAGATCTGCGAGGTGGAACTGTAGTGCGCCGTGCCGAGCCCCCGTCGAGCGGGATCCACCACCCGAACCGCGTCGCCCGCAGCCGCCTGGCCACGGTCGATGACGTCGGAAGCGAACACCCAGGGGTGGCCCGAGAGGAGCCTTCCGGCGCCTTTCCGGGAGACGCGCACCGTAGGGAGAGTGGGCACCTAAATGGGCTGAGGAAGCGCCATGCGCTCCAGCCGCGCGATGCGGTCTTCGGTAGCGGGGTGGGTTGAGAACAACCGGCCGAACCACTGGGCCGTGAACGGCTTGATGATGAACATGTGCGCGGTGGCGGGCGCGGCGTCCATGGGCACGCGCCGCGACCACGACTCCAGCTTCCCGAGCGCCGAGATCAAACCCGAGGGACCACCGGCGTACCGGGCGGAGGCGGCATCGGCCGAATACTCCCGCGTGCGGGAGATCGCCATCTGGATCAGCATCGCGGCCAGCGGCGCAAGCAGCAGCATCAGCAGGGCGCCGATCCCGCCGCCGTCGTCGTCATCGTCCCGCCGCCCGCCGAAGAAGAAGGCCATGCGGGCCAGGAAGGTGATCGCGGCGGCAATCGTGGCCGCCACCGAGCTGATGAGGATATCCCGGTTCTTCACGTGGCCCAGCTCGTGGGCCAGCACCCCCTCAAGCTCGCGGTCGTTCATGACCTCCAGGATTCCCTGGGTCACGGCGACCGAGGCGTGCGCCGGATTGCGCCCCGTGGCGAAGGCGTTGGGCGATTGCTCCGGGATCACCCAGAGCCTGGGCATCGGCAGCCCCATCCGGTGGCAGAGATTCTGTACCAGCGGGGCCAGCCTCCGGTACATCTGCCAGTTCTCGGTTTCGCTCACCGGCTGCGCCGAGTACATCGAGAGGGCGATCTTGTCGGAAAAGAAGTAGCTGGCGAAGTTCATCGCGACCGCGATCGCCAGCCCGATCGCCAGGCCGCTCCCGCCCCCCAGACGCTCTCCCAGCAATAACAGAACGCCGCTTAGCAATCCGAGCAGCAGCGCCGTCTTGATCCGGTTCACAGTGCCGCCTCCAAAGCACTATTGTGGCACTGATTGCGCCAGCGCAGCTTATTCGCTCACTTCGATCTTGATGGCGCGGGGTTTTGCGGCGGCCTTCTTGGGCAGCGTCACCGTGAGCACGCCGCTCTTGTAGTCGGCCTTCACCTTCTCGGCATCCACCGTGTCGGGGATGCTGAAACAGCGCATGAACGCGCCGTAGCTGCGCTCGATGCGGTGGTAGCCCACCGTTCCCTCTTCCTTCTGGTCGAACTTGCGCTCGCCCTTCACCGTCAGGGTGCCCTGCTCGAGCTCGATCTGGATGTCCTTCATCTCGACATCGGGCAAGTCGGCCTTAAGGATCAGGTCGTTTTCGGTTTCCAGGATATCGACGGGCGGCGCCCAGGGCCGCGCGGTCGGGGGCTCACTGAAGAGCCGGTTGACGGCATCTTGAAACAGCCGGATGCCGGTGGGGAAATCGACATCGCCGAACGGGTCGAAACGCTTAGTTACTTGCGTCATGGTTTAGCCTCCAAAGTCATACTACTACACAATCATAAAACATGAGCAAGCACTTGTCAAGTATATCTGCATACACTTATAGAATACCTCCGCGACAAACTATCAATGCATTGAAACTAAAAGGCTTAATGCGATGCGGGGCACTGCTTCCGGGCGGGCCAGTGCCCCGCTCTTCTGGAAACTGCTGTGGCTACTTCGATTCCGTGCCGGGCCCCTCGCCCGCTTCGACCTCGCGCCCTTCCTTTATGGCTTTGAGCCGCTCTTCCTTGCGCTTAGCGCGCTCGGCCGCGCGCTTGACCAGCTCGGAACCCACCAACTCGAGCATGGCCTGTTCGGCGCCGTCGCCCTTCCGCGGGCCCAAACGCACGATGCGGCAATAACCGCCCTCCCGCTGGCCGAACCGCGTGCCCAGCGTATCGAACAGTTTCTTCACCGACTTGGGCGTCTTCAGGAACGCCGCCGCCTGGCGGCGCGAATGCAGCGTATCGTCCTTGGCGAGAGTGATCATCTTCTCGACCAGCGGCCGCGCGGCCTTAGCCTTGGGCACCGTGGTGATCACGCGCTCGTGTTCGACGACGCTGGTCACTAGGTTCCGCAACAGCATCCAACGCGCGTCAATCGGCCGTCCTAGTTTGTACCCCGCACGCTTATGTCTCAACGCCGTCCTCCTACTCGGTCAATCCCTCGAACTGCTCCCGATCCTGATCCTGATCGCGGTCCGCTTCCGCCGGCTGCTCCTCTTCCAGCCGCTCCCCGCCCTCCTCCTCGGGGAACTCATCCTCCCCTTCCTGCTCGGCGTGCGGCGCCTGCGGGGTCACGGGCGTTCCCGAGCCCGAGACCAGCCGGCCCTGCGCATCGAACTTCATGCCGAACTGCAAACCCATTCCCGAGAGGATTTCCTTGATCTCGTTCAGGGACTTCCGCCCGAAGTTCTTGGTGCGCAGCATCTCCGCCTCGGTCTTCTGCACCAGGTCCGCGATGGTCTGGATGTTGGCGTTCTTCAGGCAGTTGTAGGAACGAACGCTCAACTCCAGCTCGTCCACCGAGCGGTTGAGGATCTCGTTCATCTGATCCAGGGCCCGCTCGGCCGGCTCCTCGGCGACCTCGGGGAGCTCCTCGAAGTTGATGAAGATCGACTGGTGGTCCTTGAGCAGCTTGGCGGCCTGCCCGATGGCGTCCTGGGGGGAAATGGCGCCGTTGGTCCAGACCTCCAACGTCAGCTTGTCGTAGTCGGTCATCTGGCCCAGCCGGGCCGCCTCGACCGCGAAGTTCACTTTCCGCACCGGAGAGTGCACGGAATCGATGGGGATGTAGCCCAGCGGCAGGTCCTCGTCGAAGTTCCGGTCCGCGCTCACGTAGCCGCGGCCCAGCTTCAGCCGCATCTCGATACTCAGCTTGCCGCCGTCGCTGACGGTGGCGATGTGCATGGTGCGGTCCAGCACCTCGACATCGGCGTCGGTATCGATCTGCCCGCTCAGCACCTCGCCCGGCTGCTCCACTTTCAACCGCGCCGTGCGCGTGCCCTCGCCCGTCATCTTGAACGGGATCTGCTTCAGATTGAGAATGATATCGGTGGCATCCTCGACCACGCCCGGGATCGGGCTGAACTCGTGGGCCACGCCCTCGATGCGCACGGCGGTGATGGCGGCACCCTCGATCGAACTCAACAGAACGCGGCGCAGGCTGTTGCCGATCGTGGTTCCAAAACCGCGCTCGAAGGGCTGCGCGGTGAACATGCCGTAGCGGTCGGTCAGGGTTTCCGTGTTGGCGACCAATCGCTTGGGTTTTTGAAAACCTTTAAACATAAGATCGCATCCTTTCCCCCATCCGGGCGGCGGGGGGTCTCCTATCACTTGGAATAGAGTTCCACGATGAGCCGTTCGTTCAACTGAATCTGAACCAGCTCTTCGCGCTTCGGCATTCCGATCACGCGTCCCTTCAACGATTCCCGGTCCACCTCGAGCCAGTTGGGAACCGGCGCATGCGCCGTGGCATCCCGGGCCGCCAGGATGGTCGGGTTGTTGCGGCTCGCCTCCCGCACCTCGACCGCGTCCCCCTGCTTGACGAGGAACGACGGGACGTTGACCTTGCGCCCGTTCACCAGGATGTGGCCGTGCCGCACGATCTGCCGGCACTGCGGATGGCTGGTGCCCAAACCCATCCGGTAGATCACGTTGTCCAGCCGGCGCTCCAGCATGCTCAGCAGGTTTTCGCCGGTGATGCCCTTCATCTGCGCGGCTTTCTCGAACAGGTTGCGGAACTGGGTCTCCAGCAGCCCATAGAACCGCCTCACCTTCTGCTTCTCGCGCAATTGCAGGCCGTAGCCCACCAGTTTGGACTTCCGGTCTTTGCCGTGCTGCCCGGGCACGAAGTTGCGCTTCTCGATGGCGCACTTCTCGCTATGGCAACGCTCGCCCTTGAAGAACAGTTTCATGCCGTCGCGCCGGCACAGCCGGCAAACCGGGCCAATGTATCGAGCCAAATCGTCCTCCTAACCGTTTCCGGTGCAGTTTACAGCCCGCCGAGCGGGCGGTCGTCCTGCTTCAACTGCTTCGCTTGTAGCCTGTGGCATGTGGCCTGTGGGTCCCGCTACGGGGCACCGGCTGCCGCCTAAGGAGCGCAGCCGGGGCGCGACGGTCTGGGTCCACAGGCCACGAGCCACGTGCCACAAGCCGTTTCTCACACCCTTCTCTTCTTCGGCGGCCGGCAGCCGTTGTGCGGGATGGGCGTCACGTCCAGAATCCTGCGCACGTCCAGCCCGACCGTTGCCAGTGTCCGGATGGCCGATTCCCGGCCCGCGCCGGGCCCGGCGACCCGCACTTCCACCGAGCGCATGCCCGCTTCCTTGGCCTTGTTGGCCGCAGTCAGCGCCGCCTGCTGCGCGGCGAAGGGCGTCCCCTTGCGCGACCCGCGGAAACCCAGCGAGCCCGCGCTGGACCAGGCCACGGTGCTGCCGGTCTGGTCGGTTACCGTCACGATGGTGTTGTTGAAGGTCGCCTGGATGTACACCACCCCGACCGGAACGTTCTTCTTTTCCTTCTTCTTGAAGCTCTTCTTCTTGGCTGCTTTCGCTGGTGCTTTGGCCATTCAAACCCCTACCGGCTAAGTCTTCGACGCCGACTTCTTCTTGTTCGCCACCGTGCCGCGCCGCGGACCCTTGCGCGTCCGAGCGTTGGTGTGCGTGCGCTGGCCGCGAACCGGCAGCCCGCGGCGGTGCCTCACTCCCCGGTACGCGCCCATCTCGATCAGGCGCTTGATGTTCATCGAGACCTCTTTACGGAGGTCTCCTTCCACCGCGCCCTCTTCCTCGATGATCTGCCGGATGCGGTTGACCTCGTCCTCGGTCAACTCCGCCACCTTCTTGTCTGGATCCACCCCCGCCCGGTGCAGAATCGAGTTCGAGCGCGTCCGGCCGATTCCGTAAATATACGTCAGCCCGATCTCGGCTCGCTTCTTGCTGGGCAGGTCCACGCCTGCGATACGCGCCATGTCATGCTCCCTTTAACCCTGACGTTGCTTGTGTTTGGGATTCGTGCAGATGACCCGGACCACTCCCCGGCGGTGAATCACCTTGCATTTGTCGCAAATCTTCTTTACGGATGCCCGTACTTTCATAGTCGCTCACAGAGCCTGTGGCTCGTGGCCGGTGGCCTGTGGATCCCGTGACGGCGCACCTGCTGTCGCCCCAGGGGCGAAGCCCAGGCGCGGCAATCTGGATCTACAGGCTACAAGCCACAAGCTACAAGCCGCCTTTCAACACTCTCGTGATCCGCCCTCGCCCCGGGTCGTGCGGAGAAAGCTCGACGCACACCCGGTCGCCCGGACGGACCCGGACGAAGTTCCTCACTCTGGCGGAGGCCGCATGCGCCAGAACCTGCTCCCGGGACTCCAACTCGACCCGGTAAACGGCATGGGGCAGCAACTCCACCACCGTGGCCCTCAGTTCCTCGCGCTCCTGCGCCATCGTCTTCCCACAACAGCCGTTCCGCCGGAGGCGGCCTGCCCCGCGGCCAGCGGTCATGGCCGCGTCAATACCCATGGCCCGTTCGCCGTCAGCGCGACGCAGTGCTCGAAATGGGCCGAATAGGAGCCATCTTTCGCCACCGCCGTCCAGCGGTCCGCCAACACCCGCGATTCCGCACGCCCGGCGTTCACCATCGGCTCGATCGCCAGGACCATTCCTTCCTTCAGCCGCGGGTTCTCGCTCTTCCGGTCGACATAATTCGGAATCTGCGGCTCTTCGTGGAGCTGCGTCCCGATGCCGTGCCCTACGTACTCCCTGACCACCGAAAACCCGTTCGACTCGACGTGCCGCTGCACGGTGCCGCAAATCTCGGACAGCCGGTTGCCCGGCCGCGCCTGGTCAATCGCCAGCTCCAGAGCCTCCTCGGTCACCTGGAGCAGCCGCCGGGTCTCCGGAGAAACCTCTCCCACCGGCAGCGTGATCGCCGAGTCTCCGTAATAACCATTCAGCTCCACGCCGGTATCGATCGAGACGATATCGCCGCTCTTCAACACCCGCTTCGCCGACGGCATGCCATGCACGATCTCCTCGTTTACCGACGTGCATAGCACGTAGGGGTACTTCGCCCCGGCCGCCGGGACATAGTATCCCTTGAAGGCCGGCCTGGCGCCCGCCTCCCGAATCATCTTCTCGGCCACTGCCTCGAGGTCCTGGGTCGTAACTCCCTCCCGCACCAGCGTGCGCAGTTCCTCGAGCACCTTCCAAACCAGCAGGCCGCTCTGCCGCATCTTCTCGAGCTCGGCGGCGGTCTTTCGAACGATCATTCCGTGTCCAGCCGCGCCCGAATCGCGGCCGTCAGTTCCTCGGGGGCGCCATTGCCGCCCACCACCTCGACCACCCGGTACCCGGCCGCGCGAAAGAAGTCCAATACCGGCAGGGTCTGCTCATCGTATGCCTCGAACCGCTTCCGCATCACCTCTTCCGTATCGTCCTCTCGCTGGACCAGCCCGGCGCCGTCCCGGTCGCACACCAGGTCGCGCTGGGGAGGGTTGGAGACCAGGTTGTATGAGGCTCCGCAGACGGGGCACGAGCGGCGGGCGATGATTCGGCCAACAATTATATTGTAGTCCACTAGCAAGTTAACCACCACTTTACCCTGGCCCAGCCGCCCCACCATCGCGTCCAGCATCCGGGCCTGCGGCACCGTCCGCGGGTAGCCGTCCAGAATGAACCCTCGGGCGCAGTCGGGCTGCGTCAGGCGGCTCTCGACGATGCGGTTCACCAGCTCGTCGGGCACCAGCCGGCCCGCCCGCATGATGGCCTCGACCTCGCGCCCCAACTCGGTCCCCTGCTTCACGTTCTGCCGGAAGATGTCGCCGGTGGAAATGCGCGGAAGGCGCAACCCGTCGGCCAGGAGCACCGCCTGGGTCCCCTTGCCGGACCCCGGAGGGCCGAACAACAGCACTGCGCAATTGGTGACCATAGTGTTTGCGTCCACCGCGCGCCTGTCCGCCGGAGGCGGCAAGCTGCGGCAGTCCGCCGTTAGAACACGCTGCGCCGGCCCCGGATCCTCCCGGAACGCGGCGTGAATCCCTCGTAATGGCGCATGATCAACTGCGCCTCAATCTGGTTGACCGTATCCATGGCCACGCCCACCACGATCAGCAGGGACGTGCCCCCGAAATAGAAGCTCACTCCCAACCCGTCCAGCAGCCAGCGCGGGGCATGCAGGTCGATCCAGTTGCCCATGAACGGCAGCGATTGCAGCTTGATGCCGGAAATCATGATTTCCGGGATCAGCGACAGGATCGCCAGGTACAGCCCGCCGACCACGGTAATCCGCGTCAGGATCTTGTTCATGTACTCGGCGGTGTTCTTTCCCGGCCGGATGCCGGGGATGAACCCGCCGTACTTGCGCATGTTGTCGGCGGCCTCGTTGGGGTTAAAAATGATCGAGACGTAAAAGAAACAGAAGAAGATGATGCCCGCCACGTAGGCCAGGACGTAGAGCGGCTGCCCGTGGCGGATCGAAGCCAGCATGGCGCTCAGCCAGGGGCTGTTCTTCACCCAGGCCACCAGCGCCAGCGTCTGCGGGAAGGTCAGGATGGAGGAGGCGAAGATCACCGGGATCACGCCGCCCGCGTTGACCTTGAGCGGCAGGTGGGTGGCCTGCCCGCCCATCATCCGCCGGCCCACCACGCGCTTGGCGTACTGCACCGGGATGCGGCGCTCGCCGCGCTCCACCAGCACGATGAACGCCACCACCGCCAGCATCACCAGCAGGATGATGAGCAGGTGCAACGCCGTCCACTGCCGCGTGACGAACACGTTGATGTAGATTTCCGACATGGCGTGCGGCAGCCCCACCACGATGCCGGTGAAGATGATCAGCGACATGCCGTTGCCGATGCCGCGCTCGGAGATCTGCTCGCCCAGCCACATGATGAACGCCGTGCCCGTGGTCAGAGTGAGGATGGTCATCAGGATGAACGGGATGCCGGGGTTCAGCACGAACCCGCCCTCGCTGGACTGGAGCGCGGTGGCGATGCCGAACGACTGCATGACCGACAGGCCCACCGTCAGATACCGCGTCCATTGCGTGATCTTGCGCCGTCCCAGCTCCCCTTCCTTCTGGAGCTTCTCCAGCGTGGGGACGACCACGGTCAGCAATTGCAGGATGATCGACGCCGTGATGTAGGGCATGATGCCCAGCGCGAAGATGGTCAGCCGCCGGAACATGCCGCCGCTGAACAGGTCGATGAACCCGAACAGCGTGCCCTGGTTCTGGCGAAAGAACTCGTCCAGCTTGTTCGCGTCGATCCCCGGCGTGGGGATGTGCCCGCCCAGACGGTATATGGCCAGCAGCCCGAGCGTAAACAGAACTCGCCTGCGCAGGTCCGGGATGCGAAACATGTTCGCAACGGCTTCGAAGAACTTGTTCATGGTCGACTCATCCGCCGGCTACTCGGCGCCGGCGCCGACAATCCGAGCGCTTCCCCCCGCGGCCTGGATCTTCTCCTGGGCGGATTTCGAAAACAGGTGCGCCTGCACCTGGAGGGGACGCGTCACCTCGCCTGACCCGAGCACTTTCAGGCCATCGCCCAGCTTCTTGACGATGCCCAGCTCCATCAACCGCTCCGGGCCGAAGCGGTCGCCTTCCAGGCGGTCGAGAAGCCCCACGTTGACGATCGCAAATTCCTTCTTGAAGATGTTCCGAAAGCCCCGCTTGGGCAGCCGCCGGTGCAGCGGCATCTGCCCGCCCTCGAATCCGCGCATACGGCGGAAACCGCTCACCGAGAGCTGTCCCTTCTGCCCGCGCCCGGCGGTCTTGCCGCGTCCGGACCCCATGCCGCGGCCGATCCGCCGCTGGGCGCGCTTCTGCCCCGCCGGAGGCTTCAATCCACTGAGGTTCATATGATTTCCCTACCCGACAATCGCCACCAGGTGCGGCACCTTGTTCACCATGCCGCGGATGCCCGGGTTGTCCGGCCGCTCCACCACCTGGTTGACCTTCCGAAGGCCCAGGCCACGCACCACCTGTTTGTGTTTCTCGGGCGCGCAAATCGGACTGCGCACCAGCTTGATCTTCAGTTTGCCGTCCGCCATAGAATTCCCCGCGCGGGGCGGTCTGGAAACCCGCCCCTACAGTCTCTCGATCGGGAGCCCTCGAATCGCCGCCACCGCGCTCTTGTCGCGCAACTGCTCCAGCGCGTCGATGGTGGCCTTGACCACGTTGTGCGGGTTGTGGGAGCCGATCGACTTGGTGGCCACGTTGGCGATCCCCACGGCCTCGATCACCGCCCGCACCGGGCCGCCGGCGATCACGCCGGTGCCTTCGGGCGCCGGCTTCAGCAGCACCCGGCCTCCGCCGTACACTCCCAGCACCGCGTGCGCGATGGTGGCGTGCTTGACGTTCACTTTTCTCAGGTTCTTCTTCGCCGCTTCGATCGCCTTCTTGATGGCCGCCGGGACTTCCTTGGCTTTCCCGGTCGCGAATCCGACCACGCGCGCGTCCGGGTCGCCCACCACCACCAGCGCCGAGAAGCTCAGGTTCTTGCCGCCCTTGACCACCTTGGTCACGCGGTTGATCGACACCACGTGCTCCTTCAGGTTGAGGCTCTGCGGATCAATCGGTTTTGTCGCTGTCGCTGGCATGCGCTAGAACTCCAGTCCCGCTTCGCGCGCGGCCTCGGCCAGGGCCTTCACGCGCCCATGGTAAAGATAGCCGCCGCGGTCGAAAACCACTCGCTGAATCCCTTTTTCCCTGGCCCGCCCGGCGATGAGCTTGCCAATTTCCTTCGCCCCCTGGACGTTGCCGCCGCCCGCCCCGCTGCTCTTCTCGGCCGAGCAGGCCGCCGCCAGGGTCCGCCCCGCCGCGTCGTCGATCACCTGGACGTAGATGTGCTTGAGGCTGCGGAACACCGCCAGCCGCGGGCGCTCCGCCGTCCCGCGCAGCTTGTGCCGGATCCGCTCGTGGATCCGGCGGCGCGTCTCGTCTCTCGCAGGTTTCCGGATCATTTCGCCGCCGCTCCCGTCTTGCCGACCTTCTTCCTCAGCTTCTCACCCGTGTAACGGATGCCCTTGTTCTTGTATGGATCGGGCGGCCGCAGCTCGCGGATGTTCGCCGCCACCTGGCCCAGCAACTGACGATCGGCCGAACTCAGCACCAGGTGCGTCTGCTTGTCGATCTTCAAGTCCACTCCCTCGGGCAGCAGCACCTCGATGGCGTGGGAGTAGCCCAGGGTGAAAGTGGCCACGCGTCCCCGGACGTCGGCCCGGTAGCCGATCCCGACGATGTCCAGCTCCTTGGTGAACCCGGTCGAGACTCCCAGTACCGCGTTGGCCGCCAGGGCCCGGGTCAGCCCGTGCAGCGCCGCTTTGTCGTCGCCGTCGCGGGTCAATTCCAGCACGCCGTTGGCCTGCCGCACCGCCACTCCCGGCGGGATCGCCACCATCAGCTTGCCTTTCGGCCCTTCCACCCGCAATGTATCGCCGATCTCGACCTTCACCCCATTGGGGAGCGGAATCGGCTTGTTACCCACTCTCGACATGGCTTTCTCCAAAACCTCGCGCTATGGCGCTGTGGCGCACGCTTCAGCGTGCCGTGCAGGCACGCGTGCCCGCGCCACGAAACCCGTCTTTGAGACGCTGGTCCATTCGTCAACCTAAGAGATCTGGCAGAGGATCTCTCCTCCCACGCCCTGCTTCTCGGCCTCCCTGCCGGTCATCAGGCCCTTGGGCGTGGTCAGGATGTTCACGCCCAGCCCGCCCACCACGCGGGGGATCTCGTCGCGGCTTACATAGACGCGGCAGCCCGGCCGCGACACCCGTTCCAGCTCCGAGATCACCGGCTTGTTGTTGGCCTGGTACTTCAGATAGATCTTGATGGTCTTGCGGACGCCCTCTTCGGCCACCTTGTAGTTCAGAATGTAGCCTTCTTCTTTCAGAATCCGCGCGATCTCCGTCTTGAGGTGAGAGGACGGCACGTCCACCTTGGGGTGCCGCGCCTTGATGGCGTTGCGGATTCGCGTGAGCATGTCGGAAATCGGATCGGTGGTCATCGCTCCCTCCTACCAGCTCGCCTTGATGACGCCGGGAATCTCGCCCGCCAGCGCCAGCGCCCGGAAGCAGATCCGGCACAGGTGGAACTTGCGCAGGTATCCCCGCGGCCGGCCGCAGCGCCAGCACCGGTTGCGGTGCCGGATCTTGTACTTCGGCTTCTTCTCGTCTTTTGCAATCTTGGCCGTCGTCGCCATTCAAATTCCTTTCCAAATCCGCTCGTAGCCTGTAGCTCGTAGCTTGTCGCCGGGGCACCCCTCGGAACGGGGCGCCGCCGACAGGCTACAGGCCACAAGCCACATGCCTATTGCCGGAACGGCATCCCCATGTGCCGCAACAGCGCGATCCCCTCGGCATCGTTCCGGGCGGTCGTGGTGATCGAGATGTTCATGCCCTTGATCTTCTCCACCTTGTTGTAGTCGATCTCCGGGAAAATCAACTGGTCCTTGATCCCCAAAGTGTAGTTTCCGCGCCCGTCGAACGACTTGGTCGAGACGCCGCGAAAGTCGCGCACCCGCGGCAGCGTCACGTTCACCAGCCGGTCGAAGAACTCGAACATCCGTTCGCCGCGCAGCGTCACCATGCAGCCGATGGTCATGCCCTCGCGCAGCTTGAAGGCCGAAATCGACTTGCGCGCCTTGGTCAGCACCGGTTTCTGTCCCGCGACCTGGGCCAGTTCGGAGACCGCGCCGTCCATCAGTTTCGGATTCTGCGTCGCCTCCCCCAGGCCGATGTTGATGGTGATCTTCTCCAGCCTGGGGACCGCCATCACGTTGCGGTAGTCAAACTCCTTCATCAACGCCGGCACGACCGTCTTCTTGTATTGCTCCCTCAGCCTCGCTGCCATACTATTTCTTCTCCAGCGGCGCTCCGCACTTGCGGCAGATCCGCATCCGCCGCACCCTGCCGCCGCCCGTTTCCACCCGGTGGCCGATCCGCGCCGGCCCGCAGGCCGGGCACACGATCATCAGGTTGGAAATGGCGATGGGGCTCTCGCGCTCCGCGATGCCGCCCTTCATCTGGCGTTGCGGATTCGGGCGCGTGTGCCGCTTCACCGTCTGCACCCCTTCCACCAGCGCCCGGCCGGTCCTGGTGTCGACGTTCAGCACCCGGCCCTGCTTGCCCTTGTCCTTCCCCGCGATCACCTTCACGATGTCGTTCTTCCGCAGCTCGATCCGGACGCGCCCCTTGGGCCCCGTCGAGTGCCGCGGCGTGCTCTTAGCTGCTACGCGCGCCATTCAAATCACCTCCGGAGCCAGCGATACGATCTTCATGAATCTCTTGTCGCGCAGCTCGCGCGCCACCGGCCCGAACACGCGCGTGCCCACCGGCTCCCCTTCGGGTGTGATCAGCACGGCCGCGTTGGAGTCGAAGCGGATGTAGGTGCCGTCCTTCCGGCGCGTTTCCTTGCGCATCCGCACGATCACGCAGCGCACCACTTTCCCTTTCTTAATGGCCGAATCCGGAGCCGCTTCCTTCACGCTCGCCGTGACCACGTCGCCCAGCCCGGCGCGCAGGCCCTTGTCGCCGCCACGCGGCAGGATACACCGCAGTTTGCGCGCGCCACTGTTGTCGGCGACCTCCAGCATCGTTCGCATTCCGATCATGGCAATCTCCTCGACTCAACCTATATGACCGGCGCCTCGGGCTCCACCGTCGCCGTGTCCTCGACACCCACCAGCGCCGCGCGCCGGATCACTTCCGCCAGCCGCCACCGCTTCAGCCGGCTCAGCGGACGGCATTCCACGATCCGCACCACGTCCCCCACCCGCGCCACGCCCTCTTCATCGTGGGCGTAGAACTTCTTGCGCCGCTTGACGATCTTCTTGTAGACCGGGTGCGGCACGCGCCGGGAAACCTCCACCACGATGGTCTTCTGCATCTTGGTGGACACCACCAGGCCCACCTTCTCGTTCTTGTGGCCCTTCGCCCTTTCCTGTGCCATCTCCGCTTACCCCTTCCCGCTCTCCGCCGCCTGCCGCTCGCCCAGGATGGTCTCGATCCGCGCCCGGTCCTTGCGCAGGCCGCGGTACTTCTTCAGCCCGTCCATCTGGCCCATCCGCATCTGGAACCGCAGATGGAACAACTGGCCGGTCATCTCCTTGAGCTGCCGCTGCAACTCCGTGGTATCCAGATCTCGAATCTGTTCCGGTTTCATGCCCGACTCCTAGGACTCCACTTGGGGCCGCGCCACCAGCTTGGTGGGGATCGGCAGCTTGTGCGCCGCCAGTTGCATGGCCTGCTCGGCAATTTCCCGGCTGACGCCTTCCATCTCGAACAGCACCCGGCCGGGCTTCACCACCGCCACCCAGCCTTCCGGCGCGCCCTTGCCCTTGCCCATGCGCGTCTCGGCCGGCTTCTTGGTGATCGGCTTGTCGGGGAAGACGCGGATCCATACCTTGCCGCCGCGCTTGATGAACCGCGTCATGGCCACGCGCGCGGCCTCGATCTGCCGGTCCGTGATCCAGGCGCATTCCATCGCCTTCAACCCGTAGTCGCCGAAGGCCAGCGTTCCGCCCTTCCAGGCCTTGCCGGTGCGGCGCCCGCGCTGCTGCTTCCTGTACTTGACCTTCTTCGGCATCAACATCGTCAATATCCTCCGTAGGATCAGCCTCCAGGCTTGTCCCTGCCGGACAAGGCGGAGCCTTATCCTACTCCGTCTTCTCCGGCGTCCCGGCGCCGCCCTCCTGCTTCAGCTCGTGCTTCCAGGCTGGCTGCGGCGGAGCCAGCGGCGGCAGGATCGGCGCGGATGAGCGCGCCGGCTGCGCCAACTCCGGCGGCGCGGCCTGCACGGCGGGTCCGGCCGGCGCGGGCGCCGGCGGCGCAGGCGTTCTGCGCTCGCCCCGGTCCCGGTCGCGCCGCTCGCGCGCGGGCCTCCGCGGCTCGGGCTCGGCGGTCTTGGGCAGTTGCCCGTCCAGCAGGTCGCCCTTGTAGACCCAGCACTTGACCCCGATCACTCCATACGTCGTGTACGCCTGGCTGAACCCGTAGTCGATGTCGGCCCTCAGGGTGTGCAGCGGCAACCGCCCTTGCAGGTACCACTCGCTGCGCGCGATCTCCGCCCCGTTGAGCCGGCCCGAGACGCGTACCTTGATCCCCTTGCACCCGAACCGCAGCGCCGAATCCACCGACTTGCGCATGGCCCTCCGGAACGCCACGCGCTTTTCCAACTGCAGCGCGATCGATTCGGAGACCAACTGCGCGTCCAGCTCCGGCTTGTGCACTTCCTGGATGTCGATGAACACGTCCCGCTTGGTCCGCTTGGCCAGGTCCTGCTTCAGCTTCTCGATCTCGGCGCCCTTGCGCCCGATGATGATCCCCGGCCGCGAGGTGCGGATGGTGACCCGCAGCTTGTTGCCCGGCCGGTCCACTTCCACCGAGCTGACCCCCGCCGCCTTCAGTCGTTTCCGCAGCGCGTCTTTGAGCTGCAGGTCCTCGAGCAGCAGCTTGGCGTATTCCTGCTTGGCGAACCAGCGCGACCGCCAGGTCTTGGTGACTCCCAGCCGAAATCCGTATGGATGAACTTTCTGTCCCATGGCTCCCTCAGCTTTCGGATACCGTGATGGCGATGTGCGCCATGCGCCGCTGATAGCGGTAGGCCCGCCCCATCGGCGCCGGCCGGACGCGCTTCATCCGCGGTCCCTCGTTCACGTAGGCTTCCGAGACCACCAGTTTGTCCACATCGACGTCGGCGGAGCGATTCTCCGCGTTGGCGATCGCCGAGCGCAGCACCTTCTCCACCGCCGGTGCAATCCGCTTGTTGGTGGCCCGCAGGATGTTGATCGCCTGACCCGCGTTCCGCCCGCGGATCAGGTCCACCACCAGCCGCGCCTTCTGCGCCGAAACCCGAACGTATCTCGCTTCTGCTCTTGCTTCCATGATCGCCTCTACGCCGGTTTTGCCGTCTTCTCCGTCGCCGCCTTGCCCGAGTGCCCCCGGAAAGTGCGGGTCGGCGAGAACTCGCCCAGCTTGTGTCCCACCATGTTCTCGGTCACGTACACCGGGATGAACTTCTTCCCGTTGTGCACCGCGATGGTCTGCCCGACGAACTCCGGCAGGACGGTCGAACGGCGCGACCAGGTCCGGATCACTTTCTTCTCGCTCTTGGCGGTCGCCGTCTGCACCTTCACCACCAGGTGAGTATCGGTGAACGGCCCTTTCTTGATCGATCGACCCATAGAACCCTCAGCTCACTTCTTTCCTCTGCGGCTCACGATCCACTGCGCGGTCCGCTTGTTGTTGCGCGTCTTGAAGCCGCGGGTCGGCTGGCCCCACGGGGTCACCGGGTGCCGCCCGCCGCTGGTCTTGCCCTCGCCGCCGCCGTGCGGATGGTCCACCGGGTTCATCGACACGCCGCGATTGTGCGGTTTCCTGCCCAGCCACCGCTTGCGCCCCGCCTTGCCCAGCGACACGCTTTCGTGGTCCACGTTGCCCACCTGCCCGATGGTCGCCATGCACTCCGCCAGCACCCGCCGGATCTCGCCCGAGGGCAGCTTCAGCAGCGCGTAGCCGCCTTCTTTCGAAACCAGTTGCGCCGAGGAGCCCGCTGAGCGCGCCATCTGCCCGCCCTTGCCCGGCCTTAGCTCGATGTTGTGCACCAGGCTGCCCGCCGGAATGTTCTTCAGCAGCAGCGCGTTGCCCACCAGGATGTCGGCCTCCGGGCCGGACATCACCGTCCGCCCCACCTCCAGCCCCGCCGGGTGCAGAATGTAGCGCTTTTCGCCGTCGGCGTAATTCAGCAGCGCCAGCCGCGCCGAGCGGTTCGGATCGTACTGGATCGCCGCCACCTTCGCCGGCACGCCGCTCTTGTCCCGCTTGAAATCGACGATGCGATAGGCTCTCTTCGCGCCGCCGCCCCGCCACCAGACGGTGATTTCGCCCCGGCTGTTCCGCCCGCCGCTGCGCTTCTTGCCCGTCACCAGCGACTTCTCCGGCTTCTGCTTGGTGATCTCCTCGCGGGAAACCACGGTCTGGAACCGCCGCGTGGAAGTCGTGGGACGATAGCTCTTAATCGGCATCTCAGATCTCCGCGTATTCCGGCACTTTCTGGCCGACCTTCAATTTGACGTAGGCTTTCTTCCAGTCCGAGCGGAACCCGCTGAAGCGGCCCCGCCGGCGCTCTTTGCCAACATTATTCGAGGTGCGCACGCTGGCCACCTTCACTTTGAAGATCCGCTCGACGGCGGCGCGAATCTGCACCTTGTTGGCGCCCGCCGCCACCTCGAAGCAGAGCGTCCGCTCGCCTTCCTTCTTCGCCACGGCCTTTTCGGTTACCACCGGCCGCCGGATCACCTCTTGCAGTTTCATCGCAACGCCTCCGACAACTTCCGGGCCGCGGCCTCGGAGAGAAGCACGTGCTGGTGGCCCAGCAGATCGTAGGTGGTCACCTCGCGGCTGGCGACCAGCGTCACTCCCTCCAGGTTCCGCGCGCCCAACTCGAGGTTCCGGTTCTGCTCGTTGTCCACCAGCAGCACCTTCTTCACGCCCGCTTCCAGCTTGTCCAGCGCCGCCCGCACGGTCTTGGTCTTGTGGTCCGCCAGCGCGAAGGACTGCACCACCTTCAGCTCGCCGTCCCGCAACTTGGCCGTAAGCGCCGAGCGCAGCGCCCCCAACTGCATCTTCCGCGGCAGCCGGTAGCTGTAGTCCTGCGGGACCGGTCCGTGCGCCGTTCCGCCGTGCCGCCAGATCGGCGAGCGAATCGAGCCCATGCGCGCCCGGCCGGTGCCCTTCTGCTTCCACAGCTTCTTTCCCGAGCCCGACACCTCGTGCCGCGTCTTGGTCTTGGCCGTCCCGCTCCGCCGGCCGGCCAGATGGTGCCGCACGGCCTCGTAGATCAGCGCCTCGTTGATCTCCGCCGCGAACACTTCCTCGGCCAACTCCAGCTCCCCGACCTTTTCGTTATTCCAGTCGACAACGTCCACGATTGGCATGGTCTTCACCTCTTGGTCCGCCGCACCACGACGTAGCCGCCGTTGGGCCCGGGCACCGCGCCCTTCACCACCAGCACGTTGTCTTCGGCATTCACGTCGATGATCTCCAGGTTCCGCACGGTCACCCGCTGCGTACCCATGTGCCCCGGCATCCTGGTCCCCGGCCACACCCGCGAAGGATAGCTCGAAGCTCCGATCGAGCCCGGCGCCCGGTGGAACATCGACCCGTGCGACGCGTCGCCGCCGCGGAAGTGATGCCGCCGCACCACGCCGGCGAACCCCCGCCCTTTGCTGATGCCGATGACGTCCACCTTCTCGGCGGGCTTGAATTGGTCCACCAGCACCTGGTCGCCCGGCTTGAAGTCGTCGTCGCCCGGCCGCAGTTTCAGCTCGTTGAGGAACTTCACACCCTCGACGTTGGCCTTCTTGAGGTGCCCGGTCCGTGGCTTGTTGATGCGCGCCGGCTTGACGAACTCCATCAACCCAAGCTGCACCGCGTTGTAGCCGTCGGTGAGCGGCGTCTTCCTCTGCACCACCACGCAAGGCCCCGCCTTGAGCAAGGTGACGGGCACTACCTGCCCGTCGGCGCGGAACACCTGCGTCATCCCGATCTTTCTGCCAAGAATCCCTGGGGTCATAAAAACCTCTTGGAGATTGACGATTGCTTCATTGCATCATTGCCGATTGACAACCCCTCGGAGACCGCTGACTCAATCGTCAATGAAAAAATCGTCAATCGTCAATTCATTTCCGGTCCTTCCCGAACGCCTTGATCTCGACGTCCACGCCCGCCGGCAAGTCCAGCTTCATGAGCGCATCCACGGTGTCCTGGGTGGGTTCCAGGATGTCCAGGAGCCGCTTGTGAGTCCGGATCTCGAACTGCTCCCGCGACTTCTTGTCCACGTGCGGGGAGCGGTTGACAGTCCAACGGTTCTTCACGGTCGGCAGCGGAATCGGTCCCGCCACCTGGGCTCCGGTCTTCTTGGCCGTCTCGACGATCTCGTGCGTCGACTGATCCAGGATCCGGTGATCGTATGACTTCAATCGAATCCGAATGCGCTCTCTCAGCATAATGAAATCTCGCTTGTGGCTTGTAGCTTGTGGCCTGTGGGTCCCGTCAGCCGCATCCCGGCTTCGCCTCGGGGGCGCCAGCCGGTGCGCCGTCGCGGGATCAACAGGCTACTTGCCACAAGCCACAGGCCATCCTTTACTCGATAATCTCCGTTACCGTGCCGGCGCCCACGGTGCGGCCGCCCTCGCGGATGGCGAACCTGAGGCCCTTGTCCATGGCCACCGGCGTGATCAGCTCCACTTCCAGGTTCACGTTGTCGCCCGGCATCACCAT
>JBEKWU010000029.1:0-47376 GCA_049512775.1 Bryobacteraceae bacterium
GGGGGCAAACGGAAACGCATGCGGCCAGGCGTTGCCTGGCCGTGGGATTCAACCTATCGGGTCCTAAATTGTGTAAAGGATGTCACTGGACTAAAGTGTCAAGGATGTCGCCGGCTTGACAAGATCCCGCAGCGGGGCATCGGCTATCGCACCCGGGGCGAAGCGGGTGAACGCCCATTCGGACCCACAGGCCACGAGCCACAGGCCTGTTACGGCAGCTCCCCCTCGAGCAGGGCGCCGAGCTGCGCCGCCGCTACGCGAAGGCCGAGGTAGAAGGGGCCGAACAGCGTATAGACGGCGCTGACCTCGTCGAAGCGCATCTCGTAGATCAGCTTCTTGAAGTCGAGCGGATGGTCCGCGAACAGGTCTACGCCCCACTCCCAGTCGTCGAAGCCGATTGACCCGCTGACGATCTGCCGCACCCGATCCGAGTAGCGCCGCCCGAGCAGCCCGTGCTCGCGCATCATGCGCCCGCGGCCGGCGATCGGCAGGGTATAAAAGTTCTTCCGCTCGCCGCGCCTGCGGTCCATGGGGTAGAAGCAGAGATAGCGCTGCGGCGGAATCTTCGGATAGAGCCGTGGCTGCATCGTTTTCCGCTGCATCGCCAGGAGCGATTCCACCTCGGCGTTCCATTCCGGAGAGTGCGGCTCAATGCCGCGTTGCGCCAGCGTCCGGTAGAGCTTGATGCTCGAGTCGTACAATCCGAGCTCAACCACCGAGAGGTAGGAGGTTGCAGGCTCGAGGAAATCCGCCAGCCGAAGCCGCGCCAGGCACAGTTCGGCCCGGTTCAGCTCGTCGACGGACTTGCGGAAGTGCAGCCACAGCAGGTCGCCCTTGTGTCCGACCAGGGAATAGAGGGCGGAGGGGCCGTCTTGTTCCCGCTCCATGGCCTCGAGTGCGCGGGCCGCCTCGGCGGCGACCGCCGCCCGCTGCGGCTGATCGATCGCCTTCCAGTCCGGTCAGCGGATCCGAAACATCTGGTGCAGGACGCTGGCGCCGTCGAGAGTCAGCGGCGCGGCGGGCAGGTTCTCGGCCACCTCGGACATCCACTCCAGTGTGGCGGACGACGCGCGCCGCACTTATTCGATGGGGACCGGGCGGTCGAAGGTGACGTCCAGCGTGGCGCCGCGCCGCAGGTCGACTTCCCGGCCGCGGGTCAGCAGGACGCTGGCCAGTCCGACCGCGGCGCCCGCTCCCCCTCCGATCCCGGCGCCCTGCCAGCTCCGGTCGGCAAGCCCGCCCACCGAGGCGCCGCTGCCGGCGAAGATGGCGATGCGCGCGGCGTCGCGGCCCTTCTCGGGTCCCTGCTGGATCACGTTCTCCCGCCGGTCGACTTTCTGATCGGTCTGGTTGGAGTCCACCGAACTGAGCCGCGGCGCGAACTTCAGCACCTGTCCCTCGCGCAGCGTGAGCGTTTCCAGCCGGATGCCCAGTTCGGCCCGGCCGCGCACCCGGCCGCTGCGCTGTGCGTGGCTCACCACGCCCTGGACGTAGGAACCGGTCGGTACCACGATGCGCCCGTCGACCACGATCGGGCTGACGGTTTCCAGATACACGTAGTCGCCCTCGTGGGCAGTCCGCGTGCTGATGGAGTTGACCATGCGAAGCAAAACGTGCGCGCCCTTGGGGATCTCGGAGGCCGCGGCGAAGCCGCAGGCCAGCAGGGCGAGCACGGCAATCCTGTATCCCCGATGAGACATAGTGCCCTCTCCCCTATTGAAACCCAGTTCGGTCGAGAAGTCTCGCGGGTGGGCGCAGAGGCGCCGGCCGGGACGGACCGCAATAGCGTCCGTCCCGGCCGGCAAAGTGAATCAGAAGGTAATGCGGGCGTTGAGCTGGAGCTTGCGAGGCTGATTGGCCTGCGAAGTGATCGTACCGAAGGCGGCAACATCCGGGTTGAGTCCAGGCGCTCCGAAGCGGACCGTATTGTTCACGTTGAAAGCATCGGCTTGGATGGCGAGCTTGACCTTTTCGTAAATCGCAAACTCGCGGCGCACGCTGAGGTCGATGGACGAGTTGAACGGCGCATTGAGGCCGTAGACTCCGGTCCTGGGCAAGTTGCCCCAGGTATATGCCGCGGGGGCGACGAACGCGGTCCGGTCCAAGAACGGGGTTACCGTGCCTCCAATAAGATTGCCGTTCCCGTAATCGCCGTTGATGCGGACGTTCGTGCCGGTCCACGCGGGGTTGTAGTTGGGAATGCAGGTGCCCAGAATGCCCCCGGCGTTACAAGCTGTGCCGACCAGCGCCAAAGGCGAGCCAGTGGCGAAGGTGACGAGTCCGGAAACCGCCCAGCGGCTGATCACCGCGCGCACGACGGGATTGCCCGGGTTGAGGGTGTGCCCGGCGCCGAAAGGTAATTGAAAAGTGGACGAGGCCGTGAACACGTGCCTATGGTCGATGCCGCCGCGCGATTTTTCCAGGGAATAGTCGAAGGGGTCCCGGGTGCTCGCCAGCATATTGTCCATCTGTTTGCTGAACGTGTAGCCCCCCGCGAAGGTGAAGCCCTTGGCGAACCGGCGATTGAAGGTCGCCTGGAGCCCCTGGTAGTTGGACTGGCCAACGCTGAACATCGGGGTGCTAATGGTGCCGTATTGCGGGAAGGGGCGCAGCATCTGGCCGATGGTTCCCACGTAGTTGGGGAATGGCAACGCGATTTCCGGGAACATGGCTTTCGCCGTAGCTATATTGGCGGTGTTGGCCGTGGCCGTAAGCAGCGACCCCAGGGCCAGATACTTCAGCGGCGCGATGTTGTACGAGGTGCCACCGCTGCCCGGCCCGGCGTTCAGGTACTTGCCCAGACTGGCGCTGTAAGTGAGACCCACCGTCATGTTCGCGGTGAGCGAGCGCTGAATCCCGAAGTTCCAGTTCAAGTAGTACGGCGGCTTGCCGCCGAGCTTCGGGTCGCCGTAGACGGGGTTCTGTACGCCCGTGGGATTCGAGGTGATGTAACCGGTCCCGTAAGTGGGATCGATGAACGGCGGCGCCTGGGCGATGGGAGGAACACCGTTATCCCAGTAATATGCCGGAGCGTTGTTGCCGGGGCTGACGGAGCTGTTCGTGGCGTTGAAGCCGAGCTGGCTGAGTCCCTGGCGTCCGATGCCGCGCGCGCCCAGGGCGCGCGCGTACATAATCGAATAGCCCGCCCGCAGGACGGTCTTGTCGTCGATACGGTACGCCGCTCCCAGGCGAGGGCCGAAGTTCCTGTAGTGAGCTTCGGCGGGAGTGCGGAAGCTGCTGGAGGCAAACGCGAGCGCGCCCAGATGGCCCCCGGCGGCGGAATTGGCCAGATTCGGGTCGAAGAAGGACATCAGGTTGTTCACTTCGGTGAAGGGGCTGAGGAGGTCCCAGCGGAGGCCGAGGTTCAGCGTCAGACGCTGGCTGACCTTAAAGTCGTCCTGGACATACAGGGCGTAAGTCTTGTAGCGGCCGCCGGTTTCGCCGATGGCGTTCTGGTTGATGGTGCTGCCATTCAGGGCGCCGAGCAGGTAGCTGGCGTAGGCATTGCCGGTGGCGGTCAGGAGCGATCCCGAGGCATTGTACCCCTGGGTCTGGGCGCTGTTGAAGTTGAAGACGGCATTCAGCGGGAAGTTCTCGTTGTCCTGCAACGCCTGCCACTGGAAACCGAAGACCATATTGTGGCGGCCCTTGACCCACAGCACATTGTCTTGCGCGGTGAACGTGTTGGCGGCTTCGTTGTAGAAGTGGGCGTTGGTTCCCTGCCAGCCGCCGGGCGAATTGCTACCGGTGAAATTAATGTCCGGGAAAGCCAACTGGACCACGCTAGGAGGCAAGCCCTTGATACCGGCCTTCTGCGGATAAGCCCCCTCGACGGTGGGGTTCTGAAGCGGAATCCAGATGCGGTTGAAGGACGCGCTGAATTGGTTCAACAGGGAGGGCGTGATGGTGAAGGTATCGTGCAACTGCGCCATTTTGACGGCTTCCTGCACGATGCGGCCTTGCGTGTAAGGCTCGGGCAGCACACCCGCCGCTCCCCCTTGGGTGAGGCTGCCGGTGAAGTTGGTGGCGTAATTGCCCCCGGCGAAGAACCCAAACATCCGATGCCGGTCCGACAGGTTGGCATCCACCTTGCCGACCATAGTCCACGTGTTCAGAATGATCGGCAGGTCGGGCAGGTAGTTGTTCACGATGTTCGAGTTCGTCGGAGCGGGCAGATAGGACTGCAGCGATTGCGCGATCGGAGAGATGCTGCTGGGGGGGATGATGTTTCCGGAGAACGGCGTCCGCGTACAGACCGAGCCAGCGCAAGTCTGGCTCGCGGGATTGTAAATTACCTGCGTGGCCGGAAGCTCGCTGAAATCACCCTTCCGCTCGAGGGTCGTCGGGATCGACTGCAGGGTGGGGAGCAACAATCCCGAGTTGTACTTATACTTATCGTAGTTCGCAAAGAAGAAAAGCTTATTCTTCTTGATGGGGCCGCCGACGAGGCCGCCGAATTCGTTCTGGTGATCGATGGCTTTCGCCTTGGGGAAGAAGCCCCGCGCGTCCAAGGCCGTGTTGCGGAAGTACTCGAAGGCCGCGCCATGGAACGAGTTGGTTCCCGACTTCATCACGTAGTTCTCGACACCCTGCCCTTCGTACTGGGCCTTGGCGCCGTTGGTCTCGACCTGGAACTGGTCGACCGCATCCACCGAGACTGCAAACGCCAGATAGCGGGTGTCGCCTTGCGTTCCGGCGCTGGTCAGGGGTATCCCTTCGAGATAGACTTCGTTGTGATACGTCTGGCCGCCGTTGAAGGCAGCCGTGGTGGGGCCGGCAGCTTGCGTGCTGGCGTTATTGACGCCGGGCACCAGGGCGATAAACTGCGTGGGATCCCTCGGGACTCCGTTCATGGCCAGGGGAAGCGCCGCATAGAGCTCGTTCTCCATGGTCGCACCGAGCGTCACATCGTCGGTATGCAGTTGAGCTGGCGCGTCCGTCACCACGATCGACTGGCTGGACGTTCCCAACTGCAACTTCGGATTCAATCCGACGGTTCCGAGGGCGACTACGACCAGGTTCTGCTGGGTGAGGGTTTGAAATCCCTCCGCCTTGACAGTGACCGTGTACTCGCCCGGCTGGAGCGGGGTAAGCACGAAGAACCCGGCATCGGTCGTCTTGCGGCTGGTCTGAACTCCCGTTTCCACGTTCGCCGCGGTGACCGAAGCACCGCCCACGACGGCTCCCGAAGGATCGGTGACCGTTCCTTGAATCGTTCCACTACCGCCCACTTGCGCAGTCGCAGTCGCAACTGCCAGGAGCGCTGCCAACAAGCAGCATAAGACTCGCATGGTTATCCTCCCTTATTCACGTTTGACAAACTAACCTCTGTTCCAATCCAGATTCCTGTCCCAAAAGTGCAACTGCGGATAAAGGGTTCTGAATCAATGAATTGTGAGTTGCCCACAACCTCGGCAATCCACTGCCGTGGCGGGGTGCGCCCTTGCGCGGGCCGACGAAACCTCTGCCACGCCCGCCTTCCCTCGAGTCCAGAAAAGCGCGGACCGATTTGGTCTCTGGAGCGAGTGCCGGCGGTTGAGAGAATCCGGCGTTCCTTCCAAGAGAATCGAAAAAGCCACCGCCTTCGACATTGCCGGGGACGCCGGGCGTGGATACGTGATGCCGAGCGCACTCACGGAAACGTAGCTGGCTCGCAAGTTCAAGCATCCAAAGGGCCTCAAGTGGCACCACACTTGTCGGATAGGAGCCCCTGTTCATGGAACATCCCACAAGTCCGGGAGCTTCATCTTGGACTAAAACCCCCTACCTCGGACTGTGCTTCGGAGTATACGGTGAGAGGGCGATACAGTCAACAAAATCTCGGTGACCGATTCTCCAGCCACCTCGCGGATTCCATGTAAGTGCCCACATCCACACGAGATTCCGCGTTTAGCGAGGATGGCGGAGTACGGCCGGGAGAGCCGCGTCCGTTTCACAGGGTAAAACGGCTTGGGCCGGGCTACCGAAACGGTTTGCCGCCGGTGATGAACCACAGCCGGCAAGGAACGCAGCATCGAATTTTTCCAGGGCTTCTTTACTCTCCGAAGAGAAACCCGCTTTTCAGATCGAGTTCGTCTGCTCGGATCTGCGATCCGCCAGAAATCCGAGACCCGCGCAAAAGCTGCGCCAGGCCAATCGGTTCCCGGTCGCCTTCTGCGCTCCGCACTGGAACTGGAAGCAGCACTTCGCGCCGAACTGGGCGACCAACCTCACGTCCTCGTGCGACCCCCGCAAGGCACTCCACGACTCCATCCGGCTCCGAGCTCCAGCCGGCAAGACACCTGCACTCAATCGGAGACACTCTAGTCCCAAGCCGGAGCGATTTCCAGGTCGAGAACGGTGCTCGACGCCGGCTTTGCCAACAAACTATGTGTTTTTAGTTAGATAGAGAGAGGCGAGCGATAAGGCCGTGGGGGGTTGTCTACGTCGCCACCGTGCTAGAATGGGCCAGCGGGAGTGGTGAGCATGGCGGGGAAGGGTCCAAACAGCGAAAGAGCGGATCCCGTGAAGCCTGTGTTCCGGCTTCCCGAAGGGCTCGATGCGGTTACGCTGCGCGCCCAACTGGACCGCATCCTGAACAGCGCCCACTTCAAGAACAGCAAACGGTGCCAGTCGTTGCTGGCCTATGTCGTCGAGGCGGTGATCGAAGGTCATCCGGACCGGGTGAAAGAAAGGACCATCGGGGCCGAGGTATTCGGGCGGGATCCTGCCTATGACACCAACGAGGATGCGGTGGTGCGTACCGCCGCAGCCGAAGTGCGCAAGCGGCTGGCGCAGTACTACATGGAACCGCAGCACGATGGCGGGGTCCGCATAGACCTGCCGCTCGGCTCCTACCTGCCTGAGTTCCGGTCGGAGACCTCGCCCGAGCGGCCCGAGGCCCCGTCGCGAAAACGGTGGTCTCTGGTTGCCGGGGCAGTGGTCGTGGCTGCGGCCGGCATTTGGCTCTGGCAGCGATCCGCCGAGACTGACCTCGATCGGTTTTGGGCGCCGCTGCTCCAGGATCACGGCGTTGTGCAGATCTGCGTAGGACAACCGGTCAGACTGTACAAGTTCGCGGGGTCTCGCAGGTCGGAGCTGGATGGCAAGATGGCCGAGGTCCCGGACGGCCCTGGCCGCGCGGAGATGTTGGGGAGCACCACCCTCACGCTCCAGGACCTGGGCATGGTAGGGGAGCACTTCTTCTCCCGGGGAGACGCGCTGGCGATGGTGAATCTGGCTGGGCTGATCCACTCTAAAGGCAGGTCCTACCGGCTGCGCGGCGGATCCAGCGCCCCCTATGCCGAATTGCGGGGCAGTCCCGTGATACTGGTCGGCGCCTACAACAACGACTGGACCATGCGTCTGACCAGCAGCCTCCGTTTCTACTTCGAACGCGACGGTGCGGCCCGGACTACTACCGTCAGAGACCGGCAGCATCCCGGTGAATCGCGCTGGACGATCCCCTACGTCCCACGGCAATGGGACATACCGGAAGACTACGCGATCATCGCCCGGGTGCTGGACCCCGCAACGGAACGGACGGTAGTATCCGCGGCAGGGGTCGAGGAGTACGGAACGCTGGCGGCCAGCGAATTCGTCACCAATCCTTCCTACCTGAGCGAGGCCTTCCGCCGCGCCCCCAAGGATTGGCACCGGAAGAACATCCAGGTGGTGCTAAGAACCAAGATTGTGGGAGGCACGCCTGGGCCCCCGCAAGTGTTGGCCACGCATTTCTGGTGAGCCGAAGCCTCACGACCCGGTAGAGGAATAGTTGCGCACGCCGCGGCGCCAGACGGCCAGAGCCGCCGCGACAAAGGCCACCGTCACCAGCGGCATTACCCACGCGTAGGTGCGGTAGGCGTCCTTGCCGAGCAGGTGCGCGCTGGGGTAGAAGCTGGCGAAGCCGAACGGCACCACCCAACTGAGCAGGAAGCGGATGAACTGGCCATAGATGTCCAGGGGGTAGCGGCCGAACGCCAGCATGTTGTAGATCGGCGGGACCACCCCCACCCGGTCCTCCATCCAGAACGAGACCGAGGTCAGCATCAGGAACACCGCGGTGTAGAGCGCGCAGCCGCACAGCGTCGCCAGGGCGATGAACAGCCACTGCCAGACGCCCAGCCGCAGGCCGAGCGCACGGGCGCAGCTCAGGACGATGACGAGGCCCAGCATGGTGTCGCCCAGCGCCTCCAGCCGGAACTTCTCCGACAGCACCTGGAACAGGGAATTCACCGGCCGCAGCAGCACCTGGTCGAACTTGCCCATGATGATGTAAGAGTCGCTGAAGTAGTACAGGTTGACGCTGATGGTGTTGAACAACGACAGCGGGAGCAGCGAGAAACCGTAGAGGAACAGGATCTGGGTGAAGCTCCAGCCGCTGATTCGCGGCACGCGGCGGAAGATCAGGAACACTACGGCCAGGCCGCAGGCGGTGGCGAGCACGGTGGTCAGCACGGAGAGGAGAAAGTCGGCGCGGTAGGAGAGGCGCACCTTGGCGTACTGGACGAAGTACTGGGCGAACAGCGAGAAGTAGCGGCGCATTCAGCCCCCGTGAACCATGATGCGGCGGCTCATGGCCCGCCAGAACCAAGTCCCGAAACCGAGCAGCGCGACGATCCAGAGCGCCTCCAGCGCCAGCGCCTCGGCCGTCTGCCTCCAGGAAATCTTGCCCAGGTAGATGGCCATCGGCGTGAACCCGATGTGCTCGAACGGCAGCCAGCGCGAAACCTGGCGCAGCGGGGCTGGGAACAGCGTGACCGGCACGAGCACGCCGGAGAGCAGGTCCTGCGCCCAGAACTTGGCCCGCAGCAAGCCCAGAATCGAGGTCAGGCGCACGGCGCAGCAGCCCACGGCGAAGTTCAGCGCCGCCACCAGCAGCACGCTTCCGGCTACCGATGCCAGGAATGCCGCGAAATGCGCGGCGCTGGCCGGCGCCAGCACGGGGAAAATCAGCCCCAGGAGCAGCGCCGTCGGCGTCGTGAGCAGGCACAGCCGGAAGGCCGATTCGCCCACGGCGCGGGCGATGTAGCTCCACTGCACGCTCACCGGCTTGATCATCACCATGGTGATCTTGCCCTCGAGGATGTCCTCGGCCATCTCCGAGTCGATGTTGTTGAAGTACATCGAGCGGATGATCCAGCCCACCGCCACGTAGGTGGTCATCTGCGGAAAACTGAAGCTCGCGAACCCCGGATCCACCTGGTAGATGGCGCGCCAGATGAAGTAGTAGACCGTGACGTTAATGAAGTAGGTGATGACGCCGGTGTAGTAGCGCAGGCGGAACGCCAGCATGTTCAGGAAGCCGATGCGGGCGAATTCCAGGGCTACGGATTGCACTGCGGCGCCTCCGGGATCATGCCGCCGAGGTAGATCCGCTTGACCACCTCTTCGATGGACTGCTCCTCGATGACGATGTCCAGCACCTCGACGGCGTTCACTACCTGGCGGATCACCTCAGCGGTGGGCCGGTCGTCGCGTCCGAAGGAGAGCAGATAGGTAAGGTCGCCGAGCTTCTCACGGCGGATGCCGGGGATCTCGAGCCGCTCGAAGCGCTGCGCCTGCTCGCGATCTTTCAAGTCGAACTTGACGGTGGTGTCGCGCCAAAGCTGCCGCTTCAGCTCGGCCAGCCCGCCGTCGAACAGCAGGCGGCCGTGGTCGATGATCATCAGCCGCGGGCAGAGCTCCTCGATGTCCGAGAGGTCGTGCGTGGTCAGCAGCACCGTGGTGCCGTACTGCCGGTTCACGCGCTTGAGGAACGCCCGGATGTTCTCCTTGGCGACGATGTCGAGCCCGATGGTGGGTTCGTCCAGAAACAGCAGCGGGGGATTGTGCAGCAGCGCCGCGGCCATGTCGCAGCGCATGCGCTCGCCCAGGCTCAGCTTGCGCACCGGGGTGTGCAGATAGCGCTCGATCTCCAGCACGTCATTGAACTCGCGCATGCGCGCCGCGTAGTCCGCGTCGGAAACCCCGTAGATTTTCTTGAGCAGCCGGAAGGACTCCACCACCGCGATGTCCCACCACAACTGGGTGCGCTGGCCGAAGACCGCGCCGATGGTCCTGGTGTAACGGGAGCGCTCGCGGAACGGCTCGAAGCCGTTCGACCGCACCCGCCCCGCGGTGGGTACCAGGATGCCGGCGAGCATCTTGATGGTGGTGGACTTGCCGGCGCCGTTCGGCCCGATGTAGCCGACCATTTCCCCCGGCCGGATCTCGAAGGAGATGCGGTCCACCGCCGCCACCGTCTTGTACTCGCGCACCACCAGGTTCTGGAGCGCCCCCCACAGCCCCTCCCGCCGCTCGAAGGTGCGGAAGTGCTTCACCAGCTCCTGCACTTCGACGTGGCCCGGCATCAGAAGAGCAGTCTAGCACTGGAGGGGAGTGGGGCAGTCGGGCCGTGGGCGAGATGATGGGGGTGGATGATATCGTAAGTGCAGCCGTCAGGAGGGTTCGAACGAATGAGACTGAGTGCACAGGTTCTCCTCATCCCGGTCTTCTGTGTTCCACTCGTTGGACAGAGACCGCACTCCGGCGCCGTCAGCCCTGGTTCAGGAGCGGTGGCGACGGGACGCTATCGGAATCTGTTCGTCGAGGCCGGCTTCTCGAAGAAGGAAGTGAAACAGAAGGTCAACGCAGCGTTCCAGCAGCTCTTCCACGGCGATCCGAAGACCGAGGCGATCTACTATGCGGCCGGGCGGAACGCAAACGGGGACCTGGCCTATATTGTCGACGTGATCCACAATGACGTGCGCAGCGAGGGGATGTCATACGGCATGATGATCGCGGTGCAGCTCGATAAGAGGCCCGAATTCGACGCGATCTGGAACTGGGCCAAGACGTACATGTATCGCAACGAGCCGGGCCACCCCGCGCGCGGCTTCTTCTCCTGGTCCATGAAGGTGGACGGCACGCCCAACGACGAGATGCCCGCTCCCGACGCCGAAGAGTACTTCACCATGGCGCTGTACTTCGCGGCGGGACGGTGGGGCAACGGCAGCGGCATCTACAACTATCGGGCCGAGGCCGACCGGCTGCTGACCGACATGCTGCACCGGGAGGTGATCGTCGGGAAGACGAAACGGGGCCCGTATACCTGCGGCAACATGTTCGAGGAGCAGTACAAGATGGTGCGTTTTGTGCCGGGGCTCGACCGGAACGGCTTCACCGACCCCTCCTACCACCTGCCCGCTTTCTACGAGCTGTGGGCGCAGTGGGGGCCGCCCGCCGACCGTCCGTTCTGGGCGCAGGCCGCTCAAGCCAGCCGCGACTTCTTCCAGAAGGCGACGAATCCGGCGACCGGGCTGGCGCCCGACTACGCCAATTTCGACGGCACGCCCTACGCCCGCCGGTGGAATTCGGGGGCCGCCAATTTCCGCTTCGATGCGTTGCGCACGGCCATGAACTGGTCCGTCGACTGGGCCTGGTGGGCCAAGGATCCCCGCGAGCGGCAATTGAGCGATCGGTTGCAGGCGTTCTTTGCGTCGAAGGGGATCGCTTCCTACGGGAATCAGTTTACGCTCGATGGCCAACCGCTCGGCGCCGACCACTCGCCCGGCCTGGTGGCAATGAACGCCGTCGCCAGCCTGGCCGCGACGGACCCGCGCGCGAAGGATTTTGTGAAAGCGTTGTGGGAGACCCCGATTCCGTCGGGGCAGGGACGATATTACGACGGGATGCTCTACCTTCTCGCCATGCTGCATTCGGGCGGCGAGTTTCGCGTCTGGGCCCCGAAATAGCGGAAGGCCGTGAACCGTAGGGTCGCTGTTACCATGGGAGGACATGCTGTTCTGGCTCATGCTGCTGGCAGTGTGCGCGTCCGCGGACGAGCCGCTTCCGGCGCGGCGCGACGCGGTGGTGGTGACGGGCACTTACGAGCCGGTGCCGCTAGATGAGGCCGACCGCGCCGTCGAACAGCAGGCGGCCGTGGTCGATGATCATCAGCCACGGCCATGTCGCAGCGCATGCGCTCGCGGAACGGCTCGAAGCCGTTGGCCCGCACCCGCCCCGCGGTGGGCACCAGGATGCCGGCGAGCATCTTGATGGTGGTGGACTTGCCGGCGCCGTTCGGCCCGATGTAGCCGACCATTTCCCCCGGCCGGATCTCGAAGGAGATGCGGTCCACCGCCGCCACCTTTGCCTGGGGGCGGTGAGCGAGAAGTAGATTGTTTCCGGGTGAGCGGTGATTGGGGAGATTCGCAGGGAGCGTCCGTGGTATATTGTCAGCCATCATGAGACGTCTGATTGTGTTTTTCTTCATATGCACATTCGCATTCGCTCAAGCTCCCAGGCCAGACGCAAGGGGCTGTCAAGACCCGGCCATCCTATCGCGGCTGCCTGGCTGCAGCATCCTCCGTTGTGAACAGAAGGAGTACAACGTTCACAAGATGCCGATTGGCAAGCCCAACAAATTTGAGGATGTCGAGGGCGCCTTTGAGCGGGTGGCCTATGCATGTCCCGCGGGCACATCCGGCCTGCAGATATTCCGGAATGCCGAGAACGCGCTGAAGGCTAAGAACTACCAGGTACTCTACACCGACAATTATGCCAACGTGCGGTTCACCCTCACTGCCAGGCAAGGCCCGCAGTGGGTCACCGTATACTCGGATGGCCCGGGATATACGGTCACTGCCGTCAAGCAGAAGCAGATGGAGCAACAGATGCAGGCCGCCACAGCGGATGGCTGGGGCGAGCAGATCAACCAGACGGGGCGTGTTTCCATCTACGGCATCAACTTCGACACGGGCAAGGCGACCATCCGGCCGGATTCCGAAAGCGTATTGAACGAGGTGCTGCTGTTATTCCAAAAGCAGCCCGAGTGGTCCGTCGTGGTTGCCGGGCACACGGACAATGTCGGATCCGACGCCGTCAATACTCCGCTTTCGCGGCAACGTGCCGAAGCCGTCGTCGCGTGGCTGACGAGCAAGGGAGTCGATCGCTCGCGTCTGATCGCCGCCGGTTTCGGCTCCAAGAAGCCGGTCGCCGACAACAGCTCTGAAGAGGGCCGCGCAAAGAACCGCCGCGTGGACCTGGTGAAGCTTTACTGATCGCTAGCGCGCATCCGGAAGCTTGAAGAATCCCAGACCCACTTGCTCGAAATGCGCGTGGCCGGTTAGCGCGTGCCGCAACCCGAGTTCGCGCATCACCACGAAGCTTGTGAGATCGGTAAACGAAATGCGCGGCTTGTCGTGAAAGCGCAGCCGCAAGCGCCAAGCGCGACTGAACCACTCCGGGGTCACGTGTTCGATGTCTACCAGCCCACGGCGGGAGGCTTCGAAAATCCCTCCCGTGAACCGGCGGGCCTGGGCGAACGGCGCCAGGGCGAACAGCCGGGTCATGGTCTCGTCGAGCACATAGTCGGTGGTCACCCACGCGCCGGGCTGGCCGGCCGATCGAACGCCGCAACCTGGTGCGAATGAGTTCCGCCATGCTGGTTTTGGCCCGAAAGGCGTCCTGCCTGAGCTGCTCGTGCACCTCATCGGGCAGAAAGATGGTGGTCCGCCACATGGCAGCAGCATAACATATATATGGCGGTCCCGGCGCCCATTGGCCCTCCAGCCGGCGTCCCCGAAAGCGGCCCGCTGTGAACTGGAGGGGCGCTGCTACCATGGGGGGACGTGCTTTTCTGGCTCATGGTGCTGGCGGTGTGCGCGTCCGCGGACGAGCCGCTTCCGGCGCGGCGCGACGTGGTGGTGGTGACGGGCACTTACGAGCCGGTGCCGCTGGATGAGGCGGACCGCGCTGTGCGCGCATTGCCGGTTGGCCCGGAGCAACGGTTGCTGGCGGGGTCGGTGGCCGATTTCCTGCGGCTGGATCCGTCGCTCGACCTGCAAGCGCGCGCGCCCAACGGGGTCGATTCCGATCTCTCGATTCGGGGAGGGAGCTTCGGCCAGACGCTGGTGCTGGTCGACGGCTTACGCCTGAACGATGCGCAGACCGGCCACCACAACCTCGACGTTCCGGTTCCGCTGTACGCGCTCGGGCGAGTCGAGTTGCTGAAGGGCGCGGGCTCGACCTACTACGGCTCGGACGCGGTGGGCGGCGTGGTGAACATGATCACGCGGGCGCCCGAGGCCACCGAGTTTCGCCTGCGCGCCTCGGTGGGCAACTTCGGCGTCAACGAGCAGAGCGGCGTGGCCGGAGCGGTGTGGCGCGGCATCAGCCAGCAGATCTCCTTCTCACGGGACTTTTCCTCCGGCTTTGCGCCCGACCGCGACTACCGCAATCTCTCGCTGGCCTCGATCACGCACGCGCGCTCCCGCTTGGGCGCGACCAACCTGCTTCTGGCTTACAGCGACCGGCCGTTCGGCGCCGACCAGTTCTACGGCAACTTCAACTCCTGGGAGCGCACCCGCACCTGGTTCGCGGCGGCGCGGCAGGAACTGGGCGACCGTACCGAAGCGTCGTTCGCCTGGCGGCGCTCGACGGACCTGTTCGTCCTGTACCGGGACCGCCCGCAGGTGTACACGAACCGTCACGCGGTGGAGAGCGGGCAGGCGAGCCTCAGGCGGCGCGAGCCGCTGGCACGGAATGTCACGCTCAGCTATGGAGGCGAGGCAACCCGCGACGCCATCCAGAGCACCAACCTCGGCGATCACGCGCGCAACCGGGGCGCTGTCTACGCCGCGCTGGACGTGCGGGCGCTGGGCCGGTTTTCCTTCTCGGCGGGCGGCCGCGAGGAATTCTTCAGCGGCGGGGGGCGCCAGTTCAGCCCCACGGTGAGTGCGGGGCTCTGGGCTTCCTCCCACGTCCGCCTGCGCGCCGGCGCCAGCCACGCCTTTCGTTTGCCCAGCTACACCGATCTCTACTATCACGATCCCGCCAACCTGGGTTCGCCGGACTTGCGGCCGGAGAAGGCCTGGAGCTACGAGGCGGGTCTGGACTGGAACGCCGGCGGCCGCGTCCGCGGCGACGTCACCGTGTTTGAGCGCCGCGAGCGCGACGGGATCGACTACATCCGCCGGTCGCCGGCCGACATCTGGCGCGCCGCGAATTTCGAACGCCTGAATTTCACCGGCCTGGAGGCCTCACTGACACTGCGGCCGGCGCGCGGGCAGCACTTGGACCTCCGCTACACGGCGTTGCATGGCGCGCAGGAGGTGGGCGCGGGGATCTTTTCGAAGTACGTGTTCAACTACCCGCGGCACAACGGGCTGGTCGCATGGGAGGGCGCGCTGGGTGGCGGCCTGGTGGCCCGCGCGCGCCTGGGCGCCCTGGACCGGCGCGCCCGCGATCCCTACGCCGTGTGGGACGCCGGCCTGGCCTACGCCCGCGGGCGCCTGCGCCCGTTCCTCCAGCTCACGAACCTCACCGGCACGAGGTACCAGGAGATTCTGGGCGTGCCGATGCCTGGGCGCGGGGTCGCCGGCGGCGTTGAACTGGTGATTCTCGGGGTCAATTGAGGAACAGCGTCCGGTACAGGGTGTCGCGCTGCTTGGGCACGAAGCCGGCGTCGCGGATGATGCGCCGCAGCTCTTCTTCCGAGGCGCGGTGGTGGGTTCCGGCGGCCGAGACGACGTTCTCCTCGATCATGATGCTGCCCACGTCGTTGCCGCCGAAGCGCAGCCCGATCTGGCAGGTCTTCAGGCCCTGCGTCACCCAGGAGCACTGCACGTTCTCGATGTCTTCGAGGTACAGCCGGGAAATCGCCAGGGTCTTCAGGTACTCGACGGCGGTAGCTTCGTCCTTGACCGAATGGGCGAGCGCGGTGTGGGCGCGTTGGTAGGTCCACGGGATGAAGGCCGTGAACCCGCCGGTCTCCTCCTGGATGCGGCGAACGACCTCGAGGTGATTCACGCGCTCCTCGAGGGTCTCGCCGCAGCCGAACATCATGGTGGCGGTGGTCCGCATCCCCAGCCGGTGCGCGATCAGATGCACGTCCGCCCATTCCTGAGTCGAGCACTTCAGCCGGCTGACGCGGCGGCGCACGGCGTCGTCGAGGATCTCGGCGCCGCCGCCGGGAATGGAATCCAGGCCGGCGTCCCTCAGGCGGATGATGGTGTCGCGGAGTGTGAGGCCGCTGACCTCGGCGATGTTGAGGATCTCGGGCGAGGAGAAGCAGTGCAGGTGAATGTGGAAGCGCTGTTTGATCGAGCGCAGCAGGTCCTCGTACCAATCGATTTTCAGGTCGGGGTGAAGGCCGCCTTGCATGAGCACGCCCGTGCCGCCCAGATCGATGGTCTCCTGGATCTTGCGGAAGATCGCCTCCTTGGGCAGCACGTACCCCTCGGCGTGCCCCAGCGGGCGATAGAAGGCGCAAAAGGTGCAGTACTCGGTGCAGAAGTTGGTGTAGTTGATGTTGCGGTCGATGATGTAGGTGACGACTCCCTCGGGGTGGAGCTTGCGGCGCAGGGCGTCGGCGGCCATGCCGATCCCGATGAGGTCCGGGCTGCCAAACAGGTCCAAAGCTTCTTGGCGGGTCATGGCTCCAGCTCGCGCGCGTAACGAAGGAACAGGCGCATCCCCTCGTATTCATTCTCGCCCAGTTCATTGACGATGTGGCGGCTGAGGTACTCGAGGGCCAGCGCCTCGCTCAACTGGCGCGGCGGCCCCTCGCGGCGCGCGATCTGCTCCAGATGCCGGCGCCCAAAGCGGCAGGAGTCGGCGAAGGAGGGCGCCAGGTCCGCTGACGCCGCTTCCTTGCGGCAGCCCCAAACGGCGAACACCATGGGCAGCCCGGTCATCTCCATCCACTCCTCGCCCAGGTCGAGGACCGTGTACGGCAGGTGGGCGGCGCCCGCGCGCAGGGCCGGATCGCCGATCAGCAGCGCCGCGTCGGCGGCCTGGAGCATCGAGGGCAGATCCGGCGGGAACGAATCCACGCTCGGGACGGCCCCATACCGACGCGCCAGCACGATCCGCGCCAGCTCGACCGAGGTGCGCGAACTGGAATCCGCCGCCAGCGTCCGGATCTTCTCCGAACTCCCCTTGGTGAACAGCAGGATGCTGCGCACCGCTCCGCGGCAGGCAATGCCCGCCCCGGGGATCAGTTCCAGCCCTTGTCGCTCCAATTCGATCGAGGGCACGATGCCGATGTCGGCCGCGCCGCAGGCCAGCCGGTCCGCGCATTCCGAGGGAAGGCAGAACTCGAGATCGAAGCGGCCCCGCTGGGCTCCGTGCAGCATGCCCCAGACCAGAGGAACGGTATTAAGGTAATTGACCGCGCAGACTCGGGGCTTGTGGGGTGTTGGAAGATGGGGATTCAATGGTTCAGGATAACATGTGGGGCTCGGGTCGGTTGTACACTGAAATGTCGTTGTGTTATCTTCGATCCAGGCCGTTCCCGCGTCCCGATTCCGAGAGATCCTATGCGTCTAACGAGAGTTTTGACATTGTGCTTTGCCATCTTTCCCGTGCCGGTTGCCCTGCTCCACGCACAACCGCAGGTCGCAACGGCATTCGGCCCCTACGCCAACCCGCCGCGAATCGTGGGACAGCTTTCCCTGGACTCGGTGCAATACACCTACTACGCCGCCAGCCCCAACGTGGTTGACGGGAAGGGGTTGTGGTCGCCGGGCGCCGTGGCGCTGGACAAGTCGTCGGCGTCGCCGGCTCTGTACGTGAGCGACACGTTGAACAACCGGGTACTGGGATGGCGCAGCGCCGCGAGCTTCGCCAATGGCGCCCCGGCGGACGTCGTGGTGGGCCAGCGCGACATGGTCACCACCAACCCGCAAGCTCCCTGCTGCAGCTCCTCACAGAACCGCGGCCTGCATTGGCCCACCGCATTGGCCGTGGACGGACAAGGGAACCTGTACGTGGTGGACGCGGGCGACAACCGCATCCTGCGCTATCCACAGCCCTTCGCGGCGGCCAACGATGGGATGCACCCCGACGTTCTGATCGGCCAGCCCTGCCAGCCGGGCCGGGTGTGCCAGCCGGACTCCACCGGCCTCCAGGACTTCTCCGCTTACAGCGCCAATCACAGCAGCTCGACTCCGTCCGCCGACGGCATTTCCCCGATGTACTTGGGCTCTCCGGTCTCTCAAGCCCTGGCTTTCGACGGGAGCGGGAACCTGTGGTTCGCCGACACCGGAAACCATCGCGTGCTGCGCTTCCCCAAGGGTTCCGACGGCAAGGCGCAGGCGACCGCCGATATCGTGCTGGGCCAGCAGAATCTGACCAGCAAAGTTGCAACGACGGTGTTCACGAACCTTACCGGCCTCCAGTATCCCTTTGGATTGACGATGGATGCGGCCGGGCACATCTTCGTCTCCGATGCTCTCGGCCGGGTGCTGATTTTCCCCTCCAGTCCGATGCCTGTCGGGACCTCGGCGTTGAAGATGCTGGGGTTGGTCGTCGTGCCGGCGGGACAGCAGCCGCCGGCGGTGCCCAACGCGACGCAGTTCGGCACGCCGATGGGGCTGGTGATGATCGGAGGCGATCTGGGGGTGATCGATGCGTACTACAACCGCATCACGGTCTTCTCTGCGCTGGACGACTGGATCGGGTCTTCCTCCACCGGCGGCTCCTCGCCCGCGGCCACAAGCGCCATCGGCCAGGTGGATTTTTCCACCAGCGTTGCCAGCGCGGCCGCCAACGGACTTTCCGGACCAACCCAGGCGGCATATTCGGGCAGCGAGCTGTTCGTAGCGGACTCCTCGAACAACCGCGTGGTGGTGTGGCCCCACGGGCAGGCAGCCGCAACCCGCGTCCTGGGCCAGCGGGATTTCGGCCACTCCGCTCCCAACTGGATCGAAGGACGGGAACTGTACCTGTCCACCGGCTTCCACTACCTCTTTGGCAGCTCCGGGCCCATTGTCTCCGACAGCGGCGGCGTGGTGGTGGACGCCACGTCCAATCCAGCCCGCCTGTACATCTCCGACACTTATAACAACCGCGTGCTGGGATACCGCGACGCCCGGAATGTGCGTCCCGGCGACACGGCCGACCTGGTGATCGGACAGCCCGATGTGTTCAGCTCCGGCATCAACGGGCCGGTCAACGACGCGAATAAGCCCACCAATGCAGGGCTGTATCTGCCCGCGGGACTGGCGGTCGACGCCAGCGGCAATCTATACGTGGCCGACCGGGGCAACGGCAGGGTGCTGCGTTTCCCCAAACCGTTCGATCAGCCCAGTGCGTTTTCGCAGACCGCCAACCTGGTGCTGGGCAAGAACGACTTCACCAGCGCCAGGGACTCCAGCGTCAGCGACAGCAACATGTACTTACCTTACGGCCTGGCGTTTATTCGGCTGGAAGGCCACCTCCTGGTTTCCGACATGAGCCACGACCGGGTGCTCCTGTTCAAGAAGCCCCAGGGCGGGGACTTCAGCAACGGCCAGGCGGCCGGGGGTGTGTTCGGGCAATCCGATCTCTTCACCTCGACTCGGGTGCTGGGGGCTGCCGATAAGATGGTGAGCCCCAGGGGGATCTCCACCGATACCAGCGGACGCCTGTATATCGCCGACCTCGGGAACAACCGCATTCTGGTGTACGACGGAGCCGCCAGCTACGGACCTCATGGCGGCTCTCCTCCGTCGTTGTCGATCGTTTACTCGACCGGGACCACGTCTCTGAGGAGCCCGGTGGGCGTGGTGGTGAATCCAGCGAACGGGGAGATCTGGGTGGCGGAGCTGTTGGGCACGAGCCAGGCGGGGCGGATTCTGCGGTATCCGGAATTCATCATGACGTCGCTGACCGGGGTGGCCGACTATGTGTTCGCTTACTCCACGGTGACCGCTTATCCCATGTGGCCCACAGCCTTGGCGCTGGATGGGTCTGGGAACCTGCTGGTGGCGGAGGGCACCAACCGCGTCGCGTTCTACTTCCCGCCGCTGTGGCTCACCAGCTCGGGAAACTTCCTGCCGGACGCCAATACTTACGCCACTTACACGCAGCCCTGCTGCGCGCCCGGCTCGCTGGCCACCGCATGGCCGTTCTCACCCGCGGGGAGTTTCGGGACCATGACTACGACCCACGCCCCCAGCGTGCCGTTGAGTACTACCCTGGGTGATATCCAACTGCTCATCAATGGCACTCCCGCGCCGCTTCTGCACGTGTCTTCGTCCCAGGTCAACTTCCAGGTGCCAAAGGACACCAACACGTCCGCTCCGGTGACTGCCGTGCTCATGCAGGCGTCCACGGGGCAGATTCTGGCCACGGCCACGGGAGCGCCGCAGGTGAACATGGGTGAGGTGGCGCCGGCGCTGCTCACAAACCCCGGTTTTCCCGCCGGAGTGGTGGGGGGAAGACAGGTGGTCGCCCAGCAGTTTGGGGACAATCCCGCGAGCTGCAACGGAGTGGCGGGTACCACCGCCGACCCGACGTATTGCCCCGGCGGCGTCAGGCCGGCGAATCGGGGCGAGGTGATCACGCTGTACGCTTTGGGCCAGGGTTTGTTGGACGGGATGCCCGCGGATGGCGCGGCGAGCAGCGGCGAACACACAGACCCTAACCGGGTCCTGATCGTTTACATGGGCGGGCAGAGGCTCGACAGCTCCGTGGTGCAGTTCACGGGGCTCGCGCCGTTTCTGGTCGGAGTGTGGCAGATCAACGTCAAGGTGCCGCAGGTCCTGCCGAACGGTAACCAACTCGCATCCGGTCCGAATCAGATCCAGATCTATTACGTGAACAAGTACAGCTCCATAGCGGGCACACCCAACACGGTGTTTCAGGTCAAGTAAGGGCGGGCTGTAGGGGTCTGTGGCGCAGTCACTGCACCCTGATGTTCACTACGTTGCTGCGCTGGCCGCCGATTTCGAGGGATAGCGTCCCGACGCCGGCCGGGGCGCCGGCGGGAATGCGGGCGTTGATCTGGTATAGGCCGACGTAGCCGGGCACCAGGCCGCTATAGGGCACGTCCACGATCTGCTGGGAGCCGAGGAACACCTCGGCGGGCTGGTCGGTTTCCTCGAGCCCCGCGGAAGAAAGATGGACTGGCCCGAGTCCTGTCGCGTAGATTTCCACGTAGTCGCCGGGCTTGGCCGGGTGCACATTGGTCCATTGTCCGGACCACGCCACCTGAATGGCCCCGAAATTCGTGGCCGGGTCCATAAAGATCGCGGGCGCCACGGCGGCAATCGGAACCTCGAGCGGCGCGGAGTCGCCCGCGCCGTTTGAAACCGTCACCGTGGCCGTTCCCGGAGCCAGGCCGGAAGGAACCACGAAATTGATCTGCCCCTCGCGGACCGCCGTCAACTGAACCGGCTGGCCGTTCAACAGCACCTGGACGCCGGCCAACTGGGTAGGCCAGGGCAGCCCCGGGGCATCCGCGTCGATTCCGGCCCAGAGGTTCGCTCCGAACAGCGCGACGATCGAACCGGCGCCGATGTCGTGAGAATAGGAAGCAGCATTGACTACGCCCGCCTGGGTGAATGCGGGGCGGCCCAGCGCCGCAACCGTCAGGCTGGGTCCGCCGTCGATGGTCGCCGTGAGATGGTTGGGCGGATCGGACCCCGGCGTCCACTGGAAGCTGACCGAGCCGGTGGAGTCCGTGGCGGCCGCGGACGGAGTCACCGAACCCCCGCCAGTCACAGAGACCTGCACCGGCACGCCCAGGTAGGAAACGTTGTTGATATCGGTCACTCGAAAGACCACCGGCTGCGCCAAGGGCACTCCCGGCGATGCCACCTGATTGCCGCCCGAGACCAGCGTCAACAGCAGACCGGCCGCGCCACCGGCCACTTGCAGGCGCGTGTAGACGGTCTCGTAAGATACGTCGGCCGGCGTCGCCACCAGGTCCTCGACCCCCGGCCTCACTCCCGTCAGGTTGAACGAAGCGCTGGTCGCTCCGGCCGGGATCACCACCGAGGGCGGACCGCTCACCAGGCCATTCAGCGCGCTCAGGCTGATGCCAAGGTCGGCCTGCGGCGCAGTCAGCACCGAGACGGTCACCGGAATCGAACCGTTCCGGAGGACGCCCGCCATCGGAAAGATGGAAAGCCGAAGCGCGCGCCGCAGGGTCGTATCGACACTCGGCGGCAAGGAGGGGAACTGGCAGTTGTCGCAGGCCGTGGCTTTCTGGTAGTAGGCCTCGAATATCGTGCGGAAGCGGTTCAGTTTGGCCAACTCCGCGTCCGAGGGCTGCGCGCCTTGCGAAAGCACCAGCATGAACCCGACGCGGAAGCGCCGCTGGGCCAGGGTATAGTCCGGCGTGCGCCGTCCGACCGCCGCGATCAGCTCGGCGATGGGGACGTCGCGCCGGTCGCCGTTGAAGCTCACCCCGGTCTGCGGAAGTCTGGTCCTGGGGTAGGGGGAGTTGGGGACGAAGAACAACTGGTGGAAAGGCGGGACGTCCTCGGCCGCGCGGAAGCCCATCAGGTACTGGTCCAGCGGCGAGTAGTGCTGAGCCGAGCCGGTGGTCAGGAAGCGGGGAGAGGCGCCCGCGCCGTTATCCTGGATACGGTTGCCCTCGAGCAGCGACGCATCCGAGTTGAAGTTGAAACTCCAGTGCGCGTTCTGTCCTCCCAGCATGGGCGGGCTATCGGGCGCGATTGGGTTCGGGATGCTGGCGTAGGCCAGGAACAGGTGCCCCGCCTCGTGCGCCAGGATGGTGATCGAGGTGTCCTCGGGCCGCTGCGGCATGGGAGCGTTGAGGTCGCTGGGATACTGGCTCAGCGGTCCCATGTTGATCACCGATTCGAGGCGGCTCGCCGAGCCAAACCAGGCGCCGAGGTCCACTGGCTGATCGCCGTTCCCGGTCCAGTGCGTGCGCACCGTGCGCTCCGAGGCCAGCGAAGAGGGGCTGTCGGGAATACCCAGGTTGTTGAAAACCACCAGGTAGTCGTAGGAATCCTCGTGGTTTTCGTAAAACTTCTGGATGGCTGTCAGGAGGTCCAGTTCGAGATCCGTGCCGAAGCGTTCGGCGACCGCCGCCGAGAACTCCTCCTGCTGGGTGGCAGAGTCGAGGAAGGAGACCACCGAGGTGGATCCCTGCAATCCGCCCGGCGCGATCCCCACTACCGCGGCAGTGGTCAGCACACCAGCGTAGGCGAACTCGATCCGGCCGTTCGGATACAGCCGGACCTGAAAGGTCTGGGGCACGCCGGTGCCCCATTGAGAGTACTCGGGCACCGAAACCCAGCTCACTACGAACCGGCTGGCATCGGAAAGGACGGTGACGCCGTTGAGAGAACGGCTCGGGTCGAGATCCTCGAACAGCGGCGCGATGCGCGGCGGCCCGGCGGTCAAGCGGCCCAGCGACCGCTCGATGGAGGCGCTGTCCGCGGAAACAAAGGTCAGGTTGCCGTCCGAATTCACGAAGATCCGCGGGTAGGCGGCGCCGAAGAACGGGAAGGAGAAGGGAAGCGCGAACTGGCGGGTATCGTCGTCGCCGAAAGCGGCGATCAGGGCGCCCGAGGTGGCCGCGGCGGCGTCGTAGGAGGCCCCCCCGACGGCCACCCTGTAGCGGGTGGCCAGGGCGTCGGAAGGCGTGAAGGTCAGCGTCTGGCGGTCGAGGTTGAAATCGTCGCGGCGGGCGACCACGCCGTCGGCATCCTCGATGACGGCGATATCGCCGGCATCCGGCCGCGGGGTGCTCTGAGCCGACTGCGCCCGAAGCAGGAGGTCCCGGCGCAGCCTCAAAACCTTCCGGTGAAGCTGGAGGTCTTCCTGGAACCTGTCCCGATAGGCGCCGCAGAGGCCCTGAACCTGGCGGCCGTATCCCGGGCCGAGTAACAGCAGTCCCAAGGGCAGCAGGCGGAACAGTCGATGCATGGGAAGCCAGCTTGTTCCATTGTAGGACAGCCGGCGCGGGGGCCACGGCTAAAGCTGTCCCCCTGGGCTGCCGATGCTGTGACTGGGTATGAGTGCCGGAGACCGCCATCCCGAGACGCAGAGGCTGGAGCCGGAGGAGTTCCGGCGTTTGAAATCCGAGTTTCTGGCGGGCGTCACCCACGAGATCCGGACCCCGCTCACGGGCATCGTGGGTATGGCCGACCTGCTGCTGGAAACCGCGCTCGAGGAACAGCAGAGGGACTACGTCCTGGCGGTCCGGATGTGCGCCGAAGAGACGTTGGAGCAGCTCAGCTCCCTGCTGGAATTCTCGACGCTGGTGGCCGGCCACCTGCAGCTTGAAGAATCGGACTTCGATCTTCTGGAGGCGCTCCAGTCGGTGGTGGCCGATCTGGGGCCGAGAGCTCAGGACCGGGGCGTCCGGTTGTTCATGACTTTGGAGCAGCCACTGCCTGGCCTGGTGGTGGGAGACGCGGTGCGTTTACGCCAGATCCTCAAGCAATTGCTCACCAACGCGATCAAGTTCACTCTGGAGGGTGAAATCGAGCTGACGGCTGCCTGGGCCCGCCTGTCGCCCGGGCGCTTCCGCCTGAGCGTCACGCTGCGCGATACCGGCATCGGCATCCCCGCCGACCAGTTGCGGCTCGTGTTCGAGTCTTTTCGCCAGGGCGATAGCGGGTTCACGCGCAAGTACTCGGGCCTCGGCCTGGGGTTGGCGCTGGTGCAGGAACTGGTTCACCTGATGCGCGGCGAGGTGACGGCCGCGAGCTCGCCCGGCCAAGGCGCGGTGCTTTCGTTTTGGATTCCACTGCGCCTCTCGGAGGCCGGCCGCGCTCCCGGAACGTGGCCGTAAGGAAGTGAGGTTGACGCTCTCGGGGGGCTGTGCCATGATTCTCGGGGAGGCAGCGTGGAGTGCCGGAACTTGTCTCACATTGCCGCGGCCTCCCGGGTGCTGGCTGGGGCGGCCTGTTGCGTGCTAGCAAGCTGGGCGGCGCAGAGCGCCGATTTGCCGCGCGAGGCAGTGTTACTCGCCCGCATTCGCCAGAACGTCCAGCGCGAGCTGGCGCACCTGCCGGACTACACCTGCCTGGCAACCGTCGAGCGCTCTGCGCGCCATCGCGCCGCGCATTTGCAGGAGCGGGTGGACATCGTGCGGGTGGAAGTGGCGCACCTCGGCGACACGGAGCTGTTCTCCCTGCCGGGCGCGAACCGCTTCGAGGAACAGCTCCCCAGCCAGATCGTTGGCAGCGGCTTGGCGACAACCGGGGAGTTTGCTCTCCACCTGCGGTCGGTGTTTGCGCGTTCCACTGCCATCACCTGGCATGGTGAAGAGGACCTGGATGGGCGGCGGGCGTTGCGCTACGACTTCGGCGTTCCGTCCCTCTTCGACTCCTGGACGATTCGGGTGGGCGGCGTGTCCGCGGAGGTGGGGACCCGTGGTTCCTTCTGGGCGGATGCGCAGTCGCTCGAGCTGCTTCGCCTCGAAATCCACGCCGAGAGGCTGCCGCCTCATCTGCCGGTGCGGGAAGTGGTCAGCCGCATCGATTACGGAAAGGTGCGCATCGGCAGCTCCGACGTGCTACTGCCCCAGAGCGCGCAGCTCATCCTCACCGACCTCGCCGGTGAGCAGCACCAAAACGCCACCGAATTCAGTCACTGCCGGCAGTACTTGGCCGAGTCGGTCATCACCTTTGGCGAGCCTGCACCGGAGACCTCGACGTCCGTGCGCCGCAGCACTGAGATTTCGATCCCGGCCGGGCTTGGTTTGCGCGTGCAGCTTGAGACCGAAATCGACCTGGCGAAGGCGGCCGTCGGCGATCTCATCACGGCGCGAGTGCTGGAGGCGGCCACGGAGAAACACGGCCTGGTGGTTCCCAAGGGCGCCGTACTCAAAGGGCGCATCCGGCGGCTGGACAAAGAAACTCTCCCGGCCGCGCACATCCTGGTCGGATTGGAGTTCTCCGAGCTCGAGTTCGAAGGAAAACGGGGGCAGTTCTTCGCGCAGCTCAAATCCGTCGAACGGTTACCCGGTTTACAGCGGCTGGTGAGCGCCGCGCGCGGAGACGAAATCGGCCGCAGCGAGACAATCCCCGATCGGGCGCTGCTGGGCATGGCCACGTTCCGGATGTCGGGAGGCCGGCGGAAGCTGCCGCGAGGATTGGGCATGCTATGGCAGACTCAAGACCCGCAGCGCTGACTGCTCCACGAAAGCCTGCCTGCATTAGTTGATAAAATAGAGCCAAGCCCCGATCATGTTCGACGCCATCCTCGCGAAGATCTTCGGCACCAGGAACGAGCGGCAGGTCAAGGCGATGCAGCCGCTGGTCGCCGCCATCAACGACCTGGAGCCCGCCATGCAGCGGCTCTCCGACCAGGAGATTGCCCGCAAGACCGTCGAGTTCAAGGAAAGGCTGGCGCAGGGCGCCCCGCTCGACGACCTGCTGGTGGAGGCGTTCGCGGTCGTGCGCGAGGTGGGGCGGCGCGTCCTCAACATGCGCCATTTCGACGTTCAGCTCGTCGGGGGCGTCGTTCTGCACCGTGGGAAAATCGCCGAAATGAAGACCGGGGAAGGAAAAACGCTGGTCGCCACGCTTCCGGTCTACCTGAACGCGTTGGAGGGCAAGGGCGCCCACGTGGTGACGGTGAACGACTACCTGGCCCGCCGCGACTCCGAGTGGATGGGGAAGCTGTACAGGTTTCTGGGCATGCCGGTGGGGGTCATCGTGCACGACCTCGACGACGGGGAGCGCCAGCAGGCCTACGGCTGCGACATCACTTACGGGACGAACAACGAGTTCGGTTTCGACTACCTGCGCGACAACATGAAGTTCCGCGTGGAGGACTGCGTCCAGCGCGGGCACCACTTCGGCATCGTCGACGAGGTGGACTCGATCCTCATCGACGAGGCGCGCACGCCGCTGATCATCTCGGGCCCCAGCGAGGAATCCACCGACAAATACTTCAAGGTCAACCGGATTATTCCCCGGCTGGTGCGGGGCGAGGTGATCGAGGGCAAGGAGCCCGGGGAGAAATACTACACCGGAGATTATACGGTGGATGAAAAAGGCCGCTCCGCGGCGCTCACCGACGAGGGGTTCGACAAGGCCGCCCGGATGCTCGGCCTGGCCAGCCTGTGGGACATGGAGACCATCGAGTGGAAACACCACGTCGAGCAGGCGCTCAAGGCCCACGTGCTGTTTCAACGCGACAAGGACTACCTGGTCAAAGAGGGCGAGGTCATCATCGTCGACGAGTTCACCGGCCGGCTCATGCCCGGGCGCCGCTGGAGCGACGGGCTGCACCAGGCGGTGGAGGCCAAGGAGGGCGTGAAGGTCCAGCGCGAGAACCAGACGCTGGCCACCATCACCTTCCAGAATTACTTCCGCATGTACAAGAAGCTGGCCGGCATGACCGGAACGGCCGAGACCGAAGCCGCGGAGTTCGACAAGATCTACAAGCTGGACGTGGTGGTCGCTCCGACCAACCGGCCGCTGATCCGCCTGGAGAACCGGGATGTCGTCTACCGCACCGAGGAAGAGAAGTTCCGCAATGCGGCCAAGGAGATCAAGGCGTGCCAGGAGCGCGGCCAGCCGGTGCTGGTGGGCACAATCTCGGTCGAGAAATCGGAGAAGCTCTCGGGCATCTTGCGCCGCATGGGCGTCAAGCACGAGATCCTGAACGCCAAGAATCACGAACGCGAGGCCTTCATCGTGGCCCAGGCCGGGAGCAAGGGCGTGGTCACGGTCTCCACCAACATGGCCGGCCGCGGCACCGACATCCTGCTCGGCGGCAACCCCGAATACCAGGCCAAGGAGTACTTCCGCAAGCAGAACAAGGACCCGGACGCGGTCCCGAAAGAGGAATGGGACGCCGTTTTGCGCCGCTACAAGGAGGAAACCGACCGGGAACACGACGAGGTGGTGGCTCTGGGCGGGCTGCACATTTGCGGAACCGAGCGCCACGAGTCCCGCCGCATCGATAACCAGTTGCGCGGGCGCGCCGGCCGGCAGGGCGATCCCGGCAGCTCCCGCTTTTTCCTCTCGCTTCAGGACGATCTGCTGCGCATCTTCGGCGGCGAGCGCATCCAGAACCTCATGCTGCGCCTGGGCATGGAAGAGGACGTGCCCATCGAGTCGCGGCTGATCACCAAGCGCATCGCCGCGGCGCAAAAGGCCGTGGAAGCCCAGAACTTCGCGGCCCGGAAACACCTGCTCGAGTACGACGACGTGATGAACAAGCAGCGGGAGTACATCTACCGCTGGCGCCGGCAGTTGCTCGAGAGGGAAGACCAGCGGGAGTGGGTGCTGGAGACCGTTCGCCGCATCCTGGTCTCGTACCTCGAGCTGCGCCTTCCTCGGAAGACGCACCACAGCACCTGGGACCTCGCCGGCCTCCAAACGGATATCAACAGCCAGCTCGGCGTCAAGACCAACACGGCCGAACTGGCCGAGCTTAGCCGCGAGGACATCGAAGAGACGGTCTTCGAGCAACTCTCCGAGAAGTACCGGCAGAAGGAAGAGCGGGTCTCGGCGGAGATCATGCGCGAGACCGAGCGCCTGATCATGCTGCACGTCATCGACACCCAGTGGAAAGACCACCTGCTTTCGATGGACTACCTCAAGGAGGGAATCGGGCTGCGCGGCTACGGCCAGAAGGACCCGCTGGTCGAGTACAAGAAAGAATCCTTCCAACTGTTTCAGGAGCTGGTGGACCGGATCGAGGACGAAGTGGTGCGGTACTTGTTCTTCCTCCAGACGAGTGAGGGGGGACCGCCGCCGCTGCCGTTCGCCGAGGAGGAGTCCGAGGTCGAGGAGGAGCCGGAAGCCGAGGCCGTGGCGGCGGCAGCGCAGCAGCAACGGGCCGCGGCCCAAGCCACCATCGAGGACTTCACGCGGAACATTCAACGGAAGAAGGAGAAGGAGCTGGCCCAACTCCAGTTCGTGGGAGGCGATTCCTCCGCCTCCTCGAGCAAGACCGTGGTCAAGGGCGCCAAGGTCGGCCGCAACGAGCCGTGCCCCTGCGGGAGCGGGAAGAAGTACAAGAGATGCTGCGGAGCGTCGTCATGAGCACGCCTTCGGCGCTTCTCGGGTGGGCGGTGCTGGTCTCGGGCTTGCCGGCGTGGACGTCCGTGTGGCCGGACCAGTTGGGCGGGTGCGTGAAGCGCGCCTCGAAGCCCGCGGCGCTGGCCGACCGCGCGCTATGGGACGAGTACGGGCTTCAGCAGGCCGAGCTGGCCGAGTACAGCGGATGCGCCAACCCGTTCCAGGTGGAGGCCTTCCGCCTCAACGACTCGACCGGCGCCATGGCCGCCTTCGAGTGGCAGCGGCCTGCCGGCAGCCGCCCTTCCAAGCTTGCCCCCCTGTCGGCGGAAACCGGCAACGGCACGCTGCTGGTGTATCACAACTGCCTGCTCCGATTCACGCGATGGAAGCCGGAGGCGGCAGACTTGCAGCCGTTTCTCGAGTCGTTGCGGGACGTGAGCCAGGCGCCGCTGCCGACCTTGAAAGACTACCTCCCCGCCGGCAACCTGGTGCCAAATTCGGAACGCTACGTCCTGGGGCCGGCGGGCCTGGACAGGTTTGAGCCGCGGATTCCGCCGTCGGTCGCGGCGTTTCACCTGGGCGCTGAGGTTTGCCTGGCCCAGTACCGAACCAAGTCCGACCCGCTCAAGATGGCCATTTTTTCGTACCCGACCCCCCAGATCGCCCGCCAGCGCCTGGCGGAGTTCGAGAAGCTCACCGGGGCCATGGCCAAACGCAGCGGGCCGCTGGTGGCCGTGATCCTGTCGCCTTCCGACGCGGATGAGGCCGAGAGGCTGCTCGCCGGGGTGCGCTACCAGGCCAACATCACTTTGAGTGAGCGGGCACCCACCCTGCGCGACAACGTCGGCAACCTGATCATCAACATTTTCATGCTGATCGGCCTTCTGATGGGGGTGTTTCTGGTGGTGGGGCTGGTATTCGGGTTCTTGAAGCGCTGGACGGGCTGGGGGAGCTCCGAGGAGCCGATGATTCTGCTGCATCTCGAGGACCGGCGCTGACGACAGGGGTTTGGCGCGGCACAACTTGCCTTTTTTCTGACGCTTAGAGGGAAAGCCAAGGCCCGGCGTTACGCCCTCCTCCTCGGTTTTCCACCGCCTGATCAAAATGCCAACAGTGGCTAAGGTTTTTGGCTAGAAGGGCTTGGACGGAAAAACCATTCTCCAGCTTTTTTGCTTGATTTACCCGCCCGGGTGAAATAAGATCCAATCACAACGAGTTTTGGCGGTTGCGTTGCCGTCGAAACCGATTCTCCCGTTGAACATCGCCCTGGTAGAACAGGGCTAACAAATGCCTGCCTCCCCCGTGAGGTGGGCATTTCTGTTTTGGGAGCCGCCTGCCCCAATTGGCCTTGCGGGCTGAGCGCCGCTGATCTCTTCCACGTCTGTATTCTCTGGCAAACCAGACCAGACCTGGTCTGATCTGTGGTATCTTTCGAGTATGGTTGTCCGCAACATCTCGCAGGCCAAGGCTGAACTCTCTGCCCTCATCGAAGAAGTGGTGAAGGGTAATGAGGTGATCCTGGCAAAGTCCGGAAAACCCGTGGCCCGGCTGGTTGCCTATCGTGGCCCAAGCCGGCCACGAACACCTGGTTGCATGGCGGGGGAAATCTCGGTGGCGGCGGACTTCGATTCGCTGCCCGATGACATCGCCGAAGCATTCGGGATGCCGGAGCGGGTCGGGTGAGGATTCTTCTCGACACGCGCATTCTGCTCGGGTGGCTTGCGGACAGTCCGTCACTGACTGCTCGCGCTCGGGAACTGATCGCCAACCCGGACAATGCAGTGTTCGTCAGTGCGGTTACTTTGTGGGAGATCTGGTTGAAACAGAGCCTGGGTAAGCTGCGGCTTCCTTCCGATTTCGAGGAGAGACTGGCGGGCGAGTCCTTCGAGAGGCTTCCGCTGCTGGCGGCTCACACTCGCGAGGTGGCTTTACTGCCGTGGCACCACCGCGACCCATTTGACCGGATGCTGATCGCGCAGGCGCGGGCGTCGGGACTCAGTTTCTTGACAGCGGACGAGGTGGGTGCGGCCTACGGGGATTTCATGCTGCTTGCTGGTTGACTCGGCCCACGGAGCGGCCGGGCGCCATCGGCTCCCCATGCGGGAGGCTGTTCTAACTCTGTTGCTTGCCCCGCCGGTGGAGTTGAGGCGGCTGTTCGGGCTGCTCGGGCGCGCTTGAGCGCCCGGACCACCTTCCGCGCAGTCAGAGACGGAAGCTTGGCCGTGAATCAAGCGGGAACAGAGACGGGAACGGTCACCCTCCCCTGAAACGATCGCCCCTCCTCGGGACTCGCCTCCCCGTGGGCCGCCGAGCTCTCCAGGTACAAGGCAATGGCTTCCTTGACGTTGCGCTCGGTCTCTTCTAAGGTGTCGCCCTGGGTGTGACAACCAGGCAAAGCCGGAACGAACGCCACGTACCCGCCTTCAGGAGCCTGTTCCTAGAAGACCGCATAGGACAAGGACCTGGGAGTCTTGCGCTTCATCACCTCCATTCCAGGAGGTCCTGGTCGAGTCGTCAAAACAATAGCGCCCCGCCAGCGGCACGGCCGAATCCGATCTGGGTCTTCGGGCTCGGAGGCGCAACTTGCTTAAACAGCAAGGGCGACTTCTGGAAAAGTTTGGCTCCCCATCCTGGACGATTTTCGGACTCTCGTCTACGGCGGGAGAATCAACACCGCCTGGTAGCGGTCTTGAAGGAACTCGGCCACCGGCGCGGGCGCAGCAATCCAGCGCTCGGCTGGCGGAGAGAGTCATTCGAGGCGCAGGACCGAGCAAGGAGCCGTCTTTTCCCGATCGGGCGCGCAGGCGCTGGGGGAGCCGGGCAAAAGTGTGAGGCGCCCCTGTGAATCGCCCTATTCTCTCCAGGCTGCCAGAATCTCTTGCACCCGATCGGCGACCCGCTGCCGGGCGAGGGGACGATCCACACCAGCCGTCAGTAGCGCATCATACTCGGTATATTTGTGACGGACGGCCGCCGTAACGGCGGCCGCGAGAGCGTGCGCCTCGAGGTTTCGGCCCGCCGCGGTTCGCCCGACCCGGCCGCTGCCCCGTGCGGCCGTGTGTGCGGCGATGGCCGCCGCCTCTTTGGACGGACAACCGGGAAACAGGCTTCCTATCTGCACGGTCATCTGGGCGATCAATGCGCGGTCTCGCTCTTTCCGCCGCGCGGCGCCAACAGCCCTGGCTTTGGCCCGTTCGTCGGCGTCCAGCGAGCACTCTTGTTCCGCTCTTTCTATGGCGGAGTTCTCCACCAGGATGCCCTGCCTCTCATAATGCCCGCGCGACCGGCTGAAACGCACCACCACGGCAGTGCGCTCGCTGTATTTAGCGGCGCGACGCGTCAAGGCGGCGTCGCCGGCTGGAAGGTACTCGAGGCCGTCCAGTCGCGCGCACGGCAGGCAGAGAGGTTGGTCCGCCTCCATAAGAAGGAAGCACCCCCGCGCCAGCTCGGCGCCGCATTCCGAGCACTCGGAGTCGCGCAGGATTTCGAATACCACGGGCTGCGCGGAGCGGCTTAACTTTTCCGCGATCTGCTGCTGTTTGCGCGCGGATAGGGCGGGTGAAACATGGTGAGTACGGTAGCTCTTCTCGATGGCGGGATCTCCGCTCTTGCTGAATTGCAGGTCCACAGTTCCCGTCCGCGTGCGGCGCACGTAGCGAGTTTCGCTGGGCTTGAGACCTTTCTCCAACGCCCACTGACGGAACATTGCCATCGATCGCGTGATCTTCTTGAGATTCGCTTGGATCACCCGCTCCAGGAAGTCGATTCTCCCTCTCCGCCAGGATTCGAGATGCGTGGGCGCCAGGAGTCCGGCTCCAGTGAGGACATCGATCGCGCTGACGTATTGGTGGTGAGCCAGAGCCGCTTCCGCCGCGCGGACGACCCGTTCTCTCAGCTCCTCATGCCGGTCCGGACGCAGCTCTATACCCCCTTTTGACAGTGAGGTAATGTACCACAATCATGGCGCGAGCGCCATCGAACGCACCGCTCGTTCTCTGTGAATCGCCGATGTTCAGGAGTGGGAAACAGCGGTCCCCGCAAAATCAGGTTCTTGGCTCCCCACCTTGGACGCTTTTCGAACTCTGCTTACGGCTTCGTCCAGTCTTCGGTCTTCAGTTTCTCGATCCTTTTGAACGCTTGGTCATGGGCGACCAGGACGAGGTCCGACGCCAGGGCCTGTGCGGCGATCATCATATCGAGGTTTCCCATCGGCCGTCCTTCGCCTTCGAGCGATGCTCGGAGTCTCCCGTATTGTTGCGCCGCTTCCGAATCCCACGGCAGAATCGTCAGCCTGAGCAGGAATTCATTGACGACCGTCTGCAAGTGCGCTGCATCGGGCCGCCGCGCAACTCCATAGCGCAGCTCACCCTCGGTGACCGTGGAGACTGCGACCTGTGCCATCGGGACTTCCACCAGCCGGTGACGAACGGCAGGAACGTTGCCCTTTATGATGTAGCTAGCGGTGTTGGTGTCCAGGAGATATCGGCTCGCCATTAGAAGAGATCGCGTTTCTGCGCTCTGGTATCAGCTCGATCGGCCATGAAGTCCTCCGGCACACGGGCTTGTTGCGCGAGTTGAAAAAAGCTCTCCCATGATTCCGGCCGCCGCGACAAGATCACATCTCCGGTCGCGGGGTCCTGCCGGATAAAGACTTCGCTGCCTTCAAACCGAAAGTCGGAAGGCAGGCGAACTGCCTGACTTCGACCGTTGCGAAACAGCTTCGCGGTGCGTGGCATCGCGACCTCCTTCGAATGATATATACCACAGTATATCACACGGGTTGCCGGAAAATCCTTGGTCCGCCCCAAACGCGTTCGGGACGCGAGGCTCTGTCGTGGCGATGAGGAACCTCGTTTTGCGGAGGGTCGAGATTCCAAGAAGTTCAACGCCGCCCTGGTGCATGGACGACGTAGCCTGAGGTATACCGGGACTCCGAGGGACTCACGGCTCTCGCCCCACTCGACCAACGACTTCACCTAAGCGGTTCCCCAGGTAGGACTCGAACCTGCAACCCTTCGGCTGGCAGCCGAATGCCGCTGGCCTGGTCAATCTTGACTTTTTGGTATAGATTGCGCTATCCTGTAGATGAGCGGTTTCCGGAGATGCGATGAGTTCTGCCAGCGAACAGATCCAAGCCTTTACGCAGCAAGACTATAAGTACGGGTTTGTGACCGAGATCGAGACCGATTCGGTGCCTGCCGGCCTCAACGAGGACGTCATCCGGCTGATTTCGGCGAAGAAGAACGAGCCGAAGTTCATGCTGGAGTGGCGATTGAAGGCCTACCGGCACTGGCTCAAGATGGAGGAGCCCACGTGGGCCAATGTCCACTACCCGCCCATCGACTATCAGAGCATCGTCTACTACTCCGCGCCGAAAGCGGCGGCCGGTCGCCCCAAGAGCCTCGACGAGGTGGATCCCGAGCTGCTCCGGACCTACGAGCGGCTGGGCATCCCGCTCCAGGAGCAGGCGCTGCTGGCCGGAGTGGCGGTGGACGCGGTCTTCGACAGCGTCTCGGTAGCTACCACGTTCCGGGAGAAGCTGGCCAAGCTGGGGGTCCTGTTCTGCTCGTTCTCGGAAGCGGTCCAGCACTACCCCGAGCTGGTGGAGAAGTACCTCGGCTCGGTGGTTCCCTACACGGACAATTTCTTCGCCTCGCTGAACTCGGCGGTGTTCAGCGACGGATCGTTCTGCTACGTGCCCAAGGGCGTGCGGTGCCCGATGGAGCTGTCGACCTACTTCCGGATCAACGCCAAGGATACCGGCCAGTTCGAGCGCACCCTGATCGTCGCCGAAGAAGGCGCCAGCGTCAGTTACCTGGAAGGTTGCACGGCGCCCATCCGCGACACCAACCAGTTGCACGCGGCGGTGGTGGAGCTGGTGGCGCTGGACAACGCGCAGATCAAGTACTCGACCGTGCAGAACTGGTATCCCGGCGACAAGGAAGGCAAGGGCGGCATCTACAATTTCGTCACCAAGCGCGGCAAGTGCCTGGGGGCGAACTCGAAGATCTCCTGGACGCAGCTTGAGACCGGCTCGGCCATCACCTGGAAATACCCGAGCTGCATCCTGATGGGCGACAACTCGGTGGGCGAGTTCTACTCGGTGGCGGTGGCCAACAACTACCAGCAGGCCGACACGGGCACCAAGATGATCCACTTGGGCAAGAACACCCGCTCGACCATTGTCTCCAAGGGCATCTCCGCCGGTCATGGCCAGAACAGCTACCGAGGCATGGTGAAGATCCTGCCGGGGGCCGAGGGCGCGCGCAACTATTCGCAGTGCGACTCGATGCTGCTCGGCAGCCAGTGCGGCGCGCACACCTTCCCCTATCTCGAGGTGAAAAACCCGACGGCGCAGGTCGAGCACGAGGCTTCGGTTTCGCGCATCGGCGAGGACCAGATCTTCTACTGCCGGCAGCGCGGCATCTCGACTGAGGACGCGGTTTCGATGATCGTCAACGGTTTCTGCAAGGAAGTGTTCCACGAACTGCCCATGGAATTCGCCGTGGAGGCGCAGCGCCTGCTGAGCGTGAGCCTGGAAGGCAGCGTGGGGTAAGCGAGGGGCGAATGCTCGAAATCCGAAATCTACAAGCACGAGTGCAAGACAAAGAAATCCTGAAGGGCATCGATCTGAAGGTGAAGGCCGGCGAGGTTCACGCCATCATGGGGCCGAACGGCTCGGGCAAGAGCACGCTGGCCCAGGTACTGGCCGGCCGCGAGGTCTACGAAGTGACGGGCGGGGAGGTCGTGTTCGACGGCAAGGACCTGCTGGAGATGAAGCCGGAAGACCGCGCGCGCGAGGGCATTTTCCTGGCCTTTCAGTACCCGGTCGAGATCCCGGGCGTGAGCAACATGTATTTCCTGCGCACCGCGTTGAACGCGCGCCGCAAGCACGAAGGGCTGGAGGAGCTCGACGCCATCGACTTCCTGCAACTGGTGAAAGAGAAGGCGGGCCTGCTGGGGCTGAACGAGGCGCTGCTGGCGCGCCCGGTCAACGAAGGCTTCTCGGGAGGCGAAAAGAAGCGCAACGAGATCTTCCAGATGGCGGTGCTCGAGCCGCGGCTGTGCATTCTCGACGAGACCGACTCGGGCCTGGATATCGACGCGCTCAAGGCGGTGGCGGGCGGCATCAACGTCATGCGCAGCCCGGAGCGCGGCATCGTCATGGTGACCCACTACCAGCGCCTGCTCAACTACGTGGTTCCGGACTTCGTGCACGTGATGTACAACGGGCGGATCGTGCGGTCGGGAGGCAAGGAGCTGGCGCTCGAGCTGGAGCAGCAGGGCTACGCCTGGCTGGAGCCGGAAACCGTGAGGGTGTAATCCCATGACCGCCGCCGTCCTTCCCATCCACGAGCTGCGCGGCATCCGCCGGGCCGCGCGGGAGCGCTTTGACCTTCTGGGATTCCCGACCACGAAGAACGAGGATTGGAAGTACACCAACCTCGCGCCATTCTTGAAGCTGCTGCGCGTGCCGACGGAGACCGCTGCGCCGGTTGACCTGACCGGGGCGCCGTTCGCGGACCTGGGCTGCCCCCGGCTGGTGTTCGTCGACGGACGCTTCGCGCCGGAACTCTCGTCGGCGCCCGCCGGAGTGAAAGCCGGCAGCCTGCGGGAGACGCTCGATTCGGGCGGGGCTGGACAGGTGGGGCGGTACGCCGATTTCGAGAACAACGCGCTGGTGGCGCTGAACACGGCTTCGTTCGAAAACGGCGCATTCGTGGAGATCGGGAACGGTTGCGTCCTCGACTCTCCGATTCACCTGCTGTTCGTGGCGACCGGCGGCGCCGCCTACCCGCGCAACCTGATTCTGGCGGGCCGCGACAGCCAGGCGACGATCGTCGAGACGTATCTCGGCCTTGGCGACGAGCCCTCTTTCACCTGCGCGGTAACGGAATTGGTGGCCGGAGACGGCTCGGTGATCGGCCACTTGAAGCTCCAGGACGAGACCAGGCGCGCGCTGCACTGGGGCATGCTGCGCGTCGAGCAGGGCGCCAGCAGCAGCGTCACCTCGCACAACATCGCGCTGGGCGCCGGCCTGGCGCGCAACGAGATCGCGGCGGTGCTGGCGGGCGAAGGCGCGGAGTGCACGCTGAAGGGGCTGTATGTGGCCACCGGCCGCCAGCACATCGACAACTACACCACGCTGGATCACGCCCGCGAGCATTGCACCAGCCACGAGCTCTACAAGGGCATTCTGGACGGCGCATCGCACGGCGTGTTCCACGGCCGCATCATCGTGCGCCCGGAGGCGCAGAAGACCGACGCCATCCAGCGCAACAAGAACCTGCTGCTGTCGCGGGAGGCGGTCATCCACACCAAGCCGCAACTGGAGATCTACGCGGACGACGTGCGCTGCACTCACGGCGCCACCGTCGGCCAGGTGGACCAGGAGGCGGTGTTCTACTTGCGCAGCCGCGGCATCGGGCTGGAGGAGGCGCGCAGCCTGCTCACGGTTGCCTTTACCAGCGAGATCCTCGGGAGCATTCCGATCGAAGCGATCGGCTTGCGGCTGGCCAGCGCTCTCGCCGGGCGGCTGTCGGGGGCCGGATCATGACGTCCCCCCGTGCCGGGATCGTCTCCGCGCCCGATGTGTGGCGGGTACGCGAGGATTTTCCCGCGCTCCAGCAGACCGTGCATGGCCATCCCCTGGTGTACCTGGATAACGCCGCCACGGCGCAGAAGCCACAGGTGGTGCTCGACGCCCTGATGCAGTTCTACACGCGGGACTGCGCCAACGTGCACCGCGGAGTGCACCTGCTGAGCGAGCGCTCGACGGCGGCCTACGAGGACGCTCGAGAAACCGTCCGCCGTTTCCTCAACGCGGCCGGCGCGGATGAGATTGTCTTCACCCGCGGCGCCACCGAGTCCATCAACCTGGTGGCCCAGACTTGCGGCCGCGCCAATCTCCAGGCCGGGGACGAGGTCCTCATCACAGGGCTGGAGCACCATTCGAACATCGTGCCGTGGCAGATGCTGGCCGCCGAAAAGGGCGCCTTCCTGCGCGTGGCGCCCATTGACGACCGGGGCGAGATCGTTCTCGAGGAGTTCGAGAAGCTGCTCGGCCCGCGCACGAAGATGGTCGCGCTGGCGCACGTCTCGAATGCGCTGGGAACCATCAACCCGGTGCGCCAGATGATCGAGATGGCGCACGGCGTGGGCGCGGCGGTTCTGATCGACGGCGCGCAGGCGGCTCCGCACCTGAAGGTCGATGTTCGGGACCTGGATTGCGATTTCTACGCCTTCTCCGGCCACAAGGTGTTTGGCCCGACCGGGATCGGCGTGCTCTATGGGAAGGCTAGGCTGCTGGATGCGATGCCTCCCTGGCAGGGCGGCGGCGACATGATCCGTTCGGTCACCTTCGAGAAGACGACCTACAACGACCCGCCCTACAAGTTCGAAGCGGGCACGCCGCACATCGCCGGCGCCATCGGGCTGGCCGCGGCGCTCGAGTACGTCACTGGGATCGGCCTCGAGCAGATCGCCGCCTGGGAGCACGACCTGCTGCTTTACGGCACCCAGGCGTTGGCCCAGGTGCCGGGCCTGCGGCTCATCGGGACGGCGCGCGAGAAAGCCGCCGTGCTGTCCTTTGTGCTGGAAGGCGTGCATGCGCACGACGTCTCGACCATCCTGGACCGCCAGGGCATCGCCATTCGCGCCGGCCACCACTGCGCGCAGCCGGTGATGGAGCGCTTTGGCGTTCCGGCGACCTCGCGGGCGTCGCTCGCGTTCTACAATACTCGTCAGGAGATCGATGCCCTGGTGCAGGGTTTGGGCAAGGTGAAGGAGATCTTCGAGTGAGCACGGAGCTCCGGGATCTGTATCAGCAGGTGATCGTCGATCACAGCAAGCGGCCGCGCAATCAGCACCCGCTGGAGGGCGCGAATCGCAAGGTCGAGGGCTACAACCCGCTGTGCGGAGACAAGATCACGATGTACCTGAAGATCGAGGACGGCGTGATCGCCGACATCAGCTTCGAAGGCTCGGGCTGCGCCATCTCCACCGCCTCGGCCTCGCTGCTGACCGAGAGCCTGAAAGGCAAGACGCTGGAGGGCGCCGAAGCGCTGTTCGAGAGCTTCCACAACCTGGTGACCGGATTGGAGCCGGCCGGCGAGGCGCCCAAGCTCGGCAAGCTGGCGGTTTTTTCGGGCGTCTGCGACTACCCGACGCGGATCAAGTGCGCGACCCTGGCCTGGCACACGCTGCACGCGGCCCTGAGCAGCGAAGGGGAGAAGGTATCGACGGAGTAGCCAGGAGCGCAATGACGGACGAACTGAGGCAGGAAGTAATCGAGGCGCTGCGGAGCTGTTACGATCCCGAGATCCCGGTCAACATCTACGACCTGGGATTGATCTACGAGTTGAACGTGGACGAGGCGGGCGCCGTGAGCGTCCGGATGACCCTGACCGCGCCCAATTGCCCGGTGGCAGGCAGCCTGCCCGCACAGGTGGAGCGCAAGATCCGCGCGGTTGCCGGAGTGACCGACGTGGAAGTCGAACTGGTCTGGGATCCGCCCTGGGACCGGGGCCGGCTCTCGCAAGCCGCGCTGATCCAGTTGGGATTGTTCTGATGAAGATCACCGCCCAGGAGGAGTACGGGGTTCGCTGCCTGCTGCAAATCGGCCGCGGGGGGCCGGAGGCGAGCCTCACCATCCCGGAGATCGCCCGGGCCGAGGGGCTCTCGAATCCTTATGTCGCCAAGCTGATGCGGGTGCTGCGCCGCGGCGGGCTGGTGAAGAGCGAGCGCGGGCAGGCCGGCGGGTACAGGCTGGCGCGGCCGCTTAACCACATCACGGTCGCCGAGGCGCTGGCCGTGCTTGGCGGGCGCCTCTACGCGCCCGAGTTCTGCCAGCAGCACCCCGGCAGCGAGGCGGTCTGCGCCCACTCGACCGACTGCTCGATTCGCTTCCTCTGGCGCTCGGTGCAGCAGGTGGTCGATCAAGTGCTCTCGAAGGCCACCTTGGAAGACCTGCTGCCCAAGCCCGGCGCGGGCCCGGTCCCGCCGCCCACCCAGCTCCCCAGCATCGGAATCAACTGAACTTGTGAAGGCGGTCGTTCTCACTTCAGCGGAAGTGCAGGATCAACTTGCCGGTGGCGCCACGGTACTGCAACTCCAGGTCCTTGGGCTTGTGCTTGCCCTCGAGCGAGAAGTACAGGAGCCCGGCCAGCGGCTCGCGGGTCTCCTTTTCCGGCAGAACCTTCTGGGTGAGCATGGCCAGCAGCGGGTTCTCTTTGTCCTTTGCGCCGGTCGTCGCCGCCGCCTCCGCTCCTTCCTGGCTGGCGGCGGTTCCCGTGACCGGCGGGTTCATTCCCGGCAGCCGCGTCGGAGACGTGCCCGTGCCGGGAATCCCGCCCCAGATTGGGCCGCGGTCCTCGGACACCGCGCCGCCGCCCGAATAGGTCTTCGAGATCACCAGCGCCCCGCGGCCGGCGATCTGGCTGGGAGCGAACGGCTCGGACTTCTGGCCGTCCTTGTAGCTCCGCAACAGGAAATCGTCCCAATTCACCTTCAGCGTCTGGCCGCCCTTCGGCGTCAGTTCGACTCGAATCACGATGAAGAACCCGCCCAGATCGGAGCCGAGCACCTGCCGGACGGCCTCTTTGTCGGGGTAGACGACCGCCGTAATCCCGAGTTGGTCGTTGCCGGCCTGCGCCACCGGCGGTGTTTTGTCCGCCGCCATCAAGGCCAGCAGCCCGGAGAGCAGAAAAATGGCTCGCAGTCGCATTGGAGTCAAGACCCAGCTCAAATTATACGCCTACCCGCGGGTCGCCAGCGCGCGAAACCAATGGAGCGCCAGAACCACGCCCACGGCGCCACCGTGGGCGAGGGCAAGCACGCGCACGAGGCGTCGCGCGGCCGCTTGGGTCTCTGGCGAGCGTGCCGATCGCTGGCGCCATCCCAACCACAGCAGGGCCGCGGCGATCACCGCCACGGCCAGCACCCACAGAGGCCCCGCCGGGTTCAGGCGGAGCGCGGTCCAGAGGTGGCCGTGCAGGCTGAGCACCACGCTGCGGGTCATGCCGCAAGTCGGGCAGGGCAGGCCGGTACTCTGCCGGAACAGGCACGCCCCGCCGATCGGAATCCCGGCGAAAGACACTCCCTCCCCGGAGGCCCGCAACAGGAGGCCGGCCGTCGCGAGCTGGAGCAGCATCAGCAGCGCGACCGCCACGGCCGCCGAGCCCGGTCTGGCCCCCAGCGCCTTCATCACCGCCCCGCCGGGTTGTTGATGACGTAGCAGGCAACGGCCTTGTCGTGCAGGGTCTGTCTCCGATCATCCCACAGCGGCCATAGCAGGTCGATCACACCTCCAAAGGGAAGAAAGCTGAGGCCGACGTGCGCCAGAAGCCGAATGAGCGCGGTGCCCTGGGAGAGCAGTTGCCCCTGTGCGTCCACCACCTTGATCTTCACGACGCCCTGGCCCACCGAATAGCCCCGTTGCGCCACCAGGTACACCTTGTTCCACAGCCCGATCAGCAGGATGGCGAGCGGGAGCAACGAAAACAGGCAGCAACAACCGGTGGCTCCGAGGCCCTCCAAGCCCTCCCAACGGAGATTGCCGCCCAGCCCGATGAGCCCGCCGAAGACGGTCACTGCAAGGATGAGCAACACGGCGAGGACTACCGACACCAGCAGACTGTCGATCAGGTATCCGATCACGCGGGTTGCCCAGGTTGCGTAATCCCATACGGGGGCTCCCGCGGGGGCTGGCGCCGGTGGTACAGGAGGAGCGGCGGCAGGTGGGGGCGGCGCCGGCCGGGCCGGAGTCCCGCAGACTCCGCAGAAGCTTCCCGGGACCGGGGCGCCACATTTTGTGCAGAACATGTCTGACCTCCGAAGATGCGATACCAGAAGAGTATATCCGAGTTCGGCGCGGGCTGCCGGAGACTCCCGTGCCTGGCTAGGCCAGCCGGAGCACTCCGACGACGATGGCAATTCCGCAGCAGGCCAGCCCGGTGATGGTCGGGACCTTGTTCGAGGCCTTCGAGGTCGCCATGGTGACCACGCCGACGACCACACCCACCGCGGCGAAGGCGATGTTCACGCGGTTGAGTACGCCCAGGCAAGGGATCAGGGAGATCACCATCCCCACCAGAGCAAGTACGCCCCACACCAGGCTCAGTGTCTGCATGAGAGTTCCTCCGTTGCCCAGTACCGCCCAGGGGCGATCCGTCCGAGCTGGCCCAGCGCAAACCAGAGGGCTGCGCACTGGTTCGCCACCAGCGCCAGGTACAGCGGAATGCTCCCCTTGTTCCGTTGCGCCGCCGTCTCGAAGTCCCCCCGGGAAATGGCGATGAAACTCGCGGTCATTCCGCAGAAGATGCATTCCCTGTTGTACTTCGCCCGCCACTGGCAGACCGGCGCCAGGGCATAGATCGTTTCCTGGGGCAGCACCAGCGGCGCGAGCAGCACGACGCCCACCGCCAGGCTCACCGCCAGCCAGGCGATGCGAAGCGCGGTCCTGAGCTGGTACGCGAACACCGTTCCCTAGTATACGGCCGCGCGCACCTCGACATACCTAGCCCGGCTGTCAGCGGTTTGCCGCATGGAAGCTCGCCGAGGAATGCCGATCTGTAACAAGGACATGTGTCGCTGGATCGCAGTCTTGCTGGCCGCCGGGACGCTCTGGGCGGAAGAGAGAATCGTAAGTACCCGCATCTACAGCGATCCGCCCGGCGGAACGTTTACCGTAGACGGGCAACCCTACCGCGGCCCGGTCACCTTCCTGTGGCCCGAGAACAGCACGCACGTGCTCGGCCTCCCGGAGTATACGCCGCCGGACCCGGGCGTGCGCTATGAGTTCCAGGAGTGGCAGAATTCCGACGGTCAGAGGATGCTGGATGGCGAGACCATCGTCATCACGGCTTCCGCCGCTATCCCGTACTACAAGGCCGTCTGGGCGGTCTACTACGCCGTCACGCTGACGCTGGACCAGGCCTCGGCGTCCATGTCCTGCGACGCGGGACCGGGATGGGGCAAGGTCTACCTCAGCATCCCCGGCGCCGGTTCGTGTTACACCGCCAGCCAGGTGCTCTGGGGCACCCGCGGCATGACCGTGCAGGTGCAAGTCTACACCCCACCTGGGTTCGCTTTCGTGGGCTGGCTGGGCACATTCAGCGGCGCCAGCGCTCCGGCGCTGTCGTTCGTGCTAGACGGGCCCAAGACTCTGCAACCGCACTTTGCCCCGGCCGCCCGAATCACGCTGGTCACCGTGCCCCCCGGCCTACAGGTCTACGCGGACCACCAGGCGTTTGTCACGCCGGTCGCCTTCGACTGGGCCGGGGGCTCCCGGCACGCGGTCGGGGTCCTCCCGGCGCAGCGCGATCAGACCGGGGGCCTGTGGGCGTTCGATTCCTGGAGCGACGGCGGGGCCGACTACCATGACTACATCACCGGTGCGGCGAGCGTCCCGGTCACGCTGACCGCGCTATATGTCCCCGGCATCCCGGTCGGCGTCATCTCGAGTCCCCAGGGGCTGAAGCTCATCGTGGACGGCCGCACCGCGACTCAGGTGAATTTCACCTGGGGCCTGGGCTCGCGCCACACCATCTCGGCGCCCGCGGAACAGACGGACTCCGCCGGGCGGCACTACCTGTTCCGCTCCTGGTCAGGGGGCGGCGCCGCAACCCAGGAAGTTACGGTTGGACCCGACACCAACGGCTGGACCGCCACCTATGAGCCGCTGAACAGCCTCACCGTCCGGGCCGACCCGTCCGAGGTCACCCTGACGGTTGACGGCAGCGCCTGCCAAGGCGCCTGCACGGTCTATCGCTCCGCGGGCGCGGAAGTGGCGGTCTCGGCCCCCGCCTCTTATGCCATTGGAGATGGATCCCGCCTACAGTTTCAGGGCTGGTCCGATGGCGTTTCCAGCCTCACTCGCACCGTCAAGCTCAACGCCGACCGGCAGACGCTGGTCGCCACCTATCCCTACTTCTACCTCCTCGCGGCGACATCGGACCCCGCCGGCGGCGCCGACTTCCTTTTCCAGCCCGCCTCGCCCGACGGCTTCTTCGCGGCCGGGACCTCGGTCGCTGTCACCGTCCAGCCGCGCGCTGGGTTCCGCTTCCGTTACTGGGAGGGCGACCTCTCCGGCGGGTTGCTCTCGGGAACGGTGAGAATGAACGGACCTCACTCGGTCCGCGCGGTGCTCGATCGGGTGCCTTACGTCGCTCCGGCCGGAGTGCGGAACGCGGCCGCCGAGACTCCCGAGTCCGGTCTGGCGCCCGGCTCGATCATCGCGATCTACGGGAGCAGCCTCGGTCCGGCCCCGACCGTAGGGCCCCACAGCCCGCTGGCACAGAGTCTTGCCGGCGTCACCGTCCGCGTGGCCGACCGCATCCTGCCGCTGTTCTTCGTTTCCCCCGAGCAGATCAACGCGCAGCTTCCCTCGGGCCTCACGGCGGGCGATTACAGCCTCACGGTGCACTGGGACGGCCACGACGATGTCAAGGCAAGCTTCCAGGTGGTGCGCAACGCACCCGGGTTGTTCACCCAGCCTGTCGGAGGGCTCCAGTACGCGCTGGCCACGCACCCGAACGGCACTCTGGTAACCCCCGAGGAACCCGCGCTTCCGGGGGAGACCATCACCCTGTTCGGCACCGGTTTCGGACCCTACCGCGGCAATGCGCCCGATGGATTCGCCGTCCCCCAAACGCTCATCCTGCCGCTGGCCGACCCGGTCACGATCCTGAGCGGCGGCCTGAGCCTGGACCCGGTCTTCGCCGGAGCCGCCCAGGGCGAAGTCGGCGTGGTCGTCATCCGCTTCCAGATCCCGGAAGCCGCCGCCTCTCCGATGGAGCTGGTGGTTACCGCGAACGGCAAGCACAGCAATGCGGTGGTGATCCCAATCGGCGCGAGGTAACAAGCAGTTAACAATTCTGAAACCGGCCCCCAGTGACAGACGTCTGAGGAGCGAGTAGACTAGCAGTAGCGGGAGGCGTTTATGAAGGTTGCCACTTACATTCTCTGTTTGGCAGTGATTTTGATGGGCTTCTCCGGACCCGTCCTGGCCCAGTCGGTGATTTCCGCGAAGGCCGGCCAGATCAACTACTTGGATGGGAAGGTCTTCCTGGAAGACAAGGAGGTCCTGTCGAAGAGCGGCCTCTTCCCGCAGATGAAAACCAACCAGGAGCTCAAGACTGAGGATTCGCGCGCTGAGGTGCTGCTCAGCCCCGGAGTTTTTCTCCGCGTCGGCGAGAACTCCCGCATCAAGATGCTCTCCGACCGGTTGGAAGATACGCGCCTGGAGCTGTTCGGCGGCTCGATCATCGTAGAAGGTGGCGCTCTGGTTAAAGGGGATACCGTGACGCTGGTGTACAAGAACGCCGTCGTTACCCTGGTCCGGAACGGCCTCTACCGCTTGGACTCCGAGCCCGCCCAGCTCCGCGTGTACGACGGCGAGGCGCTGGTGGAGCAGGCTGGGCAGACGGCAACGGTGAAGAAGGCGCACCTGCTCCTGCTGAACGGCCTCATGTTGGCCGAGAAATTCGACAACAAGACCGGTGATGCGCTGTACCGCTGGGCCCGCCGGCGCGCCGAGGACCTGGCCATGGCGAACCCATCCGCGGCCCGGTCGGCCAGTTACCGCGGCCTGCTGTACAACTCCTGGCTCTACAACCCGGATTTCGGCATGTTCACCTTCGTGCCTTGCCGCGGGGTGTACACCAGCTTCTGGGGTTACCAGTACTGGAGCCCCACCCAAGTCTGGTCGGTTTACAACCCTTCTTGGCCTTCCAATTCGGGAGGGTATTCGGATTCAAGCCGCGCGTACAGTAGCTCCGGCTATACGGGCATGGCCTCCACTTCTTCGGGAACCTCGGGAGCCTCGGCGGTATCCTCGACGCCCAGCACGGCCTCCACTACCACCAGCGTGGCGGTCGGGGGCGCATCCGGCAACGCCGGCGGTTCGCATCGCTAAGTACCGGCCAGGGGGCGGGCCTCAGACCCGCCCCGATCCCTGAGGACGGCCGCTTCCAAACGCCGCGCCAGGTTCCGATCCGCCAAGAGCAGCGCTCTACTCCGCCCAGCGCCCGGCCAGCGGCGCGGGTGGATCCGCCAGCGACTGGAAGCGCAGCAGCCTGATCGCGTCGCGGTCCTTGAGCGAGAGCAAGGGCATGAGGCCCTGGTCCAGGATCTTGGTGGCGGCCTTCTCGGTCAGCAGCGCCTCCGCGCATGGTTTCAGCCGCGATTCGCCGTCCTCGCGGTACACGTGGGCGGGGAGCCCACCGATGTCGCGGAGGGCGCCGGGCCGCATATCCCAGCCCCACTGGGCGAAGGCCTGCCCCAGCAGATACACACAGGCCAGCGCGGGGTTCCCCCAGAGGTAGTCCTCGTGCGCGGGAGCGCCCTCGAACTCCTCGAAATCGAACTGCTCGACCGGCTCGGTCCCCTTGCCGTAGGGCAGCCGCAGCAGGAACCGGGGCAGAGCCAGGCCGAGATAGCGCGCCTCGGGGAAGTTCCGCAGGATCTCCCACGCTTGGGCGCGCTCGGGCTCGACCGCGCGCCATTTCTCCGGCTCGGGCGTCTTCCCGAGGGACTCCGCGCCCAGCACGCGGGGGCTGGCCGCGGCCAGCAACGGGGCGTCCGCCGCGCGCGCGATCCCGCCCAGGTATCCCAGCAGCGTGACGTCATCGACGCTGTCGTCGAAGGTGTAGTTCGCCCCCACCACCGCCCAGGGCTGCCCGCCGGGCGTCTCGACCGTCTGCTCGACCAAGACGCGGTAGATCCCCGTGGTGCGCAGGTTCGCCGCCCGCTTCAGATCGGCCGCCAGTTCGGCCTTCGAGACGTCCAGCAGGTACAGCTTGAGCTCGACATCCGTTTCGAGCCGGCGTAGAAGGAAGAACAGCCCGCGCCAGGCAGCTTCGAGCGCTTGAAATTCGGCGTGGTGCAGCACGGTGCGCATCACGTCGCCGGTGGCCGAGTCCACCATGGCGATGAACTCCGCCTGCCGCGGGTCGGCGCCCGGCACCAGGTGCGGCGCCACCAGCTCTCTCACCAGCGCGCTGAAATCGTCGAGCGCCCGGGAGGGCCGCGCCGCCTCGCGCGTCTGGGTCTCGTCGACCAAGTCGCTCAGGCTGACCTGGGGCGGTGGCGACGCCGGCGGGGCAGCCGGCGCCTGAGGCTGTAAGGCCGCCGCGGAGGCCGCGAAGGTGGCGCGGTCGCTCAGCTTCTCCCGCATCTCTCGCAGCGCTGCGAACACCTCCACGCGCTCGAAAATGCGGTCGGGATGAAAGTCCTCTAGCTCGCGGAAGCGCATCGAAATCTGGGGCGTCAGCCGCAGCTCCGGCCGCAGCTTCTCGAGCACTTCTTCGAAATTGTCTCGGTCCACCAGCACGGGGCGGCGCCCCGCAAGATTGGGCTCACAGACTCCTCGGCTGGCCCGCCCGCTGAAGTCGCCCAGAATCAAAATGCGAAACGGGGTGTCCGGCTCCGGCGCTTCCAGGGAAGGCTGACTGCCGGCATCGACGTCGATGCCAGCTTCTCCAAACGAGAACGGTTTTGACATGCAATCCTCCGGCTCCGACCTGCCGTATTATATTTCCTCGGAGGTGTCCAACGCCAGCGGGAGAATTGTCCAATACAGGATGAGCCTGAACGGGGAGTCCGTTTCCAATGGTCAATGAGCCTGAAGCGACGGTTTGTTTCCAGGGCATGATGAGCCTGAAGCGGAGGGCCGGCGGAAGCGGCA
>JBEKWU010000030.1:0-46357 GCA_049512775.1 Bryobacteraceae bacterium
AGGGACTCACCCAGAACACGCGGTGACCGCTGCGGGCGAACTGGATGGCGAGCTGCTGCGGCCGCTGGAAGCGAAAGTCGAATTCGAACGGCGGCAGAAAGACCAGGTCGTACTTGGTCTGGCGGGGAATGGTCTGGACCGGGGCGCCGACGCCGGCGTCCACCGGAGCAGGCTGGAACGGACGCACCAACTCGGGAGGGACGTAACTCTCGAGGCTGGGGAAAGTCAATTCGTAGGAACCGAGACTCCGCGCCGAGGGAGCCAGAGCCCTCGCCGATTTCCAGGGGACTTGCGCGAGCCACTTGAGAAACGATGAAACCGGGTCTCTCCTCTGAGCCAGAACCGAGTGGCACTTGCGCAACAGCAGCATCACCTGCCAGGCCCGCTGGCTGCGGTACGCTTTGAGGGTGTAATCGAACTGAGCTTGAAAGGCACGCAGTCCCAGCTCGGTCTGGCGCCGCACCTCTTCAGCCAGGCGCAACTGGCGCTCCGGGTTTCGCAGCAAGGCCTCGGCGGGCAGTTCCGCCGGGCGCAGCCCCGCTTCCGCCCCAGACTCGGCTCCCGTCCCGGTCTCGAAGGTCCCCCAGACTTCAGAGCCGTGCCATTCCGAGAGGCGTCTGGCGAACTCTTCTCCATCCCAGTTCTGGACCCCCAGGCGAGGAAGCAAGAACGGGAAAGCGTACTTATCCACAACCATCGCTAGCCGGCAGCAGGCCGACTCGAATCCGGCTCTCCTCACGATCTCGGGCGTGGCCTCGCTGAACGAGCCGTAGGGGCAGGCAAAGTGCCTTACCCGGCGGCCCAGCATCTCCTCCAGCCGGGCCTTGCCGCCCTGAATCTCAGCGCGTTGTTGGGATTCCGGCAGCTCCGCCAAAGCCGGATGGGTAATGGTGTGGGCGCCGATCTCGACCAGTTCGCCGCGCGCCAGCTCGGTCAGCTCCTCCACGGTCAACGGACGGTGAGAGGCGCGCACTTCCGGCTCAATTCCCTCCCACTCCCGCAGTTGGTCCAGCACCTGCCGCCTCTCGGCGTCGGGCAGGGGCCGCAACAGACGGTAAAGAGACCGGTATAGATCCGCTTGCGGAGTCCCGTCGCGCAGCAGCGATCGCTCCAATTGGTCCCACCAGAACTCCCGTGGCTTGCCCACCGGGCCGCTGGCCACGAAGACCGTCGCAGGAGTTCGCCAGCGTTCCAGCAGCGGCTTGACGCCATGCAGAATGTCGGCGTAGCCATCGTCGAACGTAATGACCACCGAGCGGTCCGGGATACTCTCGTCTTCCAACGCCCGCACTAACTCGCCCAGGCGCAAGACCTGCCAATGCGCGGAGAGCACCTCGAGATGTTCGGCGAAGTGCCGCGGGGTGACACACTGGGACCACGGATCCGGCTGAATGTCGGCCACACGATGATAGAGCAATATCAGCGCCTTCGGACCGGAGCGGTCGAACTGCCTGCTGGCTGTTACAGCGACCGTGGCCAGCGTGTGCTCGGCAGTAAGCGGGGCGCCGCCGGACACGTCCTGAAGATAGAAGACCGTCCCGTCGCGGAGCCATCTTCCGGTGGCCGCGGCGCCGGAGCCGGCGGTGCGGCTCAGCAGAGGGCCATCCGGAGCGTCCACGCGGACCTCGACCTCCTGGGCGCCCTCGGAGGTCCAGGACAGAGTGGCCACCACAGTCCCGGAGCCAGACGCCGCAAACACGGGATTGAGGTGGGCGGTAATAGTGCCTGTGGCTTTCATATTCGCGCTCGGGGTTTCCTCCGGGGGCCAGTGTCTCGAAGGCGTGACAAGATATTAGGATACACCAGTGTGGACGCCGGTTTTCGAAACCTCGCGCTGCACCTAGAGAGTTTGGCCAGCAGCCTGTGGTGAAGGTCCGTGGCAGGCGAAACCGCCTGCCCCACACTGGCCCGAGTCGTTGATTCTCCTTGTGGCGCAGACGGTTCCGCCTGCGTCCGCGCCTTAAGCGGGACTTTCACCACAGGCTCCCAGGGGGCCGAAGGCGGGCGAGAGCGCCCGCCCTCCGCGGACGAGGGGCCGTGCTAGCATAGAGATTCCAGGCTCCGGGCTCCGTGCAACGGGCGGCCGTGAACCCCGCCAGGTCCGGAAGGAAGCAACGGTAACGGTGCGGCTCGTGTGCCGCGGATCACCTGGAGCCTGGGAATCGAGCGCAATCCGCCGTTCATGTACCAAGTCATCGCCCGGAAGTACCGGCCGCAGGTTTTCTCCGAACTGGTGAACCAGGAGCACGTCCGCACGACGCTGGAAAATGCCATCGCGGGGAACCGGATCGCGCACGGCTACATCTTCTCGGGCCAGCGGGGCACGGGCAAGACCACGGTGGCGCGCATCCTGGCGCGCTGCCTGAACTGCGTCCAGGGCCCCACGGCCGCGCCCTGCGGCGTGTGCGCGAGCTGCCTGGAGGTGTCCGCCTCGAACGCGCCCGACGTGATCGAGATCGACGCCGCCTCGAATCGCGGCATCAACGAGATGCGCGAGCTGCGGGACAACGTGCGCTACCGGCCGGCCCGCGACCGCTACAAGGTCTTCATCATCGACGAAGCGCACCAGATCACGAGCGAGGCTTTCAATGCGCTGCTGAAGACTCTCGAGGAGCCGCCCGAGTGGGTGGTCTTCGTGCTGTGCACGACCGAGGCGCACAAGATCCCCGCCACCATCGCCTCGCGCTGCCAGCACTTCAGTTTCCGCTCGGTGGATTTCGACGAGATGGTGGCCCGGCTGCGCTGGATCTGCGAGCAGGAAGGCATCCAGGCGGACGCGGAAACGTACTCCGTGCTGGCGCAGGTGGGCGAGGGCAGCGTGCGCGACTCGCTTTCGGCGCTGGACCAGGCCATCGCCTGCTGCGGGACCACCCTCAAGGCGACGGAAGTGCGCGGGCTGCTCGGCGCCTTCTCGCTGGACTCGCTCGCGCAGATCACGCAGGCGCTCACGGACCGCAGCTCCTCGCGCATGCTGGAAATCGTGGACGAGCTGGTGCGCAACGGCCATCACTTGCAGCATTTCGTGCGCGAGCTGGCGCGCTATTTCCGCAACCTTCTGGTCACCCGGATCGCCGGCGACAACCACCGGCTGATCGCCACCTCGGACCAGGAGCGCGAGCGGCTGGCCCAGATCGCGGCCTCGTTTTCCGAGCAGGACCTGACCCGTTACCTGCAACTCGCCCTCGACCTGTTCCGCGACTTGCAGTTCTCCTGGCAGCCGCGGCTGCACCTGGAGCTGGGGCTGGTCCGGCTGGTGGAAGCGGGCAAGCTCGTGCCGATCGAGGAAGCGCTGGCCAGTTTCGGGTCAGGCACGCCTGTATCTCCCACTCCATCGCCCGCGCCACCCAAAGCAGGCCCGCCCGCGGGCGGTCTCCAGCAGCGGCTGGTCGAAACCCTCCACGAGCTGGGTATGGCCTTCACCGCCGACGCCGTCGAGCACTCCCGCCTGCTCGAGTCCGGCGCGGAGCTTCAGTTCACCGCGCCCCAGCAATTCATGCTGGGGATGCGCGTGAGCGATCTCGAGAAGGCCGTCAAGCACCTGAACGCCGGGAAGTGGAAGATCAAGGTCGTCGCCGGCGACGCAGGCCCGGCGGAGCCCAAGCCGCAGTCGCAGCCCCAAGCCGCCGAGGATGAGGCCACCCGCCGCGCGCTGGCCCACCCGGAAGTGCAGCGCTTTCGCGAGGCGTTCCCCGACGCGGAGGTGCGCGTGGTGCGCAACCTCAGAGATTAGTGGTAATCTGCCTTTGGACCCAGGAGCAGCCCATGAGAATGCCCGGAAACATGCAGTCGATGATGAAACAGGCCCAGCAGATGCAGCAGAAGCTGCAAGATGAAATCGCGCTGATCCGCGTCGAGGCCTCCGCCGGCGGCGGCATGGTCACTGTCAAGATGGACGGCCAGAAGACGGTGCTGGGCGTCAAGATCGATCCCGAGGTGGCCGGCGACGTCGAGATGCTGCAAGACATGATGATGGCGGCCTTCAACGAGGCGGCCAAGAAAGTCGATGAGGAAGCGCGTCAGAAGATGGGCGCCATGATGGGCGGGATGGGCTTGCCGCCGGGATTGTTTTAAGCATGCCGGATTACGCCGAACCGCTGGCCCGCTTGATCCAGGAATTCAAGCGCCTTCCGGGCATCGGGCAGAAGTCGGCGCAGCGCCTCGCCTTCCACGTGCTGCGCGTCCCGCGCGAAGACGCCGAGCGCCTCTCCCAGGCCCTGCTCGACGTCAAAGACAAGCTCGGGCTGTGCCGGGTGTGCAACAACATCAGCGACGGAGAAACGTGTCCCATCTGCTCCGACCCGGCCCGCGACGCATCCGTCCTGTGCGTGGTCGAGGAGCCGCACAACATCATTCCCTTCGAGACCACGCGCCAGTTCAGCGGCCTGTACCACGTGCTCCACGGCGCCATATCGCCGCTCAAGGGGATCGGCCCCGAGCAACTCCGCATCAAGAGCCTGATCGAGCGGCTCCAGCCGGGTGGCGTGCGGGAGATGATCATCGCCACCAACCCCACCGTGGAGGGCGAGGCCACGGCGGCCTACCTGTCGAAGCTCATCAAGCCGCTGGGCCTCAAGGTGACGCGGATCGCCATGGGCATTCCAGTGGGCAGCGACCTGGAGTTCGCCGACGAGGTCACGCTCACCAAGTCCCTGGAGAACCGCCGGGAGATGTAGATCGGGTTAGACTGTGAGAGATTGGCAAGGAGGAGCCTCCATATGAAGAGAATTGGGATCGTATTGCTGGCGGCGTTGGTGTTTGCCGCGGTTTGCATGGCCGCGTCCTGGACCGGCTGGATTTCCGACGAGAAATGCGGCGCCAAAGGGGCGAACGCGGCACACGCCGACTGCGCCAAGCACTGCATCAAAGCGGGCCTGAAGCCGGTACTGGCCACCGATGCCGGGCAGGTGTTCAAGATCGCCAATCCGGACAAAGTGAAGGAGTTTGCCGGCGAGAAAGTCGAGATCACCGGCAGCGAGAGCAACGGCATCATCCAGGTCCAAGAGGTGAAGCCGGTGGCCAAGCCGGGTTCAGCGAACTAGCATCCTGTGGTGAGAGTCCGTGGCAGGCGAAACCGCCTGCCCCACACTGTGTAAGCGCTATCGCACCGCGGAGTGCGCTACTCTTGCTGTGTAGGATAAGGCTCCAGTCTTGTCCGGCGAGGGACAGGGCTGGAGCCCTATCCTACCGAGAGGGCGACCATGCGCGCATTTTTGACCTTTCTCTGCCTCGCGGCCGCGGCTTACGGCCAGCCGCCCGAGGCCCGCATCAAGATCGACACCGAGCGCAGCATCGGCGAGGTGCATCCTTACCTGTTCGGCAATTTCGCGGAGCATCTCGGGCGGGTGATCTACGGGGGCATTTACGAGGAAGGCAGCCCGCTATCCGATGCCCAGGGCTACCGCAGGGACACCATGAAGGCGGTCCAGGAACTGGGTGTCTCGATCCTGCGCTGGCCGGGCGGCAACTTCGTCTCCGGCTACAACTGGAAGGATGGGATCGGCCCGAAAGACCAACGCCCGGCTCGACCCGACTACGCCTGGGGCGGCGTCGAGACCAACCGCTTCGGCACCGATGAGTTCCTCGAATACTGCGAGCGCATCGGCGTGGATCCCTACATCTGCATCAACGCGGGGCTGGGCACGATCGAGGACGCGCGCAATTGGGTGGAGTACTGCAATGGAGACCGGAGGACTTACTGGGCCGATCAGCGCCGCAAGAACGGTCGTGAGAAACCTTACGGCGTCAAAGTCTGGGGTCTCGGCAACGAGCTGGACGGCCCCTGGCAGATGGGACACAAGAGCGCCGAGGATTACGCCAAGTTCGCGCTGGAGGCCGGCAAGGCCATGCACTGGACCGATCCCTCGATCAAGCTGATCGCCAGCGGCTCGTCGAATTTCGGCGCCGACTGGATCGGCTGGAACCGCACCGTGCTCGAGAAAACGCGCGACGTCATCGACTACCTCTCGCTGCACACCTACATTGGGAACCGGGAGAACAACTTCGAGCAGTTCCTGGCCGCGTCGCAGAACATCGAGCACTACATCAAGGTGACCGAGGGGCTCATTGACGCGGCGCAATCGGGCCAGCGCAATCCGCGGCCCATCTACATCGCCTACGACGAGTGGAATGTCTGGTACCGCGCGCGCGGCGGGGGGGCGGGGGTCAAGGGCCTGGAGGAAATCTACAATTACGAGGACGCGCTCGCCATGGGCATGTTCTTCAACTCATTCTTCCGGCACGCCAACATCGTCAAGATGGCCAACCTGGCCCAACTGGTGAACGGGATCGCGCCCATCTTCACCAACAAAGAGGGCCTCTTCCTCCAGCCCATCTACTTCCCCATCGCCGAGTACGGCAAGCAGCGCGGCAACCTGTCGCTCGACCTGCTGGTCTCCTCGCCGACGTATCAGGCCGGCAACCGCCCGCCGCTCAAGTATCTCGACGTCTCAAGCACCTACAACGCCAGGGAGGGCGCCGTCTATCTCAATGTGCTCAACCGCAGCGAGAAGACGGACATCGCCACGCGCATCGACAACGTCACCGGAAAGCTGGACGGCGAAGTCGGCGTCTGGGAAATGAGCCAGGACGATCTGAAGGCCACGCACACCTTCGGCGACGACGAGAAGGTGCGGCCAGCCGTCAGAACGATCGCCGCCGCGGTGGATAATAACGGCCTCACTTACAAGTTCCCCAAGCACTCGCTGACCATTCTCCGACTGAGGGTGAAATGACATGATCCGCAAAGCTCTTTTCGCGTTCGCGCTTTCCGCCGCGCTGTTGCTCCCGGCGCAAACCTACCAGGAGCGCATCGATGCCGCCATGAAGCGCATCGATACCACCATCGCCCACGGGCCGTTCCAGGCCACCTGGGAATCGCTCGAGACCTACCAGGCGCCGGAGTGGTACCTGGACGCGAAGTTCGGCATCTTCATCCACTGGGGCGTCTATTCGGTTCCGGCCTTCGGCAGCGAGTGGTATCCGCGGAAGATGTACCTCGCGGGCACGCCGGAGTTCAAACACCATCTCAAGAAGTACGGTCCCCAATCCAAGTTCGGCTACAAGGACTTCATTCCGATGTTCCGAGCGGAGAAGTTCGACGCCAACCGCTGGGCCGAGCTGTTCCGCAAGGCCGGTGCGCGCTACGTCATGCCGGTGGCCGAGCACCATGACGGCTTCCCGATGTACAACTCCGACCTCACCGAGTGGTGCGCCGCGAAGATGGGGCCGAAGCGCGACGTGGTGGGAGAACTGGCCGCGGCCGTGCGCGCGCAGGGGCTGCATTTCACCGCCTCCTCGCACCGCGCCGAGCACTGGTGGTTCTTCGAGGGCGGCATGACCTTCGACTCCGACGTGCGCGACCCGCGCTACCTCTCCTTCTACGGCCCGGCGCAACCCAAGCGCCTGCCCGGCGCCAAGCAGGACAACCAGCCCAATGAGGCGCATCTGAAGGACTGGCTGGCGCGCACTTCCGAGATCGTCGAGAAGTACCGGCCCGAGGTGGTGTGGTTCGACTGGTGGATCGGAGAGCCGGCCTTCCGGCCCTACTTCCAGAAGTTCGCGGCGTATTACTATAACCGCGGCGCGGAGTGGAACAGCGGTGGCGTGGCCATCAACTACAAGCTCAATGCCTTCCCGGAGAAGGCCGCGGTGCTGGATATCGAGCGCGGCAAGCTCTCCACTATCCGGCCGCTGTTCTGGCAAACCGACACCTCGATCAGCGTGAAATCCTGGGGCTACATCGACAACGACAGCTTCCGGTCTCCCGACTCGCTGGTGGACGACCTGGTCGATATCGTCAGTAAGAACGGCTGCCTGCTGCTGAACATCGGTCCCAAGTCCGACGGCACGATCCCGGAACAGGCCGAGAAGATCCTGCTCGAGATGGGCCGCTGGCTGGCGGTGAACGGCGAGGCCATCTATGGCACACGGCCCTGGAAGATTTTCGGGGAGGGCCCGACCCAGGTGGTGGGCGGTTCTTTCAAGGACACCGCCGGCAAGCCATTCACGGGCGAGGATATTCGCTTCACCACCAAGGGCGGAACTCTGTACGCGATCGCGCTGGCCTGGCCGGAAAACGGCAAAGCCGTCATCAAGGCGCTGGCCGCCGGCTCGCCGCACCTTTCGCGCGAGATCCGCTCGGTCGAGCTGCTCGGCTCGAAGGCCAAGCTGAAGTGGGCGCGCACCGCGACCGGGCTCGAGATCGAGCTGCCTGCCGAAAAGCCCGGCGACTACGCCTTCGCGTTCAAGATCCGGTAGCCGCGCAGTTGCGGCCCGGATCACCGCCGCGGAAACCCCCGCAGGTACTGACGCGGAACGCCGGCCTCCTGGCCCAGCTTTCGGGCGGCGTGCAGGGGCCAGTAGGGGCTCCGCAGAAACTCGCGCGCCAACAGAACCAGGTCCGCCTGCCCGGTGCGGACGATATTGTCAGCCTGCTCGGGTTCAGTGATCAGCCCCACGGCGCCGGTCAGGATGCCGGCTTCGCGCCGGATGCGCTCGGCGAACGGAACCTGGTAGCCGGGCGCGGCCGGGATGCGCGCGTCGGGGCTGGCGCCGCCCGAGGAGCAATCCACCAGATCGACGCCGCACTGGCGCAGGCGCTTGGCAAGCTCGACGGATTCGTCGAGATTCCAGCCGCCTTCCACCCAGTCGGTGGCGGAAATCCGGATGAAGAGGGGAAACGTGCCGGGCCAGGCGGCGCGCACCGCTTCGGCGACCTCGCGCACGATGCGGGTCCGCGCATCGAAGCTCCCGCCGTAATGGTCGGCGCGGTGATTCGAGAGCGGCGAGAGGAACTGGTGCAGGAGGTATCCGTGGGCCGAGTGGATCTCGACCACCTCGAAGCCGGCGTCGCGGGCGCGTCGCGCCGCCCGCCCGAAGGCCTCGACGATGCCGCGAATCTCCGCTACGCTCAGCTCGGCGGGAACCGGATCCGCGGGCCGGAACGGAATCGCGCTGGGCGCCACCGTAGGCCAGCCACCGGATTCGGCGGGGATCGCCCGGTCGCCCGTCCAGGGCGCCTGCGTGCTGGCCTTGCGGCCGGCGTGCGCAAGCTGAATCCCCGGAACCGCGCCCTGCTGCTTCACGAACCGCGCGATGCGGGCCAGGCCCTCGACATGCTCATCCTTCCAGATGCCGAGATCGAAGGGCGAGATGCGTCCCCGCGCCTCCACCGCGGTGGCCTCGGCGATGACGAGCCCGGCGCCGCCCACCGCGCGGCTTCCAAGATGGACCAGGTGCCAGTCCCCGGCCATCCCGTCCTCGGCCGAATACTGGCACATCGGCGAAACGGCAATCCGGTTGCGGAAAGCGACGCCGCGAATCGTGAGCGGCGCAAAGAGATATAGATCCGGTTCCATGCTTCGAGTATGCAACGGACGGTCCACACCGCCAGATTTCATGCTATCATGCGGTTGAAAGGCATGATATGGCGGTTGAGGTGAAGACCATCGGGTCCAGTGGGCAGATCTCCATCGGGAAGCAACACGCCGGGCGCACCGTCACGGTCGAGGAAATCGAAGAGGGAGTCTGGCTGGTCAAGGCTGCGCGCGTGATTCCGGAGAATGAATTGTGGCTCCACAGTCCGCCTGCCACCGAGACTCTTGCCCGGGCAGTCGAGTGGGCCGGGCGCAACCCGCCCAGGGTATCCGACCTGGACAAGCTGGCGGCGAAGCTGAAGAGGCGCCGGTAGACGCGTCCGATTCGCCATGGATCGAATCCTGCTGGATCTGAACAATCCGGTGTTCCAGGAGACCTGGTTTGCCTTGGAGCGCGCGGAGGCGCTGGCGGTGCTCGCGACGCTCAGGAAAATCCGCCAGATGGACTGGAAACAGCTCTACCTGGACCGGGGGTTGCGTTGGGAGGCCATTCTTTCCCGAACCGGACCAGCCGGCCAGCGCCTCTATAGCCTTCGAGTAACGCGAAGGGTTCGCGCTGTCGGCTACCGGGATGGGGACTTCTTGCGGTTCCTGTCACTCCACCCCGATCATGACTCCGCCTACTAGCGCCTGTTCCGCAACACCGCCAACTGCCCCTGGCGGGCGTAGTCGATGGCTTCGGCCAGGATGCGGGCGGATTCCTGGGGGGCGTGAAAGCCCATGGAGTTCTCGGCGTTGACGAAATCTACGCGCCATTGGGCCTTGCGCTGGAGCTGGAGCGCGGCCTCGGTGGCGCCGCCGGCCTTGAGGTCATCGATCAGTGCAACCAGCGCGTCCTCGGCGCGGGAGAGCAGGGCCGCGTGGCGGTCCTGGATGGCTTCGACGCGCGCCTTCATTTCCGGAGCCGGGAAGGGATGGCAGGTCAGGCAGGAGCGCTCGATATCGAGCAGCGGACTGCGCACATCGTGGTCGCTGATCTTCATCGCTCCCTGCCGCAGGTAAGGCATGTGGCAGTCGGCGCAGGCGACGCCGCTGCGCGCGTGGATGCCCTGGCTGTAGGTCTCGAACTCCGGGTGCTGCGCCTTGAGCACCGGCGCGCCGGTTTCGGCGTGCTTCCAGTCGCTGAACGAGATCCGGTCGTAGTAGGCCTCGATCTGGTCCATCTTCAGGCCCTGCGCCCACGGGTAGGCCACGATCTTGCGCTCGCCGGCAAAGTAGTACTCGACGTGGCACTGCCCGCACACGTACGTGCGCATTTCCTGGCGGCTGGCCATGGTATTGGGATCGTAATTGGGGACGCCCTGGCTCCTCTTCAGGGCCTTGATGGCGTAAAGGAAGGCGGGCCGGGTGACGCGGAGCTGCATGGTTTTCGGGTCGTGGCAATCCAGGCAGGCGATGGGGTGGTCCACCAGTTTGCGCGCTTCGCGGAACGGCATGGCGGAGACGATCTCGAAACCCTTGAGGACGTCGCCGCCGCCGGCCTTGCGATAGGCGGGGAGAATGGAGGCGTGGCACTGGAGGCAACTGCCGGGCTGCGGCCGCTCCCTGGTCCGCCGGGTGTTGTCCTGGTCCTGGAGTGACCAGGCGTGGCCGCGCGCCTTGTTGTATTCGAGTTCGAAGGCGTACCCGGCGAAAATGCGCTTGAGCCGCGGGTCCTTGTCCAAGTGCGAGAAGGGAACGCTGCCGCCGTACTTGGTGGCCTGCATTTCCCGGGTGCGCTTGAAGCCGTCGTACTCGCGGGGGAAGTTCTTGCCCCATTCGGCCGGCTCGACCGTATCCTCGGTGAGTTTCACCACCTCGACGAAGGTGTCCCGGGCCTCGCGCTTGCGCTGGTTGACGTTGATCAACAACAGCACGACGGCGCCGATCAGCACGATACCGGTCAACTCCAGATAGGTCCAGCGGCTCAGCTTCATCCATTCATCTCCTGGGGCCGTGGCCCACCCCGGCGTGGCAGCGCACGCAGTCCTCCTCGGGCATCCGGGAGGCCATCTCGAGGTGGCAGCGCAGGCAGTTGGCGCGCAGTTTGCCGGCATTTGCCGGCCGGATGCGGATGGGGTCGGGGAAATCCTGCAAGGTGAACCGCAGCGAGTGGTTCCAGCCGTTCTCGGCCTTGGTCAGGTACTTCCCCACGAGAGCGTGCGGCGTGTGGCAATCGTTGCAGACGGCGTTGGCGTGGTGGCTCGACCGCTGCCAGGAATCGAAGTACTCGCGCATCACATGGCAGTTGGCGCAGGCGGCGGGGTCGTTGCTGAAGTAGGAATAGCCCTGGGCGTAGACGAAGGTGTAGAGGCCCAAACCCAGAGCGGCTCCCACCAGCCCGCTGAGAACGGCGCGACCCCCGGCCACGGCAGCCATCCGCACCATTGTATGAGATCGGTGCGAGCCACGCTATAATGAGTCAGTTTTCCAATACTCCGGCAAGGAGGGATTCAGATGCGAAAGAAGGTGACAGTAGTCGGCGCGGGGAATGTTGGGGCGAACTGCGCGCTGCGGATCGCGGACCAGGAACTGGCGGACGTGGTGGTGGTGGACATCCTGGAGGGCGTTCCGCAGGGCAAAGGGCTGGACCTGCTGCAATCGGGTCCGATCCAGGGCTATGACGTCCTGGTCGCCGGTGCCAACAATTACGAGCCGACCGCTAACTCGGATATCGTAGTCATCACCGCGGGCTTCCCGCGCAAGCCGGGAATGAGCCGCGACGACCTGCTCATGGCCAATTACAACATCGTCAAGCCGGCCACCGAGCAGGCGGTGCAATACTCGCCGAATGCAATTCTGATCGTGGTGACCAACCCCCTGGACGCCATGTGCTGGACGGCGTTCAAGGTCTCGGGCTTCAGCAAGAACCGGGTGGTGGGCATGGCCGGCATTCTCGACACCGCGCGCTTCCGGGCCTTCATCGCGCGGGAACTGAACGTCTCGATCGAGAACATCACGGCCATGGTACTGGGCGGGCACGGCGACACGATGGTCCCGCTGGTACGGCTGACCAACGTCTCCGGCATCCCGCTCACCGAGCTGCTGGACCAGGCAACCATCGCGCGCCTGGTGGAGCGGACTCGCAACGGCGGCGCCGAGATCGTGAAGTTGCTGAAGACCGGCAGCGCCTACTACGCGCCCTCGGCCGCTGCCGTCGAGATGGTCGAATCCATCCTCAAAGACAAGAAGAAGGTGCTTCCCTGCTCGGCCTACCTGGAGGGCGAATACGGCATCCACGGCGTGTTCGCCGGGGTGCCGGTGAAGCTCGGCGCGGAGGGAGTCGAGAAGGTCTACGAGGTGAGCCTCACGCCCGAAGAGCAGGTCCAGTTCGGGAAGAGCGCGGCGTCGGTTTCCGAACTCATTGGGGTACTGACTCGAACCGCCGGAGCTTGAGACGGGAGATTCCCTCCCGGACCCGGTAACCGACCAGAACATCGATCCGAGAATGGCACTCCCGGGTTCTGTATTGGAGTGTACGCAGGGCCGGGAGTGCCTGGACTATGTCCGTTACGAACCCGGCTCCGATTCCGCTTCGAGCCCGGGGGCTGGGTCGGGATTCCGGAGCGGCTCCAACAGAACACGGGCCTCAGCTTCCGATTCCGACGCCACCTGAATCCGGACAGAGCAGCTACACAACGGGGTTTCGCCGACTCCAAAAGCCCCAGGAAACCCTGCGATGTATCGAGGGTCATCTCCGCTCAGCAGGTATTCGATGCCCGCCTCTTCCAGGGACGCCTTCGCCAGGGAAAGGGCGAACCCATCGTGGGTCTCCAGGACGGTGACCAGCTCCAGGTCGTGCTGCTCTGGCAGTTTTGGAGGGAGTCCGGCGGCCAAAGGTACCCGGCAGTCGGCGCACTCGAAGAAGCCGTCCCGGTACTCCGTCAGACACTCAGGACAATACATGCTTCATTTCCACCGAACGTTCAGATTGGTTCGCTAACAGCATACACCAGGCGACTTGCGCAAACGCGGTGCGAAGCGAGCCGCCGCAAGGCAAACCGAGTGGCGGTTGGGGCCCGGAACTTGTTCCGGCGCGCGGTGTCTAAGTAATCGGGAAGTGGAAAGGAGGCCGCAAATGTTCGAGCAGAGCATTCTCAAAGGCGCAACCAAAACGCGCCGCGCCTGGACCGTGATGGCCGCCTTCCTGTGCCAGGTTGTTGGGCTGGGCGTGGCATTCCTGATCCCGCTCGTGGCTTTCGAGAGAATGCCGCAGGTGCGCCTGGTGCCGCCCGTGCCGCCGCCGCGCTGGCAACGACCACCTGCCCCGCCCGGTGGCCACGTCCAGATCGTCGACGTAGTGCACACGACTCGCCCCGGAGTGTTGGTCGAGCCGGCTCAGATACCGTCCCACGTCGCTACCATCGTCGATCCGCCGCCGGTGGACGTTGGGCCGGGAACTGGCGTCGTTGGCGGGATCGATCTTCCCGGTGGGAGTGAAAACGGCGTAATTGGCGGCATCATCGCCGAGATTGGGCGACCGCAGCCGCCCCAGGCTCCGGCAGTGGTGGCTCCGACCACTACGGTGCCTGAGAAGAGGCCGGACCGCATTAGGCTGGGCGGCGTCGTGGTGCAAGGGAAGTTGATCCGCGGAGTGACGCCGATCTATCCCCCGCTGGCGATCCAGGCCCACGTCTCGGGGACGGTGCGGTTGCAGGCGGTGATCAGCCGCGACGGCCACATCCAGGAGCTCCAGATGCTAAGCGGACCTGGGCTGCTGGTTCACGCCGCGCTGGAGGCCGTGCGGCAATGGGTCTACCAGCCGACGATGCTCAACGGCGTTCCGGTCGAAGTTCTGACCACCATCGATGTAATCTTCACGATCAATCACTAGTGTCCTGTCCCGCTCCAGATCTGACAAGGGACCGCTCCCTGACGGTCGCGGTTCGGTGCTGGGGGTGGGCGTGGGCAGACTTACTTGTCGAAGCGCTTGGAACTTACTCCAACTTACGGTGTCCAAGTAATCGGGGAGTGGAAAGGAGGCCGCAAATGTTCGAGCAGAGCATTCTGAGGAGCGCAACGAAAACGCGCCGGGCCTGGACGGTCATGGTCTCGTTCGCGAGCCAGACCATCCTGATCGGCATCGGCATCCTGATGCCGATGGTTGTGTTCGACAGACTCCCGCAGGCGCGGTTGACGCCGCCGCTGCTGGCGCCGCCGCCACCGCCGCCCGGGCCGAGTGCTTCCCTCAAGAAACACTCCGTCCAGGTCGTCGATGTCAAGTGGCAGTACCGCAAGGGGCAGCTCATCGCGTTTCGCTCGATGCCCCCGCGCGCCGCCCAAGTCACCGATCCGCCGGACCTGGAGCAGGAGACTGGTCCGGTCTGTGTTGGTTGCCCGATTGGTGGAGTCGGGCCGCGCGGCGGGACTCAAGGCGTCCCGTTTGGCCTTGGGCTCGCAGAGCCGCCACCCCCGCCTCCGCCGCCGCCGAGACGCGAGCAGAAACCCGTCGAGAAGCCGCCGGATCCAGTCCGCATCGGCGGGCAGGTGATGATGGCGAAGTTGGTTCGCCAGGTGACGCCGGTGTATCCCCCGCTGGCGCGGCAGGCGCGGGTTACCGGCACGGTGCAGTTGCAGGCGGTGATCGGCCGCGATGGCCGCATCCAGGACCTGCAAGTGGTCGGCGGGCATCCGCTGCTGATTGCGGCGGCGGTGGAGGCGGTGCGGCAATGGGTCTACCAACCGACGACGCTGAATGGCACGCCGGTGGAAGTCCTCACCACGATCGATGTGATCTTCACGCTCAGCCGTTAGGGACGGGCCGCCGCCCCGCCCCTCCCACCCGCCCGCTCAATCGCCGCTCTTGGCGGGCGCGCTGAGCTTCTCGAGTGCGGCGACGATGACGGGATCGCGTTGCGCTTCCACCTCGTCGCCGCGCTCGACGCCGAGGGACTGATTGAAGATCTCGGTCTTGAGCCGGCTGGCGATCCAGTCCCGTTCGACCGACCACTCGCCGACGCCGGGGCGGATATTGCGCTCCGAGAGGTAGCCCTGAAACCGGTCGAGCAACTCGGGGGTGACCTCGAAGTCGGCGGAGACCGGGACGCGTCCGCGCGTATACTCGGTGGCGAACGACGGGAACGCGCCGGTGGCCTCGAGGGCGATCCGGAACCGCGTCATGGGCTCGGGATAGACTTCGTAGTCCGGCTGAATGCCGCCGCCGCCGCGGACCAGCCGCCCGGCGTCGGTGCGAAACTCGCGCTGCTGTTCCCAGCGCTCCGAAATGCTGGAGGGCTGGATGCGGCTGCTGCTCAGCGGCTTCTGAATCGAGCGCCCGCTGGGAGTGTAGTAGTAGGCCGTGGTCAGTGCCAGCCCCGTGCCCTCGGAGAGCGGAAACACGCTTTCCACCAGCCCCTTGCCGAAACTGGGTTCGCCCAGGATCGCCGCGCGGTCGTGGTCCTGAAGCGCGCCGGCCACGATCTCAGCCGCGCTGGCGGTCCTGCCGTTCACCAGCACGGCCAGGGGAAACTCATACGGCGCCGCGGTGCTCGGCACGCTCTCGTCCTTGGATTCGACCACCCGCCCGCGCACGCTGAGCAGCGGCTGGGCGGGCTTGAGGAACAAGGACGCGGTGCCGAGCGCCGCCGGCAACAGGCCGCCCGGATTGTTGCGCAAGTCCAGCACCAGTCCCTTGAGCCGCCGCCCGCCGAGCTTCTCGATGGCCTCGCGCACCTGGGAGGCGGTCTCGGCGTCGAAACTGGAGACGCGCAGGTAGCCGATGCCGGGCCGCAGGAAGAACGCGCGCTCGACGCTGGGCGCCTGCAACTCCTCCGGGGTGAGCGTGAATTCGAGCAGCCGGGCGTTGCCCGGCCGGCGCACGTGCAGCCGCGCCTGCTGCTGCCGCGACTGGCTGAGCAGGCCCACAAGCTGCTCCAGATCCAGGCGGGCAAGCTGGATGCCGTTGACCGCGATAATCTCGTCGCCCGGCCCGATGCCCGACTTCGCCGCGGGGGTGCCGGCCAGCACTTGCAGCACGATCACCCGTCCCGGCAGCACCGAGACCACGCTCCCGAAGCCTTTGCGCGTGGACTTCTCGAGCTCCTTGAGCTGATCGAACTGGTCCGTATCCAGGAACACCGAGTGGGGGTCCAGGCGGCGCAGCATGCCGGGGATGGCGCCCCCGTAGATGGCCTTGTCGGGAGCGACTGGGTCCGCGGCCTGGCGTTCCACCGCCGAGTAGACTGCGGTGAATTCCCTGAGCCTCTGCGCGAGGTCGTCGGGCGCGGCCGGCGGCGCGAGCAGCAGCAGCGCGGGTGCGAGAAAAAGCATCAGACTTCCAGTGTACTTGATGCGTCCGGGAGGCACGGCACGCAGCCGCGCTACGCTGGTGCGGGCTGGGCGCGGCTCTGGCGCCAGGTGTGGACGAGCGAGGCGGCCAGGATCAGCCCGCCACCCGCCAGCGCCCACGCGCCCGGCCGCTCGCCGTGCACCATCCAGGCCCAAACCGGATTCAGGGCCGGCTCCAGCAGCAGCAACGCCGAGGCCTCGAACGCCGGCACATGCCGGATGGCGCGGGTGAGGCAGAAGTACGCCAGCCCAACCTGCACAATTCCGAGATACAGGAGCACAGCCAGCCCCTTCCATGCCAGGCCCGACACGGGCAAAGCCATGGGCAGCGCGACCAGCGAGGCAATCAGGTTGCCGGCCACCACGATGGCTGCCGCGGCGGAGCTCCCGCCTCTTCCCAGCCACCGCAACCCCATGAGCGTGAGCGCCCAAGTCACGCCGGCGAGCGCCGCTAGCATGTTCCCGTGCAGCGGGTCCGGAGCGGTCGTCAGGGCCGTTTCCCGCCCCACGAAGAACAGCGCCAGGCCCACGGCCACCACCGAGCCGAATCCCAGGTCGCGCGTCCCGATCGGTTCGCCGAGCAGCCAGGGGCTCAGGAGCATGATGTAGAGCGGGGCAGCGCCCTGGAGGAAGATGGCGTTGGCGGCGGTGGTCAGCCTGGTCGAGAGCACAAACAGCACCAGAGTGGCCGCATAGGCGCAGGCCACCAGCAGCACGCGCCGGTTCCACCCGCGCCGCGCCTCGGGCAGGAGCAGGGCCAAGGCGGCCGCCGCAATCGCCGACCGGAAGCTGGCCACCTGCCAACTGCTGAACGAGGCCGCCTTGATGGCCGCGCCGCCGGTGGAGAACAGCACCGCCGCGGCCAGCAGCAGCAGCCGGTTGGCGATGCGGGGGTTCATCCCGCCTATTGTAGAATCGATTGGCCGGGAGGGGATGGTCCCCCGGCGCTACCAGCCGTCCGCGCCCCCGAGGCTGTACACTGGACTACAGGGCAGTTGATGCCGACCATCCTGGTAGTCGATGACGAGCCCATGGCGCTCAAACTGGTCCAGTCCGTCCTGGAAAGGCGGGGGTTCGAGGTGCTGACGTCGGCGAGCCCGCTCGAAGCCCTCGAGATCTTCCAGTTCCAGCAGCACCGGATCGAGCTGCTGATCAGCGACGTGGTCATGCCGGGGATGGACGGCGCGGCGCTGGCCAATCGAATCGTCGCCATGAACCCCGACCTCCCGGTGCTGTTCATGTCGGGCCTGGTCACCGCGCGCGAGGTGGAACAGGTCGGAGCGCTGGCCCAGTTCGCGTTTATCCGAAAACCGTTCCGGCCGGCCACCCTGGTCCAGGCAGTCCGCAAGATGCTCACCGACGAGGACCAGACCGCGTAGCGGCTGGTTCCGGCGGCGGAACAGGGCAGCGCAAGCTCGTCTATGCTAGGAAGGATGCGGGAATCGGAAAGCGAAATCCTGGTTGGATGGGAGCACACGGATGGCTTTTGACTTGTTCAGTTTGAAAGGAAAGAACGCACTCGTAACCGGCTCTCAGGTCGGATTGGGGGCGGGGATCGCGGTAGGGTTTGCCCAGGCGGGCGCCAACGTGGTGGTGCACGGAAAGGACAACACGGGGATCGAGGAGGTGTGCGCGGCCGTTCATGCGGCGGGGGCGCGCGCGGCACGGATCGTCGCGGACATTTCCGGCCCCCAGGCTTGCGAGGAGCTGGTCGAGTTCACGGTCCGCGAGTTCGGGACCATCGACATCCTGGTGAATAACGCGGGGATCATCCGGCGCGCGCCGGCCGCCGAGTTTCCCGCCAAAGACTGGGCCGACGTTCTCGAGATCAACCTTACGGCGGTCTTCCGGATGTGCCAGTTGGCCGGCCGCCGCATGCTGAATCAGGGGAGCGGGAAGATCATCAACATCGCCTCGCTGCTGGCGTTCCAGGGCGGCGTGTTCGTCCCCTCCTACGCCGCAGCCAAGGGGGGCGTCGCGCAATTGACCAAGGCGCTGGCCAATGAGTGGGCCTCGAGGGGCATCAACGTCAATGCCATCGCGCCGGGCTACATGGCCACCGACAACACGGCCGCGCTGCGCGCCGATCCGGTTCGCAGCCGCCAGATCCTGGAGCGGATCCCGGCGAGCCGATGGGGCACGCCGCAGGACCTGGCCGGAACGGCCGTATTCCTGGCCTCCGCCGCCAGCGATTACGTCAACGGACACGTCCTGGTGGTGGACGGCGGCTGGATGGCACGGTAAGGCGCGGGCGGGCTGGGATTATGAAGAAGGCCCTGCTGCTCCTGCTGGCGCTGGCCATAGCGGCGCCGTTGCTGTTGCTGGTGCTTTCCTCCTATACGGCGATGACCCTGGACCCGCCGGTCCGCGTGCTCGGCAACGACACGCCGGTTCAGGTGCGGGTGGCCAACCCGCACGGCATCCGCCGCTTCACCGCGGAGATCGAGCAGAACGGCAACCGCTACACGGTCTTCGAGAGCACCCAGCCGGCGCACCGCTTCCTGTTCCTGGGAAAGAGCGAGCCGCCGCGCGTGGTGCGATTTGGGGCCGGGCGGAAGCAGGCCCCGGCGCTGCGCGACGGCAAGGCGACCTTGCTGATCGAGGCGGAGGGCAATGACCTGCGCGCGGACACGGGACGGCTGGAAATCGACGTCGAGGTGAATACGCGCCCGCCGCGAGTCGTCGCCGACGGCTTCCAGCACTACATCAACCGGGGTGGCGCGGAACTGGTGACCTTCACCGTTTCCGGCTACTGGACCGAGGCCGGGGTGCGCGTCGGCGCGTATACCTTCCGCAGTTTCGCCCTGCCAGGGCGGCCCCCGGGCGAACGGTTTGCGTTGTTCGCGTTCCCCTGGGACGCTCCGGCCGGCACCGTGCCGGTGGTCTATGCCCGCAACCCTTCGGGTGCCGAGGCCACCGCGCATTTCTGGTTCAAGGTCTTTCCCAGGCACTTCCGCACGCGCGACCTGGAGGTTTCCGATGCGTTCCTGCGGAAGGTGGTCGAGGAGCTCGATCCCGGCGGCTCGGGCGACCTGGTGGCGCGCTTCCTGAAGATCAACGGGGAAATGCGCCGCCAGAACAACCAGGCGCTGGCCGATCTCCGCCTGAAGACCGAAGAGCGCGTGCTGTGGTCCGGGCCGTTCCGGCGCTACGGGAAGACCGAGTCGGAGTTCGCCGACACGCGCAATTACGTGTACCAGGGCAAGACCATCGACCGGCAAACGCACCTGGGTTTCGACCTGGCGGACGTGCCGCACGTCGCGGTGGAAGCGGCCAACGGCGGCAAAGTGGTCTGGGCCGGCCGCCTGGGCATTTACGGCAACTGCGTCGTGCTGGACCACGGCTACGGCCTGCAATCCATATACGGCCACTTGAGCGAGATCGCGGTGAAGCCCGGGGAGGCGGTGCAGAAGGGGCAACTGCTGGGCCGCAGCGGGGCCACAGGCCTCGCCGGCGGCGACCACCTGCACTTCTCGATGCAGGTGGATGGCGCGCAGATCACTCCCGTGGAATGGTGGGACGAGCACTGGATCCGCGACCACATCCTCAGCAAGCTGCCGGGCGGGGTAGGGTCCTGAAGCCGCGCTGGCCCGGTCCCGCTTCATTGCGGCTTCCGAGCGCGGCGCGATACAATCGTCAATCCCCGCGGGGGCTAGGGTGGAGGAATAGAGTGGCGCTGCTTCGGATCGCGCTCATCAACATTACCCGGCGCAGGCTGCGCACCAGCCTCACGGTTTGCGGCATTGCCGTCGGCATCGCGGCCTTTGTGGCCCTGGTGGGTTTCTCGAAGTCGTTCGAGCGGGAGTGGCTGAAGCTTTACGAGAGCGAAGGCACGGACCTGGCCGTGGTTCAGAAGACGTTTCTGAATACGACTGTGGACCAAAGGGTGGGCGAGAGGATCCGCTCGCTCGCGGCGGTGGCCGAGGCGTCTCCCATTGTGCTCAACCTGATGGACCTCACGCCCGAGGTGAACGCGCTGGTTTACGGACTGCCGGAGGACTCCTACGAAATGGCTCCTCTCAGGGTCCTCGAAGGACGCAAGTTCCGGGGCGAGGAGGCGGAGGTGATGCTGGGGGAGGTGCTGGCGGGCAACCTGGGCAAGAAGGCCGGCGACACGCTGGAGATCCAGGGCGCCAGCTTCCGGGTGGTGGGCGTGTTTCGCGGCGGCTCGGCCCTGGAAACGGGAGCCGTGATGATGCCCATCGGGCAGTTGCAGAACCTGGCCGATCTGCACGGGAAGGTCACTGCATTTCACGTGCGCTTGCGGCCGGCGCCGGCCGGGCGGACCGCGGAGGAGCATGTGCGGCAGGCTCGCGCGGCCATCGAGCAAGCGATGCCGGGGCTGAAGGCCGTGCCGGCCGGCGAGCGGGCGCACAACAACCAATTCGTTTCCTTTGCCCGCTCGATCGCCTGGGGCACGTCGCTGATCGCGCTGTTGGTGGGAGCGCTGGGCATCGCCAACACGATGGCCATGGCGGTGTTCGAGCGGACCAAAGAGATCGGCATTCTGCGAGCCTTGGGCTGGAGGCACTGGCGCGTGATTCTGCTGATCCAACTGGAGGCCGCCGCGCTGGGCATGATCGGCGGGGTGGTGGGACTGGCTGGCGGTTGGGGCGCGCTGCGGCTGCTGGCGTCGCTGCCGATGACCGCCAACATCGCCGTGGCGTCGATTTCGCCGCCCCACGCAGTGAAGGCCCTGGCGATTGCCGTATTGATCGCGCTAGCGGCGGGAGCGCTGCCGGCTTGGCGCGGGTCGCGGCTTTCTCCGGTGGAGGCGTTGCGACATGACTGATGGACCCATGCTGGAGGCGCGATCCTTAACGAAGGAGTACGACGAGGGCCGAATCCAGGCGCTGCGCGGGGTAGACTTGCAGGTCGCGCGGGGAGAGTTCTTGACGATCAGCGGGCCGAGCGGAAGCGGCAAGTCGACGCTGCTGCACTTGTTGGGCGGTCTGGACCGGCCCTCGAGTGGCGAGGTGTTCTACCGCGGCCGGAGCCTGTCGGGCCCGTTCGACCTGGACGCCTACCGCTCCCGGCACGTCGGTTTCGTGTTTCAGGCTTTCCACCTTTTGCCGGCGCTGCGGGTCCTGGACAATGTCCTCATCCCCATGCTGGAAGGCCGATTGGGCGCGCGGGTGCGGCGCGAGAAGGCGGAGGCGCTGCTGGAGGAAGTGGGCATGACGCACCGGCTGCGGCAGTATCCGAACCAGCTCTCGGCAGGCGAGCGGCAGCGGGTGGCGATCGCGCGCAGCCTGGCGAACGATCCGGAGATTCTGCTGGGCGACGAACCCACGGGCAACCTAGACAGCGAGAACTCGGCGAGAATCATGGCGCTGCTGTCCCGCATTCAGTCGCAGCGGAACATGACCATCGTGGTGGTGACACACGAGGCGGAGGTGGCCCGCATGGGCCACCGCAACATCCACCTGAAGGATGGGCGGGTGGTGTCGGGATGAGACCGCGGTCCAGGAGTCTGGCCGGAAGTTTGGTTGCGGTGGCTTTTCTGTGTGCCGCCTTGGCGGCCCGGGGCCAGACCACGATGACCATCCGGGAGTTGAGAGCGCGGCTGGAGGCGATCCGGGCGGCGACCGATTTCCGGGCGAGCGGGCGGCTGGTTCGCGTGGCGGCGTCGGGCGAACGCCGAAGCTATCAGCTCTCCCTGCGCGCGCGCTGCTTCGGGGGAACCGTGAAGATCTTCTGCGAGGTGGCCGATCCCGCAGCGGCCAGGGTCCGATTGCTGCTGGAAAGCCCCGCGGCGGGCCCGGCCTCCATCCGCAAAGGCCACGCCGGCGACCGCCGCCCCGTGACGGTGCCGTTTGAAAGCTGGGGGGAGGCTGTGCTGGAGACGGCGTTCACCTACGAGGATCTGCTGGAGAACCACTTCCAGTGGCGCCAGCAGGCGCTGGCCGGCGAGACCCGCTACGGAGCCCGCACCTGTTACCTGGTGAAGAGCGTGCCGGATGGGGACGACCAGTCGCACTATGCCGCCGTGACCTCGTGGCTGGACCGTGAAAACCTGCATCCGGTGCGCGTGGAGAAGACCCTGCGGTCCTCGGGGACCATCAAGGAGTTCCTCTACTATGGCTTGCGGCAATCCAAAGGGATCTGGTCCGCCAGCCAGGTTGAGGTCAAGACGCCCGGCAAGCCCGGGTCGAGTCTGTTGATCATCGCTCGCGGCACCGAGAAGGCGCGCGTGAGCGCCGGCGAATTCGAAGCCGCGTTGCTGACGAAGCCGTGAGGGGATGGCGCTCCGGCCACCGTGCCGCCCGGCTTGACGAAGCGGCCGCGATGCGGTACCTTCGTCGATTACGGTCCGAGGCCAAGTCCCGTTGTTCCAGTGTGCCTCCATTCGGTAATTCTCATGAGTTCTGACTTGAAAGCATGGCAGCGGAGCGCGATCCGGAACACGATGGCCAACTACCGTCGCGCCCAGGACAACTACTACGTCGGCGGGAAGCCCCTGGTCGAATTGGACGACGGCTATAAGGCTTTCTCGCTGCTCACCCCGCCGCTCGGCTCACCCGCGGCCAGGCGCAGGGTCAAGCTGATCATGGAGAACATGCTGCAACCCAACGGGGCCGCCGCTGGCGCAGCGGATTTCTCCTTGGCCGGACGGACCCCGCACGTCATCACCATGGCGGTTACGTACAACTGCCAGTGCGAGTGCCTGCATTGCTCGGCGGTCGACTACCGGGAGAAGACCCGGCGAGAGAACAGCGCCCTGGGCTTCGAGGAACTGAAGAACGTCATCGACCAGACCCTGGATCTCGGAACGACATGCGTGGTCCTCACCGGGGGCGAACCTCTGCTGTACGAGAGAATCTACGACCTGATCGCCGCGGTCGACCGGCACCGCAGCGTTTGCACCATCTTCAGCAACGGCGAGTTCCTGCGCGAGCACACCGTTCGGAGGCTCAAACAGGCGGGCGTTTACGGCGTCTTCGTCAGCCTGGACCACGCCGACCCCGAGCGGCACAACCTCCATCGGCGGCGCCCGGGCCTGGCCGAAAAGGCTTACCGCGGGCTGAGACTGTGCCAGGATGCCGGCATCCTGACCGGCGTATCCACTTACGCCACCAAGGAGACCATCCGAAACGGCGAGCTCGACGCCATGATGGACCTGGCCCGCACTCTCGGCGTCCTGGAGGTCTTTCTGTTCGACATCATTGCGACCGGCCGCCTCTCGGCGCAGCACGACTGCATGCTCAGCGAGGAAGACGCGCGGCGCATCGTCGACTTTCGCGCGAAGTACACGGAAAAGCCCGACTACCCGCGCATCATCCACCAAACCATGTTCTCGAGCATCGCCTATCCCTGCGTGGCCGAAGGCTGCCCTGCCGGAATGGTGCAAGTCCATCTGCGCGCCAACGGCGACGTTTGTCCCTGCGATTTCACGCCGTACTCGTTCGGCAATATCCAGAAGCAGTCGCTGAAGGAGATCTGGGAGTCGATGTCCGCGCATCCGCTCTACGTCCAGCCGTCGGCGCGTTGCCGCCTGTCGCAGCCGGCCTTCTGGGAGAAGTTGTCGCAGCTCGCGCCTCCCGAATGATCGGCGGACTGGCCAGGCTCGTGGAGAACGAGATCGACGAGTACGTATGATGCGAAAGCAAGCGGCGATTCGGGCGAGTCAGGACACGGTTAAGGTGTCCCACTGGGACGAACCGGCTACGGTGACGCTGTCCTGGACCTGCGATGAGAGCCTGGAGGTGGAAGTGCGCGTGGACGCGCCCGACGGGCCGCTCCTTTGCCGCGCCGGCGGGCCAGGAACGGCAGCCACCGGCAAGTGGGTGCAAGATGGGATGACCTTTTACCTCCAGGATGTGACCGGCGGCAAGCCTCTGGAGCCGGCGCACACGCTGGCGACCACGACGCTGACCCTGGCTACCGCGGGGGAAGGACCGCGCGGCGTGATCCTGATGTATCATCGCATCGCGGAGGAGCCCTGGGATCCATGGTCGCTGTGCGTCTCCGCGCGCCACTTCGCGGAACACCTGGAGGTTCTTGCCCGGCTCAAGGTGGCGCTCCCTCTGAGCGCGCTCAGGACCGCGCTGGAGCAGGGCAGCCTCCCGGATCGCGCCGCGGCAGTGACGTTTGACGATGGCTACGCGGACAATTGCCTCGGGGCCATGCCTCTGCTGGAGCAGTCCGGCATTCCGGCGACTGTGTTTGTGGCCGGAGGCTACCTGGGCGACCCGCGCGGCTACTGGTGGGATGAGCTGGAACAGTTGCTGTCCCAGGACGGCGCCGCGGATCCGGATCTGTACTTCGAGATGCACGGGTGGCTGCGGTCTCTTCCGCTGGACCGGTGCCGGAATTGCCTGGGCAGGCTGAGGCGGTGGATGCGGGCCGAGCCGGCGGCCCGGGCCGACCGGCGGCCGCTGTCGGCCGAGGAGTTGCGGCTGCTGGCGGATTCCCCGCTGATCGACATCGGAGCCCACACGCTCACGCATCCGCTGTTGGACGCCTTGCCGGCAGCGGAGCAGGTGGCGGAGATCCAGGAGTGCAAGCGGGTGCTCGAGGAGACGCTGAACCGGGCGGTGAAACACTTCGCCTACCCTTATGGCGCCTGTGGCCCCGAAACACCTGGTCTGGTGGCAGCGGCGGGGTTCGAGTGCGCGTGTTTGGCCTCGGGCGGCGTCTTTTCGGCTGACGCGGACCTGTTCCGGCTGCCTCGAATGCAGGTTCGCGATTGGGACGGCGCCGGGTTCTCCCGGCACCTGATCCGGTGGCTGGGGTAGGCCCGCTTCCAGCCTCGTTGCACATAAAAAAAGGGGGCGGCTTGCGCCGCCCCCTCTTGGCTGTCCGGCCCGAGGGCCGGGGTTAGAAGCTGTACTTCAAGCTGAACTCGACCAGGCGCCGGCCAGTCTTGTACAGCGGTTTGCCGGTGGTGAGCGCATTCAGGTTGGTTGTCGACAACGTGTTGTTGTTGTTGAAGTTCAGAGTGACGTCGGCATTGCCACCCGCGTTGAACGTCGGAAGCGGGTGGTTCAGGAAGTTGAACATCGAGAAGCGGAACTGGATCTTCTGGTGCTCCTTGAAGGCGAAGTTCTTGTAGATCCCCAAGTCGCTGTTGAAGTACGCGGGGTTCTTGATGTACGGCCAGATGACGTCGCCATTCGTGCCTCCCCAGGGGGGCGTGAAGCAGCCCGGGTTGAAGTACTGCCCGGAGCTCAGGCCCTTACGCGGGTCGCAAGTGAGCTTGGGTAACATCCCTCCGGAGGGCCCCGCCGCATTGGTGCCCAGGATGATGCTAGGCGTGAAGTTGCTGGGCCACTGCACGTTCAGAACGCTGTTGCCCGAAGACAACTGAGTCGGGGAGCCGCTCTGCGCTTGCGTGATCCCCGAAACCACCCAGCCGTTGACCACCCCGCCGGCAAAGATGTTGTTTTTGACCGGGCTGGGCAGGTTGATGACATACGCAGCGTTGAAGATGTGCGTATGGTCAAAGAGCAAGACACCGTAGTTCTTGTCTATGTTCCACGGATCCAACGTGTTACCGTTGCCGGCCCCGTTGTCGGTCTGGTTGTCGCGAATGCCCAGTACCTTGCTGAAGGTGTAGTTCGCCGTGACAGTGACTCGCCCGGTCTGCTTCTGCCAGGTCGCGATCAGCGCATTGTAGTTGGAGTAACTGCCGTGCGTGACCGGGATGATATCCTGGTAGTTCCCCCGCGGACGATAATCGTTGGACGGGAAACCGCCGGAGGAAGGATCGTTAATCACGCCGGTCTTCGGGTCCGCTTTGAAGAAGGCGCCTTGCGGAACCTTGTTGATGTTGCCCAGCGGGCCGCGGATCATCATGTCGTACGACTTGTTGCCGGAGTACTGCAATTCCGCCACCGAGTGCCAGGGCGCCCGCTGCGAAATCGTGATGTTGTAGGTCCAGGTGTTGGGTGTCCGGTCGTCGTCTTTGAACAGCAGGCCGTCGACTCCTCCACCCAGCCCAGCCGTCCCCAGCGACGGGGAGTACTGGTTGAACTGATTCCAGCCCACGCAGCAGCCCCAGTTGGTGTACAGGTTGGGCACGTTGAGTGGAGCGGAGAAAGCAGCGCCGCTGACGCTGTTGTAAGCCAACTGGTAGCGATACAGGCCAGCGCCGCCGCGCAGCACCGTCTTGCCGTCGCCGAATAAGTCATAGGCGAAGCCGAAGCGGGGCTCCAAGAACAAAGGCTTCGAGGGGTAACCGGACATCGGAACGCTCTTGTCGATGGCGTTCCACATCAGGCCGGACCAGGCGCCTGCGCTGGAGGTGTTGTTGTACTTGGACTCATCCCACACCGCCAAGCCCGGGCCGCTGGCCGGAAACCAGTTGCCCATGTGCTCGAAGCGCAGACCCAAAGTCAGGGTCAGCCTGCGGGAGGTCTTCCACTGGTCGTTGACGAAGAACGAGTACTGGTAGTACTTGAAGTCCGCCACCGGAGCGTCCTTCATCTGGGCGAATTGCGTGACCCGGCCCGTGATCAGGTCCGCCAGGTTGTTGCCGGTGCTGTGCGCGCCCCAGTTCTCGAAATCCGCGGCGCCTTGGGTGGAAATATTCAGCCCGCCCCCGGTCTGGTTGTTGCGGGCGTAGTCCCAATAGAACCCGGCTTTCAGGGTGTGCGTACCGGCTACCTTGGTGATGTTGTCGGAGATGTTCGGCGTGTCGGACAGCTTGCCGAACGCGGCCGCGCCGCCGGCCGGCCAAGGCGCACCGTAAGGATAGGTGGCGAAACCGACCGCAGCGTTGTTCCAGCCCCATACGTTCGGGATCTGCGGCAGGAACGGGTTGGCGAAGAGGCCGGTCATCTTGAAGCCCAGCTTGTCCGGGTTCACCGCGTCCGGGTCGCCCAGATGGATCGGGTTCAAGAACTTGGCCTTGGAGAACACGAATTCGTTGGTCAGGGTGGGGCTGAACACGTGCACCAGGTTGGCGCTGAAAATGTCGGAAGCCTGCGTGGCATTCTGCGAGGTCGGATACGGCAGCGATCCGCCGATATTCCACCAGATGCTGATGGGGCTGGAAGTGCCCTCCCGCTGCCGATTCCAACTGACGTACAACTTGGTCCTCTCGCTGATGTTGTAGTCGCCGCGGAGCCGGTATTCCCAGCGGTTTTGGGGCGGTCCGACGAAGAACTGGTAGTTGCTGCCCGTAGAGTTGGTCGCCACAGTGGTGTTCGAGGCCGGGAACAACTTCATGTAAATCGCCGAATTTGCATCCAGCATCGAGGGCGGAATCATCCCGCCCGGGAACGTAATGCCGTCCTGGCTGGTGGCGTTGCCGCCGAGCGGCTGCGCGCCGGTGCTGCGCGCGTTCGAGAAGCCCGATCCCAGAGATGCAATATAGGACGGGCTGAAGTTGCCGTTCTTCATCTCCGTCGTGGGCACGAAGTAGCTGCTCAAATTGCCCGCCGGCTGCTGCTTCATGTACTCGAAGGCGGTGTAGAAGAACAGCTTGTCGCGGTTCTTGTTGAAACCCGTGCCCGGAATCAGAATCGGGCCGCCAAAGTCGCCGCCGGGATAGTAGTAGCTGTCCTGCGGCGCCTTCCGGTTCTGGCTGTTGTTGTAGGCGTCGTTGGCATTGAACACTCCATTGCGGGCATACAGGTACGCCCCGCCATGGAACTGCGCGCCGCCGCTCTTGCCGTAGGCCTGGAAGGTCACCGGGCCCTTGGCAAACTCCGCGCCGTAGGCCGAGGTCAGAATCGACACTTCCGCGACCTGGTTCTGGTTGATATTGGCGGTCTGCGTTCCCTGGTTGCCGGGATCGAGCAGGTTGGCGCCGTCCGAGGTCATGGTCATGGCACCGTAAGGCTGGGTTCCGTTAGCCGAAAACGTGCCAATCGGTCCCGTGTTGCTGGCCGTGGTGTAGCTGCTCCACATGGTCTGGTTAAAGCCGCCGGTCATTCCCATCCCGGGCATGATCTTGATCAGCTCGGCCGCGTCGCGGCCCACAATCGACAACTCCTCGATCATGTTCCGGTTCAGCGTCTGGCTGGTCTGGCCCGAATCCACCGGCACGACCACCTCGCCCTCCGACACCACCATGATTTCTTCTTTGGTTCCCGCCACTTGCAGGACGATGTTGGGCATAGTCAGCACCACGCCCTGGGTGAATACGATGTTCCGTCTTTCCCAAGTCTGGAGACCCGGGGCCGAAACCGTCAAGGTGTAGCTGCCCGGCATGATCGCCGGGAAGTTGAAGTAGCCCGAGCCGTTGGAGACCGAATCGCGGTTCGCGTTGGTGGCTTCGTTCTTCAGAACCACCTTCGCGTTGGGCACCACTGCGCCGGTTTTGTCGGTCACCGTCCCGCCCAACGTCCCGGCCGCGAACTGGCCCCACGCGGGCACTTGAACAAGGAACAGGACCGCGATCAGCAGCCCTGCAAAAACCATCGCGTATCTAGATTGATGCATTTGGACCCCTTCTTTACACACTGGTTTGAGTTGCCCGGTGCGGAACGAAGCCAGCGCATCGTCCCCCCTGGCGGTACCAAGCCAGACACCCGGGCGTAAGAGCCGACCGAGGAACGGCGCGCTTCCAGGGCCAGCTCCGGTCGAACCGTACTCACAACGTCCATCAGGCTCAATGCAGCCCGCCGCACCGGAGAGGCGGATTCCGCCTCGTCCGGGAACGTGCCGCTCGTCACCGGAGCGATCGCGCCGGCTGGACTCGCTGAAGTAAGCCTGGGCACCCTGGGATGCCCGGGCCCGGTGACGAAGAGCCTGCCAGATGGGGAGAGGGAAGCTGGGCACACTGCACCCGTCCTCTGCGGTACTGCCAAGGCTGCTGTTCTCTTCCCCATCGCGAAGCAGAATTCCGTCGCGAGACACTCCGAAAGCTCACGCGACCTGCATGCGCAAGGTTCTCGTGCTTTGAGACTAATGCGGAACTACTAGGGAGTCAAGTGCAATATGGGATCAGACGAGTATCGTCCCTGCGCTTTACGGTATCTTACGTCGTGAAACACCGGAATGCGGGTCCCCGGGGCACTGTGACCACATGCCTGGACTGTGGCATAAAGCAACACTACGCCTTGCGGCGAAGATCAGGGACCGGCCCGACCTGGGGCGAAGCCGAGGGAAGCTCGAAACAGTCCCTAGCACTATGAAATTTCATATTCTGCCGGCGCCTCGTGGCAGCGCGACCAGCGAGTGCGCCATGAATGACCGGGAGGGCGGGCCGGGGGTAGAATGGAGGCTGTTCGACACCCCGGAAGGAGACGACTCATGCCCTATCGCAGATTCCTGGTTCTGACGGCCCTCGCCCTTGCCTTTCTGTTCACCGCCTACGCCGCCGACGTCACCGGCAAATGGGCGGCGGAGTTCGACACGGCCATCGGCGTGCAGAAGTACACCTACGATCTCAAGGTCGATGGTTCCAATCTCACGGGCAAGGCAATCAGCCAGTTTGGAGAAACCGACATCCGGGAAGGCAAGGTGAACGGGGACGAGATCTGGTTCGTCGAGATGCTGAAGTTTGAGGGTCAGGACCTCCGCATCGAGTACACCGGCAAGGTGTCCGGCGACCAGATCAAGTTCACCCGTAAGGTGGGCGAATTCGCCACCGAGGAATTCGTGGCCAAGCGGGTGAAGTAGCAGGGACGAGGCGCGTATAATGGCCTCGCGTGGCGGATTTTGATTTCCCTCGCGTGGAGGCGGCCAGCGACCATTCCTTGCTGGTCGCTTTTGCCGCATCGCCGGATACCGGCGCCCACGAACAGGTGCGGCGGCTGTTGCTCTCGCTGCGCGAGGCACCGCGGGCGGGCGTCCTCAACCTCCACCCCGCCTATGCTTCGCTGCTGGTGGATTTCGATCCGCTGCGGGTGGGGGTCGCCGATTTGGCCGACGAGGTCCGGCGGCGCCTCGCAGCGGCGTCCGCTTCGGCGACTGCCCCGCCGCGCCTGGTCGAAATCCCGGTCTGCTACGGCGGCGAATGGGGGCCAGACCTGGAGGCAGTGGCCGGGCACTGCGGCCTGGCGCCGGGCCAGGTGATCGAGCGCCACAGCGGCCCGGAGTACCTGGTTGCGTTTCTGGGTTTCTCGCCCGGCTTCCCGTACCTGAGCGGCCTGGACCCGGCGCTGGCCACGCCGCGCCTGGCATCGCCCCGCAAGCACGTTCCGGCGGGCAGCGTGGCGATCGGAGGCGCGCAGGCCGGCATCTATCCCTCCGCCTCACCGGGTGGATGGCGTGTGATCGGCCGGACCCCGTTGCGCCTTTTCGACCCGCAACGCTCGATGCCCGCCCTGCTGGAGATGGGCGACCGCATCCGTTTCCGTCCGGTCTCGCTGGAGGAGTTCCAGACATGGCCTGGATGAGCGTGGTCGAACCCGGGTTCTTTCCCACGGTCCAGGACCTGGGCCGCTGGGGCTACGCGCACCTGGGCGTCTCGCCCTGCGGCGCCGCCGACGCACTCTCGCTGCGCGCGGGGAACCGGCTGGTTGGCAATCCCGACTCGGCGGCCGCGCTGGAGCTGACCCTGGCTGGCGGGGCGTTTCTGTTCGAAGAGCAGACCGTGCTGGCGCTGACGGGCGCGGAGTTCGGCGTCACCCTGAACGGCCGGTCCGTGCCAAGTTGGTGCGCCATCCCGGCGCCGCGCGGAGCTGAGCTGCGCCTGGGGCATACTCGCGGAGGGGCCCGGGCGTACCTATGCGTCGCCGGAGGGTTCCAGGTCGAATGGCTGCTGGGAAGCGCTTCGACCGACGTGCGGGCGGGCTTCGGCGGGGTCGAGGGCCGCGCGCTGCGCCGGGGTGACCGCCTCGCCATCGGCGTACCGGAGCGCGCCCCATCGAGTGCCAGCGCGGTGGAGCTTCGCCGCTACCTGGAAGGCGAGGTCTTGCGGGTAACGGCGGGGCCTCAGGCGCACCTGTATGCCGCGCCGGCCCTGGAGCGCGGCGCCTACACGGTCCGCGAGGAGTCGAACCGGCTCGGCGTGCGCCTGTGCGGGGAAGCCGTTGCCGCCGTGGCGCGGCACGAGATGCTCACCGAAGGAGTATCCCTCGGCGCCGTACAAGTCCCGCCCGACGGCCAGCCCATCGTGCTTCTGGTGGACCAGCAGACTACCGGTGGCTACCCCAAGATCGCCAACGTGATCGCCGCGGACCTGCCGCGGCTCGGGCAACTCCGCCCCCGCGACCGAGTGCGCTTTGTCCTGACTGACCTGGAGGTCGCGCATTCGGTTCTGCGGGAACAGGAGGCGCACCTGGAGCGGCTCCTGGGAGAGGCTGCATGAACGCCCCCTGGTGGCGCACCGTCGGGCCAGGGCCGTGGCGCACGCTGGCCGCGGCCGGGGCCGGCTGGATGCTCGACGCCATGGACGTGATGCTGTTCACCTTCGCCCTCAACGCGATCCGCGACCAGTTCTCGCTCAGCGGCGCGTTGGCCGGCAGCCTGGCTTCGATTTCGCTGCTGGCCTCGGCAGCGGGAGGCATCCTGTTCGGCTTCCTGGCCGATCGCTACGGCCGCACGCGGGCGCTGTGCTGGTCCATCCTGCTCTACTCGGGCGCCACGGCGCTCACCGCCACCTCGCGTTCGGTGGGCCAGATGCTCTTGTGGCGCTTGCTGCTGGGCCTGGGGCTGGGCGGAGAGTGGTCGGCGGGAGCGGTACTGGTAGCCGAGACCTGGCCCGCGGAGCACCGGGGCAAGGCCATCGGCCTGATGCAGTCGGGCTGGGCGGTGGGCTACCTGTTTGCCGCGCTGCTGGCGGGCCTGGTGCTGCCGCGCTGGGGATGGCGCGTTTTGTTTGCGGCGGGCGTGGCGCCGGCCCTGCTGGTGTTCTGGATTCAGCGGCGCATCCCGGAGCCGGCCGCCTGGCGCGGGGCGCGCGCGCGTCGCGTCGCCCGGTCATGGACACCGGCGGTTCGCGGACGACTGGCCGCGGCCACGCTGCTCACCGCTTGCGTGCTGTTCGCCTACTGGGGCCTGTTCACCTGGCTGCCCGCCTATCTCGGGGCCCCGCGCGAGCAGGGCGGCGCCGGATTGACGCTGCTGAAGACCTCGGCCTGGATGGTGCCGGTGCAGTTGGGCGCCTTCCTGGGCTACGTCAGTTTCGGGTTTCTGGCGGATCGCTGGGGAAGGCGGCCGGTGTTCGCCGGATTCGTCATCTGCGCTGCCGTCCTGGCGCCCATCTACGGCGCCGCGGCCCGGTGGCCGACGGGGCTGCTGCTGCTCGGCCCCGCGCTGGGGTACTTCGGGCACGGCTACTTCAGCGTCTTTGGCGCACTGCTGGCGGAATTATTTCCCGCCGAAATTCGCGCCACCGCCCAGGGATTGTGCTACAACGCCGGTAGGGCCGTGGCCGCGCTGGCTCCTCCCTCGATCGGGGCGCTGGCGGACCGTTACGGAATCGGAGCCGCGCTGGGGCTGACCTCGGCGTTCTTCCTGGCCGGCGCGGCGCTGGTCTGGCGGCTGCCGGAAACGCGCGCGGCGGAGCTCACGTGAAGGAACCGCGGATTTTTCTGAACGCCGATGTGGGTGAGCGGCCCGAGGCGCTGGCCGACGGGAGCGAAGAGGCTCTGCTGCGGCTGCTCGACTGGGCCAACATCGCCTGCGGCGGGCACGCGGGCGACGACCACAGCATGCGGCAGGTATCCGCGTTGTGCCGCAGCCTGGGCGTGCAGGTGGGGGCGCACCCCGGATACCCCGATCGCGAGCGCTTCGGCCGCGAGGAGCTGGGCCTGCCTCCCGAGGCCATCGCCGCCCTGGTCTTCGAGCAGGTGCGCGCGCTCGGGCGGATCGCCGGCCAGGTGCGGCATGTCAAGCCGCACGGGGCGCTGTACAACACCGCCGTGCGCGATCCCTCGGTGGCCGCGGCGATCGCCACCGGAGCGGCGCGCTGGAGCCGGGATGTCACGCTGGTCGGTCTGGCCGGATCGCGGATGATCGAGGTGTGGCGCGGCCAAGGCTTCGTGGTGGTGGAGGAAGCCTTCGCCGACCGCCGCTACCTGCCCGACGGCACGCTCCGCCCGAGGCGTTTCCCCGACGCCCTGATCACCGCTCCCAAGGAAGCCGCCGCCCAGGCCCGCCGCCTCGCCGCCACCGCCGGCACGCTCTCGGTCCATAGCGACACCCCCGGAGCGCTCGACATCGCCCGCGCCGTTCGCGAAGCTTTGGACAGAGTAGGGACCAGGAGGCGGCTATGAAAGCGGTTCGGCTGGCGCTGCTGCTGATTCTGGCTGTCTGCTTTGCCTACGGCCAGGCCAACGGCAAACTTCAACTCCACTTCATAGACGTGGGGCAGGGCGACGGTGCCATTCTGGTGTCTCCCAGCGGGGAGACCGTCATGTTCGACAACGGCACGACCGGCCAGTGCGACAAGCCGGTGTCCTATCTGCTCCGGCTGGGCGTCGTCAAGATCGACTATCACATCGCCAGCCACTACCACTCCGACCACATCGGTTGCACGACCGAAGTGCTACGGCAGTTCCCTCTCCAGAACGACGCTTTGGATCGCGGCGGCAGCTACGACTCGGCAACCTATGACAAGTATGTCGCCGCGGTGGGGAGCCATCGCAAGACGGCGCAGGCGGGGCGGAAGATCGTCCTCGATGCCGCCAGCGACCAGCCCGTGGAAGTCGAAATCGTGGCGCTCAACGGCAACGGCATCCCCACCACAAACGAGAACGACCTGAGCGTGGTTGCAGTGGTCCGCTACGGCGGCTTTCATGCGGAGTTCGGCGGCGACCTGAGCGGAATCAAGTCGGACGATTACGAGGACATCGAGACCGGCGTCGGCGACAAGGTCAAGCAGGTGGAGGTCTACAAGGTCCATCACCACGGAAGCCGCTATAGCTCGAACGCCACCTGGCTCGGGAGAACGAAGCCGAAGGTGGGGATCGTTTCGATCGGGGCGGGGAACACCTACGGGCACCCGACCCAGGAGTGCCTGAGCCGGCTCCACGCCGCGGGCGTCAAAACCTACTGGACCGAAGCTGGAGCCGGGGTCGCGCCCGAGCCGGCGTGGGACGTGGTGGCCGGCGACGTGGTGGTCGAGGCGGAACCGGGGGGCGGCGCCTTCACCGTCCAGCACGGCCTGACCACGGACAGCTATGAGTCCTGGGAGGCTCCCTTATCCGTAGTCAGCGCCGCCAGCTACCGTCCCGGCATGACCTCTTCCGCCTGGGTGGCAGTCTACGGCAAGAGCTTCAGCTCGAACGCCCGCCCGTGGCGCGCCGACGAGATTGTGGGAGACCAGTTGCCCACGGAGTTGGACGGCGTGACGGTCAGCATCAATGGCAAGCCCGCCGCCTTGAGTTACATCAGCCCCCAGCAAATCAACGCGCAGGTCCCCGACGACGACACCCAGGGGCCGGTTGAGGTTCAGGTCACCACTCCCCAGGTGACGACGACGGCAATCGCCCAGATGCGCGAGTTCTCGCCGGGGCTGTTCACGTTCGACGGAGTGTACGCGGCGGCCCAGCACCCCGGCGACTACAGTCCGGTGGGGAAACCGAACCTGCTCCCCGGCGTCACCACCACTCCGGCCCAACCCGGCGAGATCATCGTGCTGTACGGGACTGGTTTCGGGCGCACCGTGCCGGCCATCCCCGCCGGCCGAATCGTGCGCCAGGCGGCCCCGCTGGCCAACCCGGTCGCCATCCGGATCGGCAACCGGCAGGCGGAGGTGCAATGGGCCGGACGCGTGGCCGCCGGTCTGGACCAATTCAACGTCGTCGTTCCCGTGGATCTGCCGGACGGCGACGCGGCCGTGGTCGCCGAGATTGGCGGAATCCGCAGCCAGGACGGCGTGCTTCTCACCATCCAGCGCCCCAGCCCGGGGCAGTGAAGGCGGGCACAGCCCAGCGCATCAGGGCACTTTGTGGCCGTCCTTTTTCATGTCCTCGATCCTGTACCCTCCGGATTCCGGCTCCCACCAGCGAAGCTGCTCGTCGGCGGCGACGAATCCGGTGGGCCGGACCAGGCGAAACTCGAGGGTCACTTCCCGCGACGAGGACTCGGCGAAGGGCACCTCGAATTGGTGCGCCGGGCCAATGTCGGGCAACGCACGCTCGCCCGCCACAATCACCTTGCCGGAGTGGTCAAGCACGGCGAATTCCGCACGATAGCCGCGCAGGGTGTAATGGGGGATCTCGTTCTCCCCGCGCGGCGCGATCACCGCGCGAAACCCGGAGGGCCTCCCGGCGCCCGGCAGCCAATCGAGCTGGAGCCGCGCCGGCGCGTTCCGCTTCCGCCACGCATAGAACGACGGGTTGCGCTGCCGGTTCTGGTCCACCACGCCCATCTCGACGAAGCCGGAGCGCCGGCCGGGGCGCAGATTGCGGTGCGACCGGTAGTCCTGGTAACACCAGAAGATCGCCCCGCCCACGAAATCGAAATTGCCGAATACATCCATCTGCTCGCGAATGATCCGCTCGCGGATTCGATCGGCCGACCGATTGTCCGGGGCGAAGGGGCCGGCAAAGCCGAACTCGGAAATCAGCACCATCTTGCCCGGGTACTCCCGGCGCACGCGCTCGAGCGCGGGCACGAGCCCTCCAGCCGGGCCGTGCCAGCTTCCGAAGTACTGGTTCATCATTACGAAATCGGCGATCGACGCCGCGTTGACGGCGGGATCGGCGCCCTTGGATATTTTGTCGTCCGCGTAGCTCACATAGCGGTCGGGATCGAGCTTCTTCACCGTCTCGTACATGGTCCGGAAGTAGGCGCGCCCCCCGGGCGTGTTGGTGGCGCTCTCGTTGCACACGCTCCAGGCGAAGATGCTCGGATGATTGTAGGATTGCTCGATCATTTCGGTCATCATCTGCCGGGCCAGCGCGATCACCTTGGGATCGCGCATCTGCTCCTCGCTGAACTGCCACATGGGGATCTCGGGAATCAGCAGGATGCCGTTGCGGTCGCAGTAGTCGAGGATGTAGGGGTGCTGCGGATAATGCACCGGACGCGTGAGTGTGACCTGGAGCTCCTTCATCTCGTCGAAGTCCCGCTTCATGGTGCCGGCCGTTTCCGCCAGGCCTTCCCAGGGCGATTCCTCGTGCCGGGTCATGCCGGAGAGCCGCACCGGCTCGCCATTCAGGACCAGGCGGGTGTTGCTGATCTCGACGGTGCGCACGCCGAAGTTGTCGGACACCGAGTCGAGCAATGCGCCGCCCGCGTCGAGCAGGCTGGCCTCGAGCCGGTACAACGCAGGGCGATCGAAATGCCACAGCTCGACCGGATTAATACGCAACGGCACGGCGACGTCCTGCCGCCCCGGTGCGATCCTGGCGTCGCGCTCCGCCGTGGCGGAGGGAGCGGCGGCGCCAGGCGCCCAGGCGCTCAACCGCAACCGCACGTCCGCCGCCGAGCCGGTATGGTTCTCGAGGAACACGCGGTCGGCGACCTCGGCGGCGCCTGCGCTGGTCTGGGTGCGAATCTCCTGCCTGCGAATGAGCAGCGGTTCATTCACCGCCAGCCAGACATCCCGCACGATGCCGCCGTAATGCCACCAGTCGTACCAGATGTTGCCGCCCGCGTAGCCCAGCATGGCCCAGCCCGGAATGGTCGCGACGCCGGGCTCGTTGTCGATGGCGACCGCCAGGAAGTTCAGCGGCTTCAAATGCGGCGTCACATCGAAGAAGTAGGCGGTGTGGCCGCCTTCGTGGCTTCCGAGCGGCGCGCCGTTGAGCCACACCTGCGAGCGATAGAAAGTCGCCCCGAAGTGAAGTTCGACGTGCTTGCCCGGAGGAGCGGTGAAGGTCTTGAAATACCATGCCCGCCCCAGGAACTCCTCGTGTTTCCCGATGTTCCAGGTGTGCGGCACGGAAACCGTCTCCGTACCGGCCGGCAGTGCGCGGTACCAGCCGGATGCCTCGCCCTGCTTCTCGGGATCCACCCGGAAGCGCCAGTCCTGGTTCAGATCGATCTTGGTCGCGGCGCTTGCCAGGGGCAGCAGCCCGCAGAGCGCGGCTAGAATCGCACGGTTTGACATGGGTTCGTTCCAGCCCAGATGGTAGCAGAGTGGACCGCTCCCTGACGGTCGCGGTTCGGTGCTGGGGCTCCCGTGGCAGCACCGAACCGCGCGCGTCAGCAAGCGCTCGGCGCTTTCATCGGTGCTGGGGGGCGCGTGGCGGCGGTTGACGGCGGGACGAATGTTCCGCATAATAAAACGGCTGCGCACACTGCGAGGGAGGCTGTGGCCGTGACCTCCAACTCGAGCCGGTACCTGGTGAAGTCCCTGGTTCACGCATCCGAAATCCTGTCCTGTTTCCAGTCGCCGGGAGAGGTCCTGCGGCTGCGGGACGTCGCCGCGCGCACGGGATTCACCAAGGGCACGTGTTTCCGCCTGCTGTACACGCTGCACCAGTGCGGCTTCCTCGACAAAGTTGGAGAAAACCACTACCGTCTGACCTCCGAGCCGCGGCGGCGGCGGACCTTCCGGATCGGATACGCGGCCCAGGGACAGGACACCTCGTTTCCACGGGAGGTCCTGCGCGGCCTGGAGAGCGCGGCGGAACGCGAGCGCGTCGAGCTGATCGTCCTGGACAACCGCTATCAGCCCAAGATCGCCGTGCGAAACGCGGACCAGTTCGTTCGGGAGCAGGTGGACCTGGTGATCGAGTTCCAGACCGACGAGGCGGTTGCGCCGGCCATCGCGGCCAAGTACCTGGAAGCGAAAATCCCGATGATCGCCATCGATATCCCGCACCCCGGCGCCACCTACTTCGGAGCCAATAACTACGAAGCGGGGCTGATTGGCGGGCGCTGTCTGGGCCGCTGGGCCAAAAAGCAGTGGGATGGGGCCATCGACGAGATTCTCATGGTCGAGCTGTTGCGCGCCGGCTCGCTGCCCAAGGCGCGCATCCGAGGGTTGCTGGCCGGGCTCCACGAAGTGGTGCGCCCGCCCGAGAGCTGCCAGATCGTCGACATCGATGGCGACGGCCAGTTTCAGACCACCCTGAAACGGGTGCGCAAGCATCTGCGCGAGTCGAATGCCAAGCGCATTCTAGTCGGCGCGGCCAACGACCCGAGCGCGCTGGGCGCGTTGCGTGCCTTGGAGGAGGCCGGCCGCGCCAGCGACTGCGCGGTGGTGGGGCAGAATGCCGAACCCGAGGCCCGCGCGGAGTTGCGGGCGCCCCGCACGCGACTGATCGGCTCGGTGGCCTACTTCCCGGAGAAGTACGGCGACGGGTTAATCCGACTGGCTTTCGACATCCTGGCCCGAAAGCCCGTGCCGCCCGCCATGTTCATGAAGCACCAGCTCGTCACCCCGGCCAACGTGGACCACTTCTATCCCAACGACAGCCTGCTGGGACTCATGCAGGAGCAGGCTTAGCGGCCTCGGCCGAAGGCCGGTCCTGCGGCTCCCCGGCAGCCGCCACGAGAGCCGCGTACTGCCGATAGGCGCATTCCCAGGCCGCACTCGGGGCGGGCTGGTACACCCGCGGAGGGCAGGCGCGCTCGATCAGGTCCCGCGCTTCCTCCAAGGAAGGCAGAATGCCCATGGCGACCAATTGCATGGCGATATTGCCCAGCGCGCCGGCCTCCGCCGGCCCGGCCAGAACCCGCCGCGCGGCCGCGTCCGCGGTGAATTGGCACAGCAGCTCGTTTTGGGCCCCGCCGCCGACGATCCGGATCTCCTCGAAGCGCGTCCGGGCCACGGTCTCGAGCTGTTCGATCACCATGCGGTGCTTCAGGGCCAGGCTCTCGAGGATCGCGCGGGCGCAGGCGCCGGGGGTCCGCGGCGCCTGCTGCCCGCTCCGGGCGCAATACGCGCCGATCGCGCACGGCATGTGATCGGGACTCGCAAACAAACGGTCGTCGCCGTCGAGCAGGTGCCGAAACGGCTGCTCCGCGGCGGCCAGCTCGAGCAGTTCGGGATAGGCCAGCGGCCGTCCCTCGGATTCCCAGGCTCTGCGACAGCCCTCCAAAAGCCACAAACCAGTGGCGTTCTTACGCAGGCGGATGGTGCCGTTTGCGCCGCACTCGTGGGTGAAGTTCAGCCGCAGAGCGTCCTCGATGGCGACAGGCTGCGATATCTCGGCGGCGAGCGACGACCAGCCCCCGGAATCCAGCAGCACAGTCCGGCCATCGGCCCTCACCGCAACCGTTGCCGATGCCGTGTCGTGGGATGCGGGCGCCACCACGCTGGCGCGCTTCAATGGCGGAAGCCCGGCGAGACCGGTGCGCAGCCTGCCCATCTCGGTCCCGGGTTGGATGATCGGCGCGAGCAAGTGCGTGGAGATCCCCAGGCCGCGCAGGATCTCCCAGGACCACAGCCTGGTCCGCTGGTCCAGGCATTGCGTGGCCAGCGCACTGGTGTATTCGCACGACGCCGCACCCGTCAACCAGAAGTTCAGCAGGCCCGGGATGGTCAGCAGGAGTTCCGCGGTCGCCAGCAGGCGCGGCGTGTTCTGCGCGGCGGCATACAGTTGATAGAGTGTGTTGACCGGGAGAAACTGGACCCCGGTAGCGTCGTAGATCCTGCTGGCCGGAAGGATGCCGATGGCCTTCTCCATCATTCCTTCCGTACGCCGGTCGCGGTGGTGATAGGGATTCTCGAGAAGGACTCCGCGTTCCCCGAGCAGCGCGTAGTCGGCGCCCCATGCATCCACCCCGAGGCTGGCCACCGGATCGATCCCGAGCGAATCCAGCGACCTCATCGCGACCTGCATCTCATGCCAGATCCGGGGCATATCCCAGTGCAGCTCGTCGTTGTACCACACCGGATGGTTGGCGAAGCGGTGGACCTGGTGGAGCGCCAGCAGTCCTCGCTCCGGCCGGCCGGCGATCACGCGGCCGCCCGCCGCTCCAAGGTCGAATGCGAGAACGAATGCCTTCCGGCCCATGGTTGGTGCCGCGCGCACTCCGGGTTCCGCGCGCCACCCCAGAAGATAACCGCCCCGGCACGGAACCGGCAACGGAAATCGGCGGCGCAGGCTGCGTTTCACCATGCGGAACGGTGGGCGGCGCCGGACAAGTCCCGGACCGCCGCGCACTTAGGACGGCCTGCCGGCCACGCCGAGGCGGCCGCCCGCGCCCCTGCCGCTGGAGCTCCGGTTCTGCATTGCGAACCGCCGCCCTACGCAGCCGGGCGGTCTCTGAAAAGTGCGTTGATGACAGTTCTCGGGCCAGCAGTCCGCCCGGTTCTCTTACAGATTCCTCTCCGGCCCTCGTGAACTCTGGAGAACTACACCAGCGAGTAGTGTCCTAAAGGTGCGTTGATGCTGCACCTCTGCTACGATTCGGGCATGATGCGCCAATTCAAGGATCTCCCGATTTTTGGTGGTGTCCTGGCTTGGCTTGAGGGAGACGGGACGTGACCTATACAAAGTTCGAGTTTGCATTTTGGCATCCCTTCGGGCCGCACGCCGGGGAGACGATGGAAGAAATCATCGCGCGGAAGCGGCACGAGATCGAGGCAAACGGGTGGACGTTATGGTCCTTTCAGTTCCGGCCAATGCTTGAGGACTGGCACCACGAGTTATCATCTGCCGAGCGGAATGGGGTATTCGTGTTTTGCTCGGAAGGCCGTGGGGCCTCCGATCCGGCCGGCACGCCGATCGAATGCAAGAGCTACCGATTCGTTGGGGGGGAAGATACGGAGTGGCGGCCAATGCCGAAGGGAGTCAGGGTCCCCCACCCCTTTCGCCCAGGCAAGAGACTGGCCTCTGCATTCGTCGTCCAGCGGGTCATATGCCCAGTCGAGCCATTCCCGCGACCCGCCGTGGAGTGGTTCTCCCTTAAGAAGGGCCCGTGGTGTCAATCGAGGATTCCGAGCCGTGGCGTGTACCTCATCCGCCCGGGCGGCACGATGGCCATGCGAAACGTCAGTGCAGTACTCGAACTGAAGCCGCCATATCTGGCAGTCCTGAGCGCAGACATGACGTGCTAGAGAAGAATCTCAAACTAGGACAGCACCCATCAACGCACCTTTACTGAGGCTCGCGTAATTGAGTGACGCAATGCCGACCACGTGGCGCGGGCCTCAGCCTGCCGAGTCGGCACTCTTGCCGGCTCATGAGGTGCGTGGTAACGCCCGCACAAGCGCCGAGACGAGTCTCGGCGCGGCAGGCAAGAGTGCCCACGCCACGTCGGAGCTTGTCACTGTATTCTGCGAGCGTCAGTAGGACAGTACCCTCAGCCGCCGGCCTGAGACCTGGTGTACACTAAGACTCTGAGGGAGGTGGGTCTTCTCGAGTCGCGGTTGGATCGGGGCGCTCCCGACCGGCGTAGTATCGGCTCTCGACAAGATTTCTGCGGCCTTCTTCACGCTTCTGTTCCCGGGGGAGTGCCGCATCTGCGGCGCGCCTCTCACGGAAATCTCCCGAATCCCCGTATGCCGGGATTGCCTGCGCAAACCCGAACCGCTCTCGGCGGAGTTCTTCTGCGCCTTGTGCCGCACGCCGTTCCTGAATCCGGCGCCGCTGGACGCCCAGGGCCGCTGCGAGCTTTGCCGCCGGGGGGCGCGGGGCTTCGACAGCGCGTATTCGTTCGGCGCATACGACGGCGTTTTGCGGGATCTCCTGCATCTGTTCAAGTACGCGCGCGTCCGGCCGCTGGCCGGGCCTCTGGGAGAGTACCTGGCTGCCGCCATCCCGCGCGACCAGGCCTTTGACGCGGTCGTTCCGGTGCCGCTCCACTGGCGGCGGCGCTGGCAGCGCGGTTTCAACCAGTCGGCGCTGCTGGCCCAGGCGGTGGCCCGGCGATATGGCCTCCCCATCCGGACCCCGCTGCGGCGCACCCGCGCCACCGCCACCCAGGCCGGGCTGACTAACGCGGGCCGCCGCTCGAACGTCGCCGGAGCGTTCCAGGTGAAACGCAGCCGGGAAGTGGAAGGCCGCCGCATTCTGCTGGTCGACGACGTCATGACTACCGGTGCGACCGCGAGCGCCTGCGCGGCGGCGCTGAAGGGCGCCGGAGCGCGTTACGTGGCCCTGCTGACGCTGGCCCGCGTGGACCGCCGCTCTGCCGTCGTCCCCTTCCCCGGCAGGTCCCTGGCGGTGGGAGCGGCATGATATGCCCGGCCTGAGTAGCTTGCACAAACCCGTGCTGGTGCTCAATTCGAGCTATGAGCCGATCAACATCTGCGCGGCCAGGCGCGCGCTGGTGCTGATCCTCAAGGGGGTCGCCTCGCCGGAGGAGTTTTCCTCCACCCTGCTGCACTCGGCCCGGCAATCCCTGAAGCTCCCTTCGGTGATCCGGCTGCTCGAGTACCGCCGGATTCCCCATCAGACCCGGGCGCTGTCGCGCAAGAACATCCTGATGCGGGACCGCTATACCTGCCAGTACTGCCAGCGCACCCTTCCCTCGAGCGAGCTGACACTGGACCACGTGATCCCGCGCTCGCGGGCCGGCGAAACTGCCTGGGAGAACCTGGTGGCCTGCTGCCACTGCTGCAACAATCGCAAGGGAGGCCGGACTCCGGAAGAGGCGGGGATGAGACTGGTTCGCGCGCCGCGCCCGTTCAGCCTGCACACCAGCCGGCACCTGATGCGCCTGCTGGGCCGGAGCGACGACCAGTGGCGCAAGTACCTCTTTTATTAGCCCACGGCCTTGGGCTGTAAGGCCGGCTTGGGTTTTTCCGCCGACTTGTCCCTGGCTTTCACCGGGCTGATCAGGATGTGCGCGTTGCGGCCTTCCAGCCGCGGCTGGCCCTCGACGGTCCCGTATTGGACGAGGTCCTGCGCAAAGCGCAGCAGCAGCTTCTGGCCCAGGTCCACGTGGGCGATCTCACGGCCGCGGAACTGCACCACCGCCTTCACCCGGTTGCCTTCCTGGAGGAAGCGGATGGCGTGGTTCTTCTTGAAATCGTAGTCGTGATCGTCCGTGTTGGGCCGGAACTTCAGCTCCTTGACCTGGATGACGTGCTGCTTCTTCTTGGCCTCTTGCTGCTTCTTCTTGTTCTCGTATTGCCACTGGCCGTAATCCATCGCCTTGGCCACCGGAGGTTCGGCGGTGGGAGCTACCAGGATGAGATCGAGCCCCATCTCCTGCGCCCGGCGCACCGCGGCGGGTGTGGGCATGATCTCGACCGTTCCATCGGGAAAGACGGCCCGCACCTCCCGGGCGCGGATCGCCTCGTTGACGTTCTCCCGGATTCTGGGTCTGCGTGGTTGAAAGTGTCTGCTTGGGTACATGCGATCAATTGAGGGCCGGCGTGTTCATCGGGCTGGCGAGCCTAACCTATCAAACCATAACTCCTGGGAAACTCCAAGGGGGTGGGGCGGATGAGAGAGATACTGCGGCCGGGTTCGCGGTCCCTGAACATTCCGGATCGTGATCCCAAGCGTAGCGCAAAGCGCGATTTAGTTCAAGTCCGCCAGCGCCTGGTCCAGGATCTCGATGGCCTCCTCCGCCTGCTCCCGGGTCAGGATGAACGGCGGCAGCATCCTCAGAACGGTGTCGTGGGTGCAGTTCAGCCACAGGCCGCGCTCCAGCGCCCGCAGCAGGATCGGGTGCCCCGGCACGGACAACTGGATGCCGAACATCAGCCCTTTGGACCGGATCCCGGCGATGACCGGATGCCGGGCCGCGAGCGACTCCAGCCCCGCGCGCAGCACGCTGCCGACCTCCCGGATGTGTGGCAGCAGCTCCTCCATCACCGCCAGGAACTCGAGTGCGACGCGGCAGGCCAGCGGGCCGCCGCCGCAGGTGGTCCCGTGCATACCGACGGGAATCGACTGGGCGGCCTGCTCGGTAAACAGCGTCGCCCCGAGCGGCAACCCCGCTGCCAGCGGCTTCGCCGCCACCACCAGGTCGGGCCGGATGCCGGACCACTGGAACGCGAAAGGGCGCCCTGTCCGCCCCAGCCCGCATTGCGCCTCGTCGACCACCAGCAGCGCCTGGTGGCGGTCCGCCAGCTCCCGCGCGCGGACCAGGAAACTGTCCTCGAGCGGATAGATCCCGCCTTCGCCCAGCACCGGCTCCAGGACGATGCCCGCGGTCTCCTCGTCGACCGCTCTGGCCAGGCCGTCTTCGTCGTTGGGCGCGACGAAGGTCACCTCCGGGTGCAGCGGCTCGAACAGCCGGCGGTACTGCGGATGGCCCGTCACCGCCAGCGCCCCGAAGCTTCGTCCATGGAACGAGTTCTCGAGCGCGACCAGCCGGATCTTGCGCGGGTTCAGGCTGCGGCCGTGCGAGCGGACGGCTTTGAGGGCGCATTCCATGGCCTCGCCGCCGCTGTTTGAGAAGAACGCGCGATCCAGGCCGCTCATGGCGCACAGCCTCTCGGCCAGCGCGCCTTGGTAGCGGTGATAGACCAGGTTGGAGGTGTGGACGCAGCGGGCCGCCTGCTCGGCCAGCGCCGCGGCGATCCTCGGATGGCCGTACCCCAGAGCGTTGACGCCGATCCCGCTGATCATGTCCAGGTAGCGTTTTCCCGCAAGGTCGAACACATAACAGCCGCTCGCGGACTCCACGACCAGCGGATAGCGGGCGTAGTTCTGGAGCAAGTGCCGGGATTCCTTCCGTGCGACGGTTTCGATCGATGTTGGGTCCATGCCCCTCACGTTAGCGGCGGCCGATTCATATGTCCAATATTCAATGATTCATAAATTGATATGATTTCAATATGACTCGCGGGATCGACCTGAGACAGCTTCGCTACTTTGTCGCCGTCGCCGAGGAGCTGCACTTCGGCCGGGCGGCGGAGCGCGTCGGAATCGCGCAGCCGCCGCTGACCCAGCAGATCCAGAAGCTGGAAGCGGCGCTGGGCCACCGGCTGCTGGAGCGGGATTCCCGCCACGCGGCGCTCACCGAAGCGGGCGCGGTGCTGCTGGAGCAGGCGCGCCAGGTCCTGGAGCGGTTCGAGCGCGCCCTGGAGGCGGCGCGCCGCGCCGGGCGGGGCGAAACCGGGCGCCTCACGGTGGGCACGCCGCCTTCGGTCATGCTCTCGGCGCTGCCCAAGATCATCCGGCGCTACCGCGCGCGCTATCCCGAGGTCGGCTTCACGCTCCGCGAACTATCCACCAGCGCGATTGCCGAGGCCATCGATTCCGGATCCATCGACCTGGGCTTTCTGCGCGAAGCCCCGGCTTCGGAAGGCCTGGCATCCGAGATCGTGCTGCGGGAACCGGTCGCCGCCGCCCTGCCCTCCTCGCATCGATTGGCGAAACGGGCCCGCCTTCCGCTGCGAGCTCTGGCCCAGGAGCCCTTCGTCCTGTTTCCACGCCAACTGGGGCCGGCCTTCTACGACCGGTTCGTCGGCTTTTGCAGCGAGGCCGGGTTCGCGCCCCGCATCGTCCAGGAAGCCACGCAATGGCAAAGCATCGTGGCCATTGTCGAGGCCGGGGTGGGCGTCTCCCTGGTTCCGGAATGCGTCCGCAAGGTCCGCTGGCCGGGAGTGGTTTTTCGCCCCCTCCCAAACCTCACCACCACCGTTTCCCTGTGCTGGAAAGAAGGAAAAACCAGCCCCACCATGCAAGCCTTCGTCAGCCTCGCCCGCGCCGGCTTCGGCCAGCAGTGACCGCGAAGCGCGCCGGAGGTTTCGATATAATCGGACCGGCAAGCCGGTCGCAGGGCCGCCTGGCCGGCGCCGACGGTGGAGGTGATGAAATGACGAACCGGGTCGAGGCTTCAAAACCGCGGCTGGGGGTGTTCGGAATCGGCCTGGCCGCGTACTGGCCGCAGTTCCCCGGGCTCAAGATGCGGCTGGAAGGCTGCCAGCGCGAGGTTGAGCGGCGGCTCGCCGCGCTCGGAGCCGAGGTGGTTTCCGCCGGGCTGGTCGATGATGCGCCGGGCGCGCGCGCGGCCGGCGAGTCGTTCGCCCGCCAGGATGTCGACCTCATCGTCTGCTACGTCGGCACGTA
>JBEKWU010000031.1:0-46099 GCA_049512775.1 Bryobacteraceae bacterium
CCATGACGCCCAAGAGCTTCGTGGCGACGGTTCTGCCTGCCTACGGATACCGCATCACGCAACCTTACGTGGCTTTGCGCTACTTCCGCTCGTTCTTCCTGCCCACGCATTTGAACGTGGATACGGACCTGGAAGCCTTCCCCTCGGTCCTGCGCCTGGAGGCGCTCGCCGGATTCCTGTTCCTGGCCGCGCTACTGTGGGCGATCTGGGCGACGGCCAAGCGGTCTCAGACGCGTCCGATCGCGTTTGGCCTGACCTGGTTCGTGGTGGCGATGCTGCCAACGTCGCTGTACCCTCTGGCCGAAGTGGAGAACGATCACCGGATGTTTTTTCCGTTCGTCGGCCTGATGCTGGCCGTCACCTGGGCGGGGAGCCTGGTCCTGGAGCGGCGCCCGCTGCAGGGCAATTTGCGCTGGGCCGCTGCGGCGGGCCTGGTGTCTCTGCTGTTGCTGTGTGCGCTGGGGACGCGCAGCCGGAACGAGGTCTGGCGGACCAATGAGAGCCTGTGGCGGGACGCGGTGGCGAAGAGTCCCAGGAACGGGCGCGCATTCATGGCGTACGGAACCACCCTGATGGACAAGGGAGACTCCGCGGCGGCGCTTCCCTATTTCGAACGGGCCGCCGTTCTGCGGCCGAACGATTCCCGGATCGAGAACAACCTGGGCGTGGCCAACGGCAACTTGAATCGGGACGCCGAGGCGGAGCAGCATTTCCGGCGGGCCATTGAACTGGCTCCGAAGGAGGGCGAGCAGTATCTTTACTACGCGCGCTGGCTGAATTTCAAGGCGCGTGCCGATGAAGCGGTGGGAGTGCTGAACACGGCGCTGTCCCTGAACCCGGGGTTCATGGAGGGCCGCTACCTGCTGCTCCAGATCTATGCGGACCACGGGCTCTGGAATCTGCTCAAGCCGTTCGGGGAGGAATGCCTGAAGGTGGCTCCGGGCGACCCCACGGTTCTGAAATACCTGGACATGGAGCGGCAGATGGCGAAACAGGTGGCGGACCTGGAGGCGCAGTCCCGAACGCAGCCGTCGCCCGAGAAGTTGCTGGAGTTGTCCACGATGTACCACCAGTTGGGGCGCTATCAGGACTGCATCGCGGCGGCCAAGCAGGCCGTCCGCCTGAAGCCGAACTTCGCCGAGGCATACAACAACATGGCGGCGGCATACGCGTCACTGGGCCAGTGGGACCAAACCATCTGGGCGGCCAGCGAAGCCCTCCGCATCCAGCCGGACTTCCAGTTCGCGCGGAACAACCTGGAGTTCGCCAAGTTCCAGAAGAGCAAGTCCGGGGGCGGAGCGAAGTAACTGCCGTTTTAGGCGGCGCCGTCCTGTTTCTGGGCGAACACGAAATCCCGCTGAACCACGAAGCTCAAGAAGAACAGGGCCGTCTCGGCGCACAGCTTGGCGGATACGATACCGATTGCCGTGAGGGCCACAATGCTCTGAATCAGCACGTAGCTCAGGGCGCCGAAGCCCGCCACCGAGAGCCAGTACTTCGGCAGAGCCACGACGGTGTGGGCTTTGGAGTGAAACACACCGTACTTGCCAGCGGTGAATTGGAAGCTCCCGGCCACCAGCCGCCCGGCGATCTGGCAGATGAGCGCGTTGGGCCAGAAGCTTAGGGCCAGGATAAACACCAGATTGTCGATTCCCGCGGTGGTGAGAGACGCGGCCAGGAACCGGGCAAAGACGAAATAGATCCGCATGGAGTCGAGCAGGGGATTGAAATGCGAGCCGCGGTTGCCGTCGAGGTAGATCGTCGAGATGGCCACCTCGCGCACCGGGCGGGCGGTCTGGCGGCAGCTCACCAGCATGTCCAGCTCGAAATCGTAGCCGGTGGCCCGCAGCTTGAGGAGGTCGGGGATCCAACCCATGGGGATGCCGCGCAGGCCGGTTTGCGTGTCGGAGAGCTTCTGGCCGGTGACCGCGCGCATGATGGAGCGGGTCAGGGTGTTGCCGAAGCGGCTGCGGAAGGGCACGCTGGAGTCGAAGGTTCGGGCGCCCAGAACCAAGTGGCCAGGGCTGGCGGCCAGAGCGGCGGCGACGCGGAGGATGTCCTGGGCGCAGTGCTGGCCGTCGGCATCCGCGGTGACCACGCCGACGCTGTGGGGGAACTCGCAAGCGGCGTAGTTCAGGCCGGTCTTCAGGGCGGCGCCTTTGCCCAGATTCACCACGTGGCGCAGCAGGCGAACGTTCTCGATGCGGGCAAGAGGGCGGAAGATCTCGCGGTGCTCGGGCTCACTCCCGTCGTCCACCACGATGACGGCACCGATCTCTTCGAGGCCGGCCAACTCCTGGACCAGCCGCAGCAGCGCCTCTCCCGGCCGGTAGGCGGGAATCAGAACCAGGGGCCTGGTTGCGGCCGCGGCGCCAGTCTCGGGCATAAGCTGAATAACATCATACACCGGGCAGTCGGTGCGACCGCGCAATCGGCATGGAGGCAGGCGGAACCGCCTGCCTCACAGGAAGGCAAGGCTATGCGCAGGAGGGGCAGGCGAAAGCGCCTGCCCCACCGTGGTAAAATCGAGAGCTAATGGCGCCAGATCTGAGACTGGCTATCCAACTGCAAGATCTGGATAGGCACGTCGCCGAATTGCAGCACGAGATAGCCTCTTTTCCCAAACACATCGCGGTCATCGAGAAAACGCTCGAGACGCACCTACGCAAGCTGGAGGCCGACCGGGCCGCGCTGGCGGCCAATCAGCGCGAGCGCAAGGGCCTGGAAGCCGAGATCCAGGTCCAGGAGCAACGGATCTCCAAGCTCAAGGATCAGATGCTCCAAGCCAAGACGAACGAGCAGTATGCGGCTTTCGGGCACGAGATCGAATACTGCGAGACGGAAATACGCAAGTCCGAGGATCGCATCCTGGACCGGATGGCGGAGTCCGAGCCGCTGGAGCAGAACGTCAAGGCGGCCGAGACGGCGCTGAACCAAGAGAAGCAGCAGGTGGAGGGCGAGAAGCAGGCCGCGCGCCGGCGCACCGCCGAGGACCAGAAGCTGATGCAGAAACTCCGGGCCGAGCGCGCGGAGGTGGCCGGCAGAGTGTCTCCCGCGATTCTTTCGGCCTACGAGCGGATTCGCAAGACCCGCAAAGGGATTGCGGTGGCCGAGGCGGTCGAGGGCGGCTGCTCGGCCTGCCATATGACCTTGCGCCTGCAATTCTTCCAGGAGCTGCGCATGGGCGACCGGGTGATGTTCTGCGAGAGTTGCGGGCGCATCATGTACTACAATCCCCCGGTGGAAGTCGAGGACCTGGGATCGGGGGCGAACTCGGCGGCCCAGCCGGTTGAGGACGGGCGCTAACCGCGCGGCTGTCCGCCTCCGGCGGGCGCTAACCGCGCGGCTGTCCGCCTCCGGCGGGCGCTAACCGCGCGGCTGTCCGCCTCCGGCGGAAGAGCTGACCGCCGCGGATGACCGCCGCATCCTTGATCTGTGTTACGATCCAGTTTTCGGAGCGAATTATCGCCGTCCCTTAGGGACCCGCCAAGGGAGTACCCAGATTGAAAGTATACGAAGGCAAGGACATACGCAACGTAGGCTTGATCGGACACGGCCACAGCGGGAAAACGTCGCTAGCGGCCGCGGTCCTCTATACCTCGGGCGCCACCAACCGCCTGACGCGCGTCGATGAAGGCAACACGCTCACCGATTTCGACGACGACGAGATCCAGCGCAAGGTGACCATCTCGACCGCGCTGGCGTTCGTCGAGTGGAAGAAGTCGAAAATCAACCTGCTGGACACGCCCGGGTTCAACATCTTCATCAACGACACGCGGGCCGCGCTGGCGGCCGCCGACTCGGCGCTGGTGGTGGTGGACGGGGTGTCCGGGGTCGAGGTCCAGACCGAGAAGGTCTGGGAGTTCGCAGAGCACCACAAGCTCCCCACCGCCCTGGTGGTCAACAAGCTCGACCGTGAGCGAGCCAGCTTCGAACGGGTGCTCGAAAACATCCGCGAGAACTTCGGCCGCACCGCCGTGCCCATCCAGTTGCCGATCGGCTCGGAGCGCGATTTTGCGGGCGTCATCGACCTGGTCGAGATGAAAGCCTTCACTTACGAATCCGACGGCAGCGGCAAGGGGAAGGAAGGGGAGATTCCGGCCAGCCTGGCGGAAGCGGCCCAAGCGGCCCACGAAGCCCTGGTGGAGATGGTGGCGGAGAGCAGCGACCCGCTGATGGAGGAGTACCTGGACAAGGGCTCGCTCGAGCCGGAACAGATGCTGGAGGGACTGCGGCTGGCGGTGCGGGAACGGAAGTTGTTCCCAGTGTTGTGCGCCGGTGCGCTGCACAACGTGGGCTCGGATCTGATCCTGAACTTCATCGTGGACAACTTTCCGGCCCCGGTCGAGCGGCCGGCGGTCACGGGCAAGGCCGGGGATCAGGAAGTGACCCGCGCGATCTCGGATTCCGAGCCCGTCTCGGCGTTTGTTTTCAAGACGGTGGCGGACCCCTTCGCGGGCCGCGTCTCCTACTTCAAGGTTTGCTCGGGAGTGGTCAAGAACGACGCCAACCTCCAGAACACCCGCAGCGGCGCCAGCGAGCGGCTGGCGCACGTCGGTTGCCTGATGGGCAAGACCATTCAGCCGGTCACCGAATTGCGTTCCGGCGACATCGGCGCGGTGGCCAAGCTGAAGGAAACGCTAACCGGGGACACGCTCTGCGACAAGGGCTCGGCGATCGAGTATCCCGCGGTGGCGCTGCCCGAGCCTTCGATCGCCTACGCCATTGAAGCCAAGTCGCGCCAGGACGAGGACCGCGTGGGCAACGCCATCCAGCGCATCCTGGAGGAAGACCAGGCGCTGCGCTTTTACCGCGACCCGCAGACCAAGGAGTTTCTGCTGGCCGGAAGCGGGCAGCAGCACGTCGAGGTCATCGTCAGCCGGCTGCGGAAGCGCTATAACGTCGACGTGGCGCTCAAGTCGCCCAAGATCCCCTACCGCGAGACCATTCGCGGCACGGCCGACGTCCAGGGCCGGCACAAGAAGCAGACCGGGGGGCACGGGCAGTTCGGCGACTGCTGGATCAAGATGGAACCCCTGCCGCGCGGAGCCAAGTTCGAGTTCGTCAACGACATTTTCGGCGGGTCGATCCCGAGGAACTACATCCCGGCGGTCGAGAAAGGCATCATCGAGGCGGCTGAGAAGGGGTATCTGGCGGGATACCCGGTGGTGGACTTCCGAGCCACGCTCTACGATGGGTCCTACCACGACGTGGATTCCTCGGAACTGTCGTTCAAGCTGGCCGCCCGCAAAGCCTTCAAGGCCGCCATGGAACAGGCCCGGCCGGCGCTGCTCGAGCCCATCATGAACGTCGAGATCCAGGCCCCGGTCGAGTATGCCGGAGACCTCATGGGGGACCTCAACAGCCGCCGTGGGCGCATCTCGGGCATGGACACGCGGGGTGGGACGCAGATTGTGCGGGCGCAGGTGCCGATGGCCGAAATGTTGAACTACCAGAACGATTTGACCTCGATGACGCAGGGGCGCGGCTCGTTCAGCATGGAGGCCAGCCACTACGACTTTGTGCCGCAGCTTCAGTCCGACAAGGTGATCGCCGCGGCCAAGGCGGCCAAGGCGGGCGAGGAAGAGGAAGAGGAGTAGCCCTGAAGCTTCCGGTCCGCTTGACCGATTAAGGACCTGTGGGTTACAGTCGTTAGTTGCGGTTCGAGGCCCGACGTCCAAGAGAGTTGTGCCGGGTGTGCATGAGCAGTTCTAGAAAAGTACCATCTTGCATCGGATTCCTGGCGCTGCTCGAAGTACTGACGGGTTGTGTCCCCCAGGGTTCTCAGTCTCTCCACCGTTCGTTTCTCCCGCCCGCTCCCAGACCCGCCGGGCTGGCGGTCATGGGAGTCGAGCCTCCGGCCCTGGAGCCGGGGCTGGACCTGGAGAACGCACGAGTGAGCTTTGTGGCCATCCAGGCCGCCTCGGAAAGCGGGCGCGCCGAAACGCTGGCGCGCGAGGCGGACTGGCATTTCCAGGCCGGGCGGAAGTGCTACCTCGAGGGCGACGAAAAAGGGGCGCGGCGGGAGTTCGATCGCGCCATCGACCTGCTGTTGGGCGCGCCGGACAGTGCCGGTTTCCGCGTGGTTCTGGACAAGAAGCTCGAGGAGCTGGTCGAGGAAATCCACCGGCTGGACCTGGCTGGGCTGGGATCGGCGGACCTGGGAGAACCGAGCTTCGAAAAGCCACCGTTCGAGGATATTCCCCAGTTGACGTTCCCGGTGGACCCGAAGCTCAAGCACAAGGTGCTCGAGGAGGTGCGGGCCACGGCTTCGCAACTGCCGCTCCAGGTCAACGACGAGGTTCTCTCCTACATCCGGTACTTTTCCTCGGAGCGCGGGCGCAGGATTCTGATTCACGGCCTCCAGCGGGCGGGCCGGTATCGCCCTCTCATTCAGCGGGTATTCGACGAGGAAGGCGTCCCGCAAGAGCTGATTTTCCTGGCGCAGGCGGAATCCGGCTTCCTGCCGCGGGCGGTGTCGCGCAAGAAAGCGACGGGCATGTGGCAGTTCGTGCTGTTCCGCGGGCGGGAGTACGGTTTGATGCAGACGCGGTATTCGGACGACCGGCTGGACCCGGAGAAATCGACGCGAGCGGCGGCGCGGCACCTGCGCGATCTGTACCAGCATTTCGGGGACTGGTACCTGGCGATGGCGGCCTACGACTGCGGACCGGGCACGGTGGATCGGGCCGTGGCGCGCACCGGATACGCGGACTTTTGGGAACTGCGGCGGCGCTCGGTGCTGCCTCAGGAGACCTCCAACTACGTGCCCATCATCCTGGCGATGACCATTGTCACGAAGAACGCCCGGGAGTATGGGTTGGAGGAGGTGGACGCCGATCCCCCTCTGAGCTACGACATGCTGGAGATCGCGGCGCCGACCAACCTGTTGCTGCTGGCCGACCTGGCCGAATGCCCGGTCTCCCAGATCCGGGATCTGAACCCGGCGCTGCTGAAGAACATCGTACCCGCCGGATGGCAGTTGCGCGTCCCCAAGGGCGGCGCGGCGCAGTTGTTGGCGGCGCTGGAGACGGTGCCGGCGGAGAAGCGCTGCTGCTGGCGGGCGCACCGGGTGGGGGATGGCGAGAACCTGGCCGCGATCGCGCGGCGGTACGGCGTGACGCAGGGCTCGATCGTGGCGGTGAACCGGGCCCTGGACGGAAAGCTCGAGCCGGGCGACCTGCTGACGATCCCGGCGGTGGTTCGGGAACAGGCGCAGACGATTTCGGCCAAGCGCGTGGTACACCGGCGCGTGGTGCACCGCAAGACAGCAGGACGCAAGGTCGCCGCGGCGCCGGGCGCGAAGGCGCAGCCCGCGGGTCAGAAGCCTGGCGCGGAGGCCTACCGCGCCGCGAATCTCGCGGCGGCGGCCGGCAAGCGCGGAGTGGTTCAGCGGTAGGCGCCGTCCCGGATACCGCTTGCTGACGCGCGCGGTTCGGTGCTGCCGGTTGACTCCCAGCACAGAACCGCGACCGTCAGGGAGCGGCCGGCAAGAACAATGCGGGACAGGACGCCAGAGCCGGGCGGCGCGCGCCGCGGTTTTGCGAACTTTTTTTCGGTCCGCTCTTGCCTTCCCACTAAAACGAGTTATTCTATGGGTTGATCACGCTCGTACAGGAGGCATAGGAAATGTTTGATTCTTCCGAGCTCGCTCGCAGTGAGGAGCGGGACGATTTTGAGTACAACGATGAACACATCGAGCTGGAATCGGACCTCGAGGAGTATGGCCCCGACGAGGAAGCAGCGCCGGTTCCTCCCGCCGAACCAGCCGCCGCCCCTGCGGTAGCCCCTGCACCAGCGCAGCCCGCGCCCCCTCCGCCGCAGAAGAAGCCTGCGAAGAAGGCCGCCAAGGCCGCGCCCAAGAAAGCTGCCCCCAAGAAGGCGGCCGTGAAGGCGCCCGCAAAGAAGGCGGCCGTGAAGGCGCCCGCAAAGAAGGCGGCCGTGAAGGCGCCTGCCAAGAAGGCGGCCGTGAAGGCGGCCCCGAAGAAGGCTGCGAAGAAGGCGGTCAAGAAGGCGCCGCCCAAGAAGAAGGCCGCCAAGAAGAGGAAGTAGCGACCCGGCGTTGCGTTGAGCCACGAGGCGCTTGAGGCGCAGGCGGGTTCGTCTGCGTATCGTCGATTCAGCCACCGGGGCAGGCCGCAGGGCCTGCCCTCTTCATTCATTCAGGATGGTGCGGCAACGCTGGTAGAGCTCGAGCAGGGCTTCGGCGTATTCTTCGGCGGTCCGGGTGGCCTTGCCAGTGTAACCGGTTGCGGGGGCGCCTTTGCCATAGCCCGTGGTGACCGCCACGAACTTCATCAGCTCGAGGGCGATCTCGTCTTTGCTGCGCAATGGGCTGGGGCGGGCAGTCTCTTCTTCCATCGGGGGAGCTCTCCTCGGAACTAGCGTACCGTATTCCGATGCCGCTCAACGCACGCCGCCACCTTCGCAAGATGCGCGGGGGCGCCCAATCGCATCTGATCGAGGCCGATGACGGCGGCTTCTACGTGGTCAAGTTCCGCAACAACCCCCAGCACCACCGGGTGCTGATCAACGAGTCGATCGGCTGGGTTTTCTTGCGCTACCTTCAGATCTCGGCCCCTGAGGTGGCCGTCATCTCGGTCTCGCCCGATTTCCTCCGGGAGAACCCCGAAGTGTCGATCCAGCTCGGCACGAGGACCGTGCCGGTCGAGCCCGGCTGGCATTTCGGTTCCCGCTATCCGGGCCACCCCGACAAGATCGCGGTTTACGACTTCATCCCGGACGCGCTGCTGAGCCAGGTGGCGAACCTGCGCCAGTTCCTGGGCATGCTGGTGTTCGACAAGTGGACCGCGAACGCCGACGGCCGCCAGGCGATCTTCTTCCGCAGCCGCCTGAAGCAGTGGACCGCCAGCGGCGCCTCGGCCCGCCCTGGGTTCGTGGCCTGGATGATCGATCAAGGCTTCCTGTTCAACGGCCCCCACTGGGACTTCCCGGATTCGCCGGTGCAGGGCCTCTACCATCGCCCTTTGGTCTATGAGCCGGTCACTTCGCTGGAGGATTTCGAGCCCTGGCTGGACCAGGTTCTTCATTTTCCGGCGGACATTGTCGATGAGGCATATCGGCAGGTCCCGCTGCAATGGCTGGATGGCGAGGAAGAGGCTCTGGAGCAGTTGCTGGAGAAGTTGCTGCGCCGGTCGCGACGAGTGCCGGACCTGCTGGAAGACTGCCACCGCGCGAAACCGTCGCTGTTCCCCAACTGGAGATGAGAAGTTCGCTAGAATGAAGGATCGCTCGATGCATCGCTTCGTCCTGCACAACGACCAGATCCACGAGGCCACCGAGAGCGTACTCATGCCCGGACAGGTCGGCTTGCTGGCGGGCTGGGGCGTCTTCAGCACGCTGCGGGTGGTCGAAGGCGTGCCGTTCGCTTACGAACGGCACTGGGAACGGATGCGCCGGGACGCCCGGGCATTGCGCGTGCCGTTCGCTACCGACCCCGACTACATACGCTCGCGGGTGTTGCGGCTGATCCAAGCCAATGGCGCTGCCAATGCCACCCTGCGCGTGGCCGTGGTTCGCAATGGCGGCGGCATCTGGCAGGGCCCGGGGGACCGCGATTTCGATCTGATCGCCCTCACCGCCGATATGAAAGATTGGGGCGGCGGCGTTAAGCTTTCGGTTCATGCCCAGGCCCGGCATGCCGCGTGCGAGTTCCGCGGCACCAAGATCCTCTCCTGGGCGCTCAACCTGGCCATGCTCGAAGAGGCGCAGGAGGCGGGTTTCGACGAGGTGATCCTGCTGAATGAACGCGGAGAGGTCAGCGAGTGCACTTCCGCCAATATCTTTGCGGCCCAGGGCAGCCAGGTCTGGACCCCGCCGCTCGATTCCGGCTGCCTGCCCGGGGTGACCCGCGAGCTGCTGTTGGAAGAGGTGCGCGTGGAGGGCATCTCCACTGGCGAGAGAACGCTGCTGCCGGAAGACCTCGAGCGGGCCAGCGAGGTCTTCATCACTTCGACCACCCGCGGCCTGCTGCCGGTGCTGTCCATCGAGGGCCGCCCGGTGCGCCAGGCAGGGGATATCCGCCGTCGACTTCAGGAAGCATTCGGCCGCTGTGTGGACGCCTATGTCGCGCAGCATAGCCAGAACCGGTTGCCAAGCCGGAGTTGAGAATCAGAACACTCCGATGCCCATAGCTTGTCCCAACTGCGGTAGCAGGAACCTTCGCTATTCCCGTTTTCGTCACTTCACCGAGCGCTTGTGGGTCTGGCTCGGAATCCGTCCCCTGCGATGCCGGGACTGCCGTTACCGGTTCGTCGACCGGACGTGGCGTCTATCGCACTGGAGGTACGCCCGGTGCCCACACTGCTGGAGGATGGATCTGAGCCTGTGGAGCGAGAAAGGCGCCCACATCGGCTGGTTCAGCGCCTGGCGGCTCAAGCTGGGGGCCAAGCCCTTGCGCTGCGAGTATTGCCGGTTGAACTTCGTCAGCTTCCGCCGACGCCACGAGCGTTTCAGTTTCAGGCGCTGGGAGAAGAACCGGAAGCCCGCTACGCGCCTGTAGGAGCACAAAAAAATGGTTCCAAGTGACCCGCCTTCGCAGCTCGTCCGCCGACCGGCATGCTCGGCCCGAACCTGGCATCCGGAAACGCCCTTGCCTCCGCCCTTCGCTCCCCGCAATGGCTGTTGACCACTACGGCTCAACGCTCCAGACGGAGCCGCGCGCTATCTCCGGCGAAGCCAGCGCCTCGAAGCGGCCTTTCCCTCCCCCACAGCGGCTGTCCCTTTACGGAACCACCTCTCCGGGTTCGTCGTTCCCGGCCTGCCTCTTCAGCGCTACGCCGTACCGGCCTCGGGCCCGTTCGGCCACCGGCTCGCCTCCCCGGAATCCGGTTTTCGGATTCGGGGAGGGTCAACGCCAGTAACCCGTTGCCCGCACCATCTGTCCGGCGCTCTCAACCGCTCCTCACGCCTTGCTCCCCGTCGGGACTTTGGATCCCTCCGGCTCAACGCTGGGCGCGACTCACGATCCGAAAGACTTGCCTCCGCGAAACGCCCGATCTCCGTTCGCTCCCCGCCTGCGGAAGCTTGGTAACTGCCGCCGACGGATCACCGCTCGCGGTCCGCTGCGTCCCACAGGGCTCGCTGTTCCGCGAATCTCTTGGAACCATCTCTATCTTGCCTCGAAAAGGGGGTGAGAGTCAAATAGAAAATGGGCGTTATGGCCATTTTTTCCGCAGAAAATTTCGTATCTGTTTTCAGTAAGATAGCGGCAATTAGCGCAGGATTTCATGTGGAAAAAACATTCCGACCCGTTCCTGTTTGGGGACTGGCGGCGCGGCTATTCGCGGACCAGCTTGAGGATCATTCCGGTGTCGGTCGCCACCCAGAGGTGAGCGGCATCCGGCGCGGCCAGGATGGCCCGCCGGGCCACGGCCCGGTAGTCAACCTGCATCTCCTTCCAGTCGGAAAAGTTGTCGCTCTGGAGCAGCTTCAGCTTGCCCGGAACCGGGGATCGCGCCAAGGCGCCTGGCGGCTCAATCGCGGCCAGGTAGGCGGGACCTTGGGGAGGCAGCGCGACGGCGGTCACGGCGCGGTCTTTGCGGCGGAACACACGCACGCTCTTGCCGGTGCGCCAATCGAAGCCGATGACCTCGGCGGGCCACTCAAAGGCATCCAGAAACTCGATCAGGCCCAGCCCGCGGCCGTCCGGCGCCATCCGAACCTGGGTCACCCGCCCGAACAGCGACCCTGCCGATGCTTTCCAGTGCGCGCCGCCGTCGCGGGTTTCCAGAACCAGGCTGACCGAAGGCACTTCGCGCGGACGGCGCTCGGGAGCCATCCAGTCGGGCACCGGAGGCCAGCGCGGGTTGCCGCGCGGAGGCTTGCTCCAGCCTGTAATCATGCCGGTGTCCGGATTGGCGAAGGCGATGCAGGTATAAACGGTGAAGTCGCGAGTGGTCTTGGGTTCGCTCGCCGCGGGCAGGCTGGTCCATCGCTTTCCGCCGTCGGTGGTCTCCCAAACCGACTTGCGCGCCCCCACGGCCCAGCCGCGGTGTTCGTCTCTAAAATACACCCGCACCACGCCGGGCAGGCGGCTCAGGCGTTTCCAGTTCTGGCCGAACTCGGTGGTGAGCCAAATGGTGCCGTCGCCGGCCACCAGCCAGCCCAGGTTCTCGCCCGCGAAAAACAGGGAGACAGCCGGCCTGGGCACGGGCACTGAAGTCCAGGTCAGGCCCCCGTCCTTGGTAACCAGTCCGGCCGGCTTGCGCCGGCCACGCTCAGTGAAGTAGCCGACCGCCATGCCCCGCTGGGGCGTGGGGAACTGGAGGTCGGCGATCAGCAGGGAGGAATCGTCGGCATCATGGAAGTACTGGAGTTGCCAGCGCTCGGCGGGCGCCGCTGCCGCCGCTAGCAGTCCCAACAGCGGCAGCACTTTGCGGAGTACGGACATACAAGGATTATGAACCAGACGCAGGCGACCCGGAGGATAGCACCAGCTCGACGTGGTTGGCCGCCTCCAACGCGGCTGGCGCCATGCGCGCCACGACCAGCAGGCAACCCACCTGCTCTCCGACCGTGGTGAGCAGCTCCATCTCGCTGCCCGTGTGCTGGTGCGGCAGCCGGTGCTGCACGTTGATCACGCCCACCACCCGGTTGCGCGCAATCACGGGCGCCGACAGGAAGGCTTCGAAAGTGTCCTCGGGGAGCTCGCGGAAACTCTTGAACCGGGGGTCGCGGTAGGCCTCCCGCGAGATCGCCAGCAGCCGCCTTTCGCGGGCCACCCATCCGGTGAGGCCTTCGTTCATCTGCAAGCGCAGCTTCCCGATGAAAGCCGGATGCGGCGTGTTGGAGGCGCACAGCACCAGCTCGTCGTTATCGATGAGGTAGAGCAGGCAGGAGTCGCAGGCCATGAACTCGACGATCAAGGAAACGATGCCTTGCAGGACCTCTTGCAGGCTCATCTCCCGAACCATGAAGCGGCTGATTTTCTGGAACAACTGAAGCTGCTGCTCGGTGCGCTGGAGCGCCGCGGCGAGTTCCCTGACCTTCGGCACATTCCATTATCGCAAAAAGCCCGCGGCTCGTAGCTGGTCCGCGCTCGCGGCGCGGCTCGAGGGCGTGCATTGGGAGAGTGTTCGGGCCCTAGCGAGAGTTGCCAGACCGCAGCACTCTCATCTGGTTTCATGAGAGCAGATGCCGGGTGCAAGGAATTCCTGGTAAGCGGTTGATTTGGAAGGAAAACTGAAGTTGACCGACCTGTCCGCAGCAGTACCTGGTCAACGAGATCCTGGAAGTTCTACCCAGCCGCGCCAGCGGACCCACTGAGCCTCATTTTGGCCAGCAGCCCTTCGAAACGCGCATCGTCCCGGATGCCATCGTAGATCAACAAAGAGTGTAGAAACGTAACGCCCGGTTCGCGCGCGTCGACCGCCTTGCCCAGGGCTTCGAACACGCGGTCGTCGCCCAACCCAAGGTACGCCCAGGCAAGCGCCAGCGGCTGCACCGGCGCCGCGCGGGAGATTGTCTCCAATTCGGAATACATCTTCCGAGCCTCGTTCGTATGGTCCAGGAGACCGCAAACGCAACACATTGCGCCCAGCACCATCGGTTGCGGTCCCACCAGTTCGAAGGCGCAGCGGTACTGGGCGAGCGCCTCGTCCGCCCGCCCTCGCCCCATCAGCACGGCACCGAGGAACCAGCGTGGCGCCCACAGCGCGGGAGCGAGTTCCATGGCGGTCCGGCAGTGCCTTTCGGCTGCCGGGAAATCACGCGCCAGCAACAGCGTCAGCCCGAGCCTCGTGTGCAGCAGGGGTGAGAGCGGGTCCAGAGCGACCGCATTTCGTAACTCTTCGACCGCGTCCGCGAATAATCGCAGCGGCACCAGAAAGTAGAACGCGTGCCGCATGAGGACCGCCGGAGACCCGGAACCGAGTTCGATCGCGCGCTGGAAAGCCCTTCGTGCCGCAGCCCAGTCGTATTCGAAGGTGCCGCAGAGCGCGCCCAGAACCGCATGCGCCTCGCTCAGCCTGTCATCGAGCGCCAGCGCTTTCAGGACAAGATCTTTGGCTCGGGCAGCGGCCTCCAGCGCAGGCACCAACTCGAAACACGCACTCTGAAAAAGTGATTCGGCCATGGCGACGTACGGCAGCGGAAACCGCGGATCGCGAGCGAGCGCTCCCGCGAAGCACTCGTCCGCCTGAGCAAATCCCGCCGGTGTCCACAGTGCTGCGGCGCACCTGCCTTTGAGCCACAGATCGTAGGCCTCGGTATCCGCGGTGAAACGCGGCACCACGGGAGCCGGCGCCAGTTGCACACTCAACGCCTGCGCAATCGAGCGCGCCATCTCGTCCTGGACGGCGAAAACGTCGGTCAATTCCCGATCGTAAACATCGCTCCAGAGGTGGTAACCATCTCGGGCGCTGACGAGTTGCACCGAGATGCGCATCCGGCTGGCGTACCTTCGCACGCTACCCTCGAGAAGGGCTTCCGCTCCCAGGGCTGCGCCGATTTCGCGTACGTCTTGTTCCTTGCCGCGAAACGCAAAGGACGAGGTACGGGCAGTCACCCTCAGGCCAGAGATGCGGGTCAGCGCGTTGATAATGTCGTCGGCCAACCCGTCGCCGAAATACTGGTTTTCCTTGTCGCCCGCCAGATTCGCGAACGGCAGGACCGCAACTGAAGGTGGCGCGTCCGTTTCCGGAGGCGCCGTCCCGAGCCACAGATCCAGTTCAGACTTCAGCGCATACACCCGCGGTCTGTCTCCCCCCGGCAGGCGATGCACTGGCAGCCGGCGTTCCCTCTCCCAGCGTTGCGCGGTACGTACCTCCCGACCGAGGTAGCTCGCGATGTCCTTCCAGGAGTCCAGGCGGTCGCTCATGCGAGGCCACCAAGCCAAGAAGAGTGTACCAAATGCGACTGGATGCGACAATCCGCGGCGGCGCATCGAGTCGTCTTGCCGGGACCGGCCAGGCGCCCTATTCTGAGCGCGAAAGGAGTGCCTCATGAAGCTCACAGCGTTGCTGATTCCAGTACTGTGCGGCGTCGCCGCTGCACAAACCTGCAGGATTGACACAATCGCCGGAACCTATCTCGTGTCCTATACGGGCACGATGGCCGTCATGATACCGAATGCGCCGCCGGCAAACTATTCGGGGGCTATCTTTGGGATCCTCTCGATCGGCTCGGACTCCAAAGTTACCGGTGCCGCCGCGGTTGCCGGCTTGGGGCCGGTCACGGATTACGAAGTTGCCGGTCGCATCGAGTTCAAGCCCGACTGTACCGGCACCATCTGGATGACCGTAGCGCCGAAAGGTTCCACGGCTACCGAAACCGAGGTGGATCGCTTCTTCTTCTTGCGGGACACCAGCGAATTGCGTGTCATCGTTGTCGACATGGGCCCTGGCGTCTATCCGGCCCTACTTGGCACGTGGAAGCGAATCGCCCCGTATCCTGACGCGGTCGCCTGGTGATCTCAGGAGCCGCCCAGTCGCTCGGCTGGGGCGATCTGCCGCGGCAACCCGCTGGCGAAGAATCGCTTCGCCATGAACCGCCATGCGCGCCGGCAGGCGGGGCTGGACAACGGCAGCCAATCATGGCAAGTTAAGACCATCGATTCGTGGCGACCTGCCGAAGGTCGCCAGCCGGGACCCCGCCGCTTGCGACGGCGGGGTCCCATACTCGTTCCCACCTTCGAGGAGAACCTTACACCATTGGCGCGCCGTTTTGATGATCGACGGACGACGTGCGCCTGCGGCGCAGATGATGTCGCTTGGGTTTGTCTACTCCGGCCGAAGTTCAGAAAAGGACGTTTTCAGATGATCCATGACACCTTGGCCGACAGATCCAGCAGGTTGCGGAAGATCGTCTTGGGCTGGGCGCGCTCGTGCTCCCTGCCGATCCGGCGGGCCATCAGCCGGTATAAGGATCCGGGCATCAGCGTGAGTTGCAGGTCGAAGTCCACCTTCAGGCCCACCATCGAAGACAGGGCATCCAGGCACCACGGCCGGCTCTTCGTGTCCCAGTTCGATCACGGTCAACTGTCGCGGCAGGCCGTCATAGCCCTGTAGAGCAACGTGCTCGTCCAACACCCGCGGCGTGCGGAACATGCGGGTCAGCGAATCCAAAGCGATCCGCTGCCAGGCCGAAGCCGGGCGGCTGTAGATATCGGCCGGCTGCGTATTCCGGCGATGTGAATCGAGCGTTCCGGGGGATGTGAATAGCCCTCGGAGCCGAGCGACGCTGGCATCCGCAATCCTGCCTGAGCTCATTGGCATCCGTCCACCGTCACAGCCGCCTGGAAGGCGGTTTGATGTCTTGACATCAATACCTCTGAATGTGATGATGTCTCTATGAGGACCACGCTTACCATCGAGCCGGATGTGGCGCTGCGGATCAAGCGGGCCATGGCTCAGAAGAAGATCTCCCTCAAGCGCGTGGTCAATGACGCTTTGCGAGCCGGCCTGGCGGTTGTCGACAAGGACAAACCGGTGGAATTCTCGGTGGAGCCGCACCCCTGCAAGTTCAAGGCGGGGGTCGACCTGGACAGGTTGAATCAGCTCGTCGACGAGATGGACGCGGAAGCGTCTCTCAAGGGCCTGTCCCGGTGAGCGCATGCTGATACCGGACATCAACATCCTGGTGCACGCCTACAATTCCGATTCGCCCCGCCATGCGCCGGCCCGGGGCTGGTGGGAGGGAACACTCCGTCAGCCGCGTCCTGTAGGCATGCCGTGGGCCACGGCGCTCGGCTTCATCCGGATCATGACTCACCGCGGAATCCTGGAGAACCCCATGCACGTCAAGGACGCGATTCGGCGGGTTCGCCTGTGGCTGGAACATCCACGGATCCAGATCTTGACGCCGGGGGAACGTCATGCGGAGATCCTATTCCGCCTGCTGACGCACCTGGGAACCGCCGGCAACCTCACCACAGACGCCCACCTGGCGGCGCTGGCGATCGAATACCAGGCTGAGTTGGTCTCGACCGATGCCGATTTCGCCCGCTTTCCAGGTTTGAGATGGTTCAATCCACTGTAGAGGCGGGCGCGACTGGGGCCACCTACAGCGGTTCAAACCTGGCCTGGAAGAAGCGCAGGTATCGGGGCTCGTAGACCATTCGCAGGCCGCTTACCTTGTCCCGCTGGTCGAAGACCGCCAGCACGGATTCGGCCACCACGTCCATGTGCGCCTGGGTATAGACGCGGCGGGGGATGGTGACGCGCACCAGCTCCAGGCGGGGCTTGTTCTCCTCGCCGGTTTCCTTGTTCCGGCCCGCCGAGACGATCCCGCGCTCCATGGTGCGGACGCCCGAATCCAGGTAAATGGCCGCAGCCAGCGCCTGGGCGGGGTAGTGCTCCTGGGGCAGGTGCGGCAGAAAGGCCTTGGCGTCCAGGAAGACCCCGTGGCCGCCGATGGGCAGCACGATGGGGATGCCCCACTCGCGCATCTTCTCCCCCAGGTAGAGCACCTGGCCGACGCGGGCGTGAATGTGGTCGTCCTGGAGCGACTCTTCGATGCCGCGCGCCACCGCCTCCATGTCGCGGCCGGCCATGCCGCCGTAAGTGTGGAGGCCCTCGTAGACCACCACCAGGTTGCTGGCCTCGTCGTAGATCTCGCGGTCGTTCATGGCCAGAAACCCGCCGATATTCACCAGCGCGTCCTTCTTGGCGCTCATGGTGCAGCCGTCGGTGAGCGAGCAGGCCTGCTTGACGATCGAGGCGATCGAGCGGCCCTCGTGGCCGGGTTCCCGCTGCTGGATAAAATAGGCGTTCTCGGCCAGGCGCGTGGCGTCCAGGATGATGCGGATGCCATAGCGCGAGGTCAGCTCCCGGACCTGCCGCAAGTTCTCGAGCGAAATCGGCTGGCCGCCCGCCATGTTCACCGTGGCCGCCACGCTGACGTAGGGAATCCGCTGGGCCCCGTGCTCGCGGATCACCGCTTCCAGGTGCTCCAGGTCCACATTGCCCTTGAACGGGTGCAGGCTGGCCGGGTCGTGGGCCTCGGGGACAATGACGTCCACGAAACGCCCGCCGGCCAGCTCCTGGTGCAGCCTGGTGGTGGTGAAGTACATGTTGCCGGGGATGACGTCGCCGGGCTGGATGAGCACGCGCGAGAGGATGTGCTCGGCCCCGCGCCCCTGGTGCGTCGGGATCAGGTAGCGGTATCCGTAGTAGGCCCGCACCACCTCCTCGAGGTGGTAGAAATTGCGGCTCCCGGCGTAGGCCTCGTCGCCCAGCATCATGCCGGCCCACTGCCAGTCGCTCATGGCGGAAGTACCCGAGTCGGTCAGCAGGTCGATGTAGACGTCCTCGCTGCGCAGCAGGAAGGTGTTGTAGCCGGCCTCGGCGATGGCCTTGGAGCGTTGCTCGGGGGTGGTCAGCTTGACCGGCTCGACCACTTTGATCTTGAATGGCTCAGCCCAACTGCGGCGCGTCGGTTTCATAGCGGGGATCTCAGGTTGCAGTATGGCTATGAGGCAGGCGCTTTTGCCCCAAAACCCATTTCCGCTTTGCCTTTTCCGCGGTAGGCTTATAGTATAGAAGAAATCGCAGTGCTGACTGTGGTTGGCAATCATCGCAGTTCGCCACACGACGGAGACATATCGAATGTGGAATAAACGCAGGGAAGAAGACTCCACGCCGAGGCCGCCCACGACTCCGGCGCCCGCGGCGGAAGCCGTGCGGGAGGTTCCGCCCGCCCCGGCACCCGCCCTACCCATCAAGCCAGCCGCGGCGGAAGCACCGCGCGGCGTGGCGGCGATCGGGAAATCCGTGATCATCAAAGGCCAGATCCTGAGCCGCGAAGACCTGTATCTGGACGGGGAGATGGAAGGAACCGTCGAGGTTCCAGAGCACCGCCTGACCATCGGCCCGCATGCCAAGCTGGTGGCCAGCATCCGCGCCCGCGAAGTGGTGGTGCTGGGGGCGGTGAACGGGAATGTGGAGGCGTCGGAGAAGATCGACCTTCGCAAGGATGCCAAACTGGTAGGGGACATCAAGACCGGGGGCATCATCATCGAAGACGGCGCCTATTTCAAGGGCAGCATCGACATCGTGCGGGGTTCCGAAGCCGCCCGGCCGGCCCCGAGCGCGCGGCCGGTTCCGCAACCGGCGCCCGCCGCGGCGGCGCCGCTGGTGGGAGCGGCGAGCGCCGAACCGAAGCACTAGGCAGCGAGGTCGTATTGTTGAACGATCGCTGGAAGCCTCTGACGCGAGCCGATCCCTCTGGCGGCTCGCGTCTGGCTCAGTTCCCGCCGCAGCCGCAGCGGGCGCAGAACTCGAGGGGCGGGAGCCAACATCCCGTCTACTCGCGCCACAGCAATGGCCTGGAGCAGTTCTTCGGCCAGATTGGGAGCGAGCCCGGTCTCCGCATCCTGGACCTTTCCGGGGCCTCGCAGGCCAACATCGCCTTCATCACCAACCTGGGCCACAAGCTGTACTCCGAGGATCTGCTGCAAAGCCTGGACCAGGCTTTCGGGGACGGCGATTTCTTCGCCAACCAGTCGGCGCCGGCGCGGGTTGAGGAGTTCCTGGAGCAGAGCCTCAACTTCCCCGACGATCATTTCGACGGGGTGCTGGCTTGGGATGTGCTGGAGTACCTGGCCCCGGTTCTGCTGAAAGCCACGGTGGAGCGGCTGTCGCGGGTTTTGAAGCCGCGGAGCTGTCTGCTGGCGATGTTCCACGCCGAGGAACGGGCCGAGTCGATCCCGGCGTACTACTACCGCATCTGCGACGGCAGCACGCTGCTGCTCACGCTTCGCCAGGTGCGCCGGCCGGCCCAGTTCTTCAACAATCGGGCGGTGGAGAAGCTGTTCCAGTCCTTCGAGTCGGTGAAGTTCTTCCTCACGCGCGACGCCTTGCGCGAAGTGATCGTGAAGAGGTGATTGACGATTGAGGATTGGTGCATTGACGATTTTGCTCGCACCAAGCTGGGCCCAGTCAATCGTCAATGACTCAATCCACAATCTTCAATCGGCCCGGCAAGGCCTCAGCGGTACAATCCCCTGAGGTGGTTCCAGCGGATTCGGAGGAGGTCCAGGAACATGTTCAGGCTGTCGCGGAACATGCTGACCTTGGTGCCCGCGGAGTGGCTCCAGCGGACCGGGACTTCCACGATGTGGTAGCCCAGCTTGCGGGCGATGAACAGCACTTCGGCGTCGAATCCCCAGCGCTCGATGCGCTGGCGGCGGAACACCTCGCGCGCGGCCCCGCCCTGGAAGAGCTTGAACCCGCACTGCGTGTCGGCGAAGGGCAGTCCGGTGGCCAGGCGCATCAGCAGGTTGAAGATGCGGCCGGCGGTCTCGCGGAACCAGGACTGGTGCAGGGCGATGAGCGAGCGGTCCAGCGCGCGGGAGCCGATCACCACGGCAGCCTGCCGCTCCCGCGCGGTTTGGAACAGCTTGTCCAGCTCCTCAATGGGCGCCGAAAGGTCCGCGTCGGTGAACAGCACCCATTCGCCACGGGCCTCGAGCATGCCGTGCCGTACGGAATAGCCCTTGCCCCGGTTGCCCGGGTTCTGGAGCAGCCGGATTTCCGGGTGCGCGGCCTGAAACTGCGCCGCCACCGCGGCGGTGGAGTCCGCCGAGCCGTCGTTCACTACCAGGACTTCACAGTCCGGCCAGCCGCGCGCAGCGGCGTACGACAGGATGGCGGAGAGCGTGGAGGGGAGGCGGGCTTCTTCGTTGTAGGCGGGGATGACAATCGAGATCGAAGTCAATGGAGTCCATTATAATGTAGGGCGGAAGTTCGCCCTACCTCAAGGAGAGTTTCTTGGAACAAGAGCTATTGGAGCAGCGGCTCGAGCGCATCCGGGAGATCCAGGCGCTGGGCTATCGTCCGTACGGCCAGCGGTTCGATTTCAGCCACACGATTCCCGAGATCCGGGCGGCCTACGAGGCCAAGACGGCCGAAGATCTAGCGGGGCGGATCGAGGTGCGCATCTGCGGCCGCCTTCAAACCATCCGCCGGATGGGGAAAGCCGGGTTCGCCCACCTGCTCCAGAACGGCGAGCGCTTACAGATCTACGTGCGGAAGGACTCGGTCGCCGAGAGCGACTTCCAGCTCTACCAACTGCTGGATGCCGGCGACCTCATCGGCGCCGAAGGCTACTTGTTCCGCACGCGGACGGGCGAGCTGACGGTACACGTCGAGCGTCTGCATTTCCTGGCCAAGACGCTGTTGTCGATGCCCGAGAAATGGCACGGCCTGGAGGACGTCGAGACCCGCTACCGGCAGCGCTACCTGGACCTGATCGCCAATCCCGAGGTACGCCGGGTGTTTGTGGCGCGCGGCGCGATTATCGCATCGTTCCGCCGGCAGCTCGAGTCGCGCGGGTTTCTGGAGGTCGAGACGCCGATGATGCAGCCGCTTTACGGCGGCGCGGCCGCCCGGCCCTTTGTCACGCATCACAACACCCTGGACGTGGATCTGTTCCTGCGCATCGCGCCGGAGTTGTACCTGAAGCGCCTGGTGGTGGGCGGGCTGGAGCGGGTCTACGAGATTAACCGGAACTTCCGCAACGAGGGGATCTCGACCCGGCACAACCCCGAGTTCACCATGCTGGAGTTCTACCAGGCCTACACCGATTACCGCGGCCTGATGGATCTGTCGGCCGAGCTGCTGCGGCAGGCCGCGCTGGACGCGACCGGGTCGACGGAGGTGAACTACCAGGGGCACAGGCTGGATTTCGGCCGCCTGGAACGGCTGAGCATGCGCGAGTCCATCGTCGAGCACTGGCAGGCGGCGGACCGGCCGACACTCGAGCAGGTGAGGGACCCCGAGTGGCTGAAGCAGCAGTCCACCAAGGGTTCCCCCGGCGAGGCGCTGGTGGATCTGTTCGAGCGGGTGGTCGAACCGCGGCTCATCCAGCCGACGCTGGTTTACGATTTCCCCATGGAGATGTCGCCGCTTTCCAAGAACAAGCCCGACGATCCCGGCATGGTCGAACGCTTCGAGATCATCGCCGCGGGAATGGAGATCGCCAACGCCTATACCGAGTTGAACGACCCGCTGGAGCAGCGCCGCCGCTTCGACCAGCAACTGGTGTTGCGGGAGCAGGGCGACGAGGAGGCGCACCAGATGGACGAGGACTTCCTGCGCGCCCTGGCCTACGGCATGCCGCCCACCGCCGGCGAGGGAATCGGCATCGACCGGGTGGTGATGCTGCTCACCAACTCCAGGTCCATCCGCGACGTAATCCTGTTCCCACTGCTGCGGCCGGAAGGGCCGATCGGTCTGGCCGACGAACTCCGCGCGGCCGAGACCCGCGCATGAAGACGCCTAAAGCCCGGTTTGAGTTCTTCGTCGCGCGGCGCTACCTCAGGGCCAAGCGCAAGCAGGCGGTGATCTCCGTCATCACGGTGATCTCGATCCTGGGCGTAGCCGCCGGGGCGATGGCCCTGGTGATCGCCCTGGCCATCAACAACGGCTTCCGGAACACGCTCCAGCACAGCCTGCTGGGCGCCTACGCCCACGTCAACATCATGGAGAAAGAACCGGGAACCGGCATCGAGAACTGGCCCGAGACAATCGCCAAGCTGCGCCGAATCCCGCACGTGATCGCAGGTTCGCCCGCGCTCTACGGACAGGTCTATCTTTACGTGGGGGGCAATTCGGACGGCGCGGTGCTGAAAGGCATCCAAACCGACGCGGAGCTGGAGACCAGCGACATGCTGCGCCACCTGAAGGCTGGCTCGCTGGAGAACCTCAAGGCCGATACGGGCTTTCCGGGCATCATCCTGGGCGCAAAGGTGGCCCAGACGCTGGGCGTGAAGATGAACAGCATCGTGAACGTGATGAGCCCGCAGGGAGAACTGACGCCCCTAGGCCCGAGGCCCTCGAACTACCGTTTCCGCGTGGTCGGGCTGTTCGAATCGGGTTTCTTCGAAATCGATTCCGCGTGGGCCTTCACCGCGCTCAAGCCGGCGCAGAAACTGCTGTCCCTGGAGGATGTCATCAACAGCATCGAGCTGAAGCTGGACGACATCTACAAGGCGCCAGAGGTGGCCCGAGCGGCCGACAAGCTGGTGGGGCCGCGCCTCGCCGCCACCACGTGGATGGAGCAGAACAAGCACATCCTGAGCGCGCTAAACATGGAGAAGGCGGTCACCTGGGTGACCATTGGCCTGATCGTGCTGGTGGCGGCGCTGAACATCCTGATCACGTTGGTGATGATGGTGATGGAGAAGTACCGGGACATCGCCATCCTGGTATCCATGGGGGCCCGGCAGGCGCAGATCCGGCGCATCTTCCAGTTCCAGGGGCTGCTGATCGGAGTCATCGGCGCCTCGATCGGGCTGGTGGCCGGGCACGTGCTGTGCTACCTGGCCGACAAGTACCGCTGGATCCAACTGGACGAAGAGGTCTACGCCCTGAGCTACGTTCCCTTCGACCCGCGCTGGCTGGACAGCGTCTGGATCGCGGCCCTGGCCATCCTGATCAGCTTCCTGGCGACCCTCTACCCCGCTCGCAGCGCCAGCCGCATCGCCCCGGCCGAAGCCTTGAGGTATGAATAGGCCGCCGGGATCGGTCCGGGCCGCGTTCTGGGTCGCTGTGGCCGCGCTGCTGGCGACGATGGGCGCCGTTCAGGTGAGCTCGGCCCTTCAGGAGACGCAAACCTGGGACGAGGGCATCTATCTCGCTGCCGGATACAGCTACTGGAAAACCGGCGACTTCCGGATGAACCGCGACCATCCTCCGCTGTTCAAGCTGCTCTTTGCCTTGCCCTTGCTGCCAGTAAACCCGTCACTGCCCACGGACCGCCAGGTCTGGGACAGCGCGGACCACGCCGGTTTCAGCTACCAGTTCATGCACCAGAATCGCGTCCCGGCCGACACCCTGCTGTTTCTCGGCCGCGCGGGCGCCATCCTGCTGACGTTGGTGTTCGGCCTGGTGCTCGTCTTGTGGACGCGGCGGGAGTTTGGCGCGGCGCCGGCGGTGCTTGCGCTCTTTCTGTTCGCCTTCGATCCCAACCTGATCGCCCATGGCCGCTATGTGACCGCCGATCTGACGGTGACGCTGTTCATCTTCCTGACAGCGGTCACCTGGGCGAAGTTTCTGGAGACCAAGAGAACCCGCGACCTGGTGGTGGCCTCCGCCATGCTCAGCCTCGCGCTGGTGAGCAAGTTCTCGGCATTGTTCCTGCCGCCCCTGCTGCTGTTGTTCTACCTGTTCCGCTGGTGGCAGGAGGGCCGCGGAGGCCGGCTCTCGATGAAGCACCTCACCCTCTCGCTCGTCATGGCGGGGACGATTTGCGTCGCCACGATCTCGGTGGTCTACGGGCCGGAGACCGTGCGGTCGATTCACGGCCCGCGCCTGACGGCGCTGGTGGACCGCTCGACGCCGGTAAGCGCTGTGCTGCGCTGGTTCGGGAAGCGGCTCGGCCTGCCCGCCCATCCATATCTGGTCGGGTTGCACCGGCAGGCGGTGCATGACCATCTCGGCCACCCTGCCTATCTGCTGGGCCAGCAGTCGCCGAAGGGCTGGTGGTACTACTTCCCGGTGGTGTTCGCCGTGAAAACGCCGACCACGGTCCTGCTGCTCTGCGCCGTGTGCTTCGGGCTGGCCCTTCTCTGGCTGGTGCGTGCTGGGCCGCTGGCGGCGCTCAAAGGATTGCGGGCGATGCCGCTGCGCTGGATGGTACTAGCCGTGACCCCGGCGGTGTATTTCCTGCTGTGCATGTTAAGCCACATCAATATCGGGGTCCGCCACCTGCTGCCGGTATACCCGTTTCTGTTCGTCCTACTCGCCGCCGTCCTGTTCCACGGGCGGTTCGACCGCTTTCGCGGGGCGCGCGCCGCCCTGCTGGCGCTCGTCATCGCGGTTCAGGTAGCCGAGTCGGTGCGGATCTACCCCAACTACCTGGCCTTTTTCAACACGCTGGCCGGCGGTCCGGGCCGCGGCCCCGAATATCTCGTGGATTCCAACATCGACTGGGGGCAGGACCTGAAGAAACTGCGGAAGTACCTCGATTCGATCGGCTGGAAGCAGCCGGTTTGCGTCGCCTACTTCGGCCGCGCGAGCATGAGCTACTACGGGATCGAGTACCAGGGCCTGCCGGCGACCGATGACCTCGCCGGCCGCAGCCAGGCCGATTGCATTGCCGCGATCAGCGTCACGTTGCTGCACGACGTTTACACGGGTTCAACGAGTTTCCGCTGGCTCCGCGAGCGGACGCCGATGGCCAAGGTTGGCTATTCAATCTACGTGTACGACCTGAGGAAGCCGAAACCATGATCCCGCGCCGGCCAGGGGTCACGGCGGCGGTGTGGGAGCGTTAGCTGGGCTTCCGCGCCGCTCGCAACCTGAGGCAGGCCAACGCCAGAATGCCGGCGCCGAGCAAGCTGGCTGTTGCCGGTTCCGGAACTGAATTACCGTCCACCGCCAGAATATCGAACTTGCCCTGGTTCGTGGCCTGACCCGGGCCCAGGAAAAGCCCGATCCGGACAGGGCCGGCGAGGCTAGAATCAGACATGGAAGTGAGCGGAACCCACGCGCAAGTCAAGTAGTCGGTGCCCACGCAGTAATCGCTGCTGACCATCGAGCCGGTGCGCTGGAGCCTGAGCCACACCGTCGCGCTGGGGTCCGCTACTTCCCCGAACTCGTAATGAGTCGAAGCGACGTAAATAAAGGACGTGACGTAGCTGGATCCGTTGAGATATACGTCGTCAAACATAGCGTCTCCGACGGGAGGAAAACTGTAGTACGCAACCAGGCCCAGACCTGCGCCTACGGACAGGCTCATCCGGTTGGCCACCGTCACCGCGGTGAAGTCGCCGGAATACCAGGCATCGGTCAACAGCCGGGCAAAGCCGGTCCCGCCTCCGGCAAAGACCGCCCAGTCGCCGTCGAAGACCACACTGAATCCGGGGTCCGTATATAGCGTCAAACCGGGCCCGGGATCTCCTGCGGTGGTGAAGTCCCAGATGATAAGGGCGGCCATGGCCGGCGTCGCGGAGAGCGCAAGCAAGATCGCAAGCAGCACGAAGCATCGACGAATCAGGAATGCCACCACACACCTCCTCCCCGGGCGCCGTCTACGACGGTCGATTATTAGCACATTCGACACTTTCAGATCAAGAAACCTGATACTCGATCTCGGGGGACTTGGGTGTTCTGAGTACCAGGAGTACCGGGGGGCTGTCTACCCATGTTGCGCGCCAGGGGCTGCGAGCTTCTGGTAACCTGGATCAACCCAGACTGACGATGAGGGAGCAGCCCAAGCAAATCTACGAGTTCGGCCCCTTCCGGTTCGACGCGGACGATCGCCTGCTGCTGCGCGCGGGCGAGGTGGTGGCGCTCGCGCCCAAGGCGGCGGACACGCTGCTGGCGCTGCTGGCGAATCGCGGCCACGTACTCGAAAAGGGCGAGCTGATGAGGATCGTCTGGCCCGACACCTTCGTCGAGGAGGGCGGTCTGGCCCGCAACATCTCGATCCTGCGGAAGGCACTGGGAGAGGAGTACATCGAGACCATTCCGAAGCGGGGATACCGCTTTGTCGCGCCGGTCAGCGAGATCTCGGGCGAGGCAGCGCCCGGGCCGCCGCGACGGTCGAAGAAGCGGCTGTGGGCGGCCGGCATCGTAGGCGCGAGCGTGGCCCTGCTGGTTGTGGCGGGCTGGTTCTGGTTCGCCGCCGGCGCGAGCGCCTCGCTGGCCGTGCTGCCGCTCAAGAACCTTTCCAACGATCCGGCCCAGGATTACTTCTCCGAGGGCATGACCGAGGCGCTGATCACGAACCTGGCGAAGATCCGAACCCTGCGCGTGATCGCGCGGAACTCGGTGATGCGGTTCCAGGGCCCGGCCGTGCGGCTGGCGGACGTGGCGCGGGATCTGGGGGTGGGCGCCGTGGTCGAGGGCACGGTCCTGCGCTCGGGAGACCGGGTGAGGATCACCGCGCGGCTGATCGAGGTGAAGACCGGGCGGCTGCTGTGGGCCGATAGCTACGAACGCGACCTCCGCGATGTCCTCGCTCTCCAGAGTGAGGTGGCGGGCGCCATCGCCCGGGAGGTGCGGGTCAAGATGACGCCCCAGGAACAGGAGTCGCTGGCCCGCTCCCGTCCCGTCGACAGCGAGGCCTATCACGCCTATCTCAAAGGGCGCTACTTCTGGAACAAACGCACCCAGGAGGCGCTGCTGGAAGCCATCGGATTCTTCCAGCAGGCCATCGACAAGGACCCGACCTACGCGCTGGCCTACGCCGGGCTGGCGGACACTTACGCGCTGCTGGGCTCGAACGCCTATGACGCGCTGCCTCCCACCAAGGCCATGCCGCTGGCCAAAGCCGCCGCCCTGAAGGCCCTCAAGATCGACGAGGAACTGGCGGAGGGTCACGCCTCGCTGGCCTATGCGCGTCTTTCCTACGACTGGGACCTGCCCGAGGCCGAAAAGGAGTTCCGCCGCGCGATCGAGCTCAATCCGGGGTATGCCACGGCGCACCACTGGTACGGCCACTATTACCTGGCGGCGGGAGAGCTCGATCAGGCCCTGGCGGAGATGAACAAGGCGCAGGAACTGGATCCCCTGTCGCTGGTCATCAACGTCGGCGCCGGCTGGTGCTACTACTACTCGCGGCAATACGATCGGGCGATTGAGGCTTACCGCCGGACCCTCGAGCTCGAGCCGAGTTTCGCGCTGGCCCATCACACGCTCGGAATGGCGTACGAGCAGAAGAGGCTCTACCAGGAAGCCATCGCGGAGTTCACCAAGGCGGTGGCGCTGTCGGGCGGGAGCGCCAGCACGATGGCCGGACTCGGGCATGCCTATGCCGTCTCCGGGCAGCGGGCGAAAGCCGAAGAGCAATTGGCCAGGCTGCGGGAGATCTCCCGAGAGAAGTACGTGCCGGCCCTCTATTTCGCATCGCTCTACGCCGGCCTCGGCGACCGCGACCAAGCGCTCACCTGGCTGCGGAAAGCGGTCGAGGAGCGCTCCGACTACCTGGTCTACCTCAAGCTCGATCCCACCTTTGACGCCCTCCGCCGCGACCCCCGCTTCCAGTCCGTGCTGCGCCCGCTTCGCTGAGCGGGATAAGGCTCCAGCCTTGTACCTGCCCGGCAGCTCAGCCGCGCGCCGTGAATCGAGCCAGCTTCGCGAACGTCTCGCGCAGTTGCGGGTAGAGTTCGCGGTAGATCCCCAGCAGCTCGGCGTAACGCGCGGAGTGCTGCGGGCGGGGTTCCGTTTCCCGAGTGATTTCGCCGCACATCGCCTCGGCCGCGGCCGCCGCACTCGGGAACCAACCCGCGCCCACTGCCGCACAAATGGCCGCGCCCAGGCTGGAGGCCTCAACCGTCCTGGATCTGCGGACCACTTTGCCGGAAGCGTCGGCCACGATCTGACACCACAGGTCGCTCGAGGCGCCGCCCCCAATCGCGACGAACTCCCTGACGCCGACCTTGGTCTGCTCCTCGATCATGCCGGTCACCAGGGCCTGCTCCAAGGCGATGCCCTCCAACAGGGATCGGTAGATGTGGCCGAGGCGGTTAGACGCCGTAAGCCCCACGAAGCATCCCCGAGCGTGGGGGTCCCAATAGGGCGTCATCACCGCGCCCCAGTACGGTAATGTGAGCAGCCCGTCACTGCCGATGGGGGCGCTCGCGGCTTCGGCCTCCAGCCTTTCGTAGATGCCGCAATCTCCCTCCCGCGCCTGGCAGAGGTGGCGTACAAACCAATCCAGGAGGAAGGTTCCAGCCCGCAGGCTGGTCTCGAAGTAGTAGCCCTCGCCCGAACAGCTCCCCATGGTGCGCCACGCGGCGCCGGTACGGTATTCGCGAGAGTAAGTGCCCGAAACGACCGCGGTACCGAGATTGAGATAGGCGCGCCAGGGAACCAGAGCGTTGACCCCCAGGCCGGCAGCCTGTCCGTCGCCACCGCCGGCGACTACGAGAGTGCCCGGAACCAGCCCGGTCGCGGCGGCAGCCGATTCGCTGACCGCGCCGACCGCGCTCCCGGGGGCTGCCAGTTGCGGCAGTTGCTCCTCGCGCAATTCCAGCGCGGCCATCACCTCCGGAGACCAGGCTTTCCGCTCCATGTCGAACAGGCCCAGCGGATCGGCGCTCGCCCAGCTCGTCCGAAACGCGCCGGTGAGCCGCCACGCCAGGTAGCTGTGGACGTCCACGAACATGGCGGTGGCTCGGAACAGCTCCGTTTCCCAGCGCAGCATCCAGGCAATGCGGTAGGCTACCGGCGCCATGTCGGGCGGTTTCCCCGAGATTCGATGAATCTCGTCCTGGCCGACCCTGCCCGTGAGCCAGGCCACCTCCTGTTCACACCGCTGGTCGAGCCACATGATGGCGGGCCGCACCGGATCGCCTTGCGGCCCCAGCGGCGCGAAGGTTTCCCGCTGGTTCGAGATCGCCACGGCGGCGACACTCTCGGGCGCGACCTGCTGCCACAGATCTCGCAGCGCGTGGCAGGCAGACGACCACCAGTCCTCCGGGTTCTGCTCGTAGCGGCCGCTGGCGGGGCTGGCGAGCGGTATCGGGCTGCGCCCGATCCCGGCGATGGCGCCGTCGCCCTTCCAGGCGATCGCCTTCGTGGCCGTGGTGCTGCTGTCTATGCCGATGACGACATCTTTGCCGCTTCCCATGTGTGAATCACAGACGCACCCCATATGCTACCTGGATTCTGCACCGGATTTGAACCGGGATCTCGGTGGCCGGCACGATCTGTCCGTCCGGCACCACAAAGCGGTAGACTTGGAGGGCTGCACAGGTGTTGGACACTCGGTTGAGGATTGCCTGTACCAAGCCAAATGGGCGATGCGCGAACACGTCCAACTCCTGCGAGAGCAAGGCCTGACTATCCCGCCCCCAAACCCCAACCCCCACGTGGTGATTGAGAACGCCCCGGCCCTCCGGCGCGCCGGCTGACGCACCTCACTTTCGTCTCCAACTCACCGCCGTCGCGGAAGGTACTCGTCGAAAAGGACTCTCATGCAACGCGTGCCGGGTGCAGGGCCTTGGCTTGCTCAAGTGCCGCAACCGCCGCTGCGCGGGTCACGGTCGGATAGTCTTCCAGGAACTCGGTGAGGGGATGGCCGGCTTCGAGATAGTCCATGAGGGCCTGGAACGGGACGCGTGTCCCCCTGAAAACGGGCGTCCCACCCAGGATGTCGGGCGAACTCACGATCACCTCGTCCGCTGTACTCATGGCTCTATCCTAATCCCGAACAAGGCCCGTGAACGGTCTGGCTTTGCTGGCCTTGGCGAGAACCCAGCCCAAGAACCTCACCGCCATTTGGATCAGCTTGCCCACGCCTTCCTGGTCCAGGACGGACGCTCGGTGCCGGCCTTCGTGCCGACTGCCCTAAAGTCGTTCCCTGCCCCAGCCGATTCCCTACTGGAGAACCCGTTTTAGGTTTTCCAGGCTCGTCAAGTCCGGGGAGGTGAGGTACAATGATGATTCCGGCCATGCAGCTTGTCCGCCAGCCCCGGCTCCAGTGGGAGGACCGTGACTTCCAAGTCCCCGAATACTTCAAGAACGAGTCGGTCCATCCGTACCACATCACGGCCCTAGGAGCCCTCTTCGATCGTGATTGCATGGAGATCCTCCCCGCCATCAGAGACGCGGTAGTGGACACCGTCTTTGCAGACCCGCCGTTCAATCTGGGCAAGGAGTATGGGCAGAATTGTACAGACGAACGCCCGGACAGTGAGTACCTTGATTGGTGCCATCGGTGGATTCGGGAGTGCGTAAGAACCCTGAAACCGGGTGGAGCGCTCTTTCTCTACAACCTCCCGAAATGGAACGTTCTTCTGGGGGCGTACCTGACCTCCCTGGGGATGGAATTCCGCCACTGGATTGCTGTGGAGATCTCAGCTTGCCTCCCGATTTCGGGACGGCTCCACCCCAGCCACTACAGTCTCCTCTACTACACGAAAGGCAGGGCCAAGACGTTCAGGCGGATCAGGACGCCCATCCAGACGTGCCGTCATTGCGGAGGAGAAGTCAAGGACTATGGCGGGCACCGTGACGCCATGAACCCAAAAGGCGTCAACCTCAAGGATGTATGGACCGACATACCCCCGGTGCGCCACTGGAAGTTCAAGTCGAGAGAGCGGCGGGCGAACGCCCTCTCCACGAAGATCTTGGACCGGGTAGTCGAAATGAGCACGTGCCCTGGCGAGTTGGTCCTGGATCCTTTCGGCGGCAGCGGCACCACCTATGCCGTTTGCGAAAAGAAGAGCCGGCGTTGGCTGGGAATGGAGATCGACTTCGCCCCCGAGATCGTGGAGCGCCTCGAGGGGGCCGGTATCCACAACCACAAGAACGACGACTATGTCGAGGGCTAGCCCCTGGCCCTCCCGGATGTGAGCTTCGGTATCTTCGGAACGTCGTAGCTTGTGCGGTCGTGCTCGATAACCACGATTTCGAGCAGCCCGTTCTCACATGGGATGGATTTCCAGAGCGGGAAATAGGGCTCGAGCTCCTGGACATTTCCCACGCGGTCTGTCAGATACTTGTACAGTTCGCGTGATGGGATGACGAGGGTTCCAGCAGCAACCAGCCCGGAACTCAGGAGCATCGACATCTTGTTCATGGAGCGATGGCTGGACGAGACATTCCCCGTCTCCCACTCGACCACAATCGGGGCGTCGGGTCCGGCGATTACGGCGTCGAAATCGCCAACATGCTGGCCCAGAGCATTCTTGGCCTTGCCCTCGATTGCCCAGCCCTTGTCCCTGAGATGCTGCACGAACTCCCTCTTGATGGGCAGGACTCCGTTACCTTCTCCCCGTTTCTTCCCACTTTCCGGGTAGATCGTGAAGGATCCGCTCCCAGGCGGCCAGCAGCACCGCGAGACCGCCTCATGGATGGTCTTCCGAGTCCGCTTCCAATGGCGGGATTTCGGGTATGGACCGCGACTCAAGAGGGTCTCAACCCGCACGATCCTCACGGCGCCTCTCGATAGAGCCTGCGCAGGAAACGTATCGGGTCTATTCCCAGCGCTTGGGCAACTTCACGAAACTCCAGTACGTCGAGCCGCCGCTCGCCGCGCTCGAATTTTGAGACGAACGATTGCGGCCGCTTCAAACGGGCAGCCAACGCGTACTGCGTGAGGCCCGCGCGCTTCCTGGCCTCGATCAGAAGTCCCCGGAACCTCTTTGACGCTTCGTTCCCCACGTTATGTGGCCTGAAGGGAACAAGCATAGAACCGATTGTGGAATAATCCCAAAACAGGTTCTGCCCGAATCTCGAGCTGCTGGGGTACCCATGAGGGCGGAATCACGCCCCGGAGGCTCCAAAACACCACCGCCCGGCCCGTGAGGGCCGGGCGGTGGGAAATGCAGGTCAGTAGCGCAGCCTACGTCGTGCGCATCGATTCGGTCTTGTCGCCGCTGATGGCGGCTTGGGCCGCGGCGAGGCGGGCGATGGGGACCCGGTAGGGAGAGCAGGAGACGTAGTTCATGCCCACCCGGTAGCAGAATTCCACTGAGCTGGGCTCGCCGCCGTGCTCGCCGCAGATGCCGATTTCGAGGTCCGGCCGGGTCTGGCGGCCCAGCTTCACCGCCATCTCGACCAGCTTGCCCACGCCTTCCTGGTCCAGGACCGCGAACGGGTCCGCCGGGAACAGCTTCAGGTCCTCGTAAACCTTCGAGAACCGCACGTAGTCGTCGCGCGAAATGCCCAGCGCGGTCTGGGTCAGGTCGTTGGTGCCGAAGCTGAAGAACTCGGCCTCCTTGGCCACCTGGTCGGCGGTCAGCGCGGCGCGCGGGATCTCGATCATGGTCCCGACCATGTACTTCTGGTCCTTCATGCCGGCTTTGCCGAGCACCTCTTCGGCCACCTTCACCACGATCGCCTTCTGGTTCTCGAGCTCCTTGACCGAGCCCACCAGCGGGATCATAACTTCGGGAATGACCTTGACGCCCTTCTTGGCCGCCAGAACCACGGCTTCGAAAATGGCGCGCACCTGCATCTCGGTGATCTCGGGATAGAGAATGCCCAGCCGGCAGCCGCGCAGCCCCAGCATCGGGTTGAATTCGTGCAGCTCTTCGACGCGGTGCAGCAACTCGGGCAGCCGCTTCTTCAACTCCGCCACGGTGATGTTGTAGCGGCCCGCCATTTCCTTCTTGGCCTTGAAGTCGAGGTGGGGCAGCCTGGCGAGGTCGACCATCAACTCCTCGCGCTTGGGCAGGAACTCGTGCAGCGGCGGATCCAGCGTGCGGATGACCACCGGGAAGCCGTCCATGGCCTTAAACAGCCCGGCGAAGTCCTTGCGCTGCATCGGAAGCAGCTTCAGGAGCGCCTTGCGGCGGCTCTTCTCGTCGCGGGCCATGATCATGGCCTGCATGTGCGCGATGCGGTCCTCGGCGAAGAACATGTGCTCGGTGCGGCACAGGCCGATGCCCTCGGCGCCGAAGGCGCGGGCCGCCTTGGCGTCGCGCGGGATGTCGGCATTGGCGCGCACGCCGAAACTGCCGCGGAACTCGTCCGCCCAGCCCATGAAGGTCGCCAGCACGCCGGAGCGGGGGTCGGGATCGGCGGTTTGCGCCTGCCCGGCGAACGCCTCCCCGGTCGAGCCGTCCAGCGACAGCCAGTCGCCTTCCTTCAGCGCCACGGTGGTGCCGCCGGGTAGCGTGACGGTGATCTGCTTCTTGTGCTCGTCGACGACGATAGCGCCGGCGCCGGCCACGCAGGGGATTCCCATGCCACGGGCTACCACGGCCGCGTGGCTGGTCATGCCTCCGCGGGAGGTCAGGATGCCCTTGGCCACTTCCATGCCGTGGATGTCGTCGGGAACCGTCTCGGCCCGAACCAGGATCACCGGGCTCGACGTAGCCGCCTCGACCGCGTCGTCGGCGGTGAAGACGACCTTGCCCACCGCAGCGCCGGGCGAAGCCGGCAGACCGACCGCGAGCCTTTGCAGCGCCTTGCGCGACTCAGGCACGATCACCGGGTGCAGGAGCTGATCCAGTTGCTGCGGATCGACCCGCAGCACCGCTTCCTTCTTGGTGATCAGGCCCTCTCCGACCATGTCCACCGCGATCTTGACGGCGGCCGGGCCGGTGCGCTTGCCATTGCGGGTTTGCAGCATGTACAGCTTGCCATCCTGGACGGTGAACTCGAAGTCCTGGACGTCGCGGTAGTGCTTCTCGAGGCTGCTGGTGATCTCGTGAAGTTGGTTGTAGACCTCGGGCATGAGCGTGTCGAGCTCGGTGATCGGGTGCGGCGTGCGGATGCCGGCCACGACGTCTTCGCCCTGCGCGTTGGTCAGGAACTCGCCGTAGAACTCCTTGGCGCCGGTGGCCGGGTTGCGGGTGAATCCCACGCCGGTGGCCGAGGTCTCGCCCAGGTTGCCGAACACCATCGCCTGCACGTTGACCGCGGTGCCCAGATCGTCGGGGATCTTGTTCATCTTGCGGTAGTGCTGGGCGCGGGGGTTGAACCAGGAGCGGAACACGGCCTCGACGGCCATCTTGAGCTGCTCGTGGGCGGCCTGCGGGAAGGGCTTGCCGGTCTTCTTCTGGACCACCTGCTTGTACTCGGCGATGACGGCCTGGAGGTCGGCGGCGGTCAGGCCGGTATCGAGCTTCGCCTTGGCCTTCTTCTTGCGGCCCTCCAGCACGTGGTCGAATTCGCTCTTGGGGATCTCCAGGACCACGTTGCCGAACATCTGGATGAACCGGCGGTAGCAGTCGGCGGCAAAGCGCGGGTTGTTGCTGCGCCCCTCGACCGCCTTCACGGTCTGGTCGTTCAGGCCCAGGTTCAGAACGGTATCCATCATGCCGGGCATCGAGAACTTGGCGCCGGAGCGGACGCTGACCAGCAGCGGGTTGGCGGTGTCGCCGAGCTTCTGGCCCATGCGGCCCTCGAGCACCGCCAGCGCCTGGTCGATCTGCTTCTCGATCTCGGCCGGGACCTGGTTGTTGTTCTGGAAGTAAATGTTGCAGACTTCCGTCGAAATGGTGAACCCGGGGGGTACGGGCACGCCGGCGCGCGACATCTCTGCCAGGCCCGCGCCCTTCCCGCCCAGGACATCCTTCATGGTTCCGCTGCCGTCGGCCGTACCACCGCCGAACGCATAGACGTATTTGTTCATAAAGCTCTAGTTTTCTCCTCTGCCTACTGTGATGTGACTATTTCCGAGAAATCGGCGATGGCCGAAGACTCCTTCAACAGGTTGTGTAGCAAGGTGAGCCGGTTCTGCCGTATCTGGGAATCCGGCGCGTTCACCAGTACTTTGTCGAAAAACAGATCCACCCGAGGGCGCAGGGAGGCGATCGCCTCCAACGCCGCCTGGTACTCCTTCTTCTTCCGGAATCGCTTGACCCGGCTGCGGAGCCGTGCGAAGGCACTAAACAGATCGGCTTCCGGGCCGGGTTCCAGCAGGGCGGCATCGATGGCCGGCGGAACCGCCTGCCCCACCTGGATCTCCGCCTGCCTCAGAATGTTCTTGATGCGCTTGAAGCTGGCCGCCAGCGGCTCGAAGTTCTCAGTCGGGCGTACCGCCCGGATCGCCGCAAGTCGGCTCTCGACATCGGTCAGGTCGTCCCAGCCGGCGGCCAGGACGGCGTTGACCTCGTCGTAGCAGAATCCGCGGACGTCCTTGAAGTAGTACCGGAGGCGGTCCAGGAAGAACTCCGCCAGCGCCGCGTCCCTGCCGATCAGCCTGCCCAGCGGCAGCACTAGCTTCCCTTCCACCAGGATCTTGACCACGCCCTGGGCGGCGCGGCGCAGCGCAAATGGGTCGCGCGAGCCGCTGGGGACCAGGCCGACGCGGAAACAGCCTTGCAGGGTGTCCAGCTTGTCGGCCAGCGCCACCAGGCGGCCCGCCGGCGTCGCGGGGATCGAATCCTCCATGCTCGCCGGCTTGTAGTGCTCGTAGATGGCCCGCCAGACCTCTTCGGGTTCGCCCTGTGCCCGCGCGTACAGCCCGCCCATGACGCCCTGGAGCTCGGTGAGTTCCTTCACCATCTCGGTGGTGAGGTCGCACTTGCACAACTCCGCGGCGCGCACCGCGTGTGACGAGCCGCCCAGTCTGCGCACCAGCTTCGCCACGCGCTTGGTCTTGTCGAGATACGATCCCAGTTTTGTCTGAAATGTCACGTGGGCCAGGTCCGCCACCCGGTCGGCCAGCTTCTTGTGCTGATCGACGTTCCAGAAGAACCGGGCATCGTTGAACCGCGCCCGCAGCACCCGCTCGTTACCGCGCCGCACCAGGCCCTCGGGGTCCGCATTGGTGTTCATCACCGCAACAAACTGTGGTGCTAGCCGGCCCTCGGCATCCTCCACCGAGAAGTACTTCTGGTGGTGCCGCATTACCGTGACCAGCACCTCCTCGGGCAACTTCAGGAACTCGGGATCGAAACTGCCCAGGATCGGCGTGGGGTATTCGGTGATGTAGACCAGGGTGTCGAGTAGGGCGGGATCGGGCTTGACTTTCACACCCAGAGCAGCGATGCCAGCTTCGATCCTGGCGCGGCGCTGGGCCGGGGAAACCAGGACAAAGTTTTCCTTGAGGATTTGCTCGTAATTCAAAGAATTGACTTGCAGTTCCTTGCCGCCCAGCAGCCGGTGTCCGTAGGTTCGGTCGCCGGAGCAGACTCCAGCTACTTCGAACGGCACCACCTCATCGCCGAGCAAGGCCACCAGCCAGCGGATGGGGCGAATGAACCGCGGCCCGCCCTTGCCGGTCCAGTACATGGTCTTGGGGAAGTAGATCTTCAGGATCAGGTCAGGCAGGAGGGCGGCCAGGATGTCGCGCGTTTGGCGGCCGACGGTCTTCTTGCGGAAGCAGACGTATTCGCCCCGGGCGGTCGCCTGGACTTCCAGTGCCGAGACCTCGACTCCCATCTTCCGGGCGAAGCCGAGCGCCGCGCCGGTGGGTTGGCCATCCTTGAAGGCCGCGGCCTTGGGCGGGCCGGAGACCAGTTCTTCGGAGTCGGCCTGGCGGGCCGGGAGACCCTCGGCGTGCAGAATCAGGCGGCGCGGCGTGCCATCGGTCTTGAGGGAGGAGGCCGAGAGCCGGTTCTGATCGAGCAATTCCTGAAACAGCGACTGCAAGTGAAGGAGCGCGGGGGCGATCATCCAGTCCGGGATCTCTTCGGTCCCGATCTCCAGCAGGAAGGGCAGGCTCATTGGAGGGCCTCCGCGCCGGACTGATCCATCCAGCACTGGGCCGCACCCAGCGCCAGCTTGCGGACCCGCCCGATCATCGCCACCCGCTCGGTCACGCTGATCGCCCCGCGCGAGTCGAGCAGGTTGAACAGGTGCGAGCACTTGAGCACCTGGTCGTAGGCCGGCAGGACCGGGAAGCGGCGCTTGTCGGGGTAGTCCTTGTAAGCGTCCAGAAGGCGCTGGCATTCCTTCTCGTGCAGGCCGAAGAGCTTCCAAAGCGTGGCCAAGTCGGCCATCTCGAAGTTGTAGACGGAGAACTGGACCTCGTCGGCCAGCCGCACGTCGCCGTAGCTCACGCCCGGCGCCCACTCGATGTCGTAGACGCTGTCCTTGCCCTGGAGGAAGGCGGTGAGCCGCTCGAGGCCGTAGGTCAGCTCGGCGGGCACCAGGTCGAGGTCGATGCCGCCGCATTGCTGGAAGTAGGTGAACTGGGTAATCTCGAGGCCGTCGAGCATCACCTGCCAGCCGATGCCCCAGGCCCCCAGGGTGGGCGACTCCCAGTTGTCTTCCTCGAACTTGATGTCGTGCTTGCCGAGATCGATGCCGATGGCCTCCAGGCTGGCCAGGTACTGATCGATCACATCGGCGGGCGAGGGCTTCAGGATCACTTGAAGCTGCCAATGCTTGTAGAGGCGGTTCGGATTCTCGCCGTAGCGGCCGTCCGCGGGGCGGCGGCTGGGCTGGACGTAGGCCACGCGGTAGGGCTTGGGGCCGAGCACGCGCAGGAAGGTTTCCGGGGCCATGGTCCCCGCCCCGACCTCGAGGTCATAGGCTTCCTGGACGATCGCGCCGCGCTGGCTCCAGTAGTTCTTCAGCTTGAAAAGAACCTCTTGAAAAGAATCCATTGACTATATCGTTTCCAGGATGGGCACGGTCACCAGTTTTCGCTCGACATGTTCCTCGATGGCGCGGACCAGAAAGCGCCGCAGGTCCGCGGCCCGCGCCCGGCTCCAGTCCCGTTCGGGCAACTGGGCGATGGGGGTGCGCAGCATCTCCTCGGCGATGCTCCTGGATTCGCCCGTCACCCGCAACTCCGGAAGAAACCCGGAGAGCTTGACCGCCCAGAGCGTAAAGTACGTGATCGCCTGCCACACGCCTTCAGCCCGCTTCGCCCGAAGGTGATCCAGAACCGCCAGCAGCAGCCGGAAGAACAACTCGCTCGGCTCTGCCGGGGGGAGGAGCTGCTCGGCCACTTCCGCCATGTAGTCCAGAGCGACGCCTGCCGAATAATCGGAAGCCAGCGCAAACTGCGAGGTAATCAGCTCGCAGGAATCCAGGCTGACCAGTTCCCTGGTCTCGCGCTGGAAATAATACATCCGAACGTGTGAGAGCCTCTCCAAACCGCTGCCGAAAGGGCTCTTGGGCCTCCGCGCCCGCTTGGCCACGCCCCGCAACTTGCCCTGGTCCCGCGCCAGGAAGCTGACAACCAGGTCCGCTTCCTTGAGCGGGTAGGTCCTGAGAACGAGAGCCTCGCTGACACAAGCCGGCACACGCGGAAACTTCAGGGTAGCACAGACACTGATATGCTTAGTAGCGGACAGCCGCTTGCTGCGAGCTCTTGTTATGGCCAACCCAACCTACGCTGCCCCGGATTCGCCGGCTCCCGTCGCCGAGCTGGTCGCCACGCTGAGCGACGGGACCAAGGTCAAGCGGCGCATCCCGCGCATGCGCGCCTGCAACGAGAAAGACGCCAAGGGCAAACTCTGCGCCGGGCACTTGAAGCGCTGGTATTTCTTCGGGGACGAGATCAAGAAGCGGTTCGGGGAGAACGCCGAGATCTACCGCTGCGAGCACTGCAAGACACTGTACCTGCCGAATGCGCAAGAGGAGCCCCGTTCGGGCACTCTGTGCTGGTGAAGGGCCGCGGCCCCAAAAAACGCGGGACAAGCCTGTCCGCCGGAGGCGGGCCGCCGCGCGGTTAGCGCAAAAAAAACCGCATCGGGTTTACGCCTGCCCGATGCGGTCCGCCCTTGGCTGGGCTGGGATCTGGCGTCGGGCTGTCTGGAATTCGATTACCCGCTTCGCAATGCATTCCTGGCGAGGCCCGCGTCCAAGGTTCCTCCCATGAATGCCAGACAGTTACCGCAACCCGTTGATCCCGGGTGAGACTATAAAGATCGACAGAATAAGGCCGTTCCGTGAATCCCAAAAAAAGCCCTCTGTTGCAACCTGCAATCGGAAAGTGAGGGGCACCTCATTTAAACATCGGCTCCCGCAAGCACGCTGTCCAATATCAGCCGCCTCACTGCCTTTTGCCTGTTGCAGCAGAGGGCAGGTTCAAAGAGCAACTGCATCAATTCAGCATCCTATGTAGCATGTGGACCACCAGGAATGCAGGTGGGGAAGTGATTGAAAACAAAGAGGCGGGAATTGGGAGGCGCGGGTGGGCCGCGGCGCCAAGGTGCAGCCGGTGTGTCACTATGACACAATCGAACCCGATGGGCGCTGTACGAGTGTGTTTGGCGGGCCTTCTGGCCACCGCCATGCTCGCCTTCCAAGCTGACGAGAGCTTCGTGGTCTCCGGCGAGCACCCCCTGCTGTTGCTGCGTCCGCAGCGGATCCGTCTGCTGCGGCGGGAGCGCGAGCGGCGGTCGGCGCGCTGGCAGCAGTTCGAGGCGCTGATGGCGGGCCACGCGGCCATGCCCGAACCGGGCTTCGCGCTGGCGCTGTACTATCAGGTGGCGGGCGAGGCAGGCGCGGGCCGCCGCGCCATCGAGTGGGCGCTCACTTCCGGGGACGACCTGCGCCAGCTCGCGCTGGTGCTGGACTGGTGTCAGCCCGTACTCCGCGAGCCGGAGTCGGCCGCGCTCGCCGCCAGGCTGGAGCGGGCACTGGGACAGCGGCCGCGCACAATGAGCATTTCCGAGGCCCGCTCGCGCGCCCTGGCCGCGACGGTTCTGGCCGATCGCGCACCGGCTGTCTCCGAACGGGAGTTGCAGAGCCTGGTGCAGAAGTGGTGGCGGGGCGAGATCGTTCCCGCGGTCAAGCAGGGGCGCAATGTCATCCCGCGGGCCGAGATCTACGCCCTGTTCGAGATGCTCCATGCGGTTCGCGACAATCTGAACATCGACCTGCGCGAGTCGCTCCCGGCGTTCTTCGAGCAACTGCCTCTCTACCACCTGCTCAGCTACTACCCCGCCTCGTATCCGGCGCCGGAGAATGAATTCCGCATCCCTGCCGCGAAGGGAGCCGAGCCCGACCTGGCGGTTGCGGCCATGTCGCGGGCCGCCGACCTGGCCATGGTGGCCTACGACAACAACGCGGTGGAGAACCAGTACGTGCAAGGCTGGGCGATGCACGACCGTTTCCTGTTGCGCGGTGCATTCGGGATTCCCTACGAGTTCCTGTGGGCCAACCCGTACCAGCCGGGTTTGAGCTACTACAATCTGCCGCTGGTGTTCCACGACCGGATCTTCGGCCGCGTGTTCCTGCGCTCCCGGTGGGACGACGATGCCGCCTGGCTGGGCTACTTCGAGGGCCAGCTCCAGACGTTCTCCGGCGGCGAGCCGAAGATCGTACCGCTCAGCGGCGCCACCGAGCCGATACAGTTCGGGGATACGGCGGTGGTGGCCGCCACGCGGTTCGCCATCCAGGAGGAGGCCACCACGGTCTATGTGGTCGGCCTGGCACCCGCGCAAAGCTACGATGTCGAGCCGGATGCCGAAGAAATGCACGAGGCGCGAACCGACCCCGGCGGCATCCTGGAGCTGAAGTTCCCCAGCGGCTTCACGGGCGGCATCCGTATGCGGCAGCGGGCGGCTCAGTAATACCAGTCGCGGATGCGGACCTCGACGCCGCTTCCGGCCAGGGCCTTGGCGAACACGGTGAGGTCGGAGCCCTTGTAGTGGTAGGGGTAGACGATGGCCGGCTTGAAGGCGCGCACGGCCTCGGCGGCTTCGGCCGGGGACATGGTGTAGGGCAGGTTCATGCACACGAACGCCACGTCGATGTTCTTGAGCGCGCGCATCTCGGGGATGTTCTGGGTGTCGCCGGAGAAGTAGAAGCGCTTGCCGCCGTAAGCGAGCACGTAGCCAACCCCGCGTCCCTTCTCGTGGAATACCACGGCGCCGGGCTGGCGCGGGATATTGTAGGCCGCGACGGCCTCAATCTTCCATTTCCCGAAGTCAATGGTCTCGCCGATGCGGATCACCGCGGCCTCGGGAACGCTTTTCGCGACGGCCGCAGGCGCGATGAAGACGGTGCCCGGCTTGCGGAGTTGAGCGAGCTTCTTGGGGTCGAGGTGGTCGGAGTGAATGTCCGTGATCAGGATGAGGTCGGCGGGCGGAAGCCCGTCATAGTTGCCATCGCTGGTTGGGTCGAGGTAGATGGCCTGGCCGGCGGCCTGGAGGAGCAGGCTGGCGTGGCGGATGGGCGTGATCCTGACCGCGCCGCCGGAGGTCTGGAACTCTTCCACCGGCCGCTTCGGTTGGCCGTAAAGCGCAAATCCCAGCAGGAACAAGCAATCGAATGCTTTCATGCTGAGAATTGTAGCCTAGTACCCTGGCCAGCGGCGCGGGCTTTGTCCTTCAGGGTGGCGCGATCCATGGCCGTGCCCAGGCCGATCGTGAGGTTCCCCACGCAGCGCCATGAATTCTTGCGCATCAGACCAGCCGCTTGCTCACGCGCGCGGCTCAGTTCACGAACTGTATCAAACCAGGCACTTTTTCGTCGTGGCCACCCGGTGAGGCTGTCGCCGGGCACTCATTTTTTTCCCAGACCAGTGAGAACTTTTGGTGCTGGGCGCCGTCTAAGACTCTTACGTCTTTTTGCGGGGCGCCAGGAATGCGCTTCCCGCCGAAGGAGCCTCAATGAAAGTCCTGAATCGACGTGCTTTCTGCAAGGGAGTGGCGACGGCAGCGATCCCCTTTGCCCTGCGGGACCAAAGGGCGCTGGCGCTGGAGGCGCCGCTGGGGGCCTCCTCGCCGCCCAGCCAGTATCTGAGCCATTTCGGGGTTGACGCAGGGCTGATGCGCCGGGTCATGGCTACGGCGCTCAGCCGGGGCGGCGACTATTGCGACCTCTACTTCGAGCACAAGATCTCAAACTACATCGGCGTGGAGGACAAGGCCGTCAATCGCGCCTACACCGGCGTGGATTTCGGCGTGGGGATCCGGGTGCTCAAGGGCGACCAGACGGGGTACTCCTTCACCGAGGAGATCACGCCCCAGGCGATGGAGCAGGCGGCCAAGACCGCGGCCAACATCGCCGATGCCGCGGGCGGGAAAGCTCCCCTGGAGTACAAGCCCCGTGAGACCCCGCGCTACTACCCGATCGAGGTCTCCTGGGAGACGGTGAAGGCCGACCGCAAGGTGCCCTTGCTGGCCGCCATCAACGACAAGGTCTTTGCGCTGGACAAGCGGGTGGTCAAGTGCGGCGTGCACTTCACCGACGAAACCCGCTACATCCTGGTGGCCCGCTCGGACGGCCGCATGGTGGCCGACTTCCAGCCCATGACCAGCACCTATGCGACCTGCGTGGCGGAGCAGAACGGCCGGCGCGAAGACGCCTTTTTCGGTCTGAGCGGCCGCTGGGGCCTGGAGTTCTATACGCCTCAGACGCTGGACCGGCTGGCGCGGGAGGCGGTGCGCCGCGTGGCGCTGATGTTCGAGGCGGTCAAGCCCTCGGCCGGGGAGATGGAGGTGGTGCTGGCGCCGGGCATGTCGGGCATCCTGCTGCATGAAGCCATCGGTCACGGCATGGAGGCGGATTTCAACCGCAAGAAGATCTCGATCTTCTCGGACAAGATCGGCCAGCCGGTAGCGGAGAAGTTCGTCTCGATCGTGGACGACGGCACCAACCCGAATCTGCGCGGCTCGATTAACGTGGACGACGAGGGGAATGACACGCAGCGCACCATGCTGGTCGAGAACGGGATCCTGCGGAGCTACTTGCACGACCACATCAGCGCGGAGTTCTACAAGGTGAAGTCCACCGGAAACGGCCGTCGCGAGTCGTTCCGGTTTGCCCCCATGCCCCGGATGCGCAACACCTACATGCTTCCCGGTCCGCACAAGCGGGAAGAGGTCATCGCCAGCGTCAAGAAGGGGCTGTACGCCGAGGAGTTCACCAACGGCCAGGTCTTTATCGGGGCGGGCGACTTTACCTTCTACGTGAAGCTGGGCCACCTGATCGAGGACGGCAAAATCACCCGGCCGGTGAAGGATGTCAACATCATCGGGAACGGACCGCAGGTTCTGAGGCGGATCACCATGGTGGCCGACGACCTGCGATTCTCCGACGGAGGCGGCACCTGCGGCAAGAACGGGCAGGGCATGCCGGTGCAGATGGGGTTGCCCACGGTCAAGGTGTCGGCGATCACGGTGGGCGGAGTGAACGGTTAACGGAGGCACTATGACATCCAAAGAGAGTCTGGAACTGGCCCGCTGGGCGGTGGATCAGACCCGTAAGCAGGGCGCCAACCAGGTGGCCGCCAACGTTTTCTCCGACCGCTCGATTGAAGCCGAGGTGCGGGCCGGGAAGCTGGAGAAGCTCCAGGAATCCGCGCGGCACGGCCTGTCGCTCGCGATCTATCTCGAGCAGCGCTATTCTTCGCACAGCACCAACGACCTGCGGCACGATTCCCTGGCGCGGTTCATCGGCGAAGCGGTGGCCATGACCCGCTACCTGGCGCAGGATCCCTTCCGCTCTCTTCCCGACCCCAAGTATTACGCGGGTCAGGAGAAGCGGGACCTGAAGCTGGTGGATTCGGGCTACGAGAAGATCGACACGGCCGAGCGGGTGCGGTGTGCCAAGGCGATCGAAGCGGCGGCCATGGCGCAGAGCGACAAGATCATTTCCGTCACTGCGGGTTACGGCGACAGCTTCGGCCGGAACGTGAAGGTTCAGAGCAATGGTTTCGAGGGGGAGGAAATCGGGACCACGTTTTCGGTTTCCGCGGGCGTGACGGTTAAGGACGATCAGGGCGGCCGTCCCGAAGACTACGCCTACGGCTATACGCGTCATCTCAAGGAGCTCCCGGAAGTGACGTCGGTGGGCAAGGAGGCGGCCGGGCGGGCGCTCAAGAAAATCGGCCAGCGCAAGATCGCCTCGGGACGCTACGACTTGTTGGTGGAGAATCGCAGCGCGTCGCGAGTGTTCGGAGCGCTCGTCGGCGCGATGACCGGGCGCGCCTTGCAGCAGAAGAGCTCGTTCCTGGACGGGATGCTGGGCCAGAGCATCGCGTCAGAGAAACTGACGGTGAGCGAGGATCCCTTCGTTCCGGCGGGCACGGATTCGCGTTTGTTCGACGGCGAGGGGATCGCCGCCCGCAAGCGTAGCGTCATCGACAAGGGCGTCCTCAAGACCTACTACATCGACAGCTACTATGGCCGCAAGTTAGGCGTGGAGCCCACGACGGGGTGGCCCTCCAATCTGGTCTTCGGCCTCGGAGATAAGGACCTCGCGGCCATGGTCCAAGGGATTTCGAAAGGGATTCTGGTTTCCAATTTCATCGGCGGGAATTCCAACGGGACTACTGGAGATTTCTCCTTCGGCATCATGGGCTTCTACATCGAAAACGGCGCGGTCCGCCAACCCGTCAACGAGATGAACATCTCGGGGAACCTCAAGGACCTCTGGAAGCAGCTTGCAGCCACGGGAAGCGATCCGTTCCCCTACGGCGGCTGGCGGATTCCGACCCTGCATTTCCGGGACGTCCAGTTCAGCGGGCTGTGAGTTCCAGCCTCAGCGACAGCTCTGCAACATCTCGCCGGACCCTGCTGTGCATGCCCTCCGGTAGATCTGCGACAAGCGGACCGTCATCATGGGTGCCCCAGATCACATGAGAGGATCGAAAGCCACGTCGATCACGGTATACACCTCGACTGGCTCTCCGTTTAAGCACACGGGCCGGTACACCCGTTGCTTCACGGCTTCGACAGCGGCGGCAGCCAGGAGCGGGTGGCCGCTTACGACTTCCAGCTTCTGCACCTTCCCGCCTTTTCCGATTACGGCAGCCAGCCGAACGGGTGCCGCGATACGGAGCCGCCTTGCTCGGGGCGGGTAGACGGCCTTCACCCGTTTGATCAGCTTGGCGGATACCACTGTGTCTCCAACAAAGATCCGCCCCCCGCCTGTCAGCGGCCTGGCTATGTCCGGGCAAGGGCCCGCGCGCTGTACCGCAACCGGCGCAGCGACCGGCAGCTCAGCCCGTGCCGCAGTCCTGGGGCACGGCGGCGCTGGCGTTCGCAGAACCCCGGTCGCCAGCCATCCCATGACTGCGAGCAGCCCGAGAACAACCGCCAGGGCAAGCCGGCAGACAGCCTTCGTATGGGGATTTGACAGCAGGCACGGCGATTCTGTTCCTCCGCGTCGTGTCATTCGTATCGGAAGCGCTCGATCTGCCGCCAGATTGGCAGATCCCCGTCCAGGCAGGCTTTTCCAGGGCGACTATGGTAACGATTGTGTTACCATCAATTCGTGCAAGGCGATCCTGTCTCCATCCAGGAGTACTTGGATTCAACCGGCAGGTCCCCTTTCGCACGCTGGTTCAAATGGGACTGACCAGGGCGTTTCGGGAAACGACATACGCACGCGCCCGGCGCGATGCGGCATTTCGCACGGCGTTGCTGACCGAGGCAGTCAACGCCTATCTCGGGGGGGACGAAGCTGCTGGCAAAGCCATCCTCAGAGATTTCATCAACGCCACGATCGGATTCGAGGAGTTGGCGGGTGCGGTCCGGAAGCCGAGCAAGAGCCTTCACCGGATGCTTGGCCCGCGGGGCAACCCAACCACCGCGAACTTCGTCGCCATTCTCCGGGTTCTCCAGGAGAGGCTGGGCGTGAGCTTGAAGGTGCGGGCGGCCTGAGATTTCCCCCTCACACCGCCTGCATCTCCGGCGCCGGCTGCTCCTCCAACAACTCCAGAAACAATTGCGCGGCCCGGTGGAACTTCTTCCGCCGCTGGTATTAATCAGGCCATAAGTAGGTAGACTTTTGACTTGGTCGGATTCACAGAGCGGCGTACTGGGTGTCCGGCGTCAGGAAGAACATGCGAACCGTCCAAGGCAGTTTCTGCAGCGAGCGGA
>JBEKWU010000032.1:0-45420 GCA_049512775.1 Bryobacteraceae bacterium
TCCTGGAAGGACCCGGCCAAGCTGGTGCCGGCCACCGTGACCAAGCAAGAGGTGATCAGCCGCATCCGGCGCAGGCGGCTGCTGTGGATGGTGCCTGTCCCGGGCACCAAGGTGAGGGTCAAAGCCAGCCGATGAAATCTCCTTTCGTCAGTGAACTCGAGGCCGGCAAGGTCGCTACCGGCACCTTCCTGGTTCAGGGCAAGGAGATTCGCCAGAAGAAGACCGGCGAGCCCTACCTGTCCTTGCTGCTCGGCGACCGCTCGGGCGATGTGGATGCCAAGATGTGGGACAACGTCGCCGAGGTCATGAATGCCTTCGAGGCCGACGATTTCGTACGGGTGAAGGGGCTGCTGCAAATCTACAACAACCGGCCGCAGTTCACGATCCACAAGCTGCAACGGGTGGAAGAGAGTTCGGTGGAACTGGCGGACTTCCTGCCGGCCTCCGCACGGGACCCGCGGGAGATGCTGGCGGAGCTGCGGGAGATCGTCGTCTCGATCGGGAACCCGCACCTGCGCGCGCTGCTCGAGCTGATCCTGGGCGATGAGGAAATCCTGCGGCGCTACGCCAAGGCGCCGGCCGCGAAGTTCATTCACCACGCCTACCTGGGCGGCCTGCTCGAGCACGTCCTTTCGCTCTGCCGCATGTGCCGGCTGGCGGCCGGGCACTACCCGGGCGTCGACGGGGACCTGCTGCTGGCGGGGGCGATTCTGCACGATATCGGCAAGATCTACGAGCTGAGTTACGATCGCGGCTTCGGCTACAGCAGCGAGGGGCAGTTGCTGGGCCACATCGTCATCGGGGTGCGGCTGATCGAGGAAAAGCTGCGCGGGCTGCCGGGCTTCCCGCCGAAGCTGCGCACGCTGGTCGAGCACCTGGTGCTGAGCCATCACGGCGCGCTCGAGTTCGGCTCGCCGAAAGTGCCGCTGTACCCCGAGGCGCTGCTGCTGCATTACCTGGACGACTTGGACGCGAAGATGGAGTGCATGCGCGCCCTGATCTACAACGACCGGCAGGTGGAAGGGCATTGGACCCCCTACAGCCCCCAATTGGAGCGGGTGGTGCTGAAGAGACTCAAGTACCTGGCCGAAGGGGTTCCGGAGCAGGCGGTGCCGCCGCCGGAGGCCCCCTCCAGAGAGACTGGCGCTCCGTCGCTGTTCGGCGAGAAGCTGGAACGGGCGTTGCAGGTGCGGGAGGACCAGGTCGGCGATGCGTAAGCCGGGGCCGCCGCGCGAGATTCCGCCGCCACTCGAACTCGAGTGCCTGAAAGCGCTGTGGACGCTGCGGGAGGCCAATGTCCGGCAGGTGATGCAGGCGCTCTCGCCGCGGCGCAGCCTGGCGTATACCACGGTGATGACGATCATGGACCGGCTGGCGCGCAAAGGCGCGGTGGAGCGGCGCAAGGTGGGCCGGTCGTTCCTGTATTCGCCGGTGCTGTCGCGCGAGACCCTGCGGCGGTTGGCGGTCAAGGAACTGGTGGATTCGCTGTTCGGCAGCTCGGAAGAGGATCTGATCTCCTACCTGCGCCATCCCGAGCCGGCTCCCCAGCGCCCCGCCGCCGCGTCGGCCATGACCGCGCTGGACACGGCGCTGCTGTAGCGCCGCCCACGGGGGAATGATTGTCACTCGCTGGCTTTGGGGCGATGGGGTTGGATGGCGCGCGCGATCAGCCCGAGCCCTCCGACGAGCAGGACCAGCATCACGAGGGTGTTGAAAAGGCTCGCCGGCTGGAAATAGATGTGCAGGTTGGCCAGCACGCCCGCCAGGATGAAGAGCGCGCCAGCGGCGGTAAGCAGCCACCCGACCACGCTTCGACCGCTCCAGAACAACACGCCGATGCCGATCAGCATGGGGATGAGTGTAATGCCAAAGGTGTTGGTGCCGTAGAAGCTCCAGTAGGAGCCGACCACGGTCACTTGATTGGACAACAGGTATCCGCCGACGCAGGTCATGGCGAAGCCGATCAGGAAGTGGCCGAGGCCGCCAGGCGTCCCACCCACGTCGCTCAAACGATGGTCTGCCATGAGTCCGAGCATATCAGACCCCCCGGCGGGTCTCCGGGGCCGAATCCGATGGTTCCGCGTTCCGGAATCGAGGCCTCTTCCCGAAGGGCCGAAATCGCGGGTTAACCCGGTGACGCCGTGAGAATCGGGGTTCCGTATCGCGGAACTGCCGCGGCATGCGACCCCCCGGCGTGTGGCGGGCCCCCGCCCCGGAGTACAGTGAGAGATTCATACAGGCGGAACGGGCGCCCTGGATGCACCGGCTTCTGCTCTCGTACTACGGCGACGATCTCACCGGCTCGACCGACACGCTCGAGGCTCTGGTCACGAACGGTGTCGCCACGGTCCTGTTCTTGCGCCTGCCGGACGACGCACAATTGGCCCGATTCGGCGAGTGCCGGGCAGTCGGCCTGGCGGGAGTGAGCCGCAGTAAGAGCCCGGCCTGGATGTCGGAGCACCTGCCGGCGATCTTCCGGCGCCTGAAAGAGCTGGGCGCCCCGGTCTGCCACTACAAAGTCTGTTCCACTTTCGACAGCTCTCCGGAGGCCGGAAGCATCGGGCGGGCTCTCGAAATCGGGCAGGAGGTTTTTGGATCGCCGTTCATACCCGTCGTGGTGGGCGTGCCCTTGCTGGGCCGCTACGTGCTGTTTGGCAACCTGTTCGCGAGAGCCTCGGGAACGGTCTACCGCATCGATCGGCATCCCACGATGCGGGACCACCCGGTGACGCCGATGACGGAGAGCGATCTGCGCCTGCATCTCGGGCGGCAGACGCGGAAGAGGATCGGGTTGGTGGACATTCTGGCACTCGGCGAGGGCAGCGCCGAGCGGCTGTTGGCGACCCTGGTTTCCGAGGGCGTCGAAGTCGTGGTCTTCGACGGATTGGACGAGAGCTCCCTGGCGGAGATCGGGCGCCTCCTGTGGACCAGAAGCTTGAGGGAGCCGATGTTCGCCGTGGGCTCGTCGGGTCTGGACTACGCTCTGGCCGCACATTGGCGCGCTTCCGGATCGCTTCCAGACAGGCCCGAATTCCCCGATCCCGGACCGGTGGACCGCCTGGTGGTGCTGTCGGGAAGTTGTTCGCCGGTGACCGGGGACCAGATCCGCTGGGCGCTGGCAAACGGGTTCGCTGGCGTGAAGGTGGATCCGCAACAAAACCCGGAGATCGCCTCCCGTGCGGCGCGGGCGGCGCTGGCGGCGGGGCGCAGCGTGGTGCTGTACACGGCGCTGGGGCCGCAGGACCGGCAGGCGGGCGGATACGGTGAAGAGCTTGGCGAGCGACTCGGACTCTTGTTACGCCAGTTGACCGGGAGCACCGGTGTACGGCGCGCGGTGATTGCCGGCGGCGACACCGCCAGCCACGCCGGGCAGCAACTGGGGGCTTATGCGCTCACCTTGCTTCGGCCGCTGGAACCCGGCGGGCCGTTGTGCCGCCTGCACTCGCAAGACAGCGCCTGCGACGGACTGCAAGTGGTGCTCAAGGGGGGGCAGGTGGGTTCGGAGGACTTCTTCGGCGTGGTGCGCCGGGGGAAGCGATAACGCCGCCGGACTGGTGGTGCGGTCACTGCTGCCGCGCCTGCCGCTGGATCTGGGCGCCCTCATCCACCAGCGGGCGCGTCGGGTCGATCCGGGAGAACAGCGCGGCGCTCGCCGCCAACATGCCGGCGATCGCGAAAAGCGGGGCATGGTAGCTGCCGGTGGCCCGCACCATGTAGCCGAATAGCACCGTACAGACGAAGCCCCCAAACTGGCCGGCAGTGTTCATCATGCCGGTCACCACTCCGGCACGGCCGGCCCCGACGTCGAGGCACACCGCCCAGGCCACCGGCAGCATCAGATCCATGATGCCGAAGCACAATGCCGAGAACGCCACCGTCGCCGTGCGGTCGCGAGTCATGGCCATGCCCAGGACCAGAACGGACGACACCGCGAGGCTCATGACGCCCACCGCGCGGCGGCCCGTCCGCAGCCCCCAGCGGCGCACCAGGCGGTCGCTGAGAAAGCCGCCGGTCAGGTTTCCGGCCACGCCGAGCAGGAACGGCAGCGCGGCGAAAAGGCCCATCTGGCGTTCGCTGAGCTTCGCTCCCCGCACCAGGTAAGTGGGGAACCAGGAGAAGTAGAACCAGGAGCCCCAGGCATAGCACCAGTACATGGCCACAATCAGCCACAACTGGCGGCTGCGCAGCAGCGCCCGCCAGGGTACGGAGCGGTGGGAGGCACGCGGTTCGGTGCCAGCGATCTCGCCGAGTTCGCGCCCGGTGATCCCGGGCTGTTGGCGGCAGTCGTCGTGAAACCAAGTCCACCAGGCGGCGGCCCAAAGCACGCCCAGCGCCCCGAAAATCCAAAAGGACGCCCTCCACCCCAAGGCCGCTTGCAGGGGTACTACGAGCAAGGGAGATAGCGCTCCACCGAAGCGACTGGCGCCCCAAACGAAGCCCTGGGTGCGGGCCCGTTCGCGCGCCGGAAACCAGCGGGCGATGACGCCCGAGGCGTTGGGGTAAGCGCCGGCCTCTCCGGCCCCGAACAGAAAGCTGGTCGCCAGAAGTGCGGAAAAGCTCCACGCGGCGCCGGTCAGAGCGGTGAAGACCGACCACCACAGGACGATCCGGGTGAGGACCCGGCGCGGTCCGATCCGGTCGCCCAAGGCGCCGGTGGGGATTTCGAACAGCCCGTAGGCCAGAATGAACGCACCCAGAATCCAGCCCCAGCGGTCCGGATCGATGCGCAGCTCCTCCTGCATGCGGGCGCCGGCTACCGCGATGCACAGGCGGTCGAGAAAGGTGATGACTCCCAGCGCCCCCAGGAAGATGAGAACGATGCGCCGCTTTTCCAAGCGGAACCCTTCGATCACGCCGCCTGTCCGGAGGCAGACAGGATCTCCCAAGCGCGCCTGACGGCGAGTTCGGGGCTGGACAGAATCGGTATCATGCGCGCCTCGGGCGGGATGCATTCGACGATGCGGGCCATGGAAGCCTGAGCCAGAACCACCACCTCGACCTCCTCCATGAGACGCGCGAGTTCGGCCGACACGATGTCGTCGTGAGTCTCATTGTCGCCCGATATCACGGCATCGAAGGCCCCATCGCAAAGCCTCGGGATGATCTTGATATCGCGCGACTGCGCCGCGGCGGTTTCCTGCAACAGACTGACGGTAGGCTCGAGGGTGGTGCGAAGAGTCGCCAGAACCCCGATACTGGTTCCCCGCCGGACCGCCTCTTCCGCCATCGCGTCATCGACGCGCAGCACCGGGAAGTCGAAAACCTCCTGCGCCACGCGCACTCCCGGGCCGATGGAAGAGCACGTCACCATGACTGCACTGGCGCCGCCGTCGTGCGCCGACTGGATCAGAGCCAGCATCCGGCGCACGGTGTCCTTGGTGAGAAAGCCGGCCTCGATGGTGTTCTTGATCAGGCTCTCGTCCACCATGTGGAAGACCTGGACACGGGGGACGATCCGCTTGCAGAGGTCCGAGAAAAGCGGAATCAGCACATGGCTGGTGTGAAGCAGTGCCAGAGTTCCCGGCATCAGTAGTCCTTTCTCACATTGTGACTGACGAGCGCCACCCAGTCACGGGACGGCTCCTTGCCACGACGGACGGCTGGCGTCACGCCACCTGGCGCCAGCGGGCAACACGCTTCGAGGGGATAAGTTAGCAACGCTTGGAAGGCTGAACAACGGGAAAGACCAGCGTCGCCTGGAGTTCCACATGGCAGAACCAGCCGGTTCGGTATATCAGCAACTTGGCTCAAGACCGGCTCCAGGCCGTGCGAACCTGCGTACCGCGATGCGGAATCGAGCCCCTGCCGTTCCACCCCTCCGGCTCAGTTCAAGTCCGGAAGGTCGAATTCGCCCAGCGCCAGGGGATAGACGCCGTATTCTCTCACCAGCCCCAGAACGTACTCGTAGTTCTCCGCGGAGATGTTGCTCGGCACCGAGTGGTCCGACTGGAAGATCAGCCCGCCGCCCTTGGCCGCATTCAGCTTGGTCAGCACGGCCTTGCGCAGGTCGTCCTTGGTGCCGTCCGCCCACACCATCACGTCCATGTTTCCGCAGAAGGCGATGCGGTGCCCGAATCGGCGCCTCAGGTCCACCACGTCCAGGCCGGCCTTGGCTTCCAGCGGGTTGTAGGCGTCGACTCCGATCTCGATGAAGTCCTCAAAAATGCGATTGACGTTTCCGCATCCGTGGTAAATGACCGGCAGTCCGCGATCGTGGCATTCCTTCACCAGCGCCGCGACGCCCGGTTTGAAGTGCTTGCGCCAATAGTTCGGCGAGAACATCATGCCTTTCTTGTAGGCCACGTCGCCCCAGATCACCATGCCGTCGAGCAGCCCCGCGGCGGCTTGGATCTGGGCCCTCACCGTTCCCAGGGCAAACTCGAAAATCCGGCCGACGAACCGGGCGACCTCGTCGGGGTACGTGCCCATCCACAACATCGCGTTCGCGCTTCCGACGATACGCGACAGCATTTCGTGCCCTTCGCAGACGCCGCCGAAGACCGGGAAGTCGGGGTGGATCTCCCTCACGCGCTCGACGAAGGAAGGCAGGCCGCGGGCAAAGGTGTCGCCTACGCCGTTGATCTGGTCGTCGCCCCCGGCGAAATAGCGGCGCTCATCCCAGGGATCGTCGAACCGGAACGTCTCCATCTTCTCGATGGTATTGGTGTCGAACTCGAGGAAAGAGGGCATCGGCTGGTCGAATCGCTTCTGGATCACCGCCTCGAAGCCGGTCCGGACCACCACTTCCTCGGCATCCTCCCGCAGGATCTCGAAGGGTTTGATGTGGGGATCGAGGTTGGGGTTGAGCTGGCGCCAGTCGAGATCGTAGTAGCGGTAGATGTCGGTATCGGCGGCCAGGTCGAGCTCCTCCCGCCAGCGTTCCAGAAAACCACCCCAGAAGAAATCGCTCACCGGAACGCGGTCGGGTTCCTGGTGCCGAAGAGCCTTCATCATCCGATCCAGTTTCCGAAGGCAGTTTGGAGTCCGATTCAAAGTAATCCTCCGTGGACGCCGGACACCGCCGTTCTCACGATCCCTGCGCCATGGACAGAATGCCAATGGCCGCCAGGATCACGGCGCTGCCCGCAAACAAGTACCCTTTTGCCCGGCGGCCTGCGTGCCGCCACTCACCGGTCGCCAGGCCGGCCACGTTACTGCTGACCATGATGGCGCCCATCAGCAGGGACCAACCCGCCACGGTTCCGAAGGCCCCCATCCGGAAGATGCCCATGCCGTAAGCTGCCAGCCCGCCATACCAGAAGGCTCCCATGGTCAGTCCGAGCAGCCAGTGGCCCCCAGCGCCGGGGATCCAATAGCGGCTGAAGGTATGGTTCCGCCGCATGTTCCAGGCGCAGTAAAGGAGGTTGGCGACAAACCCGCCGGTGGTGGTCGGAGCCGCGGCGACGCCGGAAGCCCACACGGGGGAGGCGCCCAGCCGGCGCGCATTCTCAATCGCCTCGGCGCCGAATGCGTAACCGAAGTTGAGCAGCGACGACAGCACGCCGGAGGCGATGCACACCAGCAACCCGGTGACGAAGGAGCTCCCGGCCGGGCGGCCTTGGGCCCCGCCGGCCTTCTCCCGCAGCGAACCGGCCACCGCCACCAGCGCGATGCCGCCAAACATCACCAGGGTGCCCACGAGATAGTAGATGCCTTGTGGCGAGAAGATCTTTTCCGGCGTGAGGACCAGCAACGGCACCATCGAGCCCACCGAAGCGCTGAGGCCCAGGATGACCGCGAAGCCCAGGCCGATGCCCAACAGCCTCAACCCGATGCCCGTCAACGTGGCGCCCACGCCCCACAGAAGTCCGCACAGCACGATCAGCCAGAGCGTCCTGGCCGCCGTCGAGGCGTAGACTTGAGCCAGCGACGGCACCGTAGCGGCGGTCAGGATCCACGGGAAGGCCACCATTCCGGTGAAACAGAACACCAGCCAGATGTTCTCGTGGCTCCACTTGCGCGCGTACTTCATGGGGACCGCGAAGGTCCCCTGCAAGATCCCGCCGGCCAGGATCAACGCGGCGCCGAAAAAGATGCCCAGATTCATGCCTTCACCACCCTTCATTTTTTCTGGCGGACCACCGCGGGGCTGGGCGCTGCCCTCTCGTCGCTCCGGGGGCGCGGCGCGGCTTCGACGCCTGCATCCAGCGGGTACACCAGGCCAACATTCTTGGGCGTGATGAGCTGGTGTTTGACAAACACCGCCGGCGGCGTCGGACGCTTCTGGAGGATCCCCAGCGCCAAGGGAATCAATTCGTCGCCGTAGCGCTCGGGAAAGTAGGCCACCGAGCCGATCAGCCGCGTCCCCGGGCGGCGCAGTTCGGTGCGCGCTTCGTGAATCGCATTCTGCCCCATCACCGCGCACAGGTGGCCGCCGCCCGCTTCTTCCAGGGCTCTCAATGCCGCCAAGGCGCACATGTCGTTCACGGCGCCCACCAAGCTACGCCGCAGCGGCATACGCCGCAAGTAGCGCCGCATCACCGCCAGAATCTGGTCGAAGCCTCCCCGGCCGTCCAGGTGGGCCACCGGGACGGCTTCGATTTGCGGCAACTCGGCGCGCAAACCATCCATCATTCCGGTGACGCGAAGCGCGGGCAGCGGCCCGGCGATCGGCAACTCCATGAGGACGACTTGCTCCACCCGGCCGCCCCAGTTCTCCTTAGCCCAGCGCCCCAGCGCTCTCCCGCCGATCAGTCCCGCCTGGTAATTGTTGGCTCCGAAGAAGGTCGCTCCCGGGTGGGGGACCTCAATGGCGATGACCGGGATGTTGGCTTCCAGGAACTTCGACGAGATGATCGGCGCCACGCGCTCGTAGGTCTGGAACTCCAGCACCAGGTCGACGCGTTCGCGGATCAGCAGATCGGCGTTGCGAAGCGCCTCTTTCGCGCTGTAGCGATTGTTGACGGTCACCAGATGGATGCGCTCGCGGGCCGCGGCGCGCTGAAGACTCTCGGTGACTTGCCGAGAGAACTCCGAATCGGTCTGCGCCGCAAATCCCAGGCGGAACGATCGCGGCGAAGCGGACTGGAGACTGGTGCGGTAGACCCCCTTGCCGGAGCGCTCCACCAGGCCTCCCTGGACCAGGCTCTGCAAGAGCCGGAACGCGGTGGTCTTTCGCAGGCCGGTGCGATCGGTGACGTCGGACAACAGCAGATCCTCAGCGTCGTGGCGGAAGGCCTTCAGGATCTCACAGGCCCGCAAAACCGCTTGCACGTGGCTGCGATTGCGATCCATGCTTCTACTCCGCTCGGGTTCCGCAGTGCGGTACATCACCCGGAGCACGCCAGGCGCTCAATCCCGTGCCAACACTAATACCACAGGTCCGCATCGCGGAACAAGACCTGGTCCCGGCATCGGGCATCAACCGGCGAACCTGGCCAGCGCGAGGCGGAGTTCGGGATGGGTTTGCGCGTAATCCGTCAGCGGCACGCCCGCCACGGCGGCCTCCCAGGCCTGGTGCAGGCTGCGCACTCCGGCCGCTACACCTTCCGGATGCGCCATGATCCCTCCGCCGCAGGCGAAGATCAGATCGGTGCAGCCGAGCGCCCGGTAGGTTCCCGGAGCCTGCCGCGCGGACTGGCCCGACGAGAACACGGGCATGATTTCGCAGCCCCGCTCGGGAGCCGGGAACATCGGCTTCAAGCACTCCCGCGCCGAGGCGATCACCGATTCGTCCTCTTCGCAGAACTTGTTGGCGAGTCCGTTCACGTGCATGTGATCGACGCCCGCCAGCCTCCAGAACTTCTGGTACGCGACGTAGCTCATGCCCAGGGCCGGCGACCGGCCGTAGATGCCCCAGCCGTTGCGGTGGCCGTGAATGGCCAGCTTCGAACGGCGCCGCAGCTCGACCAGCGCCGGCAAGCCGATGCCGTTCATGCTCACCATCACGCAGGTGCCCCCCGCCGAGGCCACCTGATCGTGCCGCCTGAGCATGTCGCCGATCTCGCCGGTGATGTTCGCGGCGTACATCACTTTCTTCCCGGTTCGGTCCGCGTATTCGTCGACCGCGCGCATCACCGCCTTCAGCCGGGCCTCGAACGGGCAGTGCGGCCCGTCCGCCTGAAGCTCGTCGTCCTTGATGAAGTCGATGCCGCCCTGGGCGAGAGCGCGCACCACGTCCGCCGTCGCCTTCGGAGACAGCCCCACGCTGGGCTTGATGATGGTGCCGATCACCGGCCGGCCGTACACATTCGTCAATCTGCGCGTGCCCGCCACTCCGAACTGAGGCCCTTGGTAGCGCTCCAGGAAGGCGGGCGGCAGCGTGACATCCAGCAGGCGCAGTCCCGAGAACGGTTTCAGCTCATAGAGGTTTCCGGCGACCGTCGCCAGCAGGTTCGGCAGCGACGGCCCCATATTCGACAAAGGCCAGGAGAGCGTCACTTCGGCGCGGCGGTGGACGGGGGCGCCGGCGAGCCCTTTGGGCAGCCCGGCGCCGGGCAGGGAAGGTGCGCTCACCCGGTCGCGCTCCGCGATCTCCTCCACCCGCGCCGCATGGCGTTCCCGCAGTTCATCCGTCTCGCCGGGCACGCGAACGAAGGTGCCGGTCGATTGCTCGCCCGCCATGATCTCCGCGGCCTGCTGCAACGGATACGCAGTCTCAATCCAGTAGCGTGCGTAAACTCGGGTTTCCATGTTGTCTCGTTCGCCGGCCCTCACAGGATCTCGAAGGCCACCGCAAGATCGCACGGTTTCCGGTTCGGCCTCCGGATGCGCAGACGCTCGGCATCGGCCGACCACTCGATCTCTTCCTCCGAGCCGAGGAGCCGGACGTGTTGGATTCTCTTCTGCCAAAGTCCCGCGGCCGTCCCGAGGGAACGGACCTCGATGTCGCCCTCCGGCCAGCCCAGGCAAAAGACGAACAGGCTGTCCTTCTTGGTTGTGAACCGAAGATCGGCCGGTGTGAACGGCTTCATCGACCGCTCCCCAAGGATCCCGCCTGGAATCGTTGCCGGGCCCTCGCCGTACTTCTTCCACGGCCGCGTCGCAAAGATGGCCTCGCCGTTCACGGCCATCCACCTGGTGATCTCCTCCAGGATGCCCTCCTCCTCGGTGTCCAGCGTCCCGTCCGGCAACTGAGGGAAGCTCAGCAGCAGGTTGCCGTTCTTGCTCACGACATCGATGAGCATGTGGATCACGTCCCGCGGGCGCCTGTACTTGAACCCTTCCCAATAGAACCACTGGCCGATGCAGGTGCAGGTCTGCCACGGCTCGCCGCGGATGTCGCCCACCACGCCCCGTTCCACGTCCAGCAGCGTGGCGCCCTCCTGGTATTCTCCGAACAGCTTGGTCTTCGCGGTGTGGTTCTTCAGCGTGTAGACGCCCTCCAGCCGGCCGCCGTGCCACTCCATGCTGGCGTTGTAGTAATGCGCGATCAGCTCCAGGCCCACCTGGCCGAACGCGCCCCCGTCGGTGTAGACCACGTCGGGACGATGTTGGTCTACCAGGTCCTTCACGCGGGCAAGCCAGGCCTGCTTCCACCACTCCGGCGCGTCCTGAGGATACTGCGCCGCGGTGTCGGCGTGCGGCGGAAAGTACAGGTCCTGATACGCGGGATCGTTGCCATCGTAAGGAACGCCCGCATACGGCCCGGTCTTGTCGGAGCCCTTGTTCACGTTGAACCAGCCCCAGCTCCAGGCCAAGTGCTCGGATACGCCGAAACGCAGACCGTTGCTGCGCGCGGCATCGCGCCAGGTCCCGACCACGTCTTTCTTGGGGCCGAAATTCACGGCGTTCCAGCGGTGGTGCCTGGAGTTCCAGCAGTCGAAGTTGTCGCAGTGCACGCCCAGCGAGAAAAAATACTTCGCGCCGGCTTTCTTGTAACGCCGGATCAGGGTCTCGGGCTCCCAGTTCTTCGCCGTCCACAGCGGGATGACGTCTTTGTAGCCGACCTTGGAGGGGTGCCCGAAGTGCTCGACGTGATACTTGTTCTGCCGCGTGCCCTGAAGGTACATATTGCGCGCGTACCAGTCGCCCTGTTTGGGGCCGCCCTGCGGGCCCCAATGCGCCCACGTGCCGAACTTCGCGTCGCGAAACCAGTCCGGGCAGCGGTACTGTTTCAAGGACTCCCAGGTGGGGCTGAAAACCGTCTTGCCGTTCGCGGAAAGAATCGCCGGCGCGCCGACCGCGCCGCCCGCAAGGGATCTCAGTGCGGATCTTCTGGTCACTCGCATGGATGATTGCTCCTTGCACCAACTGAGGCAGGCATGATTTTAGACCACAAGAGCGGTTTTCTCAAGCGGTTTTGGCGCCCTGGAGCGGCGTTCCGCAAGTCGGAATCAGTTCCGCGTCAGAGTGGGGGCAAGGGCGCGCTATCTGCTTGTCAGGACAGGAGGGTCAGTTCCACAACGCGGAATTTGCCGCAGCCTGCTGCATTGCGCTTGCTAATAACCACCGCTCCCTTAAGATGCAATCGACGTGCCCGATGCACGTGAAACGCTACGTGGGATCTGAGGAGGGCTACGGACGCAGGTACGCCCTCTTTGCAGTTGCTGTGGCAGTTTGCTCGGGAACCCGGGCGGAAGGACCAGCGAACCGTTAGGCCCGGCGTGGGATGCGGCATCGCATCGACGCCGGAAAGATGAGCGAGGACACCGTATGTCGAAGCGATTCGGATCAATAACCAAGTATGCCGTCCTGCTGACGGCGATTCTCTTGTTTTTCTCCCACTTTCTCTCCGCGCAAACGGTAACCGGCATGATCACTGGGTCGATCGCGGACCCGAGTGGTCTGGCGGTTGCGGGCGCCACCGTCACCCTGACCAACGAAGCTACAGGGGTCCGCCACGTTCAGAATTCCAGCGCCACCGGCGACTTCGTCTTCTCCGCGGTCCTCCCCGGGCAGTACACCGTCGCCGTGGAGGCGACAGGATTCAAGCGCGTCGAGAAGCAGCACCTCATCATCACCGCCTCCGAGCGCCTGTCGGCCGGCCAGTTTGCGCTCGAGGTCGGCAGCCTCAGCGAAGCGGTTACCGTCACCGCCGAGGGCACACCCGTACAGACCACCAGCCCGGAGCGCTCCGCGGTGCTGACCAACGACCAGGTCAGCACTCTGATGGTCCGCGGGCGCGACTTTTTCACCCTGGTCAAAGTCTTGCCGGGCGTGGTGCCGCCGAGCGAGATGGAAAGCCTTGGCCGAACTCCCCTCACCAATATTCAAGGGATGAGGATGTCGTATCCCACGGTCGCCATCGACGGCGTCTCCACCAACGACCTGGGGAGCATGCAGGTTATGGGCGCCCCGATGAACTTGGACGCCATAAGCGAGATTAAAGCCCTGATGACCAACTATCAGGCCGAATACGGCCGCACCGCCGGCGCGCTGATCCAGGTCGTGACCAAGTCCGGGAGCAAGGATTTCCACGGCGGCGGCTACTATTACAAACGCAACGAGGAGTTCAACGCCAATAACTTTTTCGCTAACCGCAACAAACAAGCGATCCCGCGCTACCGTTACAACACCTGGGGATACAACCTCGGTGGTCCGGTGCCGCTGCACGCGGTGAAGGACAAGCTGTTCTTCTTTTTCTCGCAGGAGATAATGCCGACCTCGACGCCTCAGGCCATACAGAACGTAACCGTGCCCACGGCGGCGCAGCGGAGCGGCGACTTCTCGGCGCAGCTTCCGACGATCGTGATCAAGGATCCGACCAACGGCACTGCCTTCTCCGGCAACATCGTGCCCCCCAATCGCATCGATGTGAACGGCCAGAAACTGCTCTCGCTGTTTCCACTGCCCAACGTGGACACCTCGGTCTCGAAGGGGGCATACAACTACACCTTCCAGGAGGTCATCCCGGCGACGCGCACCAGCGAGGTCTATCGCGGGGACTACAACGTGACGGACCGGATGCGCCTGTATATCCGCGGATCCAACTTCCGCCTGAGCCAGACCGGCTATGCCATTGGGGGGGGAGGAGCCGCGTGGGGCGAGATCAACACCCTCAACAAGTACAACGACGACTCGGGCGTCGCCAACCTCGCTTACACCATCAGCCCGACGACGGTGAACGAATTCAATTTCGCGGTACACCACGACTACCAGCTCGCCGTCCCCAACAGCCAGAGCGACATCGACAAGCTGAACCGGTCCAAGATCGGTATGACCTTGTCCCAGTTCTATCCGCAGCTCAACCCCATCGACATGATTCCCTGGGCGTCGTTCGGCGGCATCACGGGAGCCGCGAGCTTCACCACCGATAGCCGGTTTCCCACGCGGAGCGCGGACACGGTGTTTGACCTCTCCAACAACCTGTCCAAAGTCTGGGGCCCGCACACTGTCAAGGTTGGCGTCTACTACGAACGCGTGCGCTACTTCAGCAGCGGCGCCGGAACCAACTTCGGCAGCTTCGATTTCTCGAGCGACACGAACAACCCGCTGAATACGGGCTATGCCTATAGCAACGCGATGCTGGGGGTCTTCCGGTCGTACCAGGAGAGCAACTCGCGGGTGGAAACCAACGGGCGGGGCAATACGCTGGAATGGTTCCTGCAAGACAGTTGGCACGCCACCCGAAGACTGACGCTGGATTACGGAGTCCGCTTCACCTGGTACACGCCGTACACGGACAAGAATTCGGAGGCGGCCAGTTTCGAGCCGAACCTGTACGATCTGAGCAAGGCCCCACGGCTTTACTACCCGGCGCTTAATGCGAGCGGGCAGCGCGTGGCGTACGACTCCGTCACGGGGACTTACGCTGCCGCAGTGCTGATCGGGGCCTTCGTTCCCAACACCGGGAATACGGCGAACGGCATGGTTATCGACAACGGCACGGTCGTGGATCGCGGTCTGATGAACCACCAAGGCATTTTGACCGCCCCGCGCGTTGGGTTCGCGTACGACGTGTTTGGCGACGGCAAGACGGCCCTGCGCGGAGGATTCGGCATCGTGTACAACACTCGCGAGCGGGTCCTGCTGCTGGACGTGGCGAAGACTCCTCCCGTGCAGTACACCCCGACCATCTACTACGGGACGATGAGCACGCTCCTGCAAAGCGCCGGCACGCTGTTCCCGGTCTCCACGGCCGGCCTCTCCGCGGCGGGCAATGTGCCCAGCGTTTACAGCTTCAGCTTCGGGATCCAGAGGAGTCTGGGGTTCAACACCGTCCTGGACGTGGCATATGTCGGAGCCCTGGGCAGGCACTTGCTGGACCTGCGCAACCTCAACACCCTGCCCTATGGCTACCGGTTTCTGGCCTCGAGTCAGGATTCGACCAATGGCAAGCCCCTGCCGGACAATTACCTGCTGCCCTATCACGGCTATTCCAGTGTCACCATCGACGAATTCGCCAGCAGCTCCAACTACCACTCGATGCAGGTCCAGGTGAATCGCCGTTTCTCCCGCGGCCTGCAGTTCGGCGGAGCCTGGACCTGGTCGAAGTCCATGGACTTCGCGAGCAACGACTGGGGCTCGGTAGCCCAAGTCACGCCGATTCGCGTATGGAATTACGGCAAGTCTGACTTCGATCGAACCCACATCGTGCAGATCAATGCGCTGTGGGACCTTCCCAAGGCGACCAAGCTGGCGAACAACAAAGTTCTGGGCGCCATCGCGGACAACTGGCAGCTCTCCGGCATCGCCTCGTTCGTTAGCGGCGCGCCGTCGGGCATCACGCTCAGTACTACCACTGGTCTGGACATCCCCGGCGGCGGAGACGGCGTTCGCCCGCTGGTGCTCTCCAACCCGATCCTGCCCAAGAGCCAGCGCGGCCTCCTCGGGTACTTCAACACGACGGTCTTCGCCATGCCGCTGATGGGAACCTACGGCAATGCACCCCGAGACGTAGTGCGCGGGCCGGGAATCAACAACATCGACCTGTCGATCATCAAGAGCATTCCCATCCGCGAGAAGTATCGCTTCCAGTTGCGCTTTGAAGCCTATAATGCCTTCAACCACACGCAGTTTTCGGGGATGAATACGACCGCGCAGTTCAACCCGACCACCGGCGCGCAGGTAAACGCGTCGTTAGGAACACTGACCTCGGCGCGCACGCCCCGCGTCGGGCAGGCATCGCTGCGGTTCCTGTTCTGAGTTCGAGCGACGCGCGAGGCTTCCTCCGGCCTCGCCCACCCCCGTCGCTACCGGCCGAGCGTGACGATTGCGACCGAGAATGGCCGCAACGTCACGCTCTTGCCGGAGAGGCCCATGGGACTCGGGGCGGTGGAACCCGACATTACATCCACCGCCTCGAGAGTTCCTTCCCTGATCTCTTGGGCCAGATTCACGGTCGCATCCCGATTGCGCTTGTTGATGAGCAGGAGCTTGTTGCCGCGGGCTGTCCGGAAGCCCTGCGCCGCGATGTCCTGGTCCACCAGCCTGGTGCGCGCCAGCAGGTCTCCCGGCGCCAGGTGGTCGTGAATCAGCTTCAATACCCGGTACCGCGCATTCGGCTCCCCGGTGGTCCAATCGATCATCGTTACGCTCGGGAATTGGGAGGGATAGCCGACCAGTTGCGATTCGCCCGCGATATCGATCCCCAGTTTCGCCACTTCCAGGTACAGATAGGCGTACAGCGCTCCGGACAGATTCCAGTAGGCTTTCGGGATGGGGGGATCGGGGGCGTAGGGCGTGTCGGGATGCCAATCCGTCGGCAGGATGGTTCCCAGCTCGTTGAGCGTGGTTTTGGTTTGCGGCGAGAGCCGCTTCCGAATGGCCTCCACGTACCGGACCGTGGCCAGGAATCGATCCGCCTGGTCGAAGAGGGTGTACTGCCAATGATCCACCGTCTGGGTCTTCGTCGGGACCGCGTAAAAGTGATAGGAGATCAGGTCCAGCGGAATCCCGGGCTGGTGGTTCTTCGGATTGAGGAAGTACTCGAACATCTCCGGGTGGGTGCTGGGATAGGCGAGGGAGAGACCCACGAACTTCATCTCCGGCTCCACCGCGCGAATCGCGCTCACCACGGCGTCGTAGCGGGCCGTGTACTGCTCCGCGGTGGTCTGGTGCTCAATATCGGGTTCGTTGAACACTTCCCAGTACGGGATCTTGAAGCGGTGATTGGAGGTATGCCGCTGGCCGAGCTCGTCGGTGAATCCGCCCTGCGTGTACCAACTCACCAGGCGGGCGTAGTATTGGCCCAACTCTTCCAGGCCTCCCTCTCGCAGCTCGGCGCCCTTGGTGTAACTCCAGAAGACCTGGTCGGGATCCTTGGGCCAGGTGACCGGGGCTTCCGTCTGGAACAGCCAGGCTGGAATCGTGCTGAAATTCAGGATCACCGGGTGCCCTGCGGTCGCCTCCAGGAAGTCGAGCGTCATTGGATCGATGAGGCTGAAGTCCCAGGAAGTTCGCTCGCTGGTGGGCGGCTCCAACTCCGCGACGGCCAGCCGCGGATAGGGCAGCCAGGGCACATACCGGACGTAATCGGCGCTCAACTGACGGAGCGCGGCGAAGGCCTGGTCGTGGATGCGCGACCCTCTCCGCAGCAGTGGATTGACAACCACCTGCAAGGTGGCGGAGGTCTTCAGTACAAGCTGTTCCTTGTCCCAGTTCACCTGGAGCTGGGGTTTCTCCTGAGCTGGAAGCGCCATGGGGAGCGCCCACAACGCCAGCCACAGTCCCACACATGAGTTTCCAGATCGCCGCATCTGTCCTCCTCCTGTTTGCGCCGGGTCATTGAGCCCACGGCCGTGAGCGCGCCACCGAGATGCCCCGAACCTCGTTCGGATACTTGCCCGACACCGCGCAATAGAAATGGTACAAGGCCCCGCCGGAAAAGACGATAGACGGCTTGTGGGCGAAGGTCGAATCCACCGTTCCCGGCGGACCCACATCCACCAGGATCTGGTCCACCTTCTTGGGATGGAACGGATCGTCTCCCAGCGCCAGCAGGTCGCGCGCCTTGCCCTTCCTGTCGAAGCCGTAGTAGAAGATCATCCAACGCCGTCGGTCCAGCACCACGCAGGGATCGCTGGCGAACCGTTCATCCCAGCTTCCGCCGGGGCCGTTGGCCACGATCGGATTGCCTTCGTACCGCTTCCACCGCTTCAGATCCGTGGACGTCGCGACGCCGATCTGCTCGCGCCAGCCGCCCCCTTGAGCCCGAGGCAGATTGGGCGTCTTGGCGTTGTAGAAGAGATAGTAAGCGCCCTTGAACTCCACCAGGCACGGTTTGTAGAGGCCGCCGCGCTCCCAGCCGGCGCCGTCCTCCGGGCGCAGGCAGACGTCGCCCACTTCCCAGTGCAGCAGATCGCTGCTCCAGCACAAGCCGATGACCGCAGGGCCGGCTTCATACCCCGCGTTCGGATAGGCATGGTAGAGGCCCAGGAAGCGCCCGCGGACCTTCTTCAACTCGCCCGCGGATCGCATCGGGTTTTCTCTCACAATCCAGTTCATCGCCACGTTGTAGCGCGTGACGGGCGAACTGGGATCGCGCCGCAGAATGCAGCCCAGCTTCTTCCAGTCCGTCAGGTTCCGGGAGGATGCCAGCCCCGTCTGGTAGCCCGTTCCGTCGTAGCCCACGTAGGCCATGTAGAACTGCCCGTTGTGGCGGAAGACGAACGGGCAATCCACCGACCGGCAGTCGAAGGCCGCGGCGTCCTGGGAAGCCTCCAGCACCAGCTTCCCGTACTTGTAGGGCGTCTCGAATCCCGGCGCGCCAAGGGCCGCAAAGCCGAGGCCGCCCAGAAACCGGCGGCGCGACCAGACACACTCATCCATCATGCTTACACCGATACCGTACACTGCCGCTCGGGAAAGCGCAACGAGAACCGGAATCCGGAGTCCGGATTCCGCGCGGCGGAACACTGGCGCACGAAACAGCGCGGCGATAGCGTCGGTTCCGCGTGAGACGCGAATCTCAGTGGTTCCGGAACATGGAATGGTTTACACTGGCTTCCTCTATGAATCCCCTCCGCCTTCCCGTCTCATCGGCTCTCGCTGTGCTTCTGGCGTGCACTGTCGCGCAGCAACAACCAGCGCGGGGAGCTGCGGGGGACGTGCCCGCCATCCTTCTCGGCGTGGCCTGGTACCCGGAGCAGTGGCCCGAAGAGCGATGGGAGGCCGACCTGGCGCTGATGGCCGCCGCCGGAGTCCGGATGGTACGCATCGGAGAGTTCGCCTGGAGCAGGATGGAGCCGCAAGAGGGCCGCTACGACCTCGACTGGATCGACCGCGCCATTGCCAGGGCGGCGCGGCACAACATTGTGACCGTGCTCGGAACGCCCACCGATACCCCTCCCGCCTGGATGACCTTCAAGTACCCCGACGTCGCGCGCGTGGACGAGAACGGCCGGCGCATCCAGCACGGGATGCGGCGCCAGTTCTCGTACACCAGCCCCCGATACCGGGAGTTCTGCCGGCGCATCGTCGAACGGATGGCCAGTCGATTCGGCCGCAATCCTAACGTGATCGGCTGGCAGATCGGCAACGAGTACACGGAGGACTCGTTCGACGATCACTCGCGCCAGCTTTTCCACGAGTGGCTCAAAGCCAAGTACCAGACGCTCGACGCGCTGAACCAACACTGGACCACGGCGTACTGGAGCCAGACCTACGACCGCTGGGAGGAGATCCCCATGGTCAGCAGCCAGGGCAATCCCGGGCTGCTGCTGGACTACAAGCGCTTTGTCACCGGCCAGTGGCGCGATTTCCAGCGCAACCAGCTTCAGGCCATCCGCGCACACGCCGGGAAGCGGCAGTTCGTCACCACCAATCTGGGCGGGCTGGGCTGGGCCAACCGCTTTGACCGCTTCGAGATCTCGAAGGATCTCGACCTGATCTCGTGGGACGACTACGTCGGACAGGGCCACCTCGATCCCTACCGGAACGGCGCGACGCACGACCTGGTGTGGGGCTGGAAACGCCGGAATTTCTGGGTCATGGAGATGCAGCCCGGTTTCGTCAACTGGGCGCCCGTCAGCAACATTCTCGACAAGGGCGAGACGCGCGCCATGGCCTGGCAGGCGATCGGACACGGCGCGGACTGCGTGGCCTACTGGCAATGGCGCAGCGCGTTGAACGGCCAGGAGCAGTATCACGGCACCATCGTGGGGCCGGACGGCGAACCCGTGCCGCTCTACGAAGAGATCCGCCAGATCGGCCGGGAATTCGCGAAAGCGTCCAAGGCGCTGGAGGGAACTTCGCCGTTCTCCCCAGTGGCGCTGCTGCACGATTACGACAGCCGCTGGGCCATCGACTTCCAAAGGCACAGCCAGAGGTACGACCAGATTGGCGTGCTGCTGGGCTATTACCAGCCGCTACGCGACCTGGCGCAATCGGTTGACATAGTGAGTCCGCAGGTCGCCCTGGATCGGTACAAACTCGTGGTCGCGCCGAGCCTCAACGTGCTTCCGGAATCCCTGGCGCGGCATCTGCTCGACTACGTTCGGGAGGGCGGCCATCTGGTGCTGGGCCCGCGGTCGGGGATGAAAGACGAATACAACGCGCTGATCCCTCAGCGCCAGCCCGGGTTCCTGGTGGCGCCGCTGGGCGGACGAGTGGAACAGTACTACGCGCTTCTGGAGGACGTGCCGATGTCCGGCGCCTGGGGGAACGGAAAGGCGACCATCTGGGCGGAGCAACTCTCGAAGAAAGCCGAGGACGCCGAGGTCCTGATGCGGTACGGCGCCAGCAACGGCTGGCTCGACGGCCAGCCGGCCGCGATCACGCGCCGGGTGGGGCAGGGGAGGATCACTTACATTGGCGCCGTGCTGGATCCGGATCTCATGCGCTCAGCGGCCCAGTGGATGGTAAAGAGCGCGGGGATCGGCGCCGCATTCGGCCCGGTGCCGGAGGGTGTGGAGGTGTGCCGGCGCGCCGGCGCGGGCCGCGAAGTCTTCGTGCTGGTCAATCACTCCAAGCGAGCCGTGAATGTGAGCCTGCCCAAGGAGCTGAGCGACGTCCTCGAAACCGGCCGCCGGATCGCCGAACTCGAACTGCCCCCGCGCGGCGTCGCGGTGCTGGTCACGGTTCCCGGCCCGGTCAGTGGCCCCCTCACTGCAGTACCGGAATAAACATGCCGCTTTGGCTGTGGACTCCTCCGACCGTAGCGGCAACCGGGACGTCTCCGTTCGGAAGGCCCGCTGGCACGGTCACGTTCAACTGATAGAGCCCGGCGGCGCTGAGCCCGGCCCAGGCGACGTTGGCATTGATGCCGCCCATCGTCACGGTCACGGGCGCGACCAGGGGGTAGGCCGCGAAAAACACCAGGCCCACGGGCGGCGCGGGGTCGGTGGGGCCGAATCCGGTCGCGAAAAGCGCCACGAGGTCGCCGGGCTTTGCGGGCCGCGAGGGAGCGCTGCTTCCGAACGCTCCCACTGGGGCCAGATACTCGAAGGAACCGCCGGGCTCGGGACAGACGGCGGCGATGTACTTCTGGTACGGCGGGGCGAAGGTGAAGAATGCCGGCGAGTAGGTTTGAAGCTGCGCCGAAAACGGCGTGCTCGCGACGGTTCCGTTCGTCAGGACGACATTGGCCGCGCCGGTGGCGGCGTCGGGCGGCGCCAGCACGTTGACCTGCGTGGAGCTGACGTACTCGACGTAAGCCGGCTTGCCGTTGATGCTGACGCTGACCCCGTCCAAACTCAGCGGCAGTCTGCCATCGACGATGTCCTGCGATTCCCACGTGCGGCCCAGGTTGGGCGGGGCGAGATTCGAGCCCCAGATCGTCACCCAGGAGTTGCTCTGAATCGTCTTGACGTTGCCATCGGCGCCATTGGTCACCGCGGCGATGGATGGGGCGGGGAAGACCAGGGCCGCGCGCCCGACCCGGTTGCCGCCCGGCGCGGTAAACCACAGCGCGCCATCCGGGCCTGGTGCGATGGCATAGGGAGTGGTGACCGAGGTGGGCACAGTGTACTCGGTGACCACCCCGGCCATGTTGATGCGCCCGATCTTGGCGCTACTATTCCCGCTGCCCCCATATTCCGCGAACCACAATGCGCCGTCCGGCCCCGCCGTCACGCTCCCGGCGCTGGCGCCGGGCGTCGAGAGGTTGAGGGCGTAGGAGGTGACCGAGCCAGCCGTGGTGATCCGCCCAATCCTCCCGCCGTATTGGGTGATCCAGAGCGCGCCATCCGGCCCCGCCGCAATGTTATTGGAACCGTAAAGGACCGCCGGGAGGGCGTATTCGGCGATCTCCCCGCCGGCGGTGATTCGCCCGATGTTGTTGCCGCCGTATTCCACGAACCAGAGCGCCCCATCCGGCCCCGGCGTGATGCCCAAAGGGCCGCTGGCGGGCGTTGGGATGGCGTACTCCGTGATCGCCCCGGTCGTGGTGATCCTCCCAATGTTGTTGCCGCCGTATTCCACGAACCAGAGCGCCCCATCCGGCCCCGCCGTAATCCGCAAAGGACCGCTGGCGGGCGTCGGGATGGCGTACTCGGTGATCGCCCCGGCCGTGGTGATCCGCCCGATGTTGTTGCCGCTGTACTCAACGAACCAGATCGCGCCGTCGGGGCCCGCCGTGATGCCGTAAGGGCCGCTCTTAGGCGTCGGAATGCCGTACTCGGTGAAGACACCCGCCGGAGTGACCCGCCCGATCTGGTTGGCGGCAAGTTCGGAAAACCACAGCGCACCATCCGGCCCCGCGGTGATGTAGTTGGGGTAGCTGGCAGGCGTGGGGATGAGGTACCCGGTGAAAGTGACCGACTGCGCCGACGAGATCGCGGCCAGGCTCAATAGCAGTCCCGGCAGGCGCAGTCCCGCTGGCTTGGCGCACAGCATGGCTTTGTCGCCTCCGTACTAAGCTAGAGTGCTCCCGGCATCCCGCAAATCTCAGGCCGGTTTCAGTGTCGCGCCCACCATTTCCTGGACACTCCTCCACCCCACCAGGGCGCCGGCGTTCTCGCGTACCATAGTCTGACGTCAGGAGAATTGTCATGAGAGACATGCTGGCGATGGCGCTGCTCCAGGTGGCCCTGCTTTTTGGGCAGGAGGCGGGGGAGAAGAGCGCTATCGGATTCGAGAGATACTCGCCCGCCGAGGACGAGAGGATTCTCAAGCTGTACGACGGGTTGCGCCTTGCCGACGTCACCGACGGGCTGGACATCGTGGGGCTCCAGGACGTGGGGCTGATGAATCCCGAGATCCGGCCGCTGTGGCGCGACACGGAGAGCTTCGAGCACCGCTTCGTGGGCATCGCGGTGACGGCGCGCTACGTGCCGACCAACAAGCGCGCGGGCAAGATGACCCCCGAGGAGTTCAAGAAGTGGGAATCGGCCTGGTATCGGGAACTGTCGCCGGAGCCATTCATGGAATTGCTGCGGCCGGGCTCGGCGCTGGTGATCGATGGCGGAGAGGACGGCGACACGGGCACCATCGGCTCGAACAATATCCTGGCCTGGAAGCTGCGGGGGGCGCGTGGCGTGGTGACCAGCGGCGGCGCGCGGGACACCGACGAGATCATCAAGGAGAAGGTGCCGCTCTACTACCGGCGGCCGGCGCGCGGCATTCGCCCGGGGCGGAATGAGCTGGAATCGGTGAACCGGCCGGTGATGTGCGGGGGCGTGCTGGTGCGTCCCGGCGACGTGGTGGTGGCGGACGGCGACGGCGTGGTGGTGGTACCGCGGGAGCACGCCGAGGCGATCGCGAAGGCGGCCCGTCAGATCCTGGAATCCGACAAAACGGGCCGCCGCAAGCTCTACGAGAAGCTCGGCATGAAGCCGGACAGAACGGTTCAGTAGGCGCCGGTGAGTTCAAACACGTACGTGCCCGAACCGGCCTCGAAGACAACCGCGCCGGGGGTTTGCCGGGCGCCGGTAAGGCCGGGCGCGCCGGGCTGAAAGGCATTGTCCTTCCAGACCACGCGGCCGGACTCCTTCACCACCACCGGGTCGAGGTGGTTCTGCGACACGTGGATCTCGGCCTCGCTGCCCACCGGGATCACGACTTCCAGGCGGAAGGAATCCGGCGTGCGCCGCCAGGAGGAGACGATCGGGCCGCGCAGGGTCTCGAGCGAGCCGGAAGCCCACTCCAGATCGCGGACGGCCTGGGGCTCGATGCGGATGCGCTCGTAGCCGGGGTGTTCGGGATCGAGATTGATTCCGGCGAGCGCCGAATAGAACCACGCGCCCACGCTGCCGAACATGGGGTGGTTGTGCGAGTTCATCGACGGCCCGGTCTTCTCCTGCCACAACTCCCACAAGGTGGTGGCGCCGCGTTGGATCATGTAGCCCCAGCTCGGGTACGTGGTCTGGGTGGCCAGCTCGTAAGCGAGGTCGGAGCGGCCGGCGCGAGTCAACAGTTCCATGACGTACTTAGCGCCGAGAATGCCGGTGGTCAGGTGCGTGTCGTGGCCGTAGACGATGTCGCTCGTGAGACGGAACAGGGCGGAGCGGCGCTTCTCCTCCTCCGTCGCCAGGCCAAGGTAGAGCGCAAGGACCTGCGAAGTTTGCGTGCCGTTGCCGTAAGCGCGGAGTTCCGGGCGCCAGTACTTCTTCTCGAAGGCTTCCCGGATCTGGCCGGCGAGCTTGCCATAGGCCTCGGCGTCGGCGGTCTTGCCGAGCAGCCCGGCCATGCGCGAGGTCAGGTGCGCGCTGTAGTAGTAGTAGAACGTCGAGACCAGGTCGCCGGGCGTCGGCTCGACCGGGACCCAGTCGCCGTAGTAACTGTAGCTCAGAATGCCGTCCTGGCTGCGGCTGCGCTGATACTCGGTCCAGGCTTTCACGCCGTCATAATGCTGCTCCAGGATGCGGCGGTCGCCCTGGTACTGGTAGAGGTACCAGACGATCAGCGGGTAAGCGGCGCCCCAGGCGGGGTCGGCCGGGCGCTGGCCGTACTTGTGCGGCACGGTGTCGGTCACCGTTCCGTCGGGCGCCTGGACGTCGTGGATGTTGCGCAGGAAGTTGGTGTAGAAGGCCGCCATGTCGAAGTTCAGCATGGCGGTCTCGGCATAGAGGTGGGCGTCGGCCATCCAGCCCATGCGCTCATTGCGCTGGTTGCAGTCGGTGGGAACGCTCTCGAGGTTGCTGGTGACGCCCCACAGGATGTTGTGCTGGATCTGGTTGAGAATGGGCTTGGAACTGGCGAAGCCGCCGGCGGGCTTCACGCTCGAATGCACGGCCTTGCCACGGATGGTGTCGAGTTTTGGAGCGCCCGGGAAGCCGGTCAGCTCGACATAGCGAAAGCCGTGATAGGTGAAGCGCGGCTGATAGACCTCTTCCGCGCCGTCGCCGCGCAGGATGTAAGTGTCGGTGGCCCGGGCATTGCCCAGGTTCTCGACGTTCAGCGTGCCGTCGTCGTAGAGCAGCTCGGCGTGGCGCAGCTTGACCTCGGCGCCGCGCGGGCCGCGGACGCGCAGCTCGACCCAGCCGCTGAAGTTCTGGCCCATGTCGTAGACATACATGCCGGGGCGGGGGCTGGTCATCCTGGGGGGAACGAGGGTGTCGAGGACGCGGATGGGCGGCATCATCTGCGCCGAGAGGACGCCCTTGGGCGCCTCCGCCAGGGAAGCGGCTTTCCAGGCGGCGTCGTCGAAGCCGGGACGATCCCAGCCGGGGGTTTCCAGGCGCGCGTCGTAGGTCTCGCCGTTGTAGATGCTGTCGGAGACGATGGGACCCGGCGCGGTTTTCCAGGCGGTGTCGGACACGATCTCGATGTGCTGGCCGCCCTCGCACTCGATCGCGAGCTGGAGCAGGGCGGCGCGGGAACCGTACCAGCCCTGGCCCAGGGTGATGCCCACCGCGTTGGCGCCCGGCTGGAGATAGCGCGTCACGTCGTAGACCACGTAGAGCACGCGCTGGTCGTAGGTAGTCCAGCCGGGGTCGAGGACGTGGTCGCCGACCTTTCTCCCGTTCACGCGCAGCTCGTAATAGCCGAGGCCGGCGATGTAGGCGCGGGCGCGCACCGGGCGGCCGGGGAGCGAGAACTCCTTGCGAAGCTGGTTTGCGCCGCCGATGAACTTGCCCCTCCACTCCGAGGCCGAAAGCAGACCGGTGTCGAACCTCGCGACGGCGCTAGAGGGGCTTTCCTTGCCGTCCCGATCCCAGTAGCGGACTTTCCAGTAGTAGGTTTGGCCGCTTTCGAGCGGCTTCCCCGCATACGCGACGTGCGTGGATTGAGAAGAAGCGAGCTTCCCGCTGTCCCAAGCCACAGCCTCGAAGCCGGGCTGGGTGGAAACCAGAATCTGACAGGCGGACTGCTTCTGCCCGCGCTCGGTATGGTTGAGCACCCAGGAGAAACGGGGTTGGAAGACATCGATGACAGGCTCCGCCAGGTACTCGACCCGCAGCCCCGAGGGTGCGAGCGGGCCGCTGGTCTGTGCCAGAAGCAGGGAAGCGGGGATTGCCAAAAGGAACGGCCACACGAGAGACATTGAGGAGACCTCCCGAGGCTAATTGTACAGGAAGTACGAAGTGCGGACTACGAGGTGCGCAGTGAACACACGGAGTCAGGCGCGGGCGAGCAGCGCGACCAGATTCCAGGCGACCAGGGCGGCGAAGAAAAGATTGGCGAAGTGGAGCAGGCGGGTCCTCGCGGTACGCCAGCAATAGACGGCCATGGCGACGGCGAACAGCTTGATCGAGAGCAGTCCGATCAGAGGCGAAGGGGAAACGGCAAGCGCCAGCCGCACCACGGGGTTGGCCTCCTTGAGGCCGCCCGACAGGAAGACCAGCGTGGTCAGCACGTCCAGCAACTGGAGGTAGGAGAACTGGATCAGCAGGCTCACTCGACCCACAGTAGGGCCAATGCGGGGGCCGATAAATAGCCGGATCGTTCCAGTACGCGTGAAAACAGCGCTAGTACCGCAACCGCGCGGCAGTAGGGCGGGCACCCTCGCCCGCAGCGGAGCCCCCCGGCTCCGCAGTGGCCGAACCAGGGGGTTCGGCGCGGGTCGGGGGACCCGCCCCACCCTGCGTCACACCAGATCGAAGCTCTGGCCCCGGTTGGGGATGACGACGTCGAGGCTGTAACGGTCCTGGATGGCTTTGGAGAGCGCGGTGGCTTGCGCCAGTTCGCCGTGCACGAGGAAGACCCGGCGCAGCGATTTGGCGAACGGCTTCATCCAGTCGAGCAGCTCGCGCTGGTCGGCGTGGCCGCTGAGCTCGTTGATGGTCTCGACCTCGGCGCGCAGGCGCATCGGCTCGCCGAAGATGGAGACCTCGGGGAGCTTGTCGACCAGCTTCCGGCCCAGCGTGTTCTCGGCCTGGAATCCGGTGATGAGGATGGTGTTGCGCGGGTTCTCGATGTTGTTCCTGAGGTGGTGGAGGATGCGGCCGGCTTCGCACATGCCCGAGGCGGAAATCACGATGAACGGGACGCGAAGGTCGTTGAGCGCTTTCGATTCGCCCACGTCACGAACGTAACGCAGGCGCTTAAAGCCGAACGGATCCTCGCCCAGCTTGAGGAACTGGTTGGTTTCCTCGTCGTACAGCTCGGCGTGCTTGCGGAAGACCTCGGTGATTTCCACCGCCAGTGGGCTGTCGACAAAGATGGGGATGTTGGGAATCCGCTGCTGATCGAACAACTCGTGGAGCAGGAGGACGAGTTGCTGCGTGCGGCCGACCGCGAAGGCGGGCACGATGATCCTGCCGCCGCGCGCGCAGGTGCGGTTGACCACGTTGGCCAGCTTGTTGGCTACGATGCCGGGGTCTTTGTGCAGCCGGCCGCCGTAGGTGCTCTCCATGATCAGGTAGTCGGCCGGGGGGAGCGCGTCGGGATCGCGGGTGATCGGCAGGCCGACGCGGCCGACGTCGCCGGAGAAGGCCAGGCGGATTTCCTTGCCGCCGGTGCGATTGGTGAGGACGACGGCCGAGGATCCCAGGATGTGACCCGCGTTGTAAGCCTGGTAGGAAAGTCCGGGAGCCAACTCCTGCGTGGAGGCCACCGCAACGGGGTGGAACAGCGGCAGGGTGGCCTCGGCGTCCTCGGCGCTATAGAGCGGCGGAACGGCGCCGTCGGTGGCGCTCGGATCGAGCGCTTTGCGGCGCTGGAAGCGCTTGTTGACGAATTCGACGTCCTTTTCCTGGATGTGCGCGGAGTCGCGCAGCATGGGCGCGCAAAGGTCGGCGGTAGCGGGCGTGGCGTAGATCGGGCCGGAGAAGCCGTTCTTCACCAGGGTAGGGAGGTTGCCGCTGTGGTCGATGTGCGCGTGCGAGAGGATGACGGCGTCGATGTGATCGGGCCGGAACGGGAAATTGCTGTTGCGCTCCCGCGCCTCTTTGCGGCGGCCCTGGAACAGCCCGCAATCCAGCAGGTAGCGCGTCCCGTTGACGCGGAGTTCGTGCATGGAGCCGGTGACGGTCTGCACCGCTCCCCAGAAGGTGAGCTTCATAAGTTCCCAGTGTACAAGGGGCGTGTGGCCTGTGGCTTGTGGCCTGTTGATCCCACAACGGCGCACCCGCTTCGCACCATCGGCGCACCTGGCCCTGCGGCCGGTCGCGCAGCGCCTGGAACCGCAGCGGGACCCACAGGCCACGAGCCACAAGCCACACGCTCGCACGCAGCCGGGACAAGGCAGAGCCTTATCCTACTCGTCGGGGAACGAGAAGACCGGGTCGATGTCGACAGGGATCTGGTCGATCGAGCGCAGGGCCTGGTCCAGCTCGGGCGGGACCCCGCGGTACTGGCTGAACCAGCGCTCGGCTCGCGCGGCGTCGCCGGCGGCTTCGATTTCGAGCAGCTCCTTGGCGAGCGCTGCCACTGCGCCGGGCATTCGCACGTAATCGACGCCGTAGCGCCCGGCCTGGTAGAGGATCGCCTTCCGGCTGCGGAGGTAGTTGAACTGCATGAGCTCGGAAACGCTGTGCGCTTCGGCGGATCCGAAACGCATGGTGCGCAGCAGCCCGGCCACGTAGGAGGCGTACCCCTCGCGCAGGCTGTCGGCGGCCAGCGCACCGCGGTCCGCGAGCCACTTCAGGGCGAACATTCCCACTGCGTCCGCCTTGGCCTCCTCGAGACCCGAGTAGAGCGGCCCGATGGCCTCGCGGACGTCCACGCGACGGCCATTCTGGCGAGCCCAGGCCGGGCCGAGTCCGTGGGCGATCTCGTGCATCACGGTGCCGGCCAGGTAGCCCTCGGCGGTCGCGCGCGAAGCATCCTCGGGCCGCATGAGGCGATGGGCGATCGGCAGGATGATGAAGTTCACTCGGGCGTCCAGGAAGTTCTTGAAGAAGATTTTCTTCGAGCCTTTCAGCTCGTGGATCTTGGGGTCGTTGGGCAGGTTGTCGGCGACGGCCTGGTAGCCGTGGCGCAGGTCTCCCGCGCGGAAGGGAGAATCGACGACCTCCATCGGACTCGCGAGGCCGCGCTTGGAGGGGCGGTCCTCGGCGGCCAGCGGCAGCGCGTCCTGAACGTCCGGGATGTATCGCTCCCAGGCGGCGAGCCTGCGGCTCTCGGCCTCGTTGCGGATCAGGATCGCCGCGCCGTAGGAAGTCTTCACGCCGAGCAGGTCGTCCAGGTAGGTCTCGTAGGGAGCGAAGATGAGGTCCACTTCGGGGTCCTTCAGATCCAGCCAGGCCAGGTCGCTGGCGTAGTAGTCGTCGCTGAGCAGCGCCTCCGCGCGGAGGCGGAGGAAGCTCGCGAACTGCGGGTCGGGACTGAGCGCGGCGGCCTCGCGGAGCGCCTTTGCCGCGGGCTCGAGGAACTGGCGGTACTCCTCGCGATAGGGGATGCCGGCCAGTTCCGCGCCCCGGCGGCGCACCACCGTGTAGGGGCTGTAGATCTCGTCCTTCTTCCCGGGATGCTCTTTGACATACCGATCGATCTCGGCGGCCGTGAGGTCCTTGGGGTAGAAGCTGCGGCCGGGCGGCGCCGGTTCGGAGCCGATGAAGGGGCGGTTGCCGTCGAGCAGATCGAAGCGGCCGCCGTGGATCAGCAACAGGCGCCTGAGGACGGGCTGGGTTGCGGACTGGTACAGCTTCCAGCCGCCGGGATCGCTCTGGCGCCAGAAGATGTCGTCCAGGTACCGGCAGGCCTGGACCAGTTGGCCGGTCATCTGCCGCTCGGGGGCGGTCAGAGCGGCGGTATTGAACGGCATCTCGACCGGGCGCCAGCGGGCCAGGCGCTGGTCGAGACCGGCGGGCGCCGCGAGCAATAAGGCCAACGCGAACAGGGGCTTCACCCTTCGATTATCGCAGCAGCGCCGGCACGGGTCTGGCGGAGGTGCTGTACATGGATCTCTTCTTCCAGTATCCTTTTAGCTCGTGCGCAGCCGGTTGAAGATGGTGGTTGCCGCCGTGGTCGAGCGCGACGGGCAGATGCTGGTGTGCCAGCGCAAGGCGGGAGCGCGCTATGAGCTGAAGTGGGAGTTCCCGGGCGGCAAGGTCGAGGCCGGCGAGACGCCGCGCCAGGCCCTCCGGCGCGAACTCGAGGAGGAGCTCGGCATCCAGGCCGAGATCGGCGCCGAGATCGCGCGCTACGAGTACCGCTACCCCGCGCGCACCCCGATCCTGCTCATCTTCTTCCGCGTCACGCGGTATTCGGGAGAACCGGCGAACCTCGATTTCACCGAGATCCGCTGGGAAGCGCGCGAGCGGTTGCCGCACTACGATTTTCTGGACGGCGACGTGGATTTCGTGCGCCGCCTGGCCCGCGGCGAGTTCGAAACCGGCCCAGGGTGAGCGGCTGGCGGTTACGGCGGAGAAGCGCCGGCCGGCCGCGCGGGGATCAGCGCATCGATTGCCTCAAACAGTTCCTCCGGGCGGACGGGTTTTGACAGATAAGCGTCCATGCCCACTGCCAGGCACCTTTCCCGGTCGCCCTTCATCGCGTGCGCCGTCAAGGCTACGATCGGCTGGTGGGCCCCGGTGCCATTCTCCCTCTGCCGGATGATGGCCACGGCCTCGAAGCCATCCATCTCCGGCATCTGCATGTCCATCAGCACCACGTCGAAGGGCTGCTTCTCGAGGGCTGCCAGAGCCTCCCGGCCATTGCCGGCCACCACCGTGGCATGACCACGCTTTTCTAACAGCCGGACAATCAGAATCTGGTTCACGCGATTGTCTTCGGCCACCAGGATGCGCAAGGCGCGCCGGTCTGTGGCGTGGTCGTCGGCTACCCGCACGGGGACGTCGACCGGCCTGGCTTGCTCCGCGGCCTGGGCGAGGCCCAGCCGGGCGGTAAAGTGGAACCTGCTGCCCTGGCTGACTTCGCTCTCCACCCAGATGCGGCCGCCCATCATTTCCACCAGGCGAGCGGATATCGTCAATCCGAGGCCCGTGCCCCCGTACCTCCGCGTGGTGGAGCTGTCCGCCTGTGAAAAAGGGTGAAACACGAGTTCCTGTTTCTCCCGCGGGATGCCGATGCCGGTATCGCGAACCGTGAAGTGTAGCGTGACGCTGTCCTGGTCCGGCGGGTCGGAGCCGACCTCCAGCGCCACCTGGCCCCGTTCCGTGAACTTGAGCGCGTTGCCCAGCAGGTTGGTGACGACTTGCCGCAGCCGGGCGGCGTCGCCCCGGACCCGCGCGGGGACCTCCGGCCGAACGCGGCAGACCAATTCAAGCCCCTTCCATTGAGCGGGCATCTCGAACGTCTTTGTGGTCGCCTCGAGGTTCTCGCGGAGGTCGAAGTCGACGCAGTCCAACTGGAGTTTCCGGGCTTCGATCTTCGAGAAATCCAGAATGTCGTTGATCACCGTCAGCAAGGCATGCGCCGAGGAGTCGACCATTTCGAGGTGCTCGCGCTGCTCGACGCTCAGTTGCGTACCCAGGACCAGCTCGGTCATGCCCAGGATGCCGTTCATGGGAGTGCGGATTTCATGGCTCATGTTGGCCAGAAACTCGCTCTTGGCGCGGCTGGCGGCCTCGGCCGCTTCTTTTGCCTGCTGGAACTGCTCCGCAATCCTCTTCTGCTCCGTAATGTCGCGGCCCCAACCCACCACTCCAATGATCCGGCCCGACCCGTCGTCGAAGGGCACCTTGGTGGTCAGGTTCCACTTCGGTTCGCCTGCGGGACCCTGGCAGGGCTCCTCCCGATTGAACAAGGGTTGGCCGGTCCGGATGATGCGCTGCTCGTCGAGGTAGTACTGCATCGCCAGTTCTTTGGGAAAGAAGTCGAAGTCGGTTTTTCCCAAGAGGTTGTTCGCGCTCACCGCGCCCATCAGTTCGACGACCCCCTTGTTGGCGAGGAGAAACCGGCTTTCGCTGTCTTTCACGTAGACGTATTCCGGCACACCCTCCATCAGGGCGCGTAACAGGTTGCGCTCCTGCTTCAGCGCTTCCTCCGCCCGCGCGCGGTCGCTGGTGTCCCGAAATGCCCAGACCCGCCCGATGCATTTTCCGGCCACACGCAGCGGCTCCGAGTGCCGCTCGAAGACCCTACCGTCCTTGAACTGCAAAACGTCATCGCTATGTGCTTCGGGAGTTGCGTACAGCTCTCGCACCCGGGAGAGAAAAGCCTCGGGTTCTTTCAACTGACTGAGGACGCATGCGAGGGCCTGGTTGTCTTCTTGGGAATCGCGGACGGGGTCGGGAATGCGCCACATCTCGGCGAACCTTCGGTTGAATGCGACGACCTTTCCGCGATGATCCACCATCAGAATTCCATCCGTTGTGGACACGAGCGTGGCGCTCACGACTCCACTCAGCCGGTCCAATTCTCGCCTCAGGAACAGCGCCCATGAAAGAGCGGCCAGGATGGGGAGCAGCGCAGCCGCCAGCCCCAACAGGAGGGGAGGCGCGACTCCGGCAAACGCGGGAACAGCTACCGAGATCCCCGGACGCAGGAGGGCCAGACCGCAAAACCCTGACATCACACTCCACTTATCGGTTCCGCTGGCCAGTACTCTTAACGAGTTGCGCGGAGATTGCTACGCTCCGGCGGGAGCCGCGCGTGGGGTGAAACGGAGTTCGCCGCGCGCGGCGTCCAGGTCCGCCTCGACGGTCTGGCCGTCGCGGAGGTCGCCTTTGAGTATCAGGCGGGCCAGGGGCGTTTCGATTTCTTTCTGAATGGCGCGCTTCAACGGGCGCGCGCCGTAGTTGGGGTCGTAGCCGGTGCGCACCAGGAAGGTACGGGCGGCGTCGGTCAGCTCGATGCGCAGGTGCCGCTCGGCCAGGCGCGCGCGCAGACGGTCGAGCTGAATCTCGACGATCTGCTTGAGCTGGGCCTCCGAGAGCGAGTGGAAGAAAATGATCTCGTCGACGCGGTTCAGGAACTCGGGGCGGAAGTGGTGCCGCAGGTCCTCGAGCATGGCCTCTCGGGTCCGCTCGCGGTGCTGGCTCCCCAGGTTCGAGGTCATGATCACGAGCGTGTTCTTGAAGTCTACTGTGCGGCCCTGGCCGTCGGTGAGCCGGCCATCGTCGAGGATTTGCAGCAGGACGTTGAAGACGTCGTGGTGGGCCTTCTCAATCTCGTCGAACAGGATGACGCAATAGGGCCGGCGCCGCACCGCCTCGGTGAGCTGCCCGCCCTCCTCGAAGCCCACGTAGCCGGGAGGCGCACCGATCAGTCGCGCCACGGCGTGCTTCTCCTGGTATTCGGACATGTCGATGCGGATCATGGCGCGCTCGTCGTCGAACAACGACTCGGCCAGCGCGCGCGCCAGCTCGGTCTTGCCGACGCCGGTAGGCCCCAGGAAGATGAAGCTGCCGATGGGCCGGTTGGGGTCCTTGAGGCCGCTGCGCGCGCGCAGAACCGCTTCGGAAACCGCCGCGACCGCTTCGTCCTGGCCGACCACGCGCTTGTGGATCTCGTCGGCCAGGTGCAGCAGCTTGCCGATCTCGCCTTCCAGCAGCTTTGAGACCGGGACCCCGGTCCAGCGGCTCACCACCAGGGCGATGTCCTCTTCGTCCACCTCTTCCTTGATGAGCCGGGAGGCGCCATCCTGCTTGGCCAGCGCGTCCTGCTCGGCCTGCAACTGCCGCTCGAGCTGGATGAGCTTGCCGTACTTCAACTCGGCCGCGCGGTTGAGGTCGTACTGGCGCTCGGCCTGCTCCATCTCGACGCGGGTCTGCTCGATCTGCTCGCGCAAGCTGCGCAGCCGCCCTACCGCCTGCTTTTCGTTCTGCCAGCGCGCCTGGAGGGCGTCGGCCTCGCTGTGCAGCTCGGCCAGCTCCTTTTCAATCCTGGCGAGATGTTCCTTGGAAGCCGGGTCGGTCTCCTTTTTGAGGGCTTCGCGCTCGATCTCGAGTTGCATGATGCGCCGCAGGCGCTCGTCGAGCTCGGTGGGGCGGGAGTCCATCTCGGTGCGCAGGCGCGCCGCGGCTTCGTCGACCAGGTCGATGGCCTTGTCCGGCAGGAAGCGGTCGCTGATGTAACGATTCGAGAGCACGGCGGCCGAGACCAGGGCCGCGTCCTTGATGCGCACGCCGTGGTGCACCTCGTAGCGCTCGCGCAAGCCGCGCAGGATCGAGATGGTGTCCTCGACCGAGGGCTGGTCCACCAGCACCGGCTGGAAGCGGCGCTCGAGCGCGGCGTCCTTCTCCACGTGCTTGTGGTATTCGTCCAGCGTGGTGGCGCCGATGCAGTGCAGCTCGCCCCGCGCCAGCATGGGCTTGAGCAGGTTGCCGGCATCCATGGCGCCTTCGACACGCCCCGCTCCGACGACGGTGTGCAGCTCGTCGATGAACAGGATGATCTCGCCTTCCGAGGACTGGACTTCCTTGAGCACCGCCTTCAGACGCTCCTCGAACTCGCCGCGGTACTTGGCGCCGGCGATCAGGGCGCCCATGTCCAGTGTGACCACCCGCTTGTTTTTCAGCCCCTCGGGAACGTCGCCACGGACGATGCGCTGAGCCAGGCCTTCGACGATCGCGGTTTTGCCGACGCCGGGCTCGCCGATCAGCACCGGGTTGTTCTTGGTGCGGCGGGAAAGCACCTGAATGACCCGGCGGATCTCCTCGTCGCGCCCGATCACCGGGTCCAGTTTGCCCTGGGCGGCCTGTTCGGTGAGGTTGCGCCCGTAGCGCTCCAGCGCCTGGTAGGTGGTCTCGGGGGTCGGCGAGGTGACGCGCTGGTTGCCGCGAACTTCCTGGAGGGCCCGCATCAGCCGCTCGCGCGCGATGCCGAACTCCTTGAAAATGCGGCCGGTTGCTCCGCCGTCCTCGGTCATCGCCAGCAGCAGATGCTCGATCGAAACGTATTCGTCTTTGAGCCGGCGGGCCTCGTCCTCGGCCTGAGTCAACAGCCGGTTGAGCCGGCCGGTGACGTAGATCTGGTCGGGCGGGCCGGAGGGTCCCGAGACCTTGGGCAGGCGCTCGAGCTCCTGCTCGGCGCGGCGCCGCAGCCCCTCCAGGTTGAGGCCGGCTTTGCTGAGAATGGCTGGGGCCAGTCCGTCCTCCGGCTCGAGTAGGGTAGCCAGCAGGTGCTCGACATCGATCTGCTGGTTGCCGTAACGGACAGCTTTGGACTGGGCCTGGTGGACGGCATCCTGAGCTTTTTCGGTGAAACGATTGAAGTCCATATGCGGCTCCAGATATTAGCGTAGCACTATCAACTATCTTTAGTGTACTACTATTTGATCCGGAGCGCCACGAACCCCAGCGGCAGCACGGTTGCGCCGCTGCGCCGGTTCAGCGTATGGCGCAGCAGCGCGAGCTGGACCCAGCCCGCGACTCCGGCCGAGGCGGCGAGCCCCGCCCCTCTTGGCCCGATGTCAAGCCTGAGGAACCGAGTATCGGCTTTGCGGCCGAGGCCGAGTTGGCCGCATCGTTGCCGGCTGACGACTACACCGGTCCCGAAGCTGCCAATCTCATGGGTGAAGGCGCCGCGGTTTACTCATAGTACGTGATCCGCCGGCGGCCCTCGGCGGCTCCCGTGGGATGCTGGACGACCTGCCGGGTCCAATTCCCCCACTGGTCATACTCATATTCAAACCGGTACGGCTGCTCGTCGGTGCTTTCGAATGTCACCTTGTCGCCATTCTCGTTGTACGTACAGACTATTCGCTGGTGGAGCCGGTCCCCAAAATACGACGACTGTTCCAGAAGCCGATCTCCTTCGTCATATCGAAATGTCACCCGCAGCACGACGTCCGGACCCATGAAGTTACCGAGAGCTTCGAGTGCCGCCTCCCTGGCGGCTTCAGGCCAAGTGGCCATCCGTGGGTGCAGAGCCGGGGGCACCCGATCGCGTTGACTTGCCTCCAGAACACGCCCTCTCTCGTCGCAGAGGTAGTGAATGCGCGACAGTTCCTCATTGCGGTCACTCTTAAATATGGTTTGAACGGGAATACCTTGAGAGCTGAAATTAGTTTCGGCGACGGCTGCACCCCGTGTGTAGAAGGCAACGCCGTTTAGACCTTCCATCGACCACGCATCGTATCTGGCGACGTCGCGTATTTCCACTCGGCCACCGCCCTCGCCTACATGCACTTCCACTGCCGGTTTCGCAGCCCCGATCAGTATCCCACCGCGGTCGAATTCGAATTCCCTTGTGGATTCAAACGGAGCTTGCCAGTGCTCGGTGACCTTCCACACGGGACCTTTGTAACCCAGCTTTTGCCGGTTCTCCATGTCCCCTCCCAAGACGCTCCCGCTACTTACAGATGCCAGGACCTGGCCAGCTTTGTCCTACCCCTATAGGGAAGCATTCTCTATGTCTATCAAAGAACGTCGGCTCTGGGCAAGAATCTGAAGAAGTGCCCAATCGGCGGAAAGTTGAGGGACTATACTATGCGGCGCAGCACCGCGCGCACTTCCTCGATTCTCAGCACCGCGGCGGCACCGAAATACACCACAACATACGGCCCGAGGATGAGCGCGGCGGCCAGGACCGGATGCCGCGGCCCGATCGCCAGTTTGATCGCCCATCCGGCGGCGGCCGAAGCGCCCGCGGCGAGCCACAGCCTCGCCACGAACCCGAGCGGGAGGCCGGTCGTGCCGATGCGCCGGTTGAGCGTGCGGCGCAGCAGCGCGAACTCGACCCAGCCGGCGATTCCGGCCGAGGCGGTCAACCCGGCGACTCCCCAGCGCTGTTCGATGCCCAGGATGCCGGGCAGAGGCAGAGCGCAGAAGTAACCGAGCGCGCTCGTCAATGCGACGCGCACGAGCGCATAGCGGAGCGGCGTGCGCGTGTCGATCAGCGCGTAATAGGTGGAGGAATAGAGCCGTCCCAGCGTGGTGGCGAGCAGGCCCACGGTGGCCCCGGCCAGGATTCCCCAGACGTAGATCGCGTCGGCGTGGCGGAACAGGCCGGTCTGGAAGAGCGCCGCGGCGATGACGTCGCCGAGCGCCAGGAACGCCATTGCGGCGGGCACGATGAAGAACGCGATCCGGCGGAGGCCCGCATCCAGCCGCCGCCGAAGGTCGCCGGCCACGTCCGCCTGGCTGGCCACCGCGCCCGACATGGCGGGCAGTTCCGCCGCCGATACGGACATGCCGAACAGGCTCACCGGCAGGGTGTAGAGAAGCTGCGCGTTGGAAAGCGCGGCCACGGCTCCGGTCGGCAGCAGGCTCGCCAGCAGCGTATCAACGTAAGCGCTGATCTGCACCACGCCGCGGCTGATGAAGACCGGAACGAAGCTGCCGAGCACCGTGCGAACGCTTTCCGAGCGCAGGCTGAGCGAGAAACGAAGGCGGCGCGCCAGGCGGAACACCCAGGGAAGCTGCACGCCGAATTGCAGCGCGCTGCCCGCCACCGACCCCCAGGCCAGCGCCACCGCCAGAGGGAACTGGCCCATGCGCCCGCCGAAACCGACGAGCGTCCCGATCATCGCCAGGTTCCAGATCACCGGAGCGGTGTAGGAGAGGAAGAATCGCCGGTGGCTGTTGAGGATGCCCAGGCACCAGGCCGAGAGCACCAACAGCCCCGCGCCGGGGAACAGGATGCGCACCAGCCGGATGGTTAATTCCCGCTTGGCGCCGCTGAAGCCGGGCGCGATGGCGTCGATCAGGTAAGGTGTCGCGAGCACTCCGGCCAGCACCAGGACCGACGTGACCAGCGCGAGAATCGCGGCCACGGCGCCCGCCACATGGCCCGCCTCCTCGTCGTTCTGGCGCGCCAGGAGGCCGGAATAGACGGGGATGAAGGATGCCGAAAGCACCCCTTCGCCGAACAGGTTCTGAAGGAAGTTGGGAATGCGGAAAGCGGCGTTGAAGGCGTCGGCGGCGTCCGAAACCTGGCCGAAATAGTGCGAGAAGACGCGCTGGCGGACCAGCCCTACCAGGCGGCTGAGCAGGATGCCAGTGGCCACCAGGAACGCCAGGCGGCCCGTGCCGGGCTCGCGGCGCGACGAACTCCGCATCTCCGCAGGATAACCTGCCAAGCCAAGACCGCGTTACAATGGACGGTTTCATTTCAAGGAGTGTGTTGCGTGTCCGAGACCACAAAGTACGTGCTTCGTGACGACCAGATCCCGCCAGCGTGGGTCAACGTTCTGCCTTATCTGAAGGAGCCGCTCGATCCGCCGCTCGACCCGGCCACGCGCCAGCCCATCGGGACCGAGGCGCTCCAGCCGATTTTCCCGATGGCGCTGATCGAGCAGGAATTCTCTCCCCATCCCGCCATCGACATTCCCGGCGAGGTGCTCGACATCTACCGGCTGTGGCGGCCCACGCCGCTGTTTCGGGCGCGGCGGTTGGAAAAAGCGCTGGACACGCCGGCCCGCATTTATTACAAGTACGAAGGCGTGAGCCCGGCGGGCAGCCACAAGCCCAACACGGCGGTTGCGCAGGCTTACTACAACAAGCAAGCGGGCATCAAGCGGCTGGCCACCGAGACCGGCGCGGGGCAGTGGGGCAGCGCGCTGGCGCTGGCCTGCCGGATGTTCGGGCTGGAGTGCACAGTCTACATGGTGCGGGTCAGCTACGACCAGAAGCCGTACCGCCGCATGATGATGAACACCTGGGGGGCGGAGGTTTTCCCGAGCCCCAGCCCGCACACCCGATCCGGCCAGGCGGTGCTGGCGGCGCATCCGGATTCGCCCGGCAGCCTGGGCATCGCCATCAGCGAAGCGGTCGAGGACGCCGCCACGCACGGCGACACGAACTATTCGCTGGGCAGCGTGCTGAACCACGTCCTGCTGCACCAGACGGTCATCGGGCAGGAGGCCAGGGCGCAGATGGCGCTGGCCGGGGACCAGCCCGACGTGGTGATCGGCTGTTTCGGCGGCGGCAGCAACTTCTGCGGCATCGCGCTACCTTACGTGCCCGAGAAGCTGAAGGGATCGCGAGTGCGGCTCATGGCGGTGGAGCCCTCGGCCTGCCCCAGCCTGACCCGCGGCGCTTATGCCTACGATTACGGCGACCTGGCCAAGCTGACTCCGCTCCTGAAGATGTACACGCTGGGACACGATTTCGTGCCCCCCAGCATCCACGCCGGCGGATTGCGTTACCACGGCGCCTCGCCGCTGGCGAGCAACCTGATCAAGAACGGGATTATGGAGGCACGGGCCTATAAGCAGCTCCCGGTGTTCGAGGCGGCGGTCGAGTTCGCGCGGGTGGAAGGGATACTGCCGGCGCCGGAGGCCGCGCACGCCATCCGGGCCGTCTTCGACGAAGCCGCCGAGGCGCGCGAGGAAGGCCGCCCCCGAACCATCCTGTTCTGCCTCAGCGGGCACGGCCACTTCGACCTGGCCGCTTACGACGCCTATCTCTCCGGCCGGTTGCAGGACTACGAGCATCCCGGCGCGGAGATCGCCGAAGCAATGGAAGCGCTGCCCTAGGAGCAAGTGACCGAATTGCTTCAGGAGTTGATCGCTCTCTGGCAGGAGAGCTCCGTCTCGCTGCCGTCTTTCGAGCGCACCTTCACTCCCGATGAGCAAGCGGCTCGGGAAACGCAACTGGAGCGGTTTCTCGCGAGCCTTCAGGCCGAGCTGCGCAGTTTGCCGCGCAGCAGGCCCGAGCGGGACGCGGCGCGGAATCGCGTTACTTCCGCCTTCGTACGCCTTGGCAGGACGGGCCTGGACCTCGAAGACCGGCATCTTGAACTGCTGCTGGACGGCGGGTTTTCGGCCATCGGCACGGAACTGGCGCGGCGCGCGCGGCGCTTCGATCCCGCCGTAAGCACCGCCGACATCCTGCAAGCCAGCCGGAATGCCTGGACCGCGTGCGGTCTCCAGATGCTGCTGGGCCGGAACATGCACGTGACGCCGGCGATTTTCGCCTACAGCATGCTCTATCCTTACACCGACAACTACCTGGACGCCCCCTCCATCTCCCGTGACGCGAAGCTCGGTTTCAGCGGCCGGTTCGGGCGGCGGCTGGCCGGGGACGGGGTGGCTCCTGCGAATGATCGCGAAGACGCCATTTGGCGGCTGATCGGCCTGATCGAAGAACAGTACCGCCGCGCCGACTGGCCCCAGGTCTTCGCCAGCCTGCTCGAGATCCATCGCGCGCAGGAGAACAGCATCCGCCTGCTGCGTCACGGTCTCTCCCGGCAGGGAATCGACGTGGTGAAGCTCAGCTTCGACAAGGGCGGCGCCTCGGTGCTGGCGGATGGGTATCTGGCCGCCGGATCGCTTTCTCGGGAGCAGGCCCGGTTCATCTTCGGCTGGGGAGTGCTCTTGCAGTTGGCCGACGACCTGCAAGACGTCCGCCAGGACCGCCAGGACGGGATGCTCACCGTCTTTTCGGAGCACGCCGGACGGCAGCCGTTGGATGAGGTGACCAGCCGGACTCTGCATTTCGGGCAGCGGGTGATGCAGTGGATGGATGGCCTGGCCGGGCCGGACTGCCGGGCGCTCAAAGAGCTGATCCGACGGAGCTCCCGGTCCATGCTGATCCGCTCCGCCGGCGAAACGCCCGATCTGTACACCGCCGAGTACCTGGCGGAACTGGAGACCCACTCGCCCTTCCGCTTCGCGTTCCTGAAGAGCCAGGGCCGGCAGCTTGCGAAGCGGCGCGGACTCCTGATCCAGCTCTTCGAGGTCTTCCTGGAGGGCGAGGAGGACGAACCCGCGTTCCCCATGCTGCCCGGCGGCCTGATGCCGCGTTTCTAAGCGGTGAAGGGCTTTGCTTCCGGGCTCGTTTCGCGCTACCCTGCTAGCCAAGAGCCAAGAGGAGGCCACCGATGAAGATTCGCACGCTGATTCTACTGCTCGCACTGACGCTGGCCGCAGGCCTGGCGCCGGTCTACGCTCAACCCGACACCCAGGGTGCACAAGTCACCGAAGAACTCAAGGCGCTGATGCAGAAGATCATTGACGCCTGGAGCACGCTGGACATCTCCAAGCCCGCGCCGTATTACGATGCGGAAGCCAAGCACGTCTTCTATGACATTTCTCCACTGAAGTACACCGGCTGGAAGGAGTACGCCGACGCCAGCCAGAAGATGTTCGCTGGGCTGAGCTCCCTAAAGTTCACGCTGGCGAAGGACATCCAAACCCACCGTCGCGGCAACGTGGCCTGGGGTACGGCCACGTGGCAGGCGGAAATGGTGCCCAAGGACGGTAAGACAGAGAACCTGGAAGGCCGCTGGACGGTGATCTGGGAGAAGCGCGGCGATAACTGGCTCGTGGTGCACGAGCACGTCTCGGTGCCCCTGCCTCCAATGCCGGAAAAGAAGTAGCAGCCGCCTATCGGCGCGCGGCTTGAATTCCGACAACGGGCCGCTCCCTGGCGGTCGCGGCTCGGCCAAGCTACCGAGCCGCGCGCGTCGGCAAGCGGACAGGAGTTACGCGGGACAGGACACCAGGCCTGCGATGCTCCCTTACGATCCCGCCGGCAAGGGGGTTTAGGACGCGTACTTCTTGCGGCGCTCGTTCAATTCCTCGGCCATCCGGCCGCCCGTCGCTGCGTCGATCTTATAGAAGAAGAGGCACGCGACGCCGAGGAAGAACGCGACCGCCGTGAACACGCTCGCCAGAAGCTTGATGCCGAGGATCGAGTCCGCGGTTTGGGCCGCGTTGGGCACGTAGCCAAACAGCGAGAGAATCCAGCTTGCGATCGCGCGCCCGATCGAGAGCCCGGCCTTCAAGCCGAACACCGTGGCGGCGAACACCATCGCCGTGGCGCGACGCCCGGTCTTCCATTCCGAGAAGTCGGCTACGTCGGCCATCATGGCCCAGAGCAGCGGCGCGGTCAGGCCCCAGGCGAACTGACGGAGCGCCTCCAGGCCGAAGACGAGTGGAACCGAGGTCGCCGGCACGAGAATCAGCATCCCCGCAAACGCGGCGGACAGAGCCAGGGCGCCGATAAACAGGTTCTTGCTGCCATAGCGCTTCACCATCGCGGTCGAACACATGACCCCGACAATATTGAACGGGCTGAACAGGTTTTCGTTGCCCGCGCAGTACTTGAAGTAGTACAGCATGGTGGCGCTGCGTATGGATAGCCCAATGAAGATCAGCACCGTGACCAGGAACAGAATGACCCACGGGATGTTCTTCCCCAGGTCCTTGAGATCCTGCCCCAGCGAGGACTTCTGACTGGGGTCGGGCTGGATTCGCTCTTTGGTCGTGAGAAACGTGATGCAGAAGAAGACGACGGCGAGGATTGCGAACAGCCCCATGGTCAGTTGATGGAACAAGAACAGGTTCTTGTGTTGAGGGTTGTCCGCGTAACGTGGCTTAGATGGAGATGTTGTCTGGCAACCGGTCAAGGTAGACCTGCCGGTAGACGTCCTTGAGGAATCTCAATCCTTCGGTGGCGAGTTGTTCGGGCGAATCGGCCAACTTGCGCCAGATACAGCAGAGCTTGGCGATGCTTTCCATATTGGGGTCGAACGATTCGATGGTCACGCACCCGTCGTAGCCCACCTGCATAAGCGCGCGGAAAAACGGAACCCAGGGTGTCAGCCCGGTGCCAGGGATGCCACGCTGATTCTCGCAAGCGTGCACGTACCCCAAATGACCCTCGGTCTGGAGTACACATTCGGTGAAGTCGTTCTCCTCACGAATCATGTGGAACGTATCGAGGTGGACCTTTACGTTCGGGACACCGACGTCGCGAATGAACTTCACCGCATCCGCCGCAGTGTTGATGAAATGCGATTCGAAGCGGTTGACCGGTTCGATGCCCAGGATCAACTTCGAGTCTTGTTGAGCGTAGCAAGCGATCTCGCGATAGCCTTCGACTCCCCACTTCCACTCATCTTCCGTGCGCATCCGGCCAGTCAGGTAGCCCCAACCACAGTAGATCATGCCGCCAAAGAGCTTGGCGCCCGCCTCATTGCTCAGATCGATGAGCCGCTTGGAGAACTCGATTCCCGCCTTGCGGACGGAGACATCAGGCGAGATGATGTTGTACTGCTCCGGCATGCCATATCCCGTGTTGATGGTCATGCCAAGATCGGCCGCAACGGCACGGACCTTTCGGGCGGGAAAGCCGTCGGGATCGAACGGGATGATCTCGACCGCGTCGAATCCCATGCGCTTGCACTTGTCCAGCAGGGGGAGATCCTTCTCGACGAACGTCTCGGCAAAAAGGAGCGAATGAATTCCAAATTGCACAGGTGCGCCTCCTATCGGGATTCTACTTCATTGGCTTAAACGTTCGCGCCGAGGAAGGCTTCCAGGCCTTGCTGGAATTCTGGAGCGACGGCGGGCGCCTGGACTTCGTGCAACGTGCAAAGCTGGCGGATGACCGAGGGCAAGTCCGGATAACCGGGGGTGCCAACCATGGCGGTGAAAAGCGCGCCCAGCACGGCTCCCTTGTTGGCCAGCGGACCCTGTCGACTGCTCACCAGCACGCGGCAATCCGGGATCAGCCGCCGCAAACCGGCCTGCAGAACCGACTGAATCAATGGCGACCGAGACAGTCCGCCCGTAATCACGAACCGCTGGATGGGCGGCACGCCGGTGTCGCAGACTTCGCCCAGCAAGTCCTTGGTCAGCCGCAGCACGTGCACGGCAATCGAGGACTGCGTCGACAGGACCCGCGCGCCGAGCGAGAGGCTGTCCCAATCCGCGGGGTAGACTTCCCGCCAGCCCTGGTCCGTGTGCGCCTGGCCGACGAAGCGCAGATCCGCGATCCCGGCGCGGATCCCCAACTGGTTGAGCTCGTCGTAGGCCAGGCCCTGGGTGTTGTAGGCGCGCACGAAGCGGTCGTACCAGACCGCGCAATCGGCCAGCATCTCGAGCAGGAGCGAGTCCTCGAAGTACTCGAAGCGGGCGGCGTTGCCGCGCAGTTGCGCGTCCGGGCGGCAGCGCCGGATCACCGTTCCGCTGCTGCCGAGCGAGAGCACGACTGTCTCGCGGTCCGCCAGGCCCGATCCCACGCCGCCGGCGTGATTGTCGCCCAGCCCGGCCCGCACGGTCCAACCCTGGAGCGTTTCGGCCACCTTGCGCCAAGCGCCAGCCGCTTGGCCCGCGGCCACCTTCCCAACGGGCGCGCCACTGGGGATGGGGACCGGGAACCAGGCCGGATCAAGCCCCGCCATCCGGAAGGCGGAGACGGCCAGCTCTTTGGTCTTCTGGTTCAGGAGGCCGTTGCTCAGCGCGTCCGAGGCGCTCAGCCTCGCGGCGCCGGTAAGCTGGAGGGCCATGTAATCGCCCGTGGTCATGACGCGCCGGATCTGGCCGGCCAGCGCAGGCTCGAGGTTGAGCGCCCATTTCAGCTTGGGAAGGATGAAACGCGGCTCGATGCGGCCCACGGTCTGCTCGGCCCCCAGCTTGCGGAGTTGCTCGACTTCGGCGGTCGCGGCATGGCACTGCCAGGTGATGAACGGAATCAGAACCTCGCCGCTGGCGCCGAGCAGCACCATGTCGTGCTGACGCACGGAGGCGCAGAGGTCGCCCGGCTCGGCGAAACTCCAACCTCGTTGCTCGAATTGCTGGAGGGCTTCGGCGAGCATGGGAGGCAGGGTGTCTGATTCGATGGCCGGCTGGCCGTGCCAGGCGCGGGTTCCCCGCATGGGGATGGCGGCCAGATCCTCTTCGCCGTGGACGCCACGGACGCCGGCCGTCACCGCCGTGGTGCTGATGTCCAATCCAAGAAAGCGCGCGTCTTTCGCCATGGGTTATCTCCTAAGCCAAGATTTCCATTTTACCGTCCTGGCCCGGTTTCAATTATAAAGCCGGATGAGTACTTTTTTATGGGACAATCGGGCGTTACCCAAAAACAGGGGCAGACGCAAGCGCCTGCCCCACGAAACACAAGCTGGCTCGATCTTACCGCTGCTGGTCGCCGGCTACGTTGCCGTGCCGGTGATAATGCTCATCACCCGCCGCTGGTAGGCCTCGATGACGTCGGTGTTCACGTCGGCCGCCGCGGCAAAGCCCTTGAAGTTGGCGCGCAGTTGACCCACACCCTTGGTTACACTCGACGCAGCCAGGAGGCTGCCCACGGTGCTGTCTTCATCAGCCATCAGCGCGCCTTCCAGGTCAGCGATCTGCGCGTCTGCGAAGTACGCGGCGACCTTGTCCTCAAGCATCCGCCAGTAGCCGACGGCGCCGTTGAGAAAACCGGTCAGTCCCTGGCAGGACGTGGTGGTGCGAGGCGGACGGCAGTCGAATTCGACCACGCCGTTCCAGCCGCGCCGGTTGAGGGTGAGCACGATCATGAAGTCCGTGTAGACATTCGAGCCGAAGCCGGGAGGCAGGTCGCAGTCCATGCGGCCGGCGATTTGCCCGCCGAAATGGATGAACGGCGCCAGCATTCCCTCTTCGAGCAACTGACCGAGCTCGAATACCGGATCCAGGTTCAGCATCATGACATGCTGCGGATATTCCGGATT